>CBFGMV010000004.1:0-175009 GCA_965649915.1 uncultured Dyadobacter sp.
CCGGTGTACGATGCATTCGGCGGGTATGGCGGCACGGCGGCACCGGGCTTTGGTAACCCGCGAAACCCGCTCGCCAGCAGACAAGCGGCCGCCAACAACCGCAACCGCACGTTGTACGGATTTGGCAATGCATATATTGAATACGATGTGATCCCTTCTCTGACATTGCGCAGCAGCATTGGCGGTACCTATTTTGGGAATTACAACACCAGCTCCTCGCGCGCCACGTACGAGAACTCCGAGAACATCGCCAACTTTACCTATAATGAATCTTCCGGGTACGGGCTGGCCTGGACATTCACCAATACGGCTACATTCAAAAAGACCTTCGGCAAGCACGAAATCAATGTGCTCGGCGGCATCGAGTCGCTGAATACCGGCGCGGGCCGCAATATGAACGGCTCCGGCCTGAATCCCTTCTCGACCGACCCGGATTACATTACGCTGAGCACCACCACACCTGGTACCACACGGCAGGTAAACAGTGGTTATTCCAAAGGAAATAATTTCTATTCGCTCTTCGGGCAGGCCAAATACGTTTATAACGACCGTTACATTCTGACAGCGGTGGTGCGGCGCGATGGCTCGTCGCAATTTTCGCCCGGTAACCGGTTTGGCGTGTTCCCCGCATTCTCGGGTGCATGGCGGATTTCTGCGGAAAATTTCATGAAGGATATCAATTGGATCTCCGACCTGAAAATCCGCGGCGGCTATGGGCAAATGGGTAATTCCAACTACCTGAGCTCGACGAACCAGTATAGCCTGTATGCTTCCAATGCCGCAAACGGCTACGATCTGGGCGGTACCAACAACACCATTCTGCCTGGCTACTTTACGAGCCAGATCGGTAACCAGGATGCGAAATGGGAAACGAGCGTCACTTCCAATATCGGTATCGACGGCGCGCTGTTCAATAACAAGCTGGAAATTGTTGTGGATTTTTGGCGGAAGGACACGCGTGACCTGCTCTACCAGCTCGCATTGCCGGGCGTGGTGGGCGTGCGCGCCAATGCACCTTTCGTGAACGTGGCAAGCATGCGTAACCAAGGGATAGATTTGTTGCTCACCAACCGGGGCAAGGTTACCGGCGACCTCAACTATGAAGTGACGGCCATCGGGAGTTTTCTGAGTAACAGAATCACCGCCATTGCGCCATTGGTTCCATATTTCACGGGTGGCGGGACGCGCCTTGGTACGCCGGTGGTGCGCAATGAAGTGGGGCATACGCTGTCGGAGTTTTTCGGCTACCAGGTGGCTGGGCTGTTCAATAGCAAGGAGGAAGTCGCCGGTGCGCCCACGCAGGCAGGTGCCGCGCCGGGAAGGTTCCGGTTCGCCGACCTCAACAACGACGGCAAAATCAACGACGCCGACCGCGCTTACCTGGGTAGCCCGGTGCCGAAATTCACCGGTAGTATTTCCCTTGGGCTGACTTATAATGGCTTTGATATCAATACAAATGTGTACACCTCATTGGGGAACAAAATTTTCAATAACCAACGCTGGTTCACAGATTTCTACCCTTCGTTCACTGGCGGTGCCCTCAGCACGCGGGTGAAAGACTCCTGGCTACCCGACCGTACCGATACCACCGTGCCCATTTTCGAAAGCGCGGGGAATTTCAGTACCAACACCCAGGCCAATTCCTATTATGTAGAGAACGGTTCTTACGCCCGGATGCAGTACCTCAACCTGGGCTATACATTCCCGGCGGCGGCTATCAAGCGCATTGGCGTAAGCAGGCTGCGGGTATCGGTGTCGGCCACCAACCTTTTCACCATTACCAAATATTCGGGCCTCGACCCGGCGGTGGGCGGCTCGTCGGATTCTGCATTCGGGATCGACGTGGGCAATTATCCGGTGACCCGCGGCTATAACCTGGGTTTGAGTTTCACGCTGTAAATTATCAGATCAAAGCATTTAACCATGATCAAAAAACACATTCATAAATCCTGGGTCATCATGCTGCTGCTCACTTTCTGCAACAGCGCATGCTCGGACAAATTCCTGGAAGTGCCCGCAACGGGCCAGCTTTCAGAAGCGCAACTGAATTCGAAAGCCGGCATCGAAGGCTTGCTGGTAGCGGCATACGCCGAAACGAACGGCCGCGGTTTCAGACGGGTAACGAGTACTTTCAATTGGCTGCGCGGCAGCATTTCCGGGGGGGATGCCAACAAGGGCTCTAACTCGGGCGACTATGGCGACCTTATTCCCTGGATGACCTACCAGCTCTATCCAAGCCTTTTCGATATCGGCCAGAAATGGAATGCGATGTACGAAGGCGTCAGCCGCACCAATGCTGTCCTGCGTATCCTTCCCGAGGCAGGTGCGGACGTTTCCGACGCCGACAAGCAGCGCATTTCGGCCGAAGCGCGGTTTCTGCGTGCCCATTATTATTTCGATCTCAAACGGATGTTCGACAAAGTGCCGTTCGTGGATGAGACGATGACCTATGGAAACGGGATTGAAAAAGTACCTAACAATGCGGACATCTGGCCGAAAATCGAGGCAGACCTGGATTATGCCTACAAAAACCTCCCCGCCACGCAATCGCTCGTAGGCCGGGCCAACAAATGGGCGGCGGCGGCTTATCTGGCTAAAATTTATTTGTACCAGAAAAAATACCAGGAAGCCAAAACACTGTTCGACGAGGTAATCGCCAACGGCGTCACCAGCGGCGGGTTGAAATACGCATTGGTAGCCAACTATACCGACATTTTCAATGCAGCCAAAGAAACGAACTCCGAATCGGTATTCGCGATCCAGGCAGCGGCCAACACGGGCAGTACCGACAATGCAAACACCGATCTGGGGCTGAATTACCCCTACGGTTCCAGCGCGCCCGGCGGATGCTGCGGCTATTTCCAGCCGAGCTTCGAGCTGGCCAATTCGTTCCGCGTGAATGCGCAGGGCCTGCCATTGCTCGACGGTTCATATAATGCCACTGCCAACCAACTGAAAACCGACCAGGGAATGGTTTCGGACCAAGCTTTTGCGCCCGACGCCGGGCCGGTGGACCCGCGCCTCGACTGGTCGGTAGGCCGTCGCGGCATCCCGTTCCTCGATTGGGGCGTGCATCCGGGCTACTCCTGGATCCGCGACCAGAGCTTTGGAGGGCCGTATTCGCCCAAGAAGTTCATTCACTACAAATCACAGGTAAAGAACCTGTCGGATGCGACGGCTAGCACCGATACCTATTCGGCGATCAACTACAACATTATCCGCTTCGCTGATGTGCTGCTGATGGCTGCGGAAGCGGAAATAGAGGTGGGCAGCTTGCAAAAGGCGCAGACCTACGTGAATATGGTGCGTGAACGGGCTGCCAACCGGGAATCCTGGGTGAAAACGGCCGACGGCAAAAATGCCGCGAACTACACTATTGCACCTTATGCAGCGGTATGGGGCGATAAGGCCATTGCCCGCCAGGCCGTCCGTTTCGAGCGTAAGCTGGAACTCTCCGGCGAAGGCCACCGCTTTTTCGACCTTGTGCGCTGGGGCGATGCGGAGAAAGTCCTGAACGATTTCCTGAATTACGAAAAGACCAAATTGCCCGTAGCATACGCCGGCGGCAAGTTCACGTCCGGTCGCGACGAATATGCCCCGATCCCGCAAACGCAGATCGACTACCAGGGACCCGACGTGCTCACGCAGAATCCTAACTATTGACCGGCTACCTCAGCATGAAAAACAGCAGAAGGGATTTCCTGCAAAACCTCACTTTAGGCATTCCTGCGCTGGGCCTGAGCCACGCGGCCGACGCTTCGTCGGCCTCCGTGGTAGCGGCCCCCGTGGCGCCGGAAGGCGAGACAGTGAAAGCCTCCCGTGGCCTGGCCGTAGCCGACACAGCTAACGGCAAAGTGCGTGGCTACGTGCATCGTGACATTTTCAATTTCAAAGGCATTCCCTACGGCGCTTCCACAGCCGGAAAGGGCAGGTTTATGCCGTCATCCAAGCCGGAAGCATGGTCGGGCGTACGCGATACGCTCACCTACGGGCCCGTGTGTCCGCAAAAGCCCAACAAAGGCTGGGGCATGGAGGAATATGCTTTTTTATACCAATGGAATGACGGCTTCCAGGGCGAAGACTGCCTGCGGCTGAACATCTGGACGCCGGGTATTAATGACAACAAAAAGCGACCGGTGCTGTTCTGGATGCACGGCGGGGCATTTTTCTCCGGTTCGGCTCAGGAACACCCGTCCTACGACGGCGAAAACCTGAGCCGGTCGGGCGATGCGGTGGTGGTTTCGGTGAATCACCGCCTCAATGCATTTGGCTTTCTGGATTTGTCGGATTATGGCGATTCCTACGCCTACTCGGGCAATGCGGGCATGCTCGACCTCGTGGCCGCGCTCGAATGGGTACGCGACAATATCGCAGGCTTCGGCGGCGATGCGGGCAATGTTACCATTTTCGGGCAGTCGGGTGGGGCGGCCAAGGTTACCACGCTCATGGCGATGCCGTCGGCAAAGGGGCTTTTTCATAAGGCGATCTCCCAAAGCAGCTCTACGGTGCAGGTGGCCACGCAGGCCTATGCTTCGGAGCTGTCGGGTTTGGTATTGAATGAATTGAAAATCAGCCGGTCCAATATCGGGGACATTCATCAAATACCTTTTTCCGACATTGTGCGGGCCAGTACCGCCGCCGAGCAAAAGCTGGAAACGCAATTTCCGGTGGGCGTGGGCAGGGCAGGATGGCAGCCGGTGGTGGACGGTAAGGTGCTCCCGGCGCACCCGTTCGATCCCGTGGTGCCGGATTACTCCGCGCACATTCCAATGCTGATCGGTACCAACCGGAACGAGGCTTCGGCCAGCATTAACAATGCGGCAATGGAGTCGCTGGATGAAGATGGTTTAAAGAAAAAGCTCTCCGAGCGTTTCGGCGCGAAAGGCCGGCAGGTGTATGAAGTCATGCGGGGCGTTCACAAGCATGCCAAACCGGTTGAAATACTCTCCTACATTTCTCCCTACAACACGCTTGCTTACCTGCAAGCCGAACGAAAGGCGCAGCAGCAGGCAGCGCCGGTTTACCTCTACCTTTTCGCCTGGCAAACGCCCGTGCTCGACCAGCGGCCGCGCGCTTTCCATTGCAGCGAAATCCCGTTTGCATTCGCCAATACCGACCGTTGCGAGACGATGACCGGCGGCGGCCCGCAAGCCCGCGAACTCGCCGACCGCATGAGCAAAGCCTGGATCCATTTCGCGCGAACCGGCAACCCGTCGCACAAAGGTCTGCCCGAATGGCCGGAGTTTTCCAAAAGCAAAGGCGCCATGATGGTTTTCGACAATAAAAGTGAAGTCCGAATCGACCCCGACGGCCCGGCACGCCAGCTTTTAGAGCGCATTTTTTACAAAAGAGATTTTTAAAACTACGGTCATTGAATGACCTGTCATTATGAATAAGAAACTCATCCTGTTACTATTCCTAAGCCTCGGCTTTTCCTGGGCGTGCCTTGCCCAAAAGCGGCCCAGGGTGCTGATTTTCAGCAAAACACTCCGCTACTACCACGAATCGATCCCCAGCGGTATCCGGGCCATCACGGCGCTCGGCAAGGCCAATGGGTTCGATGTGGACACGACCAAAGACGCGGGCTATTTCACCGACCAGACATTGAAGCAATATGCGGCCGTAATCTGGCTTTCCACAACCGGCGACGTATTGAATGCAGCTCAGCAGGAAGCATTTGAGCGATACATCCGCAGCGGGCGGGGTTATGTGGGCATTCATTCGGCCTCCGCTTCGGAAAAAGAATGGCCGTGGTTTGGGCAATTGACGGGCGCCGTGTTCGTCAACCACCCGCCCGACCCAGTCCCCGGCGTAGTGCAGGTGACCAACCGCAAAGACCCTTCGACCGCGCATTTGCCCGAGCGCTGGGAGTGGAAAGACGAATGGTATAATTTCAACAAGCGCACCGGCAATGTGGAAGTGCTTTTCCTGGCTGACGAAAAAACCTACGAAGGCGGCACCGAGGGCGACTACCATCCGCTGGCCTGGAAACATTCGTTCGACGGCGGCAGGGCATTCTACACCGCGCTGGGGCATTTGGCCTCCGCCTATGAAGACCCGCTTTTTCAGAAGCATTTGCTGGGCGGTATCCGGTATGCCATTGGCCTTCCTAACCCTTAATCCACGCTTATGACCTCATTCAGATTAAAAGTTACAGGCGTCGTTTTGCTGGCTTCGCTTTGGCTGCTGTACTCGGCCATGACGGTGCGCCAGGCCGCAGCGCCATTGAAAGTGCTGGTTTTTACCAAAACAAAAGGCTGGCATCACAGCTCGATTCCATACGGCATTGGCGCCATTCAAAAACTAGGTTCGGAGCATGGTTTCTCAGTCGATACCACCACCGATGCTACCGCATTTACGGATCAGAACCTGAAAAACTACGCGGCCGTTATTTGGCTTAACACTACGGGGAATGTACTCAATGGCGGGCAGCAGGCAGCATTTGAACGCTACATCCAGGCCGGCGGCGGCTATGTGGGCGTTCACGCGGCGGCGGATACGGAGTATGATTGGCCGTGGTATGGTAAATTAATGGGGGCGCATTTCGCGAGCCACCCGCACAATCCCAACGTGCGGAAAGCGACGGTACGCGTGCTCGACAAAACGCATCCCGCCACCAGCGCATTACCCGACCAATGGGAACGCGCGGACGAATGGTACAATTACCGCTCGTTTTATTCGGGCATTAAAGTGCTGGCCGAGCTGGATGAAAATTCCTACGACGGCGGGACCAACGGCACGCGCCACCCGATTGCCTGGTACCATGCATTCGATGGCGGTCGGGCGTTTTATACCGGCAACGGGCACACCGACGAGAGTTACAGTGATCCTGCATTCCTGAAACATTTGCTCGGCGGCATCCGGTATGCGATCGGAGAGAATGTGCATCTGGATTATGCCAAAGCCTATTCCAAAGTGACGCCCGAGCAGAACCGGTTTGTCAAAAGCATTGTCGCCAATGATCTGAACTCGCCGATGGAGCTGGCCATCGCGCCGGATGGAAAGGTTTTTTACACCGAATTATTCGGTAACCTGTCTGTTTTTGATCCTAAAACGGGGAAGTCGCGGCTTATTCATAAGTTTTCCATCACCAACATGGGCGGTACGGGGCTGATAGGCATTGCATTAGATCCGCATTTTGCCCAAAACCGGCGGCTTTACCTTTACTACGCGCCGGAAGGGCTTACCGAGGAAAACCTGGCGTTCCAGCTTGCGAGGTTTACATTGACAGGCGACTATGCCATTGACCTCGCGTCTGAGAAAATCCTGCTGAAAGTGCCTGTGCAGAAAAACAGCGGATCGCACCACGGCGGCTCGCTGGCGTGGGACAAAGCGGGTAACCTGTACCTTTCCACCGGCGACAGTTCGACGCCCTTTCCGTCGGGCGGTTACTCGCCCATGGACGAGCGGTCGGGCAAGGAATTTTATAGCCAGGATTCGCAGCGTTCTTCGGCCAATACCAACGATTTGAAAGGAAAAATCCTGCGCATCCACCCCGAACCGGACGGCACGGTCACCATTCCCGAAGGAAACCTGTTCCCGAAAGACATGGCTGGTACCCGGCCCGAGATTTACGTAATGGGCTGCCGCAATCCCTACCGCATTGCCGTGAACCCGAAAACTTCCGTGCTGTATTGGGGTGAAATCGGGCCGGATGCGGGTAATGACGGTGCGCAGGGGCCACGCGGTTACGACGAGTTTAACCAGGCCAAAGAGGCCGGTAACTATGGTTGGCCCTATTTTTCGGGGAACAATGCAGCTTATGCCAAATGGGACTTCGCTACCAAAACTGCCGGCCCGAAATTTGACCCGGCAGCACCGGTGAACAACTCTCCGAACAATACCGGGCTTCGTGAACTGCCCCCGGCGGTACCGGCCATGATCTGGTACCCCTATGCCGCTTCGGAAGCGTTTCCTGAGCTCGGCGTCGGTGGACGGAGCGCAATGGCTGGCGAATTTTACACCTTCGACAATAAAGTGACCAGTCCTTCCAAATTCCCGGATTACTACGACGGGGCGCTATTTGTGTTCGACTGGATGCGTAACTGGGTAATGGCGCTACGGTTCGACGATCAGGAAAACTACGTCCGCAGCGAACCGTTCATGGCCGCCAATGGAGATTTCCGCCGCCCGATCGACCTCGCATTCGGGCCGGACGGGGCTATGTACATGCTCGAATACGGCTCGGTGTACGGGGCTGATAATGACGATGCCCGCCTGGTGAAGATCGAATACAACACCGGTAACCGCCCGCCTGTCGCGCAGGCCTACATCGTGGATTCCGCCCGGGAAGCATATGTGGACAAAACCGTGTTTCTGACGTCCGAACGAAGAAATTTCCCGATGGCCCGGCAAATGAGCGGCCAGTCGCCGCTGCGCATCACGTTCAGCAGCAAGGGAAGCAAGGACCTCGATGATGATGACGACATTACCTACCAATGGCTGTTCGATGGCAAAACCGTCGGCAGCAGCAAGCCTGTGGCCGGTTATGTTTACAAAAAGCCAGGCATTTACCATCCGGTTTTGCGCGTAACCGACAAGGCGGGGCTGGTGAGCACCGACACGCTCACGGTGCAGGTGGGCAATACCAAACCGCAGGTCAGCATCGCGGGCGTGTCCAACAAGTCGTTCTTCTGGGATGGTAAGCCGTTCAATTACGCCGTGAAGGTCAAAGACCGCGAAGATGGGCAGGCCGATCCGAAGCGCATTAAGGTGACCATGCGCTATAACCAACAGCCCGAGAGCCAGCAAAACCTCATTCCTGAAAATGCCGGCGCATTGCTGCAAGAGTCTGTTCCATTGGGCAAAACACTCATGGCGTCCAGCGATTGCCGGGCTTGTCACACCATCGATAAGCCTTCGGTAGGACCTACTTTTACGGCCATCGCCCGGCGGTACAAGGAAAAACCCGGCTCCACGGAGGCGTTGGCCGTGAAGATCATCAATGGCGGCGGAGGCAGCTGGGGCAAGGAGCACATTATGAGCGCCCACCCGCAGCTATCGACCCAGGACGCGCAGGAAATGGTGCGCTACATTTTCTCCCTCACCGACCGCAAAAAGGGCAGCAAGGCATTGCCGATCCAGGGCCAGGCCAGCCTCACGGAACATCCTGCTGGCGATCAGAAGGGCCAATATACCATTGTGGCTTCCTATGCGGATAAAGGTGGAAATGTGGTAGGCCCGCTCACGGGCATCGACGTCGTGAAATTGCGGAGCGCGAATGTGAAACCGGCCTTTGCCGATGCCTACACAGGTTTTGCGAGGTTCCGCGATAATCTTTCGCAGGGCGGCCACAAGTCTTTTATTTTACTAAAAAACATCGACCTGACCGGCATCCGGCAATTTGTGTATGAATATGCGTCGGCGGGCCAGCAGGGTACTATCCAGGTGCGCATGGATTCGCAGGCCGGGCCCGTGATCAGCACCGTGGCATTCGGGCCAACGGGCTCGTGGGACACGCTTCAAAAGGTGACGGGTACTTTGCAGAAGGCGATCAGCGGGCGGCACGACATTTACTTTTTCGCCATTAAACCCGAAAAGCCCAATGACGAAATTTTAAAGCTCACCAATATCCGATTTGAGCAATAGCAAATGCAATGCGAGCAGTACAATCGTCCAGAGTGCTTTCCAGTCAGAAGTGAGGTCTTTGAGGCTGGCGAGTGCCTTGTAAATCAGCTTGTAAACCGAGCCCGATGTAAGTTCCATCGCAGCGGCGATCTCCTCAGTGGATAGGCCGCTATAATATTTGAGGAAAATGATCTCCCGCTGGCGCGTAGGCAGTTTTTGAATAAATGCCGACAAGCCTTCGGAGATCATTTCTCCTGTTTGTATTTCAATGAGCTGGTCTTCGAAAGAAGCGTCGGGAAGTTCGGTTTCCTGGGTGACAAACTGGCGCTGGCGGGTAATGCGGCGCAGCAGCTCCCGGCGCAGGGCAACGATCATGTAGGCTTTTACGGAGGTGACGGCCGGAAGGCGGTCGGCCTGGTGCCAGATCTGGACGAAAAGGTCCTGCACGGCGTCTTTGACGAGCTCCTTATCGGCGACGAGGCGGTAACCGTAGTTATGAAGCATGCGCGCGTAGGTTTTATACAGCCATTCGAGCGCGGTTTCGTCTTTTTGTTGCAACCTGGACCAGCACCCCAGGGCCATCGTTTCGTCAGAACTTGCATGGTTCCCGTCGGGAGCATTTTGCAGGTTCTGATCTGTTTTCATACGCGTGGCACGCAGCGGGTTCCTGCGTTTTGTCCAATTAATTATTTATTTAAGCAGATTCAAAAATACCGATAAATAAATCAGAAAAAAATATCTTTCTATATTTATAGAACCGTTTTGGAGGCCGGTGCCGAATGGCTGATCCGGGAATTTTACCAAAATAACCTAATTGCCCGGAAGTGAGCGGGTAGGGTAAACTAATACATTCAAATATGCAGTCGTACGAGCATTTTTCGAGCCAGGATTTCGTGGCGGATGATGCCTTTATCAAATGGGTAACCGATCCTTCCGAATCTTCCGATGCATTCTGGCTGCAATGGCTCAGACTGCACCCGCACAAGCGCCCCGAAGTGGAAGCGGCGGTGCGGATCGTGAAAGAGCTCGCGGCGCAGACCGACGTTTTCGGAGCAGAAGAGTTGCAGGCCAACTGGGATCGCATCCGGCAAAAAACGATAGTCCGTGAAACGCCCGTAATGCCATTGCCGTCTGGCAGAAGATGGCTGGCAGTAGCGGCGAGTGTGGCCTTGCTGGTTTTGGCGGGTTTCGGTTTCTGGCAGTATACCAGGCCGGTGGGCTTTGCCACGGCATTCGGAGAGATTAAAACGATTACATTACCCGACGGCTCGGAAGTTACGCTGAACGGTAATACGGAGTTATCCTTCGCGAGAGGGTTGCTTGCCCGGAAAGTCAGCCTGAATGGGGAGGCATATTTCAAAGTAAAAAAAGAACAGAAGCTGGGCCGGGCGATAGGATTCAGGGTAGAGGCCGGTCGGGTGCAGGTGAATGTGCTCGGGACGGTTTTCAATGTCCGCAACCGGCGCGAGCACGTGGCGGTGGTGCTCACGGAAGGCAAGGTAAGGCTGGAAACTGCCGGCGCGCAGCTGGACCTCGCTCCCGGAGAACAGGCGACGCTTGACGCGAGGGCAAATCAATTGAAAAAATTCAAAACAGACGGCGAACAGCAAACCGCCTGGCTGCGGCATGAGCTGGTTTATAATGGAGAAACACTGCAAACGGTATTCGAGCAGCTGCAAGACGGTTTCGGGATCAGCACGCGCGTTGCCAGCCCCGAAATCCTCAAAAAGCGCTTTACCGGTTCGGTTACCACCGATTCCATTGCCAATTTCTACAACCAGTTGGGCGTCATTTACCATTTACAGGTGCAGCCGGTGCAGGGTGGTTATGTATTAAAATAATCAACTGGAAAACGATGGCGTCAATGCAAGGAAAGGGCTGGTCGCGAATGCGGATTGGGGTCGTACTGATGCTTGCATTGTTGTGTGGCTTTGAAACCTTCGCCCAGCAGCAAACGCTGCCGTCAATCCTGCGGCGTTTCGCGGAAGTTTACCATGTGACATTCAATTACGACACCGATTTGCTGGATGGCAAAATGGCCGTTTTCGACCGTTTCGAGGCCAATGCAGACCCGGACAAGGTTTTACAAAAACTGCTTGAACCACACCGCATCCGCTTCCGGCGTAGTGGAAATATCTACATTCTGTATCTGGAAAATGATGAGGACAATGCGGGCGACGAGAGGGTGGGCGAGGGAAGGTCGGCCAGTGAGGGCAATGGAACCTTCAAATGGCAGCTTACAGGCCGGGTGGAGAATGCATTGGGTGAGCCGCTGCCGGGTACCACGGTTGCCCTGAAAAATTCGGCTACCGGCACCGCAGCGGACGGTAAGGGCAACTTTTTGCTCGACGTCCCGCCTGAGGAAGGCAAACTGGTGTTTTCGTCTGTGGGTTTCGAGCGGAAGGAAATTGCATTTAAAAATGCGGGAACCGTACTTGTGCAGCTGGCAGAGGACACGCAGTTGCTTGGCGAAATGGTGGTGACGGGTTATGCTAGCGAGGAGCGGCGGGAGTTTACCGGTGCGGTATCGACAGTAAGGCCGCAAGACCTGATGACCGTGCCATCGGCCAATGTGGAGCAGCAATTGCAGGGCAGAGTAGCCGGGCTGACGCTCATTACCAATGGTCAGCCAGGCACATCTAGCCAGGTACGTATCCGCGGATTTGGTTCATTCGGGGGCAATCATCCTTTGTATGTGGTAGACGGCGTGCCAACGCAAACGATCAGTTTCCTTAATCCGGCCGATATAGCTTCCACCACGGTGCTGAAAGATGCCGCCTCGGCGTCGGTATATGGTGCGCGGGCGGCGGCGGGGGTGATTGTGATCACTACCAAACAAGGGCGCAAGGATAGCAACGGCATCCGGCTGAGCTATGACGGGCTGTTTGGTGTGACGGTCCGCGGCAAGGGCCTGCCGGTGCTAAGCCCGCAGGAGCAAGCCGAATGGACCTGGCAGGCGAGGCGTAATGATATTTTCCAGGCGGGAGGGACGACGGGCCCGGGGAGCTTCAATGGCATTGCCAACGGGCAGTACGGTTCCGGCGAAACACCGGTTTTGCCGGATTACCTGCTGGTAGGAAACCGGCCGGGTCTGTCGGCTTCGACGGTGGGTTTGCCGGCTGAACGTGCCAGATACAACACCGATCCCGCAGCAGGGCCTTACTACCTCGTCATTCCGGCCAACCCGGCCGGCACCGACTGGTATAAGGCCATTACCCGCAATGCGGCGCTGATGCGCCACTCGCTCGGGCTCTCGGGCGGGGGCGGGCAAAACCGCTATTATCTCGGTATCAGCTACCAGAAGCAGGACGGAATGGTGATCAACAACAATTTCGACCGCTACACTTTTCGCATTAACTCTGATTACGGCCTTACTAAAAAGTTACGCCTGGGCGAAAACCTGCAATTGACCTACATCTCTACCACCGGCCAGCAGGGCAGCAGCGGGGGATTTTTAGGAAATAACTTAAACAACAATCCTAGTGTATCGGCCGATGAAAACGATATTCTGGCGGCATTCCGCATGGCACCGATCATCCCGGTTTACAATGCATTTGGCGGGTACGCAGGCACGGCGGCACCGGGGTTCAGTAATCCACGCAATCCGGTTGCCAGCAGGCAGGCGGCTGCCAACAACTTCAACCGCACCGTGTATGGCTTCGGCAATGCATTTGCGGAATATGACATTGCCCCGTTTCTGGTTTTCCGCAGCAGTATAGGCGGTACCTTGTTTGCCAATTACAACGGCTCACTCACCCGCGCGACCTACGAAAACTCGGAGAACATCGCCAACACCACCTATACGGAAGGCTCCGGCTATGGTGTCGCCTGGACTTTCACGAATACCTTGCGGTTCAACAAACAGCTCGGCCGCCACCAGCTGGGCGCATTGCTGGGCATGGAGGCGTTGAACACCGGCGCGGGCAGGAACATGAGCGGGTCGGGCGTGAACCCATTCTCCACCGACCCTAACTACATTACGCTCGGGACCACGGTTCCTGGCTCCACGCGCCAGGTTGGGAGCGGCAGGGCGATGGGCAACCGGTTTTACTCACTGTTCGGGCAGTTGAAATACATCTATAACGATCGCTATATTTTCACATCGGTAATGCGAAGGGACGGCTCGTCGCAATTCGGGGCGGAGAACCGCTTTGGCTTTTTCCCGGCATTCTCGGCAGGCTGGCTGCTGGCCAATGAGGGTTTTATGCGCAACGTGCATTGGATTACGGATTTGAAAATCCGGGCGGGCTATGGGCGGATGGGTAATTCTAATTATCTGAGCTCCACCAATCAGTACAGCCTGTATCTTTCCAATGCAGCCAACGGCTACGACCTCGGGGCAACGAACGGCAGCATCGAAGCCGGGTATTATGCGAGCCAGATCGGGAATCCCAAAGCGCGGTGGGAGACGAGCATCACTTATAATGCGGGTTTTGATGCATCTTTTTTTAATCACAAACTGGAAGCGGTAGTGGATGTATGGCGCAAGGAAACGCGTGATTTGCTGTACCAGCTGCCCATTCCGGGCGTGGTTGGTACGCGGGCGAGCGCGCCGTTCGTGAATGTAGCGCGGATGCGCAACCAGGGCGTGGACCTTGCCCTGGCGACAAAAGGGACGGTCAACGGCGCGCTTGGGTACGAAATCTCGGTATCGGGCAGTTTTTTAAGCAACAAAATCACGCGCATTGCACCGCTTGTGCCTTACTTTTCAGCGGGTGGGACGCGCCTGGGGACGCCCGTTATCCGCAACGAGCCGGGGCATGCATTGTCTTCGTTTTATGGCTACGAGGTTACGGGGCTTTTCCAAAGCAAGGAAGAAGTAGCTTCTGCGCCGGCGCAATCCGGGGCCGCCCCAGGCCGGTTCCGGTTCAGGGACCTGAATGCCGATGGACGCATCAACGACAGCGACCGGACTTACCTCGGCAGCCCCATTCCGAAATTCACCGGAAGCCTGGCCGTAGTGCTGCGTTACAAGGGCCTCGACCTTAATGCCAGCCTGTACACCTCGCTCGGCAGTCAGATTTTCAACAACCAGCGCTGGTTTTCGGATTTTTACCCCTCGTTCAGCGGGGCCGCTGTGAGCACTCGCGTCCGCGACTCATGGCTTCCCACGCGCACCGGCGGCGGCGTTCCGATATTTGAAAGCGCCGCCAATTTCAGTACCAATACGCAGGCCAATTCTTACTACGTCGAAAACGGCTCCTATGCGCGCCTGCAACACCTCAGCCTCGGCTTCACATTCCCCGACCGCATGGCTCGCGTCGTGCGGTCGGAGCAGTTGCGGCTAGTAGTAATGGCTTCAAATCTTTTCACCGTCACCTCGTATAGCGGCCTCGATCCGGCAGTAGGGGGGATTTCGGACGTGGCATTCGGGATCGACGTGGGGAATTATCCGGTGCGCAAGGCCTTTGTTTTAGGTGTGAGTGCGCAGTTTTGACAGGTGTTCGGCCAGACATTAAGGGGCTCCCCACGAAGCACAATTACGGATTCAATTTCCTCAGAATCATTTCCAGTCTATTCAGATTTGATCTCTTCTGCTGGCCCAACAACCTCTGGCAATACTTGGTGTGATAACTATGAGCATTCAATAAGCCTAATGTGCCTTCCGTCCATCGGCGTTCATCGATCGGCTGTCCGATCCTGAACTCCACCTCCTTGTGCAGCAAGGTATCCTGGAAAAACAATTCCGAAGTGCCCAAATGGTAAAGATCAGCATCACAGATAATTTCTTGTAAAAGATCCTGAGGTCTTTGAGGTAAAATCGTGGCCATAATGCATGCCCGCACTCCTGCAATTATCTCGGCAGAAACAAAATTACCTTTCAGATACTTCTCAGCAAGTTCGGCTCCGAGAACTTCATGACCTTCAGGCTCATTCCGGATCAGGTATCCGATGTCATGAAACCAGGCAGCACTTTCCACAATGAATGAATCGTCATCATTTAACCCAGAATGTTGTGAAATCTCCCTGGTATGGCACACCACCTTAAAAGTGTGTTTCAAATTATGATACTTGAGCTCAGAATTACTGTTGTTTTCAAAAAACGTAACGACAAACTTTTCAATGTCCGGCAGCCCGAATCTGACGTCGGATTTAGGATTTGGACGGGCTGCGGCCTTTTTCCTACTATTTTCAAAAAGGTTATCTATGTATTGTTCCAAATCCTCCATTAATGTTCGTTATTGAATTCTGTGTTGAGCTTCCTGGTCGTTCATCGGATTCTTGCCCGTTTCAAGCACATCGATCTGCGGAAAATGGCTGGATAAATAAATGCAGCTCGGGATTCTTGCTAGTTGATTTTATAGGATGTAGTATCAAATTCGCCTAGCCTGAAATATCCCAACACTTCTTCGTTGGGATCATTGACATTGGTACAGTTTCCTTTTAACGGCACGGGAATAATTGGAAAAGGGCCAGCTTCATCACTTCCAGATTGCTGAATCAAGATATTTAAATAGTCATAATGTCGCTTTGAAACACCGTACACATTAATTCCCACAGTTACTCCGGCAATATAATTTTCGTTATCGTTCTCAATATAGTTTTCGTTGCCATCGGAAAATTTATCACTAATAACTGCAAGAGATGGCAGTGGTAAATTGGACGGAGTAAATTCGCCCAGATAATAATTTTTAGCACCTCTGAGGTCGTCAAAAAACACCTGAAGCAGGATTTCTGTGTCACCATCTGAGCCTTCAACGGTTTGCTCAACTCGATCAATAACAGGCGCTGCAATTAAGGTTTCTGTTGCTGTGTAGGTATTGCCGTTGTAAAGGACTTTCAAAGTGTACGATGCGTTTAATTCCGGGGCAAAATCGGTAGCAGTGTAACTGCCATTATTCTGGTCGGCAAACACAAATATTGACCCGTCGTTCTCTTTGGTCACCGTTACTACGGCACCCGTAACAGGGACATCTGTATTTTTATCAAAAAAAGCAGTTGATCTTCTGAGTTTAATGGTTTGTGTTTCCCCCAAAGTACCTTTCTGCCACTTAATTGAGGCATCAATCACCAACCGTGCACCACCGTTCGGGACCTTAACATCTATGACATCTGTGCATGAGTTTAAAAATCCTAATAATAGAAGGAGTGTTCCTAATTTGCTGTATATACTTATGTTTTTCATTGTCTTAAAAATTAAAATTATATGTTACTGAGGGTACAATACCAAATATGGAGGTGCGAGTGGCTTCGGTGACGCCGGTCTTTTGGTTTTGAGCGAAAGCAATAGATGCTGTATTTTTTCGGTTATAAGCGTTATATATTCCAAATACCCATTCTGCTTGCCATTTTCTATTTTTGTTTTTTTGAGGTGTTAAGGTTGCAGAAAGATCTAGTCTGTGGTAGGCTGGCAATCGGTTTGCATTCCTTTCGGAATAAGTCGCGACGGATAATCCGCTGTACACAAACTGTCCGTTCGGGTAGGTCACGGGTCGCCCTGTCTGGAATACCATGTTAGCCCCAAATCGCCATTTTTCGTTGAATTTGTAACTTCCAGTAAACGAAACGTCGTGGGTTCTGTCCGAGTTAGAACTATACCATTTCCCATTGTTAATGCCTGGTCCTCCGGCTGCTCCTCCGGGTGTGAGCTGTTGGGATTTTGACAACGTATACTCCACCCAACCTGTAAAATCACCTTGATTTTTCCGCAATAGAAACTCTAACCCATAAGCTCGGGCTTCACCAGTCAAAATTTCGGTTTCGATGGTGTTTTGTGCTATAAGTTCTGCGCCGTTGATATAATCGATCCTGTTGCCGATAGTTTTATAATAGGCTTCTGCTTCGATCGAAAACATATTTTCGTTTAAATTTTTGAAGTAGCCAACAGCATATTGGTCTGCAATCTGTGGTTTAATAAACTTTCCGCTGGGTGCCCAAACATCTAATGGCGTGGCTGATGAGGTATTGGAAATTAGATGCAGGTATTGAGCAATTCGGTTATAACTTGCTTTAAGGGAAGACTTCTCGTTAAGTTGATACGAAAGAGCAAACCGAGGCTCTAAGTTATTGAATGTAGCTATGCTCTTTCCTTTATCGTAGTTTGTATTTGAAATGGGCTCAGCACGCTCATAAATACCTAGCTCCTTGTTGTAAATTACTGGTAAATTATTGGCGTAGTTGTTTAATATTTGCTTTCCAAGTCGATTGAAGTAGCTAAAACGCAAGCCGTATTGAGCGGTGAGCTTTCCGGACATTTTATGTTCTAAACTTGCGTAAGCCCCAGTCTCAAAAGCAAATTTGTTATCTAACTTCTCCGGATTGACACCCGAAGCTGCATTTAAGGGATTGAGTCTTCCTGGATTAAAGTTGTAATAAATGCCATTTACTCCAAAATCAAATTTTAATTTATCGCTCGCATAGTACCCTAAGTCATAGCGCACATTATAATTGTTTATATCCGAGGTCCAGTCAATTCCCTCAATCGGAATTTCCAGATTGTAATTATACCGACTGTATATTAGGGATGCATTGGAGAATAACTTGTTACTAAAGATGTGATTCCATCGCAAGTTTCCTGAGAGGTTTCCGTATGAATTAGTAAAAAATCCGGCCAGATCAAAGTTGTCACTGCCTAAATAGCCAGATAGATATAGTTTGTTCTTTTCATCAATTTCATAATTAGCTTTCAGATTTAAATCGTAGAACCCGGCTCTGCTGCTTTGGTTAGCCAAGGCTAGAAATAAATTTACATAAGAAGCTCTTCCGGCTACTAAGAACGAACCTTTGTCTTTAAACATTGGCCCTTCTGCCGCTAAACGACTGGAAATAGCACCAATGCCGCCATTGAGTTCAAAGTCTTTACTATTTCCGTCTTTTTGTCGTATATCTAGTACCGAAGAAACTCGCCCTCCAAAACGTGCAGGAATTCCTCCCTTATAAAGGTTAACATCTTTAATGGCATCAGCATTGAACACCGAAAAGAAACCAAACAAATGGGAAGCGTTGTAAATAATTGCTTCATCCAAGAGAATTAGGTTCTGGTCTTCAGCGCCGCCGCGTACATTGAAACCCGATGCGCCCTCGCCGGCGTTGGTTACACCTGGGAGTAATTGAATGGACTTGATCAAATCCACCTCACCCAAAACAACAGGTATCTTTTTGATGTCCTTCGTTGAGAGTTTTGCCACACTCATTTGGGGTGTTTGAAGGTCAATTTTCTTGGATTCCTCAGCTGTAATGACTACTTCATCTAATTCAGCGGCATCCCCTTTGATCTCGATGTTAAGGTTTTGATTCGAGCTTAGGTCCACGGCCCTTTCAAGAGTTGTAAATCCCAAATAGGAAATGATTAAGGTATAATTTCCCTCGGGTGCTGTGATAGAGTAAAAACCATATTCGTTGGTCGTGCTTCCAATCGACGTGCCTTTTAAAAGGACAGTTGCGCCCGCGAGTGTTTCGCCATTGCCAGCATCCTTCACTATACCACTAATTGAATATTTTGTCTGTGCAAAAATGAATGCTGGGCAAAATATCATAACGGCAAGTAGCACCTGCCTTTTTAGTGACCTAAGGAATTTTAACTGATTCGTTTTTCTCATAATATTTTCTAAAAGTTTGTTTACGTGTTTTTTAAGATGTTTCATTAATGTTCATTTGTTAAGTTTGATATATTGTTCGCTATTTTTACAAGGGCGAGATTTCTATATCCCGTTATATCGCTATCCATTAGATTTTGAATATGCACAAGGTCATTTCCCGGTTTACCCGCGCTTAGTAATACTTCTGCCAATTTTCCTTCGATATATGGACTATTGGGATATGATTCCGAAAGGGATATTAGGTGTTGCAATGCCTCAAAAGGTTTTTTATCATAATATGTGCGAGATAAATGCCTGCCTCCGCCTTTGAGAACATGGATGTTTCCGAAGCCATTTTTAAGTTGTTTCAACCCTTCGGTTTTATCCCGATCCTGCATAAACCAGATAAATGTTTTATAAAATGGTTTGATGTGCACATACTCCCTCATAATAATTGAAAAATCCGGCGACGAGAAGAAAACCCGGATCGATCTTAGCCAGTGTTTGTTTGTCAAGTTGATCGAATAACCATGACGATGCCAGATCGATAGCCTGATGATAAACTTGGGCGACAGTCAAAAATAACGGATATTACTATACGCTTTCTAATATTCTAGCCATCGCTAATATAACGAGCGCTTTCCGTTGCATCCTGCCAGTGAGTGCAGTACAGAGAAAATGCTGGTATCTTACCGCTCTTAGGTGTTCTGGAAGACGATGATACCACTGAAAAAGCGTACATGATCACCGCACCTCTCCATTGTAGATGACATTCCCGGTCTAACTTAAATGAATCGTCACGGATACCTGTATTGATTTGAGAATTATAGCCACTCTGTGAAACTTCACCTGCCCGGGCATCATTGACACAACCACTCAGTACCACGGACCTGCCCGACACATTGCTAATTGGTGTCCCCAGTAAACTTAAAAAATACAGATGTTTGGTCATTGTCTGCTAATTAAGATGAGCATAAACCGGAAGCATAAACTTTGTGCGGAGAAAGTTTTGCCAGACTGTCTCAGATCGGGAATTGAAATATTCGTCACTTATTTCAACTTCCACCGCACGGATCATAATGTGGATCATCAGATCAAAAACATCGGTCAGATAAAACGTGGCATCGCTTGGGAAAATAACTCCGGTTTGCCCTTGAACGAAGCCAAGCATACGTCTAATCTGGTTATTAGACATTTTCAGATCAGCCTTGAAATTAGTTTCGAGGTTGACACGTTCGGGAGAAATTCCTTGCTGAATTAACAGGTGATATTTAAGAATATCCAAATTGAACTTCATAAAGTTTAATTGTTTTCTTTGACTTTGTTGACTATCCGCCTGATTTCACGCCTTGCAATTGGAGGATAACCGGTTCTTTGTCAATACGATCATCCGTCGGACTGAGTCCGCTGTGTCACATCTAATCTTCTATCTATCAGCCATATGTCGGCTGCCGAAGTGATATCTCCATCTATCAGAATAGTTGATCAGCAAAACCTCTCTATTTGCGAGGGTATACACCGGCTCATCAGACTTATCCTGTTTTTTATTTATTCTCATTTTCTATATTTAAGCTCTTTTTCGTAGATTTAGTCTCAGACGAACACAGCCTTAGCGGGCAATTCTGTGCCATTTGGGATCATGCACCCTGGTAACAGTGAAGTCCTGCCCGGCAACCACAAAAACGGTACAGTCGACGTGATCTTTTTTTAAGTAAACCATAGTTGAAAAGCGAAACGTGGTTAGGGAACGGGGATACACTGTTTTCAAAAGCCATTACGGACTGTCCGAAAAAGTGGTGGGGTGAATCCTAAAAAATCCTTCCTCCTAAAAAAATACAGAACCATACCCCACCTTTAGACATCCCCTTCCGTACGGGGAAGATGATGTCAAATATAATTATCCCTTGCTATTCAAAAGGAAAACTCTCTTTAACGATCAGGATCTCTCAAGCATTTTGGATGCCTGTAAGGATGGAAATACGCAGGCACAGCGATGTCTGATCCGACAATTTGCAGGATATGCCAAAAGCATTTCGGTTAGATATGCAGCTACCTTCGAGGAAGCCGAGGAGATTGTCAATGACTGCTTTTTAAAAGTGTTTATAAATTTACATAGCTATGACAAAGCTCAACCTTTTAAAGCATGGTTTCGAACAATTGCTATTAACACAGCCATTGACTATTATCGGAAGAATCTTAAATGGCAGGGACAGCTTAGTCTGGATGATCTGGAAGTTACGGA
This sequence comes from uncultured Dyadobacter sp., assembly GCA_965649915.1. Lineage (GTDB taxonomy): Bacteria > Bacteroidota > Bacteroidia > Cytophagales > Spirosomataceae > Dyadobacter. Next base: position 21,328 of record CBFGMV010000004.1, read on the forward strand.
CTGGAGTGATGATATTTTAAGTGAAATATCTGCCCAGGAAATATTGCTAATGATTCAGCGCCTTCCGCCCGCTTATAGAATGGTTTTTACACTTTTTGTGATTGATGGGTATTCGCATAAGGAAATAGCCAACATGCTTGGTATTCAGGAGGGAACATCAAAATCTAACCTAAGGGATGCCAGACGAAAGCTTCAAACTATGATAAAAATAAACTTTCCGAATTTGTATCAACTTTATAACTGGCCAAATAAAGGATTTGATGAAAACTGAACAATTTGACGATGAATTCCGGAAAAAGTTATTGGGTCTGGATCCAAGCGATGAAGAAGTCGATCGGATATATAACTATGTCTCTTCGCATGGTAACATTAGATCCTATTTTTCATGGGCCAAAATCCTGATTTATGGATTGGCTGCTTCGTTGTTGGTTGCCTCTCTAAGCTTTAATTACGTTCTAAACCTTAATAATAAAAAACTGTTATCCTCTCTGGATTCTTTAAAAAGCAAAATCGTTTATAATGATCTACATTCTACTCCAAAACAGGCTTTACGAGTTGACACGGTATACATTAACCGATATATTGAAAAATCCACTCTAACTGATCAGCCGGAGTTACTTTATAGCAGGCAGAACTCTTACAATGAAATTCAGCAGCCCAATAATGATCCACTAACCGATGAGACAGTAGGGAACCCAAACTTTAGGCCCACAGATTCATCCGGCACTGCGCCCAATGAACAGGCTGAAACGGCTTCAAAATCCATTGCTCAGATTAATGCTTCTGGTACAGAATTAAACGTCAACAGACCAGGCAATGCCGTAGTTAAGAAAGAACCTTTCCAGGTAGCCAGTGAAGATAATAAACCGTCTGACAACGCAGGGGACACCAACAACGACAACTTTCCCAAAGCTGGTAAGACAATAAAAAATTACTCCTCCGCTACCGACAACTCAAATAATGTGCCCCGAGGCAAGGAAAGCAAAAACTGGTTACTGTCGGAGCTAAACCCTATTGGTATCAGTCATTTTTCATTTATGGGGTTAAAATTGCCGGCTTTAAAGGCGCCGGAGAGATTATCTTCTGTTAATAAAGACAAACCCAAATACTACTCAGAGTCAATTAAGTCGGTTCTTAGAAAGATGGATTATTATGTGGGTGGAAGTCTTGGGGTAGGTAACAAACAGGTGGCAGGCTCAATTCTTGGGGAGCTACGGATCACTCCTAAATGGAGTTTTCAAGCCGGTGCTCGCTGGACAGAGATCACGGGTAAAAGTTACGACACGGCCGAGCAGTTTGGTCAAGAGACTGGCCGGGATTTTCGGGCTCTGTATGCGCCCTACTTAGCTCAAAATGTTGATTTGTTAAATATTGAACAAAATTGTCAGCTCGTTCAAATTCCCTTGGCAGTCGCTTATCATCACGAAATAATTCCGAATTGGGCTCTGCGGTTCGGGATAGGAACCGACCTTTCGGTTTACTCCCAAAAGGAAATCCATTTCGATTATAAAGAAAATAGTCAATCCTTTAATAAAGGAGAATATAATGCAAAATTGGCAATAAAGCCTTTTAACGATATTACAATTAACCTGGGTCTAGAGCGCCGCTCGAACAAGTTCCTGTTTAGGGTAAGCCCTTACGTTAATCCTCAATTGCGTAAAACAGAGTTTTCTGGAAAGGACCTTTTGTGGGGAGCTAGTGTGCAGGTTTTGTATAAACTAAACAGGTGACTTTTAATGAGTTATAGTTATGGAATTTGCAATTTTTCGCAAAAAAATTCTTGGAAGTTGGCAGTGATTACAGGTCTGAAATTCGTTGTTATTTCATATGTAACCTCAGCCCCCTCGCACATAGCTACCGAAGAGGGTGATCATTTCAGCCAGGACGTTGTCGATAACAATTTTAGTAGGAGATTTTAGCTGTCCTTACTTATTTGTGGGAGGAGAGTTGGGAAGGTTTTCATCTATGTGTGAGGTTCTAGAAATTTCTGTAACACACAAAGCTTCAAAAACCCATTTGCGGTATCTCCGCGATCAGGATCACCAAACTAATCTTAGCTTCGTAATTTAAGAAAAGCCAGGCTGGCAAATATTCCCGTTTTTAATAGTAGTAATTTTTAAGGAGGGACTGTTACATTCCTTTTGATGTTTTAAGCCTGTAAACATACCAGTAACGGGCGAGTTTTCCGCTTCTTTTTTGAGTGATTGTAGCAGCCTGTTCTATTATGTCAAATTTTCCAGAATAGAGTGTCTTTGGATCTGTGAAATTGTTAGAAGGTGAAATATAATAAGCATTTGATCCGGGCTCGATAGATCCATGTATCGAATTGAGCCATTGGAATTTATGCAGATCGTTCAGGTTCCCTAATCCGACAAACCTCATTTTCAGAGGATAAGCAACATAGTGGTAAATATGACCGCCAGGAAACCACTTATGTGCAACCATCGGGTCGGCTTCGACCATTCTTTTGTTTGCAATATCATCCTTCCGAATCTTCTCAAAAGCAGATAGCAGTTCATCCCAGCCATGCAAATCAAGTGTCGAGTCGTTTAGGCCTGTCTCGGGAGAAGCCTTATCTGAGGTTGTACCTGGAAAAAAGCAGATAAGCAAAGGGCTGGCAACACAGACAAAGCTGGTTATGAAGACAGCAGCTTTTAAAAAATAATACGGTTTTTTTGAATGTTGAGTTATGCTGAAATCAATGTAGATCGCTGCAATAATCATCAATCCGAGAAATCCGGGCCCGCTCCAATGAGGGAGTGTAGTTCTGAATAGGGAGACCAGAGTTGTTGCAAAAATAATCGGAGCACTGCACCATAGCAAGAACTGGGTGACATTGTTTCCTGTAAACTTTTTTCTTTTGACAAATGCTGTAAGGCAAATGATATAAATAACAAATTGTGCAGCGTTCGCATACAGGACCTGCCCGATTGTTGCCACTAGAAATGACTTGAAATTAATACCCTCGTGAACTGTAACTCTTTCACTATGGAACCCCCAGGTGATAAAATCGTTGCTGACATTCCAGTAGAGAATAGGGGAGATAAGTAGAAGTGTAATCGCTACTCCCAGATATAAAAAGGGGCTTTTCAGTAAAGAGCGGCGATGAAAAACAATGAAACCTATAAAGCCAAGCCAAAGAAAAATGCCATGAACTTTGCACATCATTGCTAAACCGATCCATATACCAACCAGTAAAATGCGATTGTCTTTATTTGCACTTTCTGGTGCGTCAACTATCTTCACCATTTCATGCAACGCCGCCATCCAAAATATAAGCTGCACCGAATCCGGTAAAATAAAAAGTCCGGAAATAAGACTCGTATAAATTGAAGCGTTGTAGAGAATGGAGGCGAAAATTCCTGCTCTTTCATTGGCTATTCGTTGTGTGCATTTTGCAATAAGCCATGTATTGATGGCAGCTCCGCAAATTGCTGGCAAGCGCATTGACACGTCATTTATCCAGGTCAGATTTAGCGTAGTGAGCCGAATAAAAAGTCCGACTAACGGAGGATGATCAAAGTGATTCCAGTCGGGTTGTACCGCGTAGGTAAAGTAATAAACTTCATCATTGCCAAGATTAAGAAAGGTGGCTAATAGAACGCGTATCAATGTCGTAATGACAATAATTTGAGCTAATGGATTGAATGACAGCGTTATTTGTGACACTAATAGGCGGGGGTTAGAGTTTGAAAGAGACCCATTCTCGGGAGTGACAATCCTGTTTCTTCCATTGCACCACTTTTCGCACCACAAACAGCCATATGAAAATAATTCCAACACCTAATGCACGAAACAACATCGTTTCCAGAGTATTTTCCGGAACTGTTGAAAGAATGGAATCATGATCATCCGAGTAAAACAAGGGATTTAGAAATAGCTTGGTACCGTTGTCAAAGGTGCAGGTGGCTCTGGCGTAATGATCGTTTTTATTGAGTACAAATTTGACTTTTTCAAGATTGCTGAACGACTGTATCACCTTTCCATTCTGACCGATAATAACAATTTCTCTGGCATGTTGGCTTACCTCGATTGTGATGATATCGGAATTGATTGTCAGGCTTTTGAGATAAGGTACAGAATCCACACTCTGATTGTCACCCATTATAACGCCATAACTATTTCCGGATTTGAGCGCCTCTAGAACTAGACCTTTACTGTTTTCCTGTACGTTTACAAATGTACACATCTTACCAAGTCGATCCTTTGTTATAACATTGTGTAAATCATCATCTCCGACAACAAAAGCTCTTCTCCCGGCAGAGAGAGCGGCATCCCATTGACCTGTTGAAATCACGGAGGGATTTAAAACTTCGATGCAATCATAACCTGACAGTGATTGAAAATCGCTATTAAGATAGCCTTTCCTTAATTCCGGGTGATTTAATATAGTAATTGAGTTAGCTTCCCTCAAATGATTAAGCACATCCTGTTTATTGTGAATAGTTTGTGGGAAAAGGTAGTCCAGCCATAAAACTTTCTTGCTTCCCAAAACGAGCTGGTGCGTTTTATTGACATTAAAGCCGTGTTCATAAGCAGATATATAGCTCTTTTTAAGTGAGCCGGTTGTGTCGATGCTATGATAATTGGAAACACAATGAACACCATATTTCAACGCTTTGTAGGCATTGTGAATATCATTTGCGGTCCCATTTCCATTAGTAATTCCATTCCAGCTTCTTGCATGCGCGTGAAAATTGCATTTTACCCAATGGTCCGGTTTTGCCGATTTATATGGATTGTAAATCGCGTTGCCATGGAAGGGTGCTGGCTGATAAAATTGAAATCTGGAGCAAAAAAAATACTGGTGTATCAATAGAAAAAGCACCAGAGTTACTAAGAAGATGGCGGCAGACCAAAGGGCTTTCATAAATTATGTAAAGTTGCATTCATGGGATTAGCAGAATGTTAACCCATTGATGACTTACAGCCATAATTGGGAAAGTCATGCAGGTTTCCTAATTGGAAACTGATGAAAGGTCGCCGATAATTACGATTGAATATTGGGAAAGGTGGGGTACTGGTGGAAATATAAAAAAACTTAGAAAGTTGGATTTTTGACCCCACTGTCGCGGCATTTATTCCGTATGGGAAGCGGAATGTATAACCTTATTTTATGGTGATTGCATGGCAATGCCTATCAAGTATCCGCCTATAAGAATTGCTGTAATGATAAATCTGATTAAACTAATTCCATGCTTTTTAGTGTGGCTTGCATTGCAGTTCCCGCTTTTATTTTCATATGATCAAATATAAATCAATTCAGAACCAGCAGATTAGTATTATCCTTCCGTGTTTCAATCCGCCGGTTGGCTGGATTGCCGGCTTATTAGGGAACATCAGTACGTTAAATGGCAAATTGCCGGATCATGAGATTCAGTATATTATTTCTAATGATGGATCAACGAGTCTGGAAAGAAATGAAGTTGCATTTCTCAGTTCCATCTCAGGTATCGTTTTCGTAGACAATATTGTAAATGAAGGAAAGGGCTCAGCGATAAGAAAGGGATCAAATTACGCAACTGGTGAGCTAATCATCTATACTGATATCGATTTTCCATTCGGGACGGACCCGATCGTGGAAATGGTGGAAATATTTAATAGAAACCCAGGCTGCTGTTTCATTTACGGCAACAGAAGTATGGAGTATTTTGAAAACCTTCCGTTGAAAAGAAGAGTTTTTTCAAAAATCCTTATGTTTTTAAATCGGATGATCCTGACCGGGAGTATAACAGACACTCAGGCGGGGGTTAAGGGATTCAGAAGGCAGATTCTTCCGGTTGTACAAGGAACAAGAACAAATACTTTTGTCTTCGAAATTGAATTGATACGAAAATTAGTTAATGAAGACATTGGCGTCGAAAGAGTGGACGTTTTTGCAGATCCCTCAATTGTTTTTACGGATTTTAGTTTCAACGTTCTTTTCAAGGAGGCTGTCAATTTTGCCCGAATTTTTACTGCGCCAAACGCCGATCCCAGGCAATAAAATTGTGGGGATTAGTTGCATACAAGGACATCACCCTGTCAGCGGTCTCATTTTGGTGAACGACCAAAATCTGATAGCTTCCAGATGATTTGTTTCTCTCGTAGGAAGAATTTTGCAAGACTGTTTTGAAATATTCACCTTTCACAAACAGTGAATGGATAAAAATGTTACTCTGCCTTCATCGATTCGATTGGGTTGACGAGGGCGGCTTTGACGCTCTGGAGACAAGTGGTAAGCAATGCAGTAAGCGCAGCCAATAGGCCGGCCAACAAGAAAATCCACCACTGCATCTCCACTTTATAGGCAAAATCTTTTAGCCAGTTATTCATGACAAACCAGGCAACGGGCGATGCGATTACGATGGCGATGAAGATCAGTTTCATGAAATCCTTCGATAGCAAGGTCGTAATGTTCAGAATCGTTGCGCCGAGCACTTTCCGGATGCCTATTTCTTTGGTCCGCTGTTCGGTGGTAAATGCGGTTAACCCCAGCAATCCCAGGCATGATATCACCATTGCAACACCCGCAAAAAAATTAAATAGCCGGCCTGTTTGCTCTTCAGTGCGATAGAGCGCATTGTAATCGGCGTCCAAAAAAGCATATTCGAATGGATAGGCAGGGATGTATTGCTTCCATAACTGCTCGGCTTTTCGAATAGCGGCCGGCGCAAGTCGTGCCGTTGTCCGCACGTGCACCTTGTAGTTGCCGTCAGGGTGACTGAATATAACCAAAGGGAAGATAGGAGTGCGGACCGACGTTATATTGAAATCTTTCACCACACCAATGATAGTCCCTTCCGTGGCATTAAGCTTAAATCGTTTGCCGATCGGATCCTTGATTCCTGTTTGTCTGACAGCAGTTTCATTCAGAATCACGGCGGTCGAATCTGCTTTGACGCCCCTGAAATTTCGTCCTGCCAGCAATTTCAATCTGAAATTGGGTATAAAGTCCCGATCCACATTCAGTTGGGCCATAATTAATGCCCTATCCTTGGCTTTTCCATCCCAATCCGTAGATAAAGTACCTGTTGAGACATTGACCGGCGTGTCGGTGGAAGTACTAACGCCCACTACACTCGACTCACTGCTGAGCGCCTGCTTGAACTGCGGTGTAAAAGTCCGGCCATCAAATGTGAAGGTGTGTTTTCGGTCAAAACCGGGATCGCGCTCTCGGATAAAACGCATTTGGCTGCCTATGACAAAGGTGCCTACCAGGAGTATGGTTGCCAATCCGAACTGAGCAACCACCAACGATTTGCGCAGCAATGCGCCACTCGCCTGGCCGGAACGTCCTCTCAAAGCCTGGATCGGGTTAAATCCGGAAATCAGAAATGTGGGATAAATGCCTGCCACAACAAAACAGAATGTAATTGCGCCGAGCAGAATTTGCCACACATGCGGATCGAACAGTGAAAAGTTACCGGATTTGCCCGTAACGCTTGCATAAAACGGCAGGATCCCTTGCAAAAGCCCAAGCGACAAAATCAGTGAAAGGCTTAACGTGAGCAAAGATTCTACCAGCAGCTGCGCGGCCAACTGCCGGGAGCCGGCACCTACGACTTTGCGAATACCAATTTCCTTGGCCCGCCTCGTGGCCCGCGCGGTGGTGAGATTGACATAATTAATGCAACCAATGCTGAGCAAAAGCAGCGCAACGGCTCCCATCATTCCCACTTGTTTACCCGCCGACTCATTCCCTTCCACAGCATAAAGGTGGATTTCAGAGAGCGGCTGCAACCGGAAGTCCGACGGGTTGGTGGCATCCTTGCGTATCTTGGCATGTAGGGCAGTCAGCTTTTTTGCCACCGCCGACGGATCAGCCTTGGCAGCCAGTTTTACATAAGTCCCAAACCCATAGTCGTCCCAATTTTCGTCTACCGGGCGTCCCCCGTTTTGTGGATTAAGGTTTTTCAAAACGGCCAGATTTACATACATGTCCCGTCTGAATGATGAATTGTCGGGTGCGTCTTCCAAAACTGCGCTTACGGTGAAGGTGGCATTGCTTTCTACATTGGTGAATGTTTTCCCAATGGCATCTGCCGTTCCGAAGAACTTACGGGCCAGTTTATCCGACAATACAACGGCATTGGGGGCCGGGAAAAGTTTATTTTTGTTACCGTGAAGAACTTTAAAGCCATTGAAGATCTCAACAAAATTCGCATCCGTATAGGCCAGATTATCCTTTTCCGTAAATGTTCTGTTGTTGGCGCGGAATGTTGCTGACGGATAATCACCCATGCGCACCGCGCTTTCCACTTCTGGCACTTCCCTGAGTGCTGCCACAGCAATAGGGCCTGGCGTTGAAGTGGTAGTATATTCGTCCTCTCCTTTGCCAAAATGAATATTAATCTGGTAAATCCGCTCGGCATCGGCATGAAACCGATCAAAGCTCAGCTCATTCTGAACCCACCAGAACAGAAGCAAACCAACAGCCAGCACCACGGCCAGGCCGCCAATGTTCAATGCAGAGTACCAGCCACCTGCATGCAGATTGCGAAGGGCCATTTTGAAGTAGTTTCGGATCATGGGCTAAGGAAATGAGGTATAACAAAGTAATACTAACTTAGTAATAGTAGTGTTGCAAATCCTTGAAATGTGTGGGTGTCTTATCCGATGATGAAGCAAATGAGCAGGAATTGTAGATTTTGTATGACAATGGCTGAAAAGCAAACAGCGTACGAGGTTCAAGATTTTTTTTGTTTATGATTCTTGAATATGCCAACCTGCAAAAGGTTTTACAGTCGCACAGTTTGGGCCACCATCCCGGCCGGTGCCGGGAACATTACTCTGCAACATCGCACCGCCAGATATTGTTAAATCAATTTCTTTCCAGGTAATTCCCGTCAAAGGGATTTTAAGCCGTCTAGACCAGACCGTATCATGCTGACCAGCATAGGTGCCGATGTCGATATAAACAAACCTACTATCGGCAGAACCTTGAACAAAACTGCCCGATAATTTGGGAAGTTTGTCTTTTAATCTGTCACCTTTTACCTTGATAGTAAACGTAAAAATTAAGTCGTTGGATGTGGAGATCTGCTTTTGCACCGTTTCGTAATTGGCACCAGCGCCCTTCTGAAGGCCAAAAACCACGTTTGGCGTGGGTTTAATTAGTATGATTTGCAGCGTTAATTCAGATTCCATTATTCGAAGAAATCAATTTTATGACAAAGTGCTACAACCAGGGCGTGATTCTATACGCGCATTGATCAGGCCTATTCCTTTGGCTCTATCAGATCCCATAAATTGCCATATAAATCTGCAAATACAGCCACTGTGCCATAAACGTCCTGTGTCGGCTCACGAACAATACGTATATTTTTATCGATGAGATTATTGTAATCCCGCCAAAAGTCATCAGTCCACAAAAACAAAAACACGCGTCCACCTGACTGGTTGCCAAACGATCGCTGCTCCTCTGTGGAAGCTTTGGCAAGCTGCTCGCAAGACATTTGGTACCAGCCTGGTAAATTTTATCTCTGCCATTGCGAACTATGATTTGCTAAAAAATTCTCCGAAATGCCAGAGTATACCGGAAGGGTCGTGAACAAAACATTCGCGGCCCCAATGCTCGACACGGATCGGTGTGAGCCGTACATTTTTGTATTTCGCAACGAGATCCAAAGTCGCTAGCGCATCCCAGAACGTCTGCACATCCTCGACTTCGAGAAATACCATGGTGTTGTCGATCCAGTCCCGATTGAATGCGTTTTGGAGATAGAAGCCGTAGTCCCCTGACTTGAATAGGGACATTTGTGGCGTCAAAACCGTTTCCTGAAACCCGAGGTCACGGTAGAAATTTCTGGATGTATCAAAATCAACAGCGCCGATAAAGGGCCGGATGGACAATGCGTTATGTTCCATTATTGTATGATTGGTTTGCCCAAAAGTAGTAAGTCAATCCCGTTATCAACCTTGATCGAAATCAAGAAATGCCTCTCTTGGCCAGACCATTTCTTACCCGACTGAGTGTTTCAGGAGTAACTTTGAGATAGGAGGAAATTAGTCGTAATGGGAAAGTCTGGATCAGGCTGGGGCGATGATCGAGGATGTAGCGATATTTTTCCACGGGAGTCATTCCATGATCGAAAAAGTTCATCCTTGCCAATGCCCCTTCTAAAACCTTGTTGAGTTGTAAAAATGAAACCGACTTTCCGGTCAGATAATGGACTGTTTCCAAACTTAATTCCAAAATCCGGCTATCGGTGTATGCTTCGATGAAAACCCTGGAAGGACGTTGGGAAATCAGACTCTCATAATTAAGAAACCATTCACCCGCAACGTGAAGATCGATCACGTTTTGCCCTAGTTCGCCTGCCATTTCATATTGTTGGGCAGAGCCCTCTAGAAGATAATACAACGATCGGGCAGTCTGACCTGTTTTGAGTAGCATTTCTTTTTTAGAGATCTGCCGCTCCCGGACCTGCTTTGTGAAAAGCGTTACTTCGTTATCGGTGTAATGGCCCGTTGCCCTCAGAATTTCAGCATACATGAATTGACTCGTTTGATCTCCTCACTGGATAGTGTGCTCATTTTGACAGTCTTTGCAATGTACAAACAATGATAATGTTTCGATTGTTTTCTTATTTCAGACATATATTGAAGCATGGCATCCAGTAAGTTTTAGTAGCTAATCTTCTTGACTTATAGATAGTAATAAGTTTGAGTCTGATTGGTTTGATTTTTCACAAAACTTTTATAATGAACTCATGTTCAAGGTGATAGCATGTATAGTTAACGCCAGAGAACACGAGCTGCTACAAATTCATTTTTTGAGAGATATAAGGAATGATTGCCGAGAAGGCTAAGTCGACGCATTCCCCGGGAGAATGTTTATGTGAGTTTAAAACAAGATTTGAATTGAGAGGAAGTTCGAAATCTGCATTGATACCAGTAAAGTTGGGGATTTCGTTGGTTCTGGCTTTTCTGTAAAGGCCTTTGACATCCCGGTTTTCACAAATTGAAACGGGACAATCTACAAAGACTTCAAAGTATTGATCGTTCAGGATTTCCCTGCAAAGCGCTCGCTGTTTCTGCATGGGTGTGATGAAAGAGCAAATTGTGATGATGTCTTTCTGTACCAGCATTTTGCTAATCTCAACCACTCTCCTGATATTTTCCAGTCGGTCGGCTTCCGTGAAGGTGAGATCACTGTTAATTCCGGAACGGATCAGATCGCCATCCATGGTGAAAGTGAAAAATCCGTTTTCGTTGAGCTTCGCTTCCAAACCTGTTGCTATCGTACTTTTACCTGCTCCGGAAAGTCCCATCAGCCAGATAACCATGCCTTTTTGATGCGGAATATTTTGCTTCATATCCGGTTAAAAGCTTAAACTACGCGTTGACTAGGCACAGAAAGCTGCCATTTAAAAGTGATTCTTTATTGTACAAAAATGGCGTTCCGTCCGGCTTGGTGAGGCTCCCGCCGCTCAGCGTTAATATCGCCTGGCCCGCAGCTGTATCCCATTCCATGGTAGGTCCCTGGCGGAAATAAATTTGCGCTAATCCCTCGGCCAGCAGGCAGAATTTTAATGAGCTTCCAATTGAGACACTGTTTATGACGGGATATTTTGCCAAAAGTTCAGCCTCTTCCGGAGCGCTGTGTGTCCGGCTTCCCACTGCCGTCCAGTCCGACGACTTGTTATCTACTCGCAAAGGACTTTTGTTCCCCTTACCGTCGATTTTCCAGGCACCGGTTTGCTTGGTTGCGTAATACATCGTGTCGGTGACCGGCACATATATTACGCCTAAAATAGGGGCCTGGTTGTGAATCAAAGCAATATTGACGGTGAATTCGCCATTTCTTTTCACGAATTCTTTTGTTCCGTCAAGCGGGTCTACGCACCAGAAATACGTCCAGTTTTTCCGTTCGGAGTAGGGGATGTTCCTGCCTTCCTCCGACAGTACCGGGATGTCGGGGGTAAGAATTTTCAGGCGGTTTGTAATTACCTCATTGGATGCTTCATCAGCAAGGGTTAAAGGGGAATCGTCGGCCTTAACCGTCACTTCTTCCGCCTTTTCAGGATCGTTGTAGACCTTTAAAATTGCTTCGCCTGCTTCCCTGGCAATAGTTAAGAGTTCTTCTATATCAATATGCATACTTGCTATTTATTGTCTAAGAAATCGTCGTTAGGCTCATTGAAAGGGGTAAATTTAACCCAATCCACATACATTTCCAGCGACTCGAAATTGGGTGCTTTATACGTTCCACTGTCATTCCCGGCCCACCAGGCAAACCAGTTGCCGACGTTAATATTGGAAGCAAAGTACGGAACTCTCGTGGTACTGGTGCGCATCAGCACGTCATCAATATAATATTCGACTCGGGCTTCCTGTCCATTACCACCCGTATGCCAGTCCCAACGGTACACATGAAACTTCTTGTCATTTAATCCGGTCGGATAGGCGACATTTTTACTATCGTATTCCCCGGTTTTCTCTCCGATCCAGTTGGTGTAAATCGGGTTACTCAGATTCGCACCTTTTACCTCAATGTCAATTTCATGGTTCAGGATAATTTTGCCATTGCTATCGGGAATATTCCCGGCGGCAATGGCCTTATTCCAAACTAGCGGATCCGAAGCTTGCGTAATTTCTTTGTACCAGAATGACCACGCTGCCGACAGCACACCCATATCCGGCGCCTGCAATACCCGCATTTTAAACTCGTATCGACCCGAAGCAAAGCGCTCTTTGGAAGTAAGTACTCCCCCCAACCGCTTCGTATGCCCTTGTGGCCCACGAAGCGTTCCGGTATACTGGTCGCCCAATGCGCGCATAATCGCGTTGCCACTTTTGGAATACACATTCTCGGGAATCACACCGCCATGCTGGTGCACAGGATTTGCGGATTGTCCCCACAAGCGGTTCATTTTCCCCCATTTGGTTTCATCGATCGGCCCTTCGAATTTGTCATAGAAAATACCGGGGGCCGACAAATCTCCTATATCCGGATCACCATCCAACTGTTCTTCCTCCGGTACCGGAGTCGGCGCTTCCGTTTGTCCATCGGATTTGCAACTAACGAACAACATCAATCCCAGACTTACTATTGCTATGTATTTCTTCATGGTTACTTGGGCTGTCAGCGACTGGCTTCTCGGCCATCAGCTGCGCGTGTTATATTAAGGATCAAATTGCTTGTCGGGTCCGGATTTCACCAAGAATGACTAATTGGGGTTCCCGCTTTTCCAGGTCACTTTTTCGTGCAGTTGCAAGCACTTCATTTTTAAGCAACTGATTTTCTTCCCGGTACTGGTCCAAACTTTCCTCCGAAATCAGCTCCGGATTATCCATGGAAGTGTACAAAGGGTAGCCTAGTTTTTGAAGCGTTTTCCCTGCCACCATTTCAAATATTTCGAGATCGCCTTCTTGGAATGCTTTCATGAATTTTCCGGTGTTGTCTCTCATGATCGGCTTTTCCAGATTGGCCCACATTTCGCCCGCGGCTGCCGTGATTTTTGACGAATTGGAAGTGTGGAAATGGAGCATTTCTTCATTGTAAGCAATATCCAGAAACGCACACAATGCTTTGACAGTGCGCTCTGGTTCGCTGATCAGCGTTTCGTAGTTTAATGCAAAAAAACGGTCTGCATCCAGCTGCGAGGCGAGGGCCAAGCAAGCTTCCTGGTCTTCCTTCCACTGCCTGGCCAGGAAATAGGTATGTTTATCGCCTACAACAGCCTTTTTGAACGAAGCAGCCACGTCCCGTCCGTCGCGGTAAAGGAAAATGTACTTGTCAATGATCCCGTATTTTTCTAGCTCTTCCGCATAGTGGACATTGGCCATACTTTTACAGCACCAGTACCGGGCGTTTTTTGCATGGGCCGCCTCCTCATAAATCTGCCTGTTGAGGTCAAAAAGCGTATACCGGTCCGAAGCATTGAAAATGGCTTCTTTATCCAATGCAACACCTTCCCATGGGACCGGATTCGCATGCACAAAATCGACCACGTCGCTCACCAGCATTTGATAATTTTCTTTGGTCAATGGCTCATACCTGGACATCAATGGCGCGAATGCTACCAGAATATGTGGCGGATGCGGGGACGCTATATCTGCCGACTGATCCAGAATCACCCGAAGCAAATTGGATCCGGAACGCTGGGTGCCGATGATCTGAATGCCGGTTGGCTTTCGGTGGACCGCTTGCTGCGACCGGCTTTCGGTTATCGCCAGGAATTCGTTATTCATGTTTTCAGCCATGTCTTTAAAATTTTATTGCCAGGAATAAAAGCTGATACCCGTAAGTATCGAGAGCAGGATCAGGTATACAGGACTTACTTTGAGGCGATAGCTCAGTGCAAAAACGACCACTGTAACGCCAATCAACAGATAGTCACTGGCAAATCCTTGCACGATTTTCACGCCCGCGACCAGGATCATCCCTACTACCACGGCCTTTATGCCGCTAAGCAGATTTTGTAAAAATTGCCGGTGTTTATTTTTTTCGAAGATTCCGGAAACGATGATCATCACAATCGCCGACGGAATAAATATCGCGGCCGTGGCAAGCAACGCTCCGCAAACACCGGCGAGCTTGTATCCGATGAAGGTCGCACTCACCAGGATGGGGCCCGGGGTGATCTGGCTAAATGCGATGGCATCCACAAATTCCTGTTTCAGCAACCATTTCAGGTCATCCACAAATAGTGCCTGCATAATCGGGATCATCACATAACCTCCCCCAAACAGCGACAAGCTGATTCCCGAAAAGATGAGACTTATTTTGATATAAATGTTTTCAAAATACCGGGCTACATTGGCAACGAAGGAGATTTCTACCAGTGCCAACAGCGCAAGCGTCCATGCGGCGGCCTTACCTGGTTTCAAACTAAAACCCGTCATGGAACTGTTCCGGGATTTGTTATCAGTTCCCAATTTCAACAGTACACCGACCACGCCTCCGGCTAGCAGGAGCAATACAGTGAGGAAATAACTCTTGAAAAATAGCAGCAGTAAGATGGCTGTGAAACATAAAACAAGCTTCAATGGCTTTCCGCCAACTTCCTTCTGGTACATCTGAACGCCGGTCGACAGTATGATCGCCGCAACCGTAGCCGGGACAAAGTACATACTTCCAACCCCTTCCGAGGTAAACGAATAAGCAAAGTACGCCCAGGAAAGCGCCAGCATCAGCGTACAGGCAGGAAGCAAGATTCCCAGCATACTGACCACTGCCCCCCTTTTTCCCTTCAAATGATAACCGAGGTAGGTGACGACATTAACTGCCATCGGGCCTGGTAAGAGACTTGCGATCCCAACCGCGTCCAGAATTGCCTCAGCGGAAATCGTTTTGTCCTTTTCCGCCATTTCGCGCTGAATAACGGAAATCAACGCCATATGCCCTCCAAAAGACACCATCCCAATTTTCAGAAAAGTGAAAAACAGGTAGCGCAAACTGATCGTTTGCCGTTCAATAGCCGTTTCGAAAGTAACTGCCATTTCAGAATGTCGGTTTATTCAATGCAAAACCCGGCGTTTGTTCCAATCGGTAAGGATCGCCGCCAATCAGAATTTTCCACAGGATTTGGCCCTTTAAATCGGTGATCAGGAAGGAGCGAGGGTCAGTCAGGCTGAACACCACTTTATCGCCATTGATAAACTGGGCATTCCCTTTGGCTGTGGTGTAATATTCCTTAGGTAATTTGATATCCAGCACGGTTTGCGCCGTCTTGTTGTTGGGATCTAATTTGAATGAAAGCGCACGTGTGGTCTGCTTCTTAACACCATTATCGAGCATCATTAACTCGTTGTTCGCAGTGGTATGCGCAAAATGCTGCGCGCTGAAAAGCTGGTTTTCAGTAAGCGGGAAATCCCCTTTATCGCCCAGTTTCCAAAGCACTTTTCCAGTTTTGAAATCTATTTTCCAGATCTGATTCAGGTCGCGGTAGGAGATCAGGAAGTTGCCATCGTCTTCCCGGTAAACCGAGTTGGCATGTACCCAGTCTTTTTTATGTTTCATAATTTCCGGATCCGACAATGGGTCCAGGTGATCGAGCATGGTCCATTCCCACAGTTTTTTCCCGTCACGACTGAAAATGACGATTCCATCACCTTTCACGGTGTCCTGTTTTGCTCCGCCAACGGAGGTCAGGTCAAATAATTTCTTGTCAAAAGTGAGTGCATAAATGTTGCCATCCTTATCGGTACGGACTTCGTGGTGGACCAATTTATCCATGTCGCCTTTGCCGACCTGTAAATGCGTGAGCACCTTTCCTGTCAGGTCCATTTCGATAATTTCATCTCCGCCCGAAGAAGGTATTTTCTCCGCCCCGACAATGCACATGACTGTTTTTTCGGGTGTCCAGTGTGAGACTTTTACCCCTTTTTTAAATGGCTCGTACCAGACAATCTCGCCCTTGTGATCAATGATAACGGCCGATCCGGGCTCGGATAAAATCTGGGTCAGGAAGTATTTATTCTCCATTTCTTTGGAGAAAGTACTATCCATGTGTTCAAGTGTGAAGTAAGGCGTGGCCTGGTAAATGGAGCGGGTTTCGAGCGGGTATTTTTTGCTCAGCACCGTTTTGGTGCCTGTCGAAGCTACTACCTGAAAAGTGTAACGCGTGTCTCCGGTTGTATTGACAACCCAGAGTGTGTGTGAATCAGTGTCTTTTGAAGTAGTGGAATACAATGTGTCCTTACTGTTCCGTTTCCAGTATTTTAAATAGGCATCCGACTTGCGGTTTGTTTTCACATTTACCTTAAAGCGAAGCCGGTTTTCGGGCACATGAACCAAATCGATCGCACCAATCCGGATGGGAGCTACATAATCCTTCACCGAATCCAACTGCCAGAGCAGTGCAATTCCCGCCAGAATTACGGCAATAAAAACAATGGGTTTCCTAAACTTCTGCATACCGAATTGACTGTTTACGAAGAGAAAGGTACCGGATTTGACAAAATCGGCACCTTTCCCCAAGCATGTATTTTGTTACCTGACCCTGCCTGCATTCACACCCGGTTCAAGGGATGTGTTGCTTTGAATTTCATTCTGAGGATAAGGATATTTGGTGTAATCCACGGCATCAGAATAGGTAGATGGCGATAGCAATCTTGGTACTATTTTCTCTTTAAATTTCAACAACGCATTGGTCCCGTTGCTTGCGCTTTTTCCCCAGCGTATGAGGTCATCGCGCTTACGGCCTTCCATAAAGAGCTCTTTGCTACGCTCCTCGAAAATTTCGTCCCGTAGTTTATCCTTGGTGGTAAAAGCGGCCAGCGTAAGCGCCGGAAGCCCGCTCCGCGTACGAACCTGGTTCAGCAGTGTAATGCTTTCCTGGTTAGGGCCGCTTACTTCGTTCAATGCTTCGGCACGCATCAGCAACACGTCGGCATAGCGAATGATGACAACGTTGTTAAAACCTGCGTAATTGTAGTTATTCACGTGCGGGTATTTCAGGTTATAAACGTACTTGGCCGCGGTCGTATCAGGAGCCGTTCCGCCAATACCACCAAACTCTTTCGGAACACTCACAATCGTCCCGTAAAGTGCTTTGTAAATACCAGTCAGCAGTTCTCGTCTTGCATCTGCCTTATCAAATTGCGCATAGAATTGCAGGTGGATCGGGAAGTTGTTCCAGCCCCTGTTGAAATCCCAGGGGACAGAATTAATACCAAAGCTGTTGCTATTGATACCATAAGAACCCGCCTCGTTCGACGACTTCAAAACAAAGATAAACTCGTTATCAGAGCGGTTGTCTGTCGCAAAAAGTGATTTGATACCACCCTCGGCCTTTGTCCGCAAATCGTAATTTTTGTTCATTACTTCCAACGATTTTTCAGCAGCTTTCTCAAACTCACCACGACGCATGTACAAACGAGCTAAAAGTGCCTTAGCCGCGCCGCTTGTTGCACGTGCCACTTCCGTTGCAGTATACGACTGAGGCAGGTTTTGCTCCGCAAATTGCAGATCGGCAATCATCGCTTCTTCAATGACCGACTGATCGGTTAAGGGCGGATTTTCATCACTTTCTGTGAATTTGGAAGAGGATTTGATAAACAGGGGCACTGCTCCCCAAAGTGATGTAGCATCGTAATAAGCCAATGCTCTCAGGAAACGAACTTCTCCCAAATTCTGGTTTTGAAGGGCGACTGTCGACGAGTTTCCTATATAATCAACATTGGAAATCAGCTCTTCCGCTTCGTTAGCTCTTGAAATCAGTTTGAAAATACTAATCCATACGCCATTGAATGTCGAGTTAGAGGCATCGTAGGTCAATTGATCGATCTGACCTCCCTGACGCGCCGTACCCGTGGTAGTTACCACTTCGCCCGGATATTCGTACAACCAATACAAGTGACCGGCATAGTAACCAAATCCGCCATTATCTTTCAGTGCTGCATACGCTCCGCGAACTGCCTGTTCGGCGTGCTCGGGTTTGGTAAGTACGTTCTGATTGTACACTGAAAACGTTTCGTCCTCCAATCCATTCTCACAACCCGTCGCCAGAAGAAGTCCGGAGAGTAGGGCTACGTTAATCATTCGATATGCATTCTTCATTTCTGATTCGATTTATATTTTGATTAAAACGTCAATCTTCCACCTAATAAAAACATGGTACTTACCGGATAAGCGTTAAAATCTATCCCTCTCGCCACGTTGCGGTTTTGCTGCGAGTTATCGACCAGGTTGCCAATCTCAGGATCTAAGCCAGAATATTTGGTGATTGTAGCCAGATTTTGCGCATTTACATAGATATCAAACGCGGCTATGCGTAAGCTTTTCAATATCGAAGCAGGAATGCTGTACGTAAGTGTTACATTTTTCAAACGAAGGAAATCCGAGCTTTCAACAAAACGCGAGTTGACAAAACCGCCGTGTGTATTACCATAAAAGCTGCGGGCCGGGATCGTACCGCCTGGATTCTCTGGCGACCAGGTGTCCGTTATTACCTGGTTAAGCACGTTCCCCTGGGTAATCGGGTTCAGTAGATCGACTTTCTGAACATTGACCAGCTTTCCTCCGGCTTGCCCCTGAACTACCACATCCAGTCTGAAATTCTTGTAAGTCAGGTTATTGGTAAAACCGAAGTTCACCTTAGGCACACCGGTTCCGAGCACTTTGCGATCGTCCGCATTCACGACTCCATCGCCATTAAGATCTGCAAATTTGGGATCCCCAGGCTTCGCATTAGGATGCGTGGCGAGTGCCGGATCGTTCTCCTGAAGAATTCCTTCGTATACATAGCCATAAATCGCACCGATAGGCTCGCCCACACGGATGATAAACGGACTTTCAAAATTTGCAGCTCCGTCCGGCTTGAAGCTCCCCACATAGATGTCCGAGTTATTGACACCCAATGACTTCACCTTATTTTTATTGTAGGCATAAGAGATCGTACTGTTCCATTTGAAATCCTTGCCATTCAGGTTAACCGTCTGAACAGAAAGTTCCACCCCTCTGTTTTGCACTTTACCGGCATTTCCGAAACGGGTTTCAAAACCTGTGGAAGGAGAAATACTTCTGTCAAGCAACAAATCATTGGTTTGCTTATCGTAGTAATCAGCCTCTACAATTAATCTGTTATTGAACAACCCTACTTCCAGTCCCAAGTCCCAGGCAGTAGTTTGTTCCCATTTCAGATCGGGGTTGGAAAGACGCGTAACCGCGATTCCGCTCACAGACGAAACTCCGTCAAAAGTATACCGCGTTGAATTATTGGCAGCGAACGTCGCCAGAGAGATGCCCGAACCGATACGGTCGTTTCCTGTGATACCATAACTTACGCGTGCTTTACCAGACGATAGGAACGACAGGTTCTTCAATGCTTCTTCCTGACCAAATTTCCATGCAAATGCCGCAGAAGGAAAATAACCCAGCTTGTTGTTGTCGCCAAAAACGGAAGAGCCGTCTATGCGGTAAATACCGGTAAAAATATACTTGTCATTAAAGTCATAATCCACACGTCCGAACCAGCTCTTTCGCTTGATCATGCTTTTTCCTGAGTAAGCATTGAACTCCTGGGCCGTTGCCAGGTTATCATAGCCAAGGTCGTCACTACTGAAATTGGTAGCCGTTATACCTGTTTCCTGATAGGTGAAGTGTTGATGATTGTAACCTGCCAATAGTTTGATGGAATGATCGCCCTTCTTGATATCGTAGTTGAGTGTCGGGTTAAAGATCAGATCCATTTCGTCTATGTTTGTCACGGTAGCCAAACCCTTTGTAGAGACAGCATTAGGTACTGTAGACGGAGCGAAGTAACGGTACTTGCTTTTGGTTATATCTGCACCGAAATCTCCTTGTAACAGCAACCCTTTGATTATTTCATATTTCAAAGAGAAATAGCCATTGGTACGATAGGAGGTATTCTCGCGATCCTCTGCCTGAACAAAGTGAAGCGGGTTACGGGCATCGCGTTGCGGAGGCAATCCTGAATCGTAAGTGGAAGCGGGATTGGCTCTCAAAACTTGCTTCAAAAATCCGTTGATCGTTGAAGGAGCGAGGGGCAGGTCATTTTGAATACCGTAGTTACCAAACACGCGGGCGGTCATTTTGAACTTATCATTCACTGTATGATCCACGTTGACACGACCGCCAATCCGTTTAAAGTTGGAATGAACAATGATACCTTCCTGATTCATGTAATCAAAGCTGGAAAAAATCGATGTTTTGTCATTCCCGCCGGTAAAACTAACTGTGTGATTTTGTACCGAAGCTGTACGGAAAAGCTCATCCTGCCAGTCGGTACCCAATATTCCGCGTTGCAACGAATCCAGTCGGCCAGCGCCATAAGGAGGCAGCTCCCCGTTGATTCCCGCCAATCTGTTGAGTCGCATTGCATGATCGTAAGGGCCAACCAGGTTAAAGCGGTTCACTACTTTCTGGATACCATAAGAGCTATGCAGACTAAGTCGGCTGGCTTTATTGGTTCCGTTTTTGGTTGTTACCAAAATTACCCCGTTGGCACCGCGTGATCCGTAGATTGCAGTGGAGGCCGCATCTTTAAGAATAGTGATGGAAGCGATATCTTCCGGGTTCAGGGTAAAGCCTACTCCGCCGTTCACAGGGAAACCATCAATTACGTACAACGGCTCACTATCGGCGTTCAATGAATTGGTACCACGAATCCGGATGGAAAGGGCTGCTCCGGGCGTACCGTTATTCTGTGTAACCTGCACACCCGCTGCCCTGCCTTGTAAAAGGTTTGCCATAGATAGGGAGGCCTGGTTAAGATCTTCCGAACCCAATGTCACGGCCGAGCCGGTAAAGCTGCTTTTGTTCTTGCTGCCATAGCCTACCACCATTACTTCGTTCAGCGAAGCAACGTCTGTAGTCATCGCCACGTCGAGCACCGATTTGCCTGCAACCGGCAATTCCATTGTTTCGTAGCCCAGCATTTTAAAGATGAGGATGGCATTGTCTTCAACTACCAGACTAAACTTGCCATTCGCATCCGTACTGGTGCCGTTCTGCGTTCCTTTCTCCATGACAGAGGCACCTGGAAGAAGTTCGCCTTCTTTTGATGCGACCTTACCCGAGATAGTAATCTTTTTAAACCTGCTGGTAACCGCTTTCGGTGACGCATGCACGGATACCACCGCTGTGCTGAGCACCAGCATCCCAGAAGCTGTAAAGAGCAGGGCGTTGCGTAGTTTTCTTGTAAATTTTAGCATCATTTTAATCAATAAGGGTTCTTGAAATTTGGTGGGCAGAAGGGCATGATCATTGGATCGATGATTGGTCCGATAAAACTACCGGCAGGGCGAATCTTGTCGTGTTCCAATAGTCCCGAATTGTGGTACATCTGTCCGTGAGGTTACTTAGGGCGAATTTTCTAGCGGTATTTTGAAGAATTCAGTAAGATTAAGTGCTCAAAAT
This sequence comes from uncultured Dyadobacter sp., assembly GCA_965649915.1. GTDB lineage: Bacteria > Bacteroidota > Bacteroidia > Cytophagales > Spirosomataceae > Dyadobacter. The sequence continues at coordinate 43,139 of CBFGMV010000004.1, forward strand.
CGTAACTTCAAGAATTAAAGGTGGCGAAAGTCTTCGTTCAAGATATTTTAGTATGTTATACAGAGTTGCTGTGTTTTTGCTTGTTTTGCTGTCCAATTTCGTTTTCGCCCAAAATAGTAATGTAAAATTTCTCAACATCGGCAGCAACGACGGCTTATCTCAAAACACGGTTCGTTGCACATTTCAGGACAAAAATGGATTCATCTGGCTGGGCACCATGGATGGGCTCAATAAATACGACGGTTACAATTTTACCGTCTATAAAAAAGATCCCGGCGACCCGAACAGTTTAAGTTCCAATGATATCAAGTCCATTGCCGAGGATGCCGATGGAAAATTATGGCTTGCGACCTGGGAGGGTGGGGTCAACGTATTCGATCCGAAATTCAATCAATTTTACCACTACCGCGCGGGTACAAAATCTTCCACCACCGGCGCAATTTCCAGTGACTACATCGAATGTATTTTCGTCGACAGTGACAATAATGTATGGATCGGCACCGCTTCCAGCGGTCTTGATTTTTATGATGCTAAGAAGAAGCAGTTTTCACATTATGCTGCGGCAGGCAACCGACCTGGCGGATTGACGGGCAACAGTATCTCCCACATTTATGAGGACAAAAACAGAAATATCTGGATAGGGACCACGACCGGACTGAATCTTTACGACAAGAAAACACGGACGTTCCGAAACTTTACCCAGGCGATCCCACAAACGAATTCAGCTCCTTACAATAAGATCAAGTTTGTGTTCGAAGACAGTCACCGGAATTTTTGGGTAGGCACCTATGGCGGCGGGCTTAGTCAGCTCGATAGAAAATCGGGGGTGCTTAGCCCTTTTAAGCGTAAGGAACTAAGCAACGACGTACTGCTTTCCATTGCCGAAGATAATCTGGGCAATTTGTGGATAGGTACCGAAAACGACGGACTGACTCTTTTTAATCCCCAAAAGGACACTTTTACGCACTTCCGGGCCAACGATAATGACAAAACCAGCATCAGCAGCAACACGATAAACTCCGTGCTGAAAGACCGCCAGGGTAATATATGGATGGGGACGCTGAATGGTGGGGTAAATGTAGTAAACCCCGAAGCGGGTAAGTTTAACCATTACCGGCATCGGCAAGGAACCAATAGTTTGAGCAACAACATTGTAAACTTCATTTATGAGGACGCAAAGAACCTGCTTTGGATCGGTACCGACGGAGGCGGGTTGGACCGTTTCGACCGTTCAAAAAATGAGTTTAGAAATTACAAACACCTCAAAAACAATCAAAACTCCATTGCCGGCGACTACGTGCTGACGGTAGCAGAAGATAAGAACCATGATTTGTGGATAGGTACCTGGGGCGAGGGCATTACGGTATTCAACCCGGAGAAAAACAATTACCGGCATTATGTAAACGATCCCCAAAACCCGAAAAGCGTCAATAGTAATTACGCGTTTTACCTTTTCAAAGACAGCCAGGAACAGCTCTGGGTAGGTACCTATGGTGGCGGGCTCGATCGCTACAACCCGTCCGATCATTCGTTTACCCATTTTGTAAATGACCCTAAAAACCCCGCCAGCCTGAGCGGAAATTACATCCTGACTATTCAGGAAAGTCGCAGCGGCCAACTGCTCATAGGGACTGACGGGGGAGGACTTTCTATGATGGACAAGAAGACCGGCAAATTCCGCTCCTTTAAACACACAGAATCGACTAACAGTCTTAGTAACAATAGTGTAACCTGTATCTGGGAAGATGCTCAGGGGAATCTGTGGCTGGGTACCAACTATGGGATGAACCGCCTTGATCCGAAAACGGGTGAGATCGCCCAATGGTACACCGGGAATGGTCTGCCCAGCGATGTCATTACCGGTTTGCTTTCCGACGAATCCGGCAATCTGTGGATTAGTACAACCAAAGGGATTTCCAAGTACAACATCGCCAGAAATACATTTGAAAATTTTGGCATTACCGACGGATTGCAGGGAAATGAGTTTAAAGCCGCGCGCTGCCTGAGTCGAAATGGCAAAATGTACCTTGGAGGATTTAACGGATTCAATGAATTTGATCCAAAAGACACCCATACATCTACTACTGAACTTCCTGTCCTTTTCACCAGCTTCCAGATCTTCAATAAAGAAGTGCCGGTCAGGAAAAATGATTCTCCTTTAACTGAGAGCATTAACACGGCCAGGGAAATTGTACTATCCTACGCAGAGTCGGTCATAACATTCGAGTTCGCGGCTTTGAATTACATCAATAAAGAGAAGGTCAACTACGCTTACATGCTCGAAGGATTTGATAAGGAATGGAGCCGGATTGGATCAAAAAACAACGTAACATACACGAACCTCGATGCCGGAGAGTATCTGCTGAGGGTAAAAACTGTCGCCAATAATGGTGAGCTATCTGCTAACAGTGCGGAAATAGTACTGATCGTAACCCCGCCGTTCTGGAAAACCTGGTGGTTCAGGTTACTGATTCTTGTCACGATTGTCGGGGTTATCCTTTTGATATTTTACCAACGCCTGGCCTCCGTAGAGCAACAAAACCGGCAGCTTGAACAGGTGGTGACAGCCAGAACGCGTGAATTGAAGGAAGCCAATGAAGATCTGGAAATGAGTAATCATACCAAGGATCGCTTCTTTTCTATCCTTGCACATGACCTTAAAAATCCGGTGGCCGCTTTGTCCGGGATTTCCGATTTGCTCAAAGTGAAATTTGCGCAGCTGAGCAGCAACGAGATTTACAGCTACATCACGGATATCAATAAAAGTTCAAATTCCATTCAGAATCTGCTCATAACCCTGCTCGACTGGGCCCAAACACAGACGCAGAATATCACCTACCTTCCGGAAGACCTCAACCTGTACGAATTGCTGATCAAAAATGAAGCGCTTCTGGAACAGCAAATGAAAGGTAAGAACATTCACTTCTCTTTATTTGTAGATCCGGGACACACCATTTTTGCTGATGTCCAAATGATTGACACTGTTTTGCGTAACCTGTTGAGCAACAGCATTAAGTTTACGCCCGTAAACGGAGAAATCACCGTAGCGTCCAGTGTTAATGGCGATCAGATTATACTATCCATTACCGACACAGGCATTGGCATGAACCAGGAGCAGGCCACCAGCTTGTTCGATTTTCAGCGGCAAAGCATTACCATCGGTACTGCCGGCGAAACCGGCACCGGGCTCGGGCTTGTCATTGTCAAAGAATTTATTGAGGCTAACAAAGGCTCCATTTCCGTGGAAAGTGCGCCGGATCAGGGAACAACTTTTACCGTTATCCTTCCAAAATCAAGAAATACAGCGATTGATTCTTCTAGGATTACCCAATCGATTGCATCTCAACCAGCTACCGAAACCGCAACTGTTGAAACATTGTCAGCTGAAAAAGTGGAGGCATTACATGGAAAGAAAATCCTGATTGTTGATGACAACCCCGAGATACGGACGTTCCTTCGCCTTTTGCTTTCGGATGTATTCGATGTTTCCGAAGCGGAAAATGGGGTAGAGGCCATTCAGGTTGCAGCCGGGTCACAGCCCGATGTGATTATTTCAGACATGATCATGCCGGTAATGAACGGTTTGGAATTTTGCCAGACCATCAAAAATGATCCAAACACCAGCCATATTCCGGTTATTTTACTGACCAGTCAGGCCGGAGAAGACAGCCAGCTGTCGGGTTACGAAGCGGGGGCCGACGCCTACCTGATGAAACCTGTCAAACAGCATTTACTATTCCAGGTGGTGTATAACTTTATCCGTAACCAGGATATCATTCGGCAGAAGTTTGTCCAGTCGGACGAACTTTACCCTTCGGATCTGGTCACCAGCCAGCTGGATAAAGAGTTTTTGGATAACATAGTAACCTACATTGAAGAAAACCTCGCTGCGCCCGATCTGGACAATAAGAAAATCAGCGAGCTGACGAATCTGAGCCGGACGGTGCTGTATGCCAAGTTTAAATCGTTAACCGGCCAGGGTGTTCATGATTTTATTAAATCCGTGCGGCTAAAAAAAGGGTTGAAACTATTACAGGAAGGCCGGCTTAACATTAACCAGATCGCCTATGAAGTCGGGTTTAACACGCCTTCCTATTTCTCCAAAAGTTTCACGAAGCAATACGGTGTTTCACCATCCGAATACGTGGCGAAATTAAGGAACCATCAAGGCGCATAATCCTGCATTTTGTTGAATGGGATGGAGAGCCCGGGACTATTTTAACTTCTTTTGGGATCATTGGAACAGCCGCATTACTTGCTCAAACCTACTTTTGGGCTATGAATACGATATCCCGATTACTACGTGTCACTTTGCTTTTGGCTGGAAGTTTAAGCTGGTGTTTTGCTCAGCCGACTTTCCCAACAGGCACATTGACATACAAAATGGTGGTGGAGCGCGCAACTCCTGATGCCCCACTGAAAAGTGCAGTTGCATTGACCAATTCCGGTAAAACTGCGCTGCCGGTCAGTGGATGGGCCATTTATTTTAACAACTTCAAGAGATTACAAAAAGAAGAAAACCCGGATTTTGACATCACCGTATTGGATGGCGGATTGTACCGGATCACTCCGACCAAAAACTTCAAGCCATTAGCGCCCGGAGCAACTACCCGTATTAAAGTTACCGCGGAAGACTTTCGAAATCTCTCCGATTTATCGCTGGGTTTTTACATTGTTTGGGACAAAAATCCTGCTCATGGTGAAAAAATAGCCAATGCAGATCCTGACTACCTCGGTGCACTTCAAAACGAACCCGCCATTGCTGCTGCTACTTTTCAGCAAAACGCGCAGTTGAAATTTGGACCATTGGAGAAGCAAATCAAAATTTTTCCTACCCCTGCGAGCTACCGGGAAACCAACGGGAGCTTTCAGCTGAATGCCGGGATCAGGATCATTACCGATCCATCGTTCACCAGAGAAGCAAACTTACTGGCGGAAGAGCTTGCGAAGGTTTTGACCAAAAAATCGGTCGTCGCTGAAACCGGTACGGGCAAAGCTATTTTCCTGCAAAAAAATAACATAGCATCGGAAGCATACCAATTGTCTGTGCAAAAGGACAAAATCGTTGTGTCGGCCTCTTCGTCGGCTGGGATATTTTATGGGATACAGTCGCTAAAAACATTGCTCCCGGCTAATGCCTGGCAGCGTAAGCAAGCATCGTATGCACTTCCGACACTGGAAGTGGAAGACGCTCCAAGATTCGGTCACCGGGCATTGCTGGTTGATGTGGGGCGTAATTTCAGAACCAAAGCAGAGTTACTGAAAGTACTCGACCTGATGGCATTGTACAAAATGAATGTGCTCCATTTTCACCTGAACGACGATGAAGGCTGGCGCTTGGAAATACCCGGACTTCCTGAACTCACCGAGGTAGGCGCACGCCGCGGACATACCCTCGACGAAAAAGATCATCTCCGCCCGACTTATGGTTCAGGCCCCATTGCAGGTGCCTATCCGGGAAGTGGTTACTACACCAAAAGTGATTACATCGAGCTACTTCGCTTTGCCACGGCCAGGCACATTCGCGTCATTCCCGAGATTGAGACGCCCGGTCACGCGCGTGCTGCGATCTATTCGATGGAAAAACGCTATCGTGATTGGATGGCAAAGGGCCAAAAAGAAGAAGCAGAGAAATATCGTCTGAAAGACCCGGAAGATGCTTCGGAATATCGCTCGGTACAGGGTTGGAGAGACAACGTCGTTAATGTCGCCCTGCCATCGGTTTATAATTTCATGGAAAAAGTGACCGACGAACTCCTGGCGATGTATAAAGAGGCGAATGCACCTTTGGAGACCATCCATTTCGGTGGCGATGAAGTACCTGCGGGTGTATGGGAAAAATCACCGGCAGTGAAGGCTTTGCTCGAAAAAGATGCTTCGATAAAGGATGTTGATGAACTTTGGAAGTACTATTTCTCCAAAGTCAACATGATGCTGGAGAAGCGAAACCTTTACCTGTACGGCTGGGAAGAGATTGGTATGAAGAAAGTATTCAACAATGGCAGGAAACGAATGGTAGAGGACAGCTCTGTTGCCCACAATCGCTACCAGATGGATGTCTGGAACAACTTGCTCGGGACAGGTGCCGAGGACCTGGCCTACCGGATGGCCAATCTGGGTTACCGCGTGGTACTTTCCAATGTGACCAACAACTACGCCGACATGGCGGCCAACAAGAGTTTCAACGAACCGGGGATGTTCTGGGCCGGCTATGTAGATATAGACAAGCCCTATTACTTTATCCCTTTTGATTATTACAAGAACAGTCGCGAAGATCTGGACGGGAATCCGGTCTCGCCCAATGCTTACCGTGGCAAAAAAGCGCTTACCGAGGAAGGCAAGAAGAATATTGTCGGTCTGCAAATTGCACTTTGGGGTGAGACGATCGAAACCCCGGAACGATTTGAATATATGCTCCTTCCCAAACTACTAAGTGGCGCGGAAAGAGCCTGGGCAAAAGAACCCGATTGGGCCACGGAGGCCGATACAGCCAGGAGCAGTGCCGAATATCAGCTTGCATGGAATGGCTATGTGCAGCGTGTGTGGAGCCGTGAACTACCGCGTCTGGATTATTATGCGGGTGGGTTTGCCTACCGCGTGCCCACTGCCGGCGTGTTAATTGAAAACGGAAAAGTGACAGTGAACAGTCAGTATCCGGGCCTTGCCATACGCTATACAACCGACGGCACATCACCTACGATAAATAGTGCCCTCTATACTTCGCCGCTAACTTCGAAAGGCAACTACCTCTTCCGGACATTTACCCCGAAAGGGAACAGCAGCCGCATCATGAGGGTTGTGAATCAGTAATATGGTGAAGGCCGTTTCCATTAAGTAAACTCCCTTATTGTGCGGAAAGCTGGCTGATGCTCCATTTGGATGCCTCGCCAGCCTTTTCGTTTAATTCATAGCAAAAGTCAATCGAGCATGTAGCCGTCGGGTTCCGCCGTATCCAAAGTCGGCTTCCCGATGATTTCCAGAAGCGTTGTTTCAATCATCCTGCTCATCGCATTCAGTGGGAGGTCATTTGGCTCGGTGCCAAAAGGGTCTTCCAGTTCATCCGCAATTGCTTCGAAGGCGACAAATGTATAGGCGATGAAAACGGTGATGAAAGGTGTGATCCACCCCAGACTGTCGACCAATCCGAAAGGCAGCAGAAAGCAATACAAGTAAACGGTTCGGTGAAGCAGCACCTGGTAGGTGTAGGGGATAGGCGTAGAGGCGATCCTTTCGCAACCTCCCACAATGTCGGATAGTTTGTTCAGGTTGTCGTCGATCGCTACCTGACAAATCGGCTCGATGAGCCCTTTTTCCCGGGCTTGCTTTACCCAAATGCCCATCTCACGCATTAGAATGACCGGTTTGAAACGTGCATTTTTCAGCATTTCCGCAAGTTCGGCAGGAAGTCGTTGTTGAATATCGTGGGAGGGATCGGTTTTTCTGAGCTGATGTTTCAGGCAGTAGGTGAATGCGATGAGCATATCAACAAAATCACCGATTTCCTTGCCTTTGGGATCATAGCCAGTGAGCGTGAGAGCCTGGCGTGAGAGCGAACGGGTGTCGTTCAGCAATGCACCCCAGAGTTTTCGGCCTTCCCAAAACCGGTCGTAGCTGGCATTGTTGCGGAACCCGAGGAACAAGGCCAACGCGATCCCGAAAATCGTGAAAGGTGCAGGGCTTAGCGGGATTTTGTAATGGTAAAGCGTTCCATTCACGAATACGATCAGGACGGAGAGCACCAATAGCAGGAAAAGCCGTGGTACCAGTTGTGGGAGCACCGATCCGTGCCAGACAAAAAGCATCTTGAACCAATGCTCTTTTTTTCGTTGGATCATCTTGGATTCTAATTTTTGGCAATAACGGATAATTTCTAACTAAAAATGCCGCCCGGCCAACTGTAAAAGTTAGCGGAGCGGCGTTTAGATGAAATGTGAAGCGGATTACTTGCTGACTACGATCTTTCTGGCCGTCTGTAAACCATCTTTTGTGATGATTTTGATCAGGTAAATTCCGTTGGAAAGTTGGCTGAGATCGATTCCCTTCTCAGGTACAGAGCCCCATTGCACGACTATTTGTCCGTTGATATTCGCCAGCGAGATATGGCTGACCGATTTTGGATCAGTACCGCTGATATGAAGGACATTGGAAGCCGGATTCGGATACACGTGTACCGCCAGCCCTGCGTTACCCAGGTTCACGCTCTCGGTACGGGAGTAGGCGAAGGTATTGTCGTGGTCAACGGTTTTAAGGCGATAGTAACTAATTCCTGAAAGCGGCGCTTCGTCGACCGTCGTGTAGCTGTTCAGCTCGCGACTGTCGCCTATTGCAGCGGTTTTTGCGATCTTTTTCCAGTTTTTGGCGTCCTGGCTACGTTCCACGTCGAAGTGGGAAGCATTGGTTTCCTCGGCTGTTTTCCATGACAGACGAACCCGGTTTTCTTCCGGAACTGCCTTAAAACCAATCAGAGTTACCGGCAATGCACCTTCCCATGTGAGCGTGTAGTTAGCAGGACTCGCGTCGGTCAGCCCGTCGGCGTCGACGTATGCATATTGAAACGACGTGGTCGAATATCCGAGCCCGGTCATTTTGACACTGAACAATGCAGGATTCGTGAATAGCCTCTTGGTGGTCACCTCATTCTCCGTTACAAGAGATCCGTCATAATACAGTTCTCCATTGGTAGGAAGCGAAGCGATGATAACGCCTTGCGGGTTGGCATTGGTACCTGCATTGGCCAAATAGGTGCCATCCTCAGGGTCATTACCTGAAAACAACGGAGGATTCTCTGTAACGCCATTGAGCGGGATCACCTGGTCAACAGACGGCCTGCTAATGGATGTGGAGTGATCATCTGAATTGGGTGGCTGGGGATAAGTGACGGTAACAGTGGCGTCGTCCTTGTTATTCTCCTGATTGTCGTCGTTTTCGTTACCCTGCACAATCGCGGTATTTAAATAGGGGCCGGTCGCATTCACTTTGGCGGTAACCGTCATAGTAACGATCTCGTTTTCGGCAAGGTTACCAATTGTCCACGTATCGCTGGCTGCATTCCAGGATCCTTTAGAAACGCTGACATTCTCGACCGTATAGCCATCCGGAAGTGCATCGGTCACGATGACGCCCGTTGCGGTAATCGGGTTCCCGGCGTTCTCTGCCAGCGGGATATTGGTTGCCTGAATTGTAAAAGTGACGGTTTCGCCTACCTTGGTGGTTTCCGGAGACACGGTTTTAGTGACAGCCAGATCGATATCAGAAGTATAGTTGAAGATCAGTTCGCGGACAATTTCATCGTTGTAGGCACCCGTCCACGTGTTAATGGTGTTGTTTTGGCTAAAACCATTGTCTCCGTTGGCCCACCATTTATGATCCGGACCGAATACACCGGTTACATTCACCGGTACGCTTCTCGGGCTCATCGTGCTGGTGCCAGAGATATTGGCCCTTGCAATGTCTGAGTCGTCCCAATAAAGTTTGTCGTTGATGGGATCGGTACCGGTGCGGAGTGGTCGTACATGTTTGATGGTGATACCCAGGCTTTGCTCCATGTCGTAGATCGGGAAATGGACCGGGTAGAATAGCAGCGAGGACACAAAGTGAATAGCCGTACCGGTCGGCACGTCGGCACCGGTATTGTCCTTACCATTCCAGTAGATTTGGTAGGTGCCTGCGGCATTGTATTCGTTGGAAAGGATCACGTCTTTCCCGTCGTAGTAACTATTGCCGTTCAGGTCGATCAGAATGTCGACAATGGAAGGGTTATCGATGACAACTGTAAAGGAAGCCTGGCCCGCAGCGGGGGTGGAGCCGGGTCTTCTGGAGAACACCGCCTGGAAATCTGCGATCGGAAGTGGCGGAGAGGGCCATACACTCGCGTCCGGGTTCCGCAGGAATAAAGGGAAATGCGCATTCGAAGAAGAGCCATTCATAGACCGACGGTTTTGTTCGAATGTCAGGTCGTTCTTTGGGCCATTGAGGTTGGCAAAAAAGATGGCGTAGCCGGAGCTGCTGCTGCCGAAGTTGGCGTATTTAACGTAAAAATCGTTGGCAGGCGTATAGGTGTTATCGATAGGTATGTAAAAGCCAAAGTCGGAAGGGGCAGACGTAGCATTGGACGAACCTGCCGTGCTGGGCAGATCGTTCACAATACTCCAGTATTTACAGTAAAGGCGACCATTCTGCCTGGAATAGTTGCCTGCCGATCCCGAAGCCACAGTGACATCCCAATAGTTAAATTCCAGATTGTTCGACTGGATTTCGACCCAGAAAGCACGGTCGGCCCCGGTCGTGTTTTTAAATGAATAGGCCGTGTAGCCACTTCCGGTAACCTGGGAAGGTCCGGCGGTTGCCGCAGCCGCATTGGAGGGCCTGCCCGTGGCGCTGCCGGAACCTTGGGTGATATCCTGGTCCTGTACCTGGACTCTATTTGGGGCGGTCGTTGCCGCTGGATAATAACCCGTAGAAGAAGCGTCGTAATACCAGTTGAAATGGATTGTGGTACTACCCGAGGAAGTTCTGAAACCATAAAATACGGTTTCATTTGCCTTAACCCATACGTACATACGATGTGCGGGATTGTAGGGAGTACCTGCGGAACCTGTGTTGGAAGCAAGCATCATGAACCCCCGGGTCACGTATCCGGTATTGCCGCCCCCGGCGACGCCACCCGATGTCGCCGTCGACGGTATAAACAAGTTGGCTTGCCGGTTATCGGTCACGCCCCAGGCGCCGGATCCTTCGGCGTGCGCACCGTTCGGGCCATAGAGCAGCGCTAAGGCGAGTATGACAAGGCCCGGCAGCACAGGCCATAACCTCGAAAATTTTCTGGTAAAATGTTTGAATGTAGATTCTATTTGCATAGCTGATTATGAGGGTATTGGTTGTGGAAAATACAAGGAAATGCGAGCCGGGAGCGGACTCACGGAGGTTCTCTTTCTGATCATTTACCTGGGTGCTTTTGGGATCGGGCCGTAGTATTTGGATACTACTACAAGCTTGTGATCGCTTTCGGATAATTACTTAGGGTCTTTATGAGACATCCTTTTTTAGCCGAAAAGTAGCCTTCGTATTACTTCGCAAGTATAGCCGTTTCAGGCAGGCAAATTTTGTTTTTTGTGGTGACAATGGCTATTTCCTGGGGTGTGATACCGGCTTCACGGGGAGACGATTTCGGTCGCTCAAATGCCTTCGGGGTATCTTGAATTGGTACTACAAAACATTGTCAGGAACGAGCTAGGGGCATTTTGCAGAATTTGCCACCCCGCTTTGCGAGAAGGTTCGTCTGTTGATAGGAGTTTCGCCGGGTAAGCCTGTAAAAATAAATGGCGGCCAGTCTTCCGGAATACGGGCGAGGCTGTTGGCTTGTCCAGTACGGTCGATGGGCATGTTCATGTATACCGCCGAGAAGCCGAAGTAAATGGGAAATGCCCTTTACAAAAGCCATTAGCGAATTTGCCACCAAAGGTGGGGGTGAACCAGAAGTGTTAAATGCCGGCCAACTGCGGACGACAACCGGCTCGCGCTGAGTTGCCGGCATGATAGCCCCCCCCAAAGAGGGATACTGCGGTAACCGCCAATTGCTTCACTTTGCAGGCTTATGGAAAACTTTTGGCAACCTCAACCTATCTGATCCGGTATGAAAAAAATATTTCTGTTCGTGGCTGTTCTGTTTCAGTTTCAGGTCGGTTGGGCGCAATGCCCGACTCCCGGTCGCAATCAGACAACCTTTTTTACTACACAGGCTGGTATTGACGCCTTTCATACCGACTATCCCAATTGCACAGCACTTCCAGGTCAGCTTCACATTTCAGGGGCCGACATCACCGATTTATCCGGACTTTCTCAGATTACGAGCGCAGGTTCCGCGATAATCATGGAGACAGGTATTCAAAATCTGACAGGACTTGAAAACCTAATCACGCTGCAAGGGGGATATCAAATATTAGAAAACCAGGCCCTCACATCCCTGACAGGGCTTGGCGATGTCAACGAACTGTGGATTTCTTTAACCCAGAACAATGCCTTGACCAATCTTACAGGCATGGAACATTTCACCTCCATAAACTCACTAAGTGTAAGCGACAACTCCTCACTAACTAGTCTGAAGGGACTGGACAATCTCACGACAGTGACCAGGGTACTTGATATTTCAAGTGGTAGTCAATTCGCCGATTTAAAAGGAATTGAAAAATTGACTGATGTAGGCGATTTATGGCTGCAAAACGTTCATTCTTTGGCAGATATTAGTGCCCTTGCCAATTTAACGATGATTACCGGGTGGCTGTATATACGCAATTGCGATTTGATAACCGATCTAAATGGGCTATCAAAAGTCGAAGAGATAGGCGAATTGGCTCTTGAGTTCAATCAGTCTCTCACTTCTTTGACAGGAATGACAAGTCTGAGAAAAATAACCGACAGGGTGGTTATTGCAAATAACGAGCAGCTCAGTGAATGCGCAATACAGGCAATATGTGAATTTATAGCCGTAGAAAACGCAGCAGCAATTATCACAAACAACACGGGCAATTGCGAGGATATCGATGCTGTTCAGACAGCATGTAGCATACTGCCTGTAACTCTGACCCACTTTGCTGCTCATGAGGAAGCCGGACAGGCGCAATTGGTTTGGGAAACAGCCCAGGAAATGAATAGTGAATATTTTGAGATTCAAAGGAGTACGGATGCTAAAACCTGGCATCTGATAGGGTCGGTATCGGCAAAGGGAAACAGTCAGCAGCTGAGCAAATATGTGTTCACGGATCAACACCCGGCTTCGTCCATCAATTATTATAGATTGCGGTCGGTGGATCTGGATGGATCTTATAGTCTGAGCTCGATCGTATCGGTTAGTATGGCCAAACAAAATCAGCCACTGATATATCCTGTTCCAACCGCAGGCGGTGTATGGATACAAGGGGAAAAGATGACGAGCAGGAAGGCGGATTTGCTCAGCCCCACGGGAAGTGTAGTGAAAAGTTGGAAACTAACTTCCGACCGCAATTACCTGGAAATGGGTTCAATGCCCCCAGGCTCTTATTTAATCCGGCTCGAAGGGGAAGGTCCGTTAAGGTTGGTTAAAGAATAAAAACTTAAATGCAACTTGTAAGAGGCATTCGTCTGCAAGGTTTGAATTAGGAAACCACGTCGGTACACCTAGTAACCAACTTTCGGTAGAATAAGGATTAAGACTATATGTTTATAGCCCTTTAAAGAAGAAGTTCTGTCCCATTTTTACAGAAACAACTAGCTTTTCAGAAGCTGCTTGAGCCGGCTCTGATAAGCCTGCAGGTAATTTTGCTTTGTTGTTTCGTCGAGGAAAGACGCAGAGACTAACAGCTCCACTTGTTCGGACCCGCTGAGCATTTGAGAGACTGTACCGTTAAATACTTTCGAGTTAATTCCTGCTATCTCAGCTAGTAAGGTAAATTGCTGCATCACATCACCTTGGGCTAGCTTTTTGGGTAAAAGGCCTTCGTCTAATGCAAAATCTTTATCGCGGATATGTATACGGCTGTTGAGCAAATCATAGGCTGGACTCAAACGATAGTCACCCTGATCGGTTTCGAGCAACGAGAAGTTTTTAAAATGCGCGTCACCGTTAGAGAATAAATAATTAAACATTAATGTGCGGAGCAATTTTGGCGATTCGACTGTGTAAGCAGGAACATACTTTCGCATCAGCTCAAAAATATCCAGATAATTTCCTGAATATTTATAATGCTCTCCATGGGTTTGGGGTGTGCGTCCCGCCAGTGATGCAAAATCATCCTGCGCACATTTCCTGCCATCGGCGTGTCTATCAAAACGTTTCGTAATGTAGGCCTGCGCTCCGTCCGAAAAAAAGATCAACGCGTTCTCCGCTGTTTCGATACCATAAAGCTGCCTGGCGATCTGCATAGTCAGATGCTCGTTGGCCGGCATCTGATCCGGCCGGCGGCCAGTGGCTGGTATCGGCTTTAAAATGTAATTACCTTGCTCGCCGTCTTCGATCAATCGTAATTTATTCTTATCAAGGATTACCGAAAACTTTTCCTGGACACCCGATATCGACATCCACTTGCGGTTTTCTTCAAAAAGTTCATCGGTGTTTTGATTGGTCGTCGGCGAATCATAACTCAGAATATGGCTTACGCGCTTGCCGTTGAAGACCCGCTTCAGGCAATTCTTACTGTAAGTGTCATGGTCAGGTGCCAATGTGCCTGGGCAAAATTGAATATCTGGCAGGCCCATTACTTCTCGATTTTAATAATTGTCACAGCTCCAATCGTGTCGCTTTTCGCAGTCGTTAGTAGCAAGCCAAAGTAGTCGTCTCGATCCAAACGGTTCAGGTGACAAGCCATTTGTTTATTGGAGCCTTCCGGCAACATGTTATAAAAAAAAGGGAACAAGTATGGAGACTGATAGGCCTCAATTGTTTTTGGTAAAGTCAAACTGATAGGGGGTTTAGAACTGTCTTCTACCCATTCTTTGCGGTAGTGAAACTCAAATGCACCGTTGTTATCTTGCAATAGAGTACCGACCTCCTCTCCTCTAAAAAGAACCTTTGCACTTCTCATGGATTAATGTTTTTTACGCTTAAGGTGATTTCAAGCCCTAAGGCATCACATAGTTTTTTCAATGTTGATAAAGTAGGATTGCCTTTGCCGGACTCAAATTTTTTTAAAGCGCCCAGTGCTACACCAGATGAGTCTGATAGTGTTTTTTGCGTAACCCGTAATGATTCTCGCCTTGCCTTGATCGCCTCAATGATAACAAAGTGCATTATAATGTTCTTTTGATGGTAAAGGTAAGTATTTTGTCAAGAATTATCCTTAAAAGTATTTTATAATGCACTTTTCAGGTGGCACGCTGATGAGCGTTGAAGCATCGGGTAAAAAGTACATTAAAATAGACTTTCAATAAGCGCCCAAGCTTAAATCTTCAAGATAGCAATGGAGGTGCTTGATAATCAATTGTTTGTAAAGTGGGTCGTTAAGGGAGTTAGGCAGAGCACCCGGCAGTAGACAACCGAGAAGTCAATTACTGGTGAATTGGGAGCTGTTGATCACCGTAAGTCGCTTTGGGCTGACCATGCTATTTCGGGCTCAGTCTGCCATGGAATCTGGTGGTCTGCGACACCGTATTCTCCACTTGATAGCGAGTACGTCATAAATTCAACTCCGGTACCGATTTTTAAAAACCTCAAATTACACAGGGCAAGAAGGTCACGTTACATTAATTTGCCAAGGCCACATTGCATTCGTGCACTTAGATACCCGAAGATTTATCTGTGACGTTGAATGAACGTGCTCTTTTTACATCCTTTGGGTTGAGTCCAAAAAAGTTTCTGAATTCGCGGCTGAAGTATTTGCTGTCCTCGAACCCAACGATGGTCGATACCTCGCTGACTTGATAAGCGCCTGATTCGAGTAGCTTTTGGGCTTCGTTCATGCGAATGGTTTTGACAAATTCATTGATTGTCAGGTCGGTAAGGGACCGCATTTTCCGGTACAGCGCCGACACGCTCATCCCAACCTCAAAAGCCAGTTCGTTCACACCAAAGTTGGAATCTGAAATATTTTCCATGACCAGGGCTCTGAGTTTACCAATAAATGCCTCGTTCACATCCCGCGCGATGCTGAGTCCGGTGGTTTCTTCCACGACCACCGACTGTCGGTAACGCGCTTTCATTTCGTCCCGAACCCGTATCAGATTATTGATCTTCAGTTCGAGGATACGCGGGTCAAAGGGTTTGGCCAGGTAATCATCTGCACCTGTTGAAAGTCCTTCAATGATTTGTTCGTTCTGTGTTCGGGCGGTGAGTAGAACGACGGGAATATGGGAAGTGGTCTCGTTGTTTTTTAGTCGGTTACACACTTCGAGCCCGTTCATTTCAGGCATCATCACGTCGGACAGAATAATATCCGGAACGTGTTCATTCGCCAGATCCAGTCCGCGCAAGCCGTTTTCGGCTTCCAGCGTCTGGTAGTCGCCTTCAAACAATTCCCGGATGAACACGCGCAGTTGATCGTTATCTTCAATGATCAGAATGGTATTCCTTTGACCGGAAGGTATAATGCGTTCATTAGCCGGTGTGGCGATAGTCTCTGCCAGCATACTGCCGACAAGCTCGTTATTCTTTGCAGCCATTTCGTCCAGAGAAAAATGCCGGTTTTCGCGCAGCATACGAATGGTCAGCACGGTGCCACCCTGAGCGGATTCAGACGTTTCCCGGCTTTCAACGGCCAGCTGGCCATGGTGTTGTTCCACGATGCTCTTCGATAATGCAAGCCCGATTCCATAACCCGGTTTGTCGGAATCGGCCTGGTAGTAATAAGTAAACAGCTTTTGCAGATGGGCCTCCGACATCCCTTTTCCTGTGTCTTCCACCGCAATCTGCACCTCGTGTGCCGTCTCCGCTATACGTACGGTGATTCTGCCCCCCTCAGGCGTGAACTTGTAGGCGTTGCTGAGCAGGTTGTAAAATACCTTTTGCATCTGTGCGATGTCAAGCCACAACATAACGGGTGTTTCGGGACAAAGCACGAGCGTGTCAATGGATTTTTCCCGGGAAACGTGTTCAAACGCGGCGGTCACACTTTTGACTGTTTTGATGACATCATGCTCCCTAACCTGCAACCTCAGACCGCCGCTTTGGACCTTGCGGAAGTCGAGCAGTTCGTTGACCAGCAATAGCAGCCGGTCGGAGTTGTTACGGGCATAGTTTAGATTGCTTTCGATGTTTTTACCCTCCTTAAATTGCTCGTAGACCTTTTCCAATGGGCCCGAGATTAGCGAAAGATGCGTCCTGATTTCGTGGGAGACATTAGTGAAGAAATCAAGCTTAACCTTGTTCAACGCATTCTCCTTCCGAAATGAGGTTCGGAGCCAAAAGAAGCGGGTAATCGCGTAAACGGCCGCTGCGAAGACCACGATATAAAATAGGTAGGCGTACCAGGTTTTCCACCAGGGCGGTAAGATAGTAATGTCGACCTGTAGCATTTCTCTCATCCAGACGCCATCGCCGTTAGCTGCCCTGACCTGAAAGGTGTAATCGCCGGGGGGCAGGTTCATATAGGTAGCGGTTGGCAAGCTGGTTTCATTCCAGTCTTTATCGAAACCGGTCATCTTGTATTGATAATGGTTCTCATGCGAGCGCGCGTAGCTAAGCAGGGCAAATTCAATCGTGAAAATGTTCTGATCGTGTCTAAACACTAATTCCTTCATACCGGCTATGGAATGGTGAAGAATTCCAGTGCCATCATCCGGTAAGACTTCCTTATTAAAGAGTTTGAGCGAACTTAATGTCATGGTTGCCTCTTTTTGACGGGTCGAAATGTCGATAGGGTCAATGGAAAACATTTCCTGATTTGTATTAAAAAGGAGAATTCCATTGGCGGCTTGCGCTTTGCTAGGTGATATCGTTGCTTTTTTTGGCAGGCCGTCCAGAGAAGAATAAGATTGCAGGGTGCCGCGGTCGGGATGATATCTAAGCAGAGCTTTTCCGCTTGATAGCCACAAATAGCCATTGCGGTCTGGCAGAATGTCGAATATTCTTCTTGGCAATTTATCCTTTCCGTTCGGGTAATCCTTGAATTGATGACTTGTCGGGTCGTATAACTGCAGCGCCCTGGCAGTGGCAAGCCATATTCTGCCAACATTATCTTCCGTGATCCTCCATACGTCTACGCTGGCTGCCATATCTGACGACAAGGTCTTGTAGAGTACAATTCTTTCCGGTTTTCCCAATCCACCAGGAAACAACCAGACCTCGTTCTTGCCTCCGCACCAAATGTTTCCTTTTGAGTCCTCGAAGACATTCCAAACGCTTGAATCGATACCGGTACCGTGGATAGTTCCGTTTTTCTTGTCGAGATAAAAGACACCGAAGCTGCCGCACACCCAAAGCTGTCGCTGTTTGTCCTGGAAAATGCTTTTTATTCCCCCTCTTCCGTAAGGTGTATCCTTTGGTTCAGGAAATGCGTACTGTTTCCTAACCCCTTTCTTGAAGTCATAACTCCACAATACCCAATTCCCTCCACACCATATTTGGTCGCTTTCATCAACGAAGAAATATGTGCGATTTTGAGCGAAACTCATATCCAGGTCATGTTCGGACAATGTATTTGTTGTCAGATCGAAAGAGCGTATTTGACTCTTGTCGTGAGCCATCAACCAGGGTTTTTTGTCGGGTGTTAGTCCAATCCATGCCTCGTTGAATTTACTTCGGGTTCCTCGTTCGATAAAAAACGGCCACCTTGAAAAAACAGGAGAAGTTAGATTGATGTAGTCGATTCCGTTATTGTAGCAACCCAGCCAAAGCCCCTGCTCTTTGTCTTTGAAAATCGACATCACCGAGTTGCCGGCCAGCGTTTGATCGTTAACAGGGTCATTGACATACCACTTAGTTCGGAAAGTTCTAGTGTCAAAATTGGCCAATCCGGCCATCGTTGCTATCCAAATCTGGTTGCCCATGTCCTTCACAAATCCCGAAACGACAGGCCAGGCACCATCCGGGCTCTGGAATTTATCGAGAAAATCAAAATGTCTTGACGAAACATCAAACCTGACAAGCCCACCCATTCTTGTTCCCAGCCAAATGTTCCCGGATTCGTCGTTGAGTATGGACGTAAAGTCATTGATTGAGGGGAGCAAGGGATTCGCAGGGGCCTTGAAAACAAGGGATTGATTATCATTCATCCATACCAGACCATCAGTAGTGGCAAGCCATATTCCCGCTTTTTTGTCTGCTGCAATCCCCTGGACATTCACAGCTGGCGCTCCGCCCTTCCTTTGAAGAAAGCGGGTGAATCTTACTTGCCCATTGGTAAGCGTTACTTTATTAATTCCTGCATAGGTGCCAACCCAGAGATTTCCTTGCTTGTCTTCTGCAATACAATTAACCGTGTCCGTGCTGATTGAACCAATATCACCTGGAATTGGCTTGAACGTTTTAAAAGACTCACTTTTAGGGTTATATCGGCAAAGTCCATTTGCCGTACACGCCCAAATAAACCCCTTTAAGTCAGAAAAAATAGATGTAACATAATCGGCAGCCAAAGATGTGGAGTCGTTTGGATTGTGACGATAGTTTTTGAAGGAGTGCGAATCGTATCTGAAAATTCCCGAAGATGCGGAAAACCACATGAAGCCTGCGTTATCTTGTGTAGCAGATAAAACAGCATCTGGTGACGCTCCCGCCTTGTTCGAAATATGTTGAAATACCTGTGCTACAATTTTCACAGGCGTTACGCAAAAGACTGATAATGAGAGAAACAGTAGGCGTGCGATAAATCTCACTGCAAGAGAGCATTTTTTGTTCGAATAACTTCTAGTCAAATTTATATATCTATACGCAATTATCGAAAAGCTTTGATAAGACAATCTTCAAATGTGATGCCTCTTTGTAGTCAGCAAAAAAGGGAAATAGGATATTGTCCATGAAACGCCTTATGAAGTTCAGTCACTTATACACAGTCCGGATTTTAAGTCAATAGCGGATTATCAGACATTGTAGACCCTGGCACAGTTTCCGCCCCACAGCTTACTCTTTTCAGTCGGGCTGAGTGCAGCGGTGTTTTTTCTTAAAATCTCGCACACTTCCGCGTAAGAAGCTCCTACCAGGCATACCGGCCAGTCGCTTCCGAACATCAGCCGGTCGGGACCGAATATTTCCAGCATTTTATCGACGTATTTTTGAAAATCCCCGTACTTCCAGTTTTCCCAGTCGGCTTCGGTTACGAGGCCGGCCAGCTTGCAGCTTACATTTTCCATAGGGGCAAAGGCTTGCATCTGCTTGGCCCAGTCGTCGAAAAGCTGGTCTTTGATAAAGGGTTTGGCAAGATGGTCAACCACAAACCGCTGGTTCGGGAAAAGTTTCACGAAATCGACAGCGTACGGGATATGTTTCGGGTGGATCAGGACATCGTAAGTGAAATCGTGGCCGGAAAGTGCCGCAATGCCTTTGAGAAAATCGGGACGCAGCAGAAAACCCTCATCCGGCTCCGCCTGCACAATATGCCTGAAACCCTTGACAATGCTGAACTGCGAGAAATATTCCAGCCGCTCCTCAATGTTTTCGGCACGAAAGTCGACCCAGCCGACGACACCCTTTATGAAATCATATTCACGGGCCAGGTCCATCAGAAAATGGGTCTCCTTTTCACTCTGATCAGCCTGAACGGCGATACCGCCTTCAATTCCCTGTTCCTGCAAGAACGGCAGCAGGTCGCCGGGCATAAAATCGTCTTTGATTACCGCCATATCATCGGTGATCCAGGCGTCTTTGACAGGATCGTAATGCCAGAAATGGAGGTGGCTGTCTATTTTCATTACAAAGGGTTTTGATCATTAATAAGCAAGGCACGACGGCCCTATGGGTTCGAAAGATTTGTAGCCCAGCGAAAACTCCTGATGCCCGAGCTGTTCCGAACAGCTTTTTCCACCTTGTGCCACAAACATGACTTTGTCGAAAATTTCCTGTGCTACTTCTTCCATCGAAGCCTCATTGATCAGTATTTTTCCGGCATTGATATCCATATCCCCTTCCATTCTCGCAAAGGTTTCCGGGTTTGCGCAGATCTTGATAACCGGTGAAACTGCTGAGCCCGCCACCGATCCCCGGCCGGTGGTAAACAATACACAATGCGCGCCCGAAGCAATCAGCTCGTTCATTTCTGAAATATCATTCGGATTGGGAAACCCGAAACGCGGCTCCCCGTCAGGCACGATATCCATCAGGTACAGGCCCGGTATCGTTGTAAGATCGCCCGGTTTGATCAGCCCGGTAATAGGCACAGTGCCGCTTTTGCAGTATGCGCCCATCGATTTTTCTTCCAGGGTGGTAAGGCCTCCTTCCGCATTACCCGGTGCAAAGCTGCCATGACCCATTACGGCATGATAACGTGCTGCTTTTGCCACCGCTTTTTGTAATTCTCCTGCCAGTGCCGGATGTCGTGCCCGATTGCCGAGCAGGTTTTCAAGGCCGATCATTTCGCTGGTATTTTCAAAAATCGTGGTGCTGCCCGCTGCATTCAGCATGTCGAAGGCCAGTCCGGCTGCTGGGTTGGCTGTAATGCCGCTCGTTGCATCGCTTCCACCGGAAACGATCCCGACGATCAGCTCATCCACTGAAAACGGCACACGTGGCACTTCCCGGATTTTTTCCAGGGCCGAGGTAACGAAAGAAATACCTTCCTGCACACTGTTTCCGGTCCCTCCGGCCGTTTGTATGCCGATCAGCCTGACGGGTCTGCCGCTGGCGGCGATCTGTTCGTACAGCCGGTTCCGGTTAAAACTTTCACAACCCAGCGACACCAGCAGTACTGCGCCTACATTGGGATGTGTGCATAGGGCGTTCATCATTTTGTCGGCATACCCATTCGGATAACAGCCGCTGAACCCGATCAGATGCACCGGTTCATCCTCGAAACGCGAGGTTACCTTTCGCGCCACATGATGTGCACATTCCACCAGATAGACCACCAGCACAATGTTCCGGATGCCTTTTCGTCCGTCCTTGCGTAAAAATCCTGCGAATGGTTCAGGGCGTGATAAACTCATGATCCAAGGTGTAAGTGGGAATATAATCGCTCTTCAGATTGTGCAGGTGAACGTGGTCGCCGAAAGCGATGTCTTCCGTCGCCGAACCAATGGGGATGCCGAATTTAATCACCTGTTCTCCACGCGGAACAGCACCCGCAGCCACTTTATGTCCCAGCCCCAATGTCTTATTTGAAGTAAAAACATGACCATCTATGGCCATTTTTTCTCCTTTTTCTATTGTCTGCCGGACAACGTACACGTTATCCAGCGGATTTATTTTATATAATTTATCCATGATCAGACGCTTATACCGGTTTTCGGGAAAATGTTCTCAACAGTAGTTCCGGTCCTGATCCTGCTGCCTTTTACCGCGAAATACAGGATGTAAAAATAGGACGGTAGACAGACCAGATAGGCCAACTGATGCGTATAAAGGTCAGCGGCATAGCCAAACAGCAACGGCAGGATAGCGCCTCCGATGATCCCCATCACGAGAATAGAGGAGCCGGTTTTGGTGAATTTACCCAGGTCGGCCAATGCCAGTGGGAAAATGGCGGGCCAGAGCAATGAATTCGATAAGCCCAGCGCAGCGACAAGATAGATGGAAGTTGCCGGTGGAACCATCGTGATCGCAACGGTAATAAGCATGCCCGACAGTGCACAGAAAACCAGGGCCATACGCTGGCTTACCAGTTTTGGAATAAAAAACACACCAAGCAGATAACCCGCCACCATGCCAAACGTGGTCAGCCAGACGTAGTTTTCAGGTGAAGGCAGGTTCAGCACTTTGGCATAATCATTAATAGAACCCAACGCAACGATCTCGACACCGACATCAAAAAATATAGCCACCACACCCAGCAGCACATGCGGGATCTGCAGAATGCTGGTCTTACTGTTAGCGTAGACCGATACTTCATCGATTTCGTCTTCACTTTCGTCCTCGCCCGGAGCTGTGAGTTCGGGGAGGGGTGAGTAAAGCGAAAGCATACCGATCGCCGTCAACATTGCTGCAATCACGTAAAACGGTAAAATGGCATCTCTAAGCTGCACATTGCCCAGGTCCAGAAATATGCCCAGGATCAGCGATGCACCTGCAAGAGCCAGTTTGTCGGCGATGCCCATGGTGCTGATCCGGCTCGCTGCACTTTCAGCCGGGCCCAGTATAGTGACATAAGAGTTGATCGCCCCGGTGAGCAACGTCTGGCCAGTGCCGATGATAAAAAGTGCAAAAAGGAAAAGCGAAAAGCTCACAATATCAGCAGCATAGCCGATCATGGCGAAGCCCGCAGCAATAATAGTAAAAGCAATGCTGATCCCCTTTTTGTAACCGAGGGCTTTGAGAACGCTGCCCGAAGGCACGCCAAAAATTACGTAAGCCGAAAAAGTGGCGGTCATGATCAGGTAGGAAGCAGCCGTGGAAACAGTGAATGCCTCCTGCACAAACGGTATAAAATAAGCATTGATGCCGACAGAAAATCCCAGAATTACATACATGCTGCCGATGATAAGCATAGGGAGAACGGGCGTTTTTTTGCTATTATTCATGGCTTTCCAATGTTTTTCTGAGGTGGTCGAGGATGAGTTCTTTTACCTTGTCGCCGTATTCCTTTGTGGCTTCCGGGGCGCTTTCGGTATACCAGGTTCCTGTTGTGAAACGCTGCATATCAGCTCCCTCCGGGCATAGGGATTGCATGAGCGCGGTTTCCAGCTTGGCTGCATGGTCGATGGGATGTTCCGCCTGGATTTCCGGGCTGAGAAAAGGGTGAATGCGTATCCAGTTGAAAGGATCGCTTCCCTGATTGTGCTGCTCATAATAGTCGGATGAAGCCGGGTTGCCCCACCAACCTTCGCCCCGTTCTTTTTCCAGAAACGAAAAAGTGGCCTGGCGGGCCGCCAGTTTAAAAGAAAGGTCCGTAGGCATACCGGCAGTGAAATTTTCGCTCTGATGATGTACAAACACATGAATGTTCCGGAAACCGATGCGCAGCAGATTGTCAAAGAGGTTCTGGGCAAAAGGATACAGGATTTGCGGGCCGGTGTGCACGCTGCCTTTTCGTTCGGGAGGCTCTACCGCGAAGCTACTCGCTCCATAGTAAAAAGGTGGCAGGATCACCATAGGAAGCTCTTTTTCGAGGATTTCCAGGGCGCGGACGATCACAAGCGTGTCCACGCCCGTCACCAGGTGTTCACCATGGTATTCCAGCACTCCGAGTGCCAGTACCGCCGGCGTATTGCTATCGATGGCAGCACGAATGTCGGCCGGGTACATAAGTTCGTAACGCATGGGGTTTAATGCTATGGGTTTAGAGGTTCTTCCAAGAAATGTGTTCTTGGCTCAGGACAGGAAAATCGGGATTGGTAGTTAGGAATTCATGCCCATAACCGGCAGAGGAATGAAAACCCGTAATCGGAGGAAGAGAAAAATAAAAATGTCGGGCCTGTATTTTTCAAAATGCAATCGGCAGGTGGATATTACTTTCGTCCTGGGCTTGCCGAACCTTTCAGTATGGGGTAGGAGAGGGTATTATGTTGTATTTAATGTAAAATGTAGTTTTATAAATTGTCAATATTACAATTCATGTTATTTCGGGATAAGTAAAAAGAATAAAATGTGTGAAGTTGTTTTTTATGTCTCGCTTAAAACCTAACTTACGGTTTCTAAGAAGTTCAGGCCCGGTTGAACGCGGCGTGTTTTCAGGTGGCACTGCGGCAGGCAGTTACCTTGTAAGTCAGCAGATTTTCTTCGCCAGATGCGAAATGAGACTTCACCGGCACCAACAATGAATTCGGGATCGGAAGAATATAAAATGAAGCAGTAAATTCAGGAACAAGGCAACCTTTATAAAGTTATAGTTCATACTCCTTTTACAACATAGCTGTTTCCAGGCATTTTATGTACATTATAAGTACTCATACCTGAGTACACATTATTGGAACTGCATACCAGTACTTTTCAAATTAACCAGGGGATGACAGATTTAAATTCCAAAAAGCGGTGTTTTACCCAGATTGCTGAGGGTGATAAGAAAGCTTTTGATGTTTTTTTTAAATATTATTATCCCAAACTGATCCAGTTTGCCCGCATTTATGTGGACTCCGTCCCACAGGCCGAAGATGTAGTCGCCGATGTACTGACCAATATCCTGGTCAACCGCAAAAGGGTTTTTATTCTTGACCATTTCGAGTCTTACCTTTATTTCTCGGTTAAGAACAAAGCCATTTCCTCCATCAAAAGGCAGCAAAGGGAAAACCCCTTTCTTTTTGATTCCAGCGATATTATCCTCAATTCCATGGCGGAAACTGATCCACATGAGATGCTGGTAGGGGTGGAACTGCAGGATCAGGTCGATGAGATCATCCGGCAGTTTCCCCCAAAAAGAAAAATGGTTTTCCAGTTGATCCGGGAAGAAGGTTTTACGTACCGGCAGGTGGCTGAACTGATGAACATTTCCGAACGCACAGTAGAAGTGCACCTAAAGCTCGCCGTAAAAGAGCTCCGCGAAGGAATTGAAAATTTTTTGGGTGATAGAAAATCCCGGAAAAATATGCACAAAACCTCCGAAAAACATTAGTCTGTTTGCATTTCGGGAAGTCTGCTGCTTCTTTTCCGTTAGTCCCCTGATGCGGAAATGCTTGAAATAAACCTGGTCCCCTGCTCTGCAAACCTCTTTCGTAGCTCGTCAGCTTCAAGCCATTCAACCGGTGTTCAGCATGTTTTCCTTTTGAAATGCCCCCCGCGCCTTGTTACATTGTCCGGTCGGCAGCATTTTTCCTTTGGGTACATATAGTAAACAGGCCAACCCGGCAGATGATGCGCCATTCGCGTCTTCTTCCGAATGATGCTTTTTGTTAATACAAAGATCCTCCCGCACATAACCATTATCGTTCTAAAACCCCTGTGAAGGAAAGTCAAAAAGTGAAAAAAAGTATTAACGTATAAATATAATCGTTAGTTACAGGAGGTAGGCGGCACCAGGTGCAACGCACCGGAATATCCCAGCCCGGCGCAATGCACTGAAATACCCTGGGCGAGGCGCATCGCGCCCGGCTGTTTGCGACGGCTATGACACAATGCAACCGGCAAATGAAAAAATATTTAAAATAATTCAGGATCAATTACGGGTTTTCCCCTGGATGTGGGTTATGGGGGTATAAACCGGATTTCATGAGCTATAATCACTTACATATCGACCATTTAATAGCACAATTCCTCAGCGGAAATGCGACAGAGCATGAGCGGGCGGAATTGGAAGAATGGTTGGCGGTGTCTGCTGATAACCGTGCTGTTTTTGAAGAGTTGAAAAAAGCGTGGCAGACCCCTCCGGTTGATGAATACGAAAAGCGAATGGACAATATCAGGGACCGGATCTGGGAGGATGCAGTGGCTGATGAGGAGGCAGGTGAAGAGGGTTTGGGTATCAGAAAGATATTTTTATTCCCCTGGCGGTCGATAGCGGCGGCTTTTTTACTAGTCGTTGCAGGTCTTTATTTTTATTCCAATACCCTTGAACATAACAAAAGCAGAGTGGCTGGGAAGCCGGATGTATGGGTGGAAAAGGAAAATCCGACAGGAAAAAGATCGGTTTATTTCCTGCCCGACAGCACCAAGGTATGGCTGAATGCGGAGAGCACGATCGGATTTTCGGAGAATTTTTCGGATACGCTGAGGTATGTCAGGCTGCGGGGAGAGGCGTTTTTTGAGGTGGTGAAAGATGCTTCCAGGCCGTTTATCGTAGAAGCGAACGGGATCACGGTACAGGCTTTGGGAACAGCATTCAATGTATCCCAGAACCTGGGAGAGCCCGATATTACAGTGGCCCTCCTCGAAGGAAAAGTAAAGATTGAAAACAAGGAAAAAACACACACCGTGATATTGAAACCTGGCGAAGAGCTGGTCGCCTCCAAAGGCAACACCGTTTTCGCGACCCAGCGTTTCAACTACGATGCCGCAATAGGCTGGAAGGATGGCATTCTCGTTCTTCAGCAAGACAATTTTTCATCCTTCTGCAGAAAGATCGAAAAATGGTATGATGTGAAGATTGAAGTGAAAGGCAAGGCGCCCGACGACTGGCAGATCAGGGCCAGGTACCAGAACGAAAGCCTTAGAAATGTGCTGAAGGATCTGAGTTTCAATAAGGATTTTGCTTACAAGATCGAAGACAAAATGGTATACCTGACTTTCTGATCACCCCGCAGAAAGCGCTGCCGAATACATCAGCAAACGGACTAAAAAGCCAACAATACGGAGAATTCGAATTCTTAATCTTTGTCAGATTAATGTGCCCGTCATTGGTAAAATGGCCCTGCCCAGTGTCGGGAAATAAAGCTAAACCGCGTCTTAACCTACAACAAAAGAAGTATGAAAAAATTACTCTACTCGCAACTTGCCAGGAGTGCAGGTTATGTATTCATCGTTGTGATACCCCAGCTCCTCTTTGCGGGTATAAGCCAGGCGAAAGAAACCACGGAAATCAAGAGCATTCACGAAGTGACTATCCGGACGGCATACAGCAATGCGCTGCTAGCCGATGTTTTCAAGGATATTGAGTCAAGAACCGACTTCGTGTTTACGTTCGATGCGAAGGACTCGTTTTTAAAAGACCGTTACAGCAAACCGATGGGCAGGTCGTCGGTGGCCCATGTGCTGGAAGGTATCGCTAATTCCTCAAGGCTGGCGTTTCAGCAGATCAACCAGAACATCAGTGTGAGAAGACAAAGTGTAGGCATGTCCGTTGAAACTGCGACGGAGACCCGGATGGCGCTCATCAACGTGGCCGGAAAGGTCATATCTGCCGCCGACAAGCAGGGACTGCCGGGGGTGAGTATTCTGGTAAAAGGCACTACCACCGGTACAGTGACGGACGGCGAGGGCAATTACAGCATTTCGCTTCCCGGCGATGACGGTACGCTGGTGTTTTCTTCGATCGGGTTCATCACCCAGGAAGTGCTGATCAAAGGTCGGTCGACCGTAGATGTGACTATGGAAGAAGACCTCAAAAAGCTGAACGAAGTGGTGGTTACAGCCTTTGGTATCGAAAGGGATAAAAAGAGCCTTACCTATTCCACGCAGAATGTGGATGTGGCAGCGATCTCAAAATCAAGGGAATACAATGTGCTCAACTCACTCGCGGGAAAAGTGGCGGGTCTTAATTTCCAGACTTCCAGCACCGGGGTAGGCGGTACTTCGCGGATCGTATTGCGCGGTAACAGGTCGATCAGCGGCAACAGTCAGCCATTGTACATTGTGGACGGTGTGCCGGGCAACCTTTCTGACCTCAATCCCGACGACATAGAATCAATGACCGTGCTGAAAGGCCCCAATGCGGCCGCCCTCTATGGAAGCCAGGCCAATAACGGCGCCATTGTGGTTACGACAAAAAGAGGAGGGAATACTTCCGGGCGTTATGATGTGTCTGTTAGCCAATCATATACCCTTGAAATACCCAATATCCTCGTCGATTACCAGGACTCTTACGGGCAGGGACTGAACGGCCAGTACCTTGCGAACACGTCCAGCAACTGGGGGCCGAAAATGGATGGGCAGATGGTACAACATTGGTCAAATAATCCCAACTGGGCCGGCCCGAAAACATACGCGTACGCACCTCAGCCCAATAATGTGCGGGACTTTTTCAAAGTCGGACACAATTCTGCTACTAATCTGTCAATCAGTACAGGAAGCGAGAAAGCGCAAACGTATTTTTCCTATACTTACACGGATGGCGCGGGGGTTGTACCTTTCAACGAACTTTCCAGGCACAATGCAAACTTGCGTTTTTCTAATAATCTTGGCAAAAGGCTGAGCATCGACGGAAAACTGACCTACATGCGGCAGGAGATCAAAAACGGGCTTGGTGTTTCCATCGATTACAGTAATCCGTTGCGCCACGCCTACCGGATTCCAAGAAATGTACGGACGCAGGATGCGGAGATCTATGAATTTTACAACGACAACGGAATCCCGGTTACACATACATGGAGCTCATCCGAACTGGTGGAAACCAATCCCTACACAGCTGTAAATGGGATTTCCTCCAAAAGTGTAAGGGACCGGGTGGCTGCGCTTGCGAGTATGAAGTATAATGTAACCGATAAGCTGAGCCTGCAGGTAAGATCCTCGTTGAACCGTGCTTTTGAAAACTATCAGAATGAGATCAAAGGCGGTATTTCCAAGGTATCACCGGTAGACGGCTACTTCGGGGTTTCTTCGTCTGAGAGCACGAGCTTCAACAACGACTTTTTGGTCTCTTACAACGACAACATTTCCAGTACATTGAAATACAATGTGAATGTCGGTGGTAACAGCCTGATCAACCGGAATACTTCCATTTCAGCCAATACGGGCACAACTTTAACTATTCCTAATTTCTTTACCCTCTCCAATACGCAATACCTGCAGGCGTCAAACAGCGTCGGCGGCCCGAGTAATATCAATTCCCTGTATGCGTTCGGGCAGATCAGCTACAAGGATGCGATATTCCTGGACCTGACCGGAAGGAATGACTGGAGTTCTACCTTACCCAAGAGCAACTGGTCCTTCTTTTACCCTTCCGTCGGTCTGAACGGCGTGGTGTCGGAGCTGGTGAAGCTGCCTGCGGTGATATCGTTTTTCAAAGTACGGGGATCTTACGCTATTGTGGGTAACGGTACAAGTCCTTTCTCCCTGTCGCGCTATGCCACGCTGAGCAGGGGAGGCAAAGCAGGGCTGATGTCGGTAAGCGGTACTTTGCCCAATGAAAACCTGAAACCGGAAAAAACAGCGAGTCTGGAACTGGGTGGCGACCTGCGTTTCTTTGAGGACAGGCTTGGTCTGGACTTTACCTACTACGTGACTAACACCACCAACCAGCTTTTTTCCATTTCGCTGCCGCCTGCGTCAGGTGCCTCGGGATTTTTCACAAACGGGGGTGATGTGGAGAATAAAGGGGTTGAAATGGTATTCACTCTAAAGCCTATCGTAAAAGCGGATTTTGGCTGGGATATCGGTCTTAATTTTTCCAAAAACAAAAACATTGTCAAGAAGATTAATGATCAGCGCCCTTCCATTGTGATGGGAAACAATGACTTACGCGAGATCAGACTGGAACAGGGCAAGCAGTGGGGAGGGATATATGTAAAAGGTTTCCAGCGCGACGACAAAGGAAATGTGATCGTTGGTCCGAATGGGATTCCGCTTTATACAACCGGTAAAACCGTGTTCGTGGGAAATTCGGAGCCTAAATGGCTGGGTGGTATCCGCAATACTTTCCGTTACAAAAAACTGAGCCTGAGCGTGCTGATAGACATTCGTCACGGAGGCGTGATCTCTTCATTCGCGAATTCGGTACTGGCTGCTGACGGCTCTACGAAGGAAACGGAAGCAGGCCGTGACGGAAAGCTGGTCTTCGGCAAGGATTTCTTCCCTGGGGAAAATGCCGTGAAGCAGGACGGATCGGTTAACGACCTGCCTATCAACGTCCAGGACTTCTGGATCGGAAGCGGCGGACGCACTGCGGGGCTGGTGGGCGAGATACATACATCGGATGCATCCAATGTCAGGCTTCGCGAAGCGCAACTGAGTTACAGCCTGCCCAAGGGAATATTTGGTTACCCGGTGAGTCTTTCACTGGTAGGACGAAACCTGTTTTTCCTGTCTAATAAAGCCAAATACCTCGATCCTGAAATTTTCGTAGGGGCAGACAACGGCGCCCAGAGCGACGCCAGTTTTACGCTGCCTACCACACGCTCGATCGGGTTTAATGTACGTGTCAACTTTAAATAATCAGCAAGATCATGAAAAAAATAAAAATCATATTCGCTACATGTTTTTGCATGGTTTTCGGCAGCTGTACCGACGTTTTTGAAGAGTTGAACACGCCTTCCAATCTGCTGGTTGCCGATAAACTCGACATTGGAAATGTAGGCCAGGTATTTGCTACCACCCAGTTCAATGCCATGTACATGTCGGGCTACGAAATCAGCCAGAACCTTTTTGCAGACCTTTTCAGTCAGTATTTTACACTGCTGCGGGTTAACTTTTACTCAGACCGCTACGTAGACGTGGCAAGCTGGTCGAATGCCAATTTTACCGGTTTTTATACTTCGGTTGCCAAGGACCTCAGCTTTGTGGAAAAATATACAGCTGAAAAGAATTTTCCTTTGCAGAATGCGGTGATCAAAGTCTGGAAAATACAGGCATTTCATAGACTGACCGACTATTATGGTCCGATTCCTTATCTGGAAGTAGGAAGCGGCGCTACCAGTGTACCTTATGATTCGCAGGAAGTGATATATAAGGATTTCTTTAAAACCCTTGACGAAGCAGTTACGGTTTTGAAACAGAACAAAGGCGCTAGCGTGTTTTCAAGAGACGACCTGGTTTTCTCGGGTGATGTAAACAAGTGGCTGACCTTCGCCAATTCTCTCAGGCTAAGACTTGCGTTGCGGGTAAAATATGCCGCTCCTGCGCTGGCCAAGGCAGAAGCCGAAAAAGCAGTAGCGGACGGGGTGATGCTCACAGCGGCCGAAAATGCCAATGTTTTTACCAATGATCTGAGCAAAAATAACCTGGGGACGATCGCAAACTATGACAACTGGCGGATGAGCGCGACGATGGAAAGTGTAATGGTTGGGTTCAACGATCCCCGGCTCGACGCATTCTGGAACCCGGTGGTAACCGATAACCGGAACGATGGCAGCAAATTTCACGGAATTCGGAACGGCCTGCCTATCGCATTGATAGACAATCCGGTGCAGGTCGCTACCAATTCGAAGATCGATACCAAATGGTGGAGGCTGGAAGACGGAGGCACAAACCCGCCCTACCAGGTGATGAGGGCCGAAGAGGTTTATTTTTTACGGGCCGAAGGTGCAGTGGAAGGCTGGAATATGGGTGGTACCGCCAAAGAATTGTACGACAAAGGAATAGAAGTATCAATCTCGTCCCGGACTGCGGCGACGGCTGTGGATATTGCCAATTTTCTCAAAAGTACCAGTACGCCAAAAGCGCTCAAAGATCAGTGGAATACGCCCGCGGTTTCTGACATTCCTGTTGCTTTCCTCGCTACGGGAGCAAAAGAAAAACAATTGGAGCAGATAGGCACGCAGAAGTGGATCGGGCTGTTTCCGGATGGCTGGGAAGCATGGGCTGAAATGAGAAGGACCGGTTATCCCAAACTGCTTCCCAGGATCCAATCGGAAAACCCCGATGTGCCAGCCGACAAGATGATCAGAAGGCTGTTGTTTGTGGACGGGGAGTACGCTAACAACAAACAGGCCGTGACAGCCGCGCTTACTTTGCCTGAACTAGTCACCAAAGGAGGAAATAAGAACAGTACAAGATTATGGTGGGACGCTAAATAAATATCATGGCTGAAAGATTAAATACATTGGGCCGCCGGGATTTTGTGAAAAACCTGGCGGCCGGAGGGATCGGTATGGGCCTGGCAGGTGCTTCTTCCTCATCATTTGCAACAGCGATTGCGAAGGATATCAAGATCGGAGTGGTAGGACTTTCTGTCCACAGCGCAGCTTTTTCCCAGATTTTGAACGACGCCAATAAAACATCCGACCTGGCGGGATGTAAGATCACGGCGCTGTATCACCCGCCCGGAAATCCCGATGTGGATTTTACCAAAGAGCAGCTTGCCAAATTCGAATCGGACATCCGGGCCATGGGTGTCAAAATTGTAGGCTCGATGAGCGAAATGCTTGGGCTGGTGGATGCGGTGATGATCGAAACCAACGATGGACGTCCGCACATGAAAGAGGTTTTGCCCGCTTTTGAGGCCGGAAAGCCGGTTTTCCTCGACAAGCCTGTGGCCGCTTCATTGAATGGGGTGATCGAAATCTATGAAAAAGCGAAGCAGTTTAACGTCCCTGTTTTTACATCTTCGGCGCTGAGGTACATTCCCGGGGTGGCCGGTATCAAAAGCAGCGAAGTCCTGAGCGCGGGCACATTCAGTCCGGCAGCATTTCAGAAAAGCCATACCGACCAGTTTTGGTACGGGATCCATGGGATCGAGCTGCTATTCAGAGCGATGGGGCCGGGGTGCGTCGAGGTAGCGCATGTACATCACAGCAAGGCCGACGACCTGCTCGTCGGTTACTGGAACAACGACCGGGTCGGGACTTTCAGAGGAATCCGGGAAGGGAAAAGGGATTTCGGAGGTACCGCCTACATGCAGGATCAGATCGCCACACTCGGTACGTTTACAGGATACCGTGACCTGGTGGTGAAGGTGGTTGAATTTTTCCTGACCAAAGTTCCGCCGGTACCCGTGAGCGAAACGCTCGAAATATATGCCTTCATGGAAGCCGCTATGGAAAGCCGCAAAAACGGAGGCATTAAAGTGAGTCTGGAAAAAACATTAAGCAAAGCATACAAAGCAAATAAGGTTAAACAATAATTATCAGTAACCAGAAAAACTATGGGAAAGTTGAATGTAGGAATTATTGGGTACGGCTGGGTTGCTACCGCACATATTACGGCAATACAGGCGGGCAATGGAGCACAGGTAACTGCTATTTACTCTTCAAGAAAACTCGATGATGCAGAACTGAGTACAAAATGGGGCGGGGACGTTACTTCCTACACTGACCTGGATGCCCTGCTGGCCAACAAGGATATCGATGTAGTTTCGATATGCAGCTACACGTATCAGCACGTGGATCACGCCGTAAAAGCCGCCAAAGCGGGAAAACACATTATCCTGGAAAAGCCGATGGCATTGACCTGGGCCGACTGCCAGGCTATCGAAGCTGCTGTAAAAGAAGCCAATGTGAAGTTCTGTATCTGTTTTGAATGCCGGTATTCCAATCAGTTCATATCCACAAAAGCCATTCTCGATCAGGGCCTGATCGGCGACCTGCATTATGCGGAAGTAGATTACCTGCACGGGATCGGCCCCTGGTACGGGCAGTTTGAATGGAATGCGAAAAAAGGCGGCGGCGGCAGTTCGCTGCTCACAGCGGGCTGCCACGCGCTGGATTCCCTGCTGATGTTTATGGGCACGGATGTGGAAGAAGTGACGAGCTATGACACCAAATCCAAGAGCCCGATTTTTGCACCTTACGAATACACGACCACCAGCGTCACGATATTGAAATTCAAAAGCGGCAAGATCGCCAAATGTGCCGCCAGTGTGGACTGTCTCCAGCCTTACTATTTCCATACGCATCTGTTTGGAAGTGAGGGTAGTATCCTCGACAATAAGATCCATTCCGAAAAATTGAAGTCGGATAAGCACAAATGGAGCGAGATGTCGATGGCCATGCTCGACTCCGGCGATGTGGCCGACCACCCTTACAAGTTACAGTTCGATACTTTCTTTGAATCGATCCAAAACAATACCGAAATGCCACTTACCGGCTTGAAAGAGGCAATCAAAACGCACGAAATCATTTTCGCTGCCGACCAGTCTGCCGCTACCGGCAAGAGCGTAAAACTGTAATCCCATGAAAAAAGTCGCCATGGCAGTAGCCGCCCATCCGGACGATATCGAATTCCTGATGGCCGGGACGCTTGTTCTTCTCAAAAACGCGGGTTACGAGATCCACTACATGAACCTTTCGACCGGAAACTGTGGGAGTACAATCCACGATTCGGAGAGTACGACCAGGATCCGGTTAAAAGAAGCTCAAAATGCATCGGAAGTCTTGGGCGCAACTTTTCATCCGCCCATTACCAATGATTTCGAGATCATGTACGACGTGGAACTGCTCCGCAAACTGGCCGCGGTGATCCGTAAAGTGAAGCCTTCGGTTTTGCTCACGCATTCGCCTTCCGACTATATGGAGGACCACATGAACACGAGCCGACTGGCTACCACGGCGGCTTTTGTACGGGGAGTACCCAATTTCGCGACCGGCGAGCCAGCTACTTCGAACTACAATTGTGCCATTTACCACGCTGTCCCGCACGGACTGATGGACCCCCTGCGGCAGAAAGTGTATCCGGAAATGTTCGTCGACACGGCATCGGTTCAACCGATAAAACGGAAGGCACTCGAAGCCCATCAAAGCCAGCAGGAATGGTTGCAGGACAGCCAGAAAATGAATTCTTACATCCAGGCCATGGAAGACTTTTCACTGGAAATAGGGCGTATGTCGGATGCTTTTGAGCATGCCGAGGGCTGGCGGAGACATACGCATTATGGTTTTTCCGAAGCCGGGTTTGACCCTTTACAAGCGCTGGGCCGGTTGGTCGCGCGCAATGAAGCCTACGCTAAAACAGCATAAGGTCAAGTCATTCAAATCAATTTTAAAAATATTATATATGCGTAAAACGAGTTCAATAGCTCCGGGCTGGTGGGATTACACCACCCTGGAACTGGATCAGAAATTAACGGACAAAATTGCCGCTATGGGGCCAGAGGATATGATCAAATTGTCCCGGCCGGGTTTTAGAGTGGTTTTTTATGATACCATCGAAGAATTTTACCTCGCCGAAGCATTGGAATATGTGGACGTCTGGAAACAGTCGACCGCCGCAAATCCGGTAGGGCTGTGCGGGCCGATCGGTCCTACGGAGCAACTGCCACTGGTAGCACGGATTATCAATGAGCTGAAAATTTCCGTCAAAAATGCGCACTTCTGGAGTATGGACGAATGGGTTGTGGACGGAAAGGAAGTTTCCGGAGACCATCCATTGTCATTTCAAAGAACATTTAAATCGCTTTGCTACAATAGGATAGATAAAAGCCTGGCGATGCCGGAAGAAAACCTGCATTTTCCCAAAGCCGATACCAGCGCATTTATCGAAAGCTGGAAACAGGCCAAATGCCTCATCATGCAAGGCGGGCAGGGCGATGTAAAACACTGGGCTTTTAACGAGCCTCCCAAAAGAGAAGGGATTTACAAAGATACCCCGCAGACCGTAGAGGAATACAAGCAGCTCGCGACCAGGGTATTGGATCTGCACCCGATCACGGTTCAGCAGAACTCGCGCCTGCATTGCGGAGGCAACGTCCCGCTGATCCCGACACAAGCCGTGACAGTAGGGCCGAAGGAAACCTGGGAAACGGATAAAGTCTCGATCTGGCATGCCGGGGCGCATGACAATCCCTTCGGGCAGCGTCTTACCACCTACATGATCTCCAACAAAATCCCCGATACCTGCGTGCCGATGTCCGTGCTCGCAGACCACCCCAACGTGCAGTTCAATTTTTTCCGTCCGGGCCTGGGGACCTGTTCGATAGAGATGCATTGACCTGCGCGTATGACCGGGAAGCGGTTGTATTCAAATCAGTAAAATTCAAAGCAAATGATCGTATTTAGAAAAGCGAAATATCCGGCGCGAGGTGCTGTGTATGTATTGCTGGTATTGGCCGGCCTGTATATGACCGGTTGCGGCGGCGCTCAAAATATCGAGCTGAAAGAAGGGGACCGGATTGCCGTTATCGGCAATTCGCTCGCCGAACGCTTTCAGCAGGACGGGTGGTTTGAAACCTATCTGCAGGCCGCCAATCCGGAGAGCAAACTAGTGGTCAGAAACCTCGGCTATTCGGGCGACCAGGTACATTACCGGCCCCGCGCTCACAAGGGTTTCGGGGACAGCGACGCGCATCTGGCGGAAGTGAAGGCGAATGTGATATTTTCTTTCTTCGGCTATAACGAGTCTTTTGAAGACAAGCCCGAAGAGTTCAGAAAACAGCTGATTGCCTGGATAGACCATGTGCAGACGCAGAAGTATGATTCGGTCAATACGCCCCGCATCGTGATGTTTTCGCCGATTGCGCATGAAAACCTCAAAACACCCAATTTGCCCGACGGTACCGAAAACAACCGGCGGCTTGCCGCCTACACCAAAGTCATGGAGGAAGTGGCGGCGGAAAAGAAAACAGGGTTTGTGGACTTGTTCAGTGCAACGCAGAAAATGTACGAAACCTCGGACAAGCCGCTCACCATCAACGGAATCCACCTGAATGAAGAAGGAAACCGTCAGTTGGCGCAATATTTCTCAGAGTCTGTTTTGAAAGAAAAAGTAAGCCTGGACGAAGTGAAGCTGGATTCTCTGAGAAATGCGGTCCTGGATAAAGACGATCACTGGTTCCAGAAATACCGGACGATCAGCGGAAACGATGTATGGGGGACGCGGTCCACCCAGGACGGAAATTATGCGACTTTAAATCAGGAACTGAAGGTACTCGACGTGATGACCGCCAACCGGGACAAAAGGATATGGGCGCGTGCGCAGGGAAAGGATGAAAAGCTGGATGACAGCAATGTACCCGAACTGCTCGTTGTAGGAACCCACATTACCCGCGACGTAACTTATGTAGACCCACAGGAGGCGATCAGCAAAATGACATTCCCGAAGGAGCTGGAAGTCAATTTGTTTGCATCGGAAAAAACCTTTCCGGAAATAGCCAAACCTGTTGCCATGCAGGTCGATACCAGGGGCAGGATATGGGTGGCATCCTGGGCTACCTATCCCAAATGGGAGCCCGGCAAACCCATGAACGACCGCCTGGTTATCTTATCCGATGAAAACGGCGACGGCGTGGCCGACAAGTCGAAAACCTTCGCATACATTTCGCATCCGACCGGTTTTGAATTCTGGAACGATGGTGTGATCGTAGTTTCGGCCCCGGATATCTATTATCTCAAAGACACCGACGGGGACGATGTGGCCGATGTAAAGATCAAAATGTTCGGGGGCATAGGTTCCGACGATACGCACCACTCGGCCAACAACCTGATCTACGGGCCGGACGGGAATATCTATTACCAGCGAGGAATTTTTATCCTCGAAAACATAGAAACGCCCTGGCGTGTGAGCGAAGAATCGGGAACGCCCGGCCTTTACAGGTTCAATCCCCGTACTTTCGATTTCTCTTTTGTGGTGGAAAATACGCCTAACGCGCACGGTATCAGTTTTGATAAATGGGGAAACCCGCTTGTCACCGATGGTACCAGCGGCAAGGCCTTCCAGGTGTACTATGATCGTAAAGTTACTTCCACGACAGATGTGAACCGGTACGAAAAAAGACCATTGTTTACGCCGACGGTCAGGCCGATCACCGCCAATATGATTTTGTCCAGCAGCCATTTTCCGGATGCATATCAAAACAATTTTCTGCTTTTCAATGTCATCGGCTTTCAGGGTATCAAACGATACAGGCTTGATTATAAAGAGGATGGGGTAGTGGAAGGGGTGGAAAACGGCGATTTGCTGTACACCGGGAACCAGCCGACATTTGCGCCCAGCACCGAGGCTGCACCA
This sequence comes from uncultured Dyadobacter sp., assembly GCA_965649915.1. Lineage (GTDB taxonomy): Bacteria > Bacteroidota > Bacteroidia > Cytophagales > Spirosomataceae > Dyadobacter. The sequence goes on from CBFGMV010000004.1 coordinate 80,868, forward strand.
CGTATTGTGCCAAAAGACTACACAGGCGATCCCAACTTCAGGCCCACCGACGGGGTGATCGGGGGAGACGGTGCATTGTATTTCAGCGACTGGCAAAACCCGGTGATCACGCACTCTCCCTATAACCTCCGCGACGCCAGCCGCGACCATACCCACGGCAGGATTTACAGGATTACCGCCAAAAACCGGCCTTTACAAAGCCCGGTTGCGATTCACGGAGCGAAAGTGGAAGATTTGCTGGAACTGTTCAAAAGCCCGGTCGATGGCATCCGCCACCGCGTGCGGGTGGAACTCAGCGGCCGGAATACCGACGAAGTGATCAAAAAAGCCCAGGCGTGGGTGGCGAAACTGGACCTGGACAAAAAGGAGAATGCACTGCCGATGCTGGAAATACTCTGGCTCCACCAGCAACACAATGTGGTCAACCGCGACCTGCTGGGCAATGCGCTGAAGTCTCCCGAAGGGCAGGTAAGGATCGCTGCCCAGAAAGTAGCCTGGGTGTGGAGCACACGCGAATCACATCTCAGAGGCGGCACGGGTAATGATATTTCGGGAATGCAGTTTCGGACTTTCTATGAAAAATTCTGGAAAGACCCTGATAGTACTTCCCGTATGACCAGCCATGTGGAGCATAAGATTGTCCCTACCGGTGACGCAAAAAAATCGGATGGTTTTGACAAAAAACTGGATCTGAGGAAAAGTGACATTGCCAGTGTGACGCTGGAAGCCATTCAGCTGCGTTTCAATGTCGCCGAGTTTACCGTAAAACCCGGGCAGAAAGTAGAAATCACGCTCGATAACATCGATCTGATGCCGCATAACCTGGTGATCACCGAACCGGGAGCAGCCGATGAGGTTGCCCAGCAGGCGATCGCACTCGGTGACAACGGCCCCGCAAAGAACTATGTGCCGGACAACAAAAAGGTGCTGTTCTCATCCCGCCTCATTGAAGCCAAAAAGAAGGAAACACTGAAGTTCAAAGCCCCGGCCATCCCGGGCGACTATCAGTTCGTTTGCACGTTTCCGGGGCACGCCCCGGTGATGCGCGGCATTATGAAAGTTGTTCAGTAGCCATACCATTTTTTCATGAATCAATCTGAAAAGAACCGCCGTGACTTCCTCGTGAAGACCGTCACGGCGGGGCTGGCCTTCGGGCTGGGAAATGACGCCAGGTCAATGTTTTGGTCTGAGCCCAAAACAATCCGGGTGGGTGTTATCGGCTTGTCTGTTCACAGCGCGGACTTTACTGAAATCATGAACTCCGGGCAGAATGATCCGCTGTTTGCAGGCTGCAAAGCAGTCGCGCTGCATCATCCGAAAGGCAATGAGGACGTGGAATTTTCGCCGGAACAACTCAGTCAGTTTACCAATACGGTTCAGAAAAACAGCGTTGAACTGGTTTCGTCCACAGCGGAGTTGCTGAAAAAATCGGATGCCATTATGCTCCTCACCAACGACGGCAGGCCACATCAGGAACAGATCCTGCCGGTTTTGAAGGCAGGCAAGCCGGTGTTTGTGGACAAGCCTATGGCCGAATCCCTTTCGAATGTCATCGCGCTTTTTGAGTCGGCCAAAAAATATAAAACGCCCATTTTTTCCAGTTCGCCATTGCGCTATGTCCGGAACATTCAGGACCTGGCCACAGGAAAAATCGCGGGGGAAATACTGGGCGCCGATACTTACGGGCCGGCTCCTTTGCAACAATCCCACGCCGACCTGTTTTGGGACGGCATACATGCTATCGAGTTGCTTTATGCAGTGATGGGGCCGGGCTGCCAGTCGGTGACACGGACTTATTCCGATGGTACCGACGTGGTCACCGGCATTTGGAAAGGAGGAAAAATCGGCGTTTTCAGAGGGCTGCGCAAGGGGAAGATCGGGTTTGGGGGCACGGCTTATGGTTCGGAGAAAATCACTGAGATCGGCAAGTTTGAAGGGTACAAAAATCTGGTGGCGGAGATCGTCACATTTTTCAGGACCAGTCAGTCGCCGGTTGCAGCCGCCGAAACCATTGAAATATACACATTTATGGAAGCCGCGCACGAAAGCAAAAGACGTGGTGGAGCCCCGGTTGCATTGTCAGATATTCTTGCCAAAACAAAAAAAGGACAATAAGCGGCGTGCATGGAAACAATGTCCGCAGATTTAAAAATTACAGTCAGTTTAAATTCAGTACAATATGAAAGCGAGCAGAATCAACAGGTTGTTTAATGCAAAATCGGGTAAATGTTTTGATGTGGCGATCGACCACGGGTTCTTTTGTGAATCCTCATTTTTGCCAGGCATTGAAAATATAGAAAAGTCGGTAAAAGTGCTGATCGATGCCGATCCCGACGCCATACAACTCACGGTTGGGCAGGCGCATCACCTGCAATCGGTGCCGGGAAAAAGCAAACCAGCCCTGGTGCTGCGCACGGACGTAGCCAATGTCTACGGGTCGGAACTCCCGGACGTATTGTACAGCCGGATCATCGAAGAGCCTGTGTTGCAGGCGGTAAGGCTGGATGCGGCCTGCGTCGTGGTTAATCTTTTCCGAATTCCGGGCGCGCCGGAAGTCACAGACCATTGTATCCAGAATATCCTGAAACTAAAACCGCTCTGCGATTTTTATTCTATGCCCTTAATGATCGAGCCGCTGGTTTTCAGGCCGAATCAGGAAGCGGGAGGTTATATGGTGGATGGAAATATCAAACTCATCACGCCGATGGTGAGACAGGCGGTTGAACTGGGCGCGGATCTGATCAAGGCGGACCCTACCGATGATGTGGAGGAGTATCACAAAGTAGTGGAGATCGCCGGTTCGGTGCCGATCCTGGTACGGGGAGGCGGCAGGGCCAGCGACGAAGAGATCCTCGACCGGACCTACCGGCTGATGAAACAGGGTGCAAAAGGCATTGTATACGGCCGTAACGTAGTCCAGCACGCCAATCCGGGCGGTATGACTCGTGCATTGATGGCGATTGTCCACGACAATGCGGAGCCCAAGGATGTGATCAACCTGATATAAAACCGATGAAACAGAGAACAGTAAATGTCGGGATAATCGGTGGTGGGTTGATGGGTAAGGAGGTCGCCAGCGCGCTCGGAAGGTGGTTTGCATTGAACGAGTATCCTGTAAAAGTAGAATTAAAGGCAGTCTGCGACCTTAACGTCAATGCCCTGACATGGTACGAAAATGTGCCCTCGGTGGATTTGCGTACGACGGACTACAAAGAGTTGCTGGCTTCGCCGGATTTGTCGGTGATATATGTCGCGCTGCCGCACAATTTGCATAAAAAATATTACACGGAAGTCCTGGAAGCTGGCAAGGATCTGCTCGCAGAAAAACCTTTTGGTATAGACCTCGACTCAGCAAAGGAAATTAGTGAAACGGCTGACCGGCTTGGCAGGTTTGTGAGATGCAGTTCGGAAATGCCTTTTTTGCCTGGTGCGCAGCGGGTTATTGCGGAAGTTCAGTCGGGGCGGATCGGCAAGATCATCGATATCAAAGCGGGGTTCTGCCATTCCAGCGACATGGACCCTCTCAAACCGATCAACTGGAAACGGCAGTCGCAGTACTGCGGGAATATAGGCGTGATGGGCGATCTCGGGATGCATGTGCTGCATATTCCGCTGAGAATGGGCTGGGTACCGAAACGCGTTTTTGCGCAGCTGCAAAAAATAATCACCACACGCCCCGACGGAAAAGGCGGCTGGGGCGAATGCGATACCTGGAACAATGCCACCCTGTCAACGACAATCGATGTGGAAGGCGAAGAAATTCCGATGATGCTGGAAATGAAACGGCTGGCTCCCGGCGAAACGAATTCCTGGTACATTGAAATATATGGGACCCAGGGCGGGGTGAAGTTCAATACCAAGGATACCAAAGCACTATGGACGTTCAGCAGGGGCAAGGAGCAAACCTGGCAACGGACCGATCTGGGTTTTCAGGTTGCATTTCCGACGATCACGGGCTCCATATTCGAAGCCGGTTTCTCAGACTGTTTTATGCAAATGCTGGCGGCCTATTTCGCGGAGCGGGAAGGATTGCTCAACAACCGTTTTGGTTGCGTTACGCCCCGGGAAGCGATGATGAGCCACAGGCTTTTTGAAAGCGCGCTTCGATCGCACGAGTCGAGATCAGCGGTGGAAATAGCATATGATTGACGTATGGAAAAGAACAAAAGAAGAGGCGTACTGGCAGGCGGGAACTGGATTATTGATTTTATCAAAATAATCCATTGTTACCCACAAGAGAATGCGCTGGCCAACATTCTGCATCAGGATTCGGGCAATGGCGGGGCGCCTTTCAATGTATTGAAGGCGCTCCATAAAATGAAAGTTTCTTTTCCGCTGGAAGGCATAGGAGCCATTGGAAATGATGAAAAAGGCGATGAGATCATACGACAGTGTAGCAGCATGGGTATCGACTCCCGACAGATAAAAGTGCTGCCAGGCGTAGAAACGTCCTATACCGATGTAATGACGGTTTCCGAAACCGGCCGACGCACTTTCTTTCATTACCGGGGCACCAATGCATTCCTGGATACGGGCGATTTTGATTTCTCCTTTTCGCAGGCCAAAATATTTCATCTGGGCTACCTGCTATTGCTGGATAAACTGGATGAACTGGGGCAGGACGGCATGTCGGGTGCGGCAAGGGTTTTGCAGCAGGCAAAAAACGCTGGCTTTATCACCTCGGCGGATATCGTCAGCGAGCAGTCCGACCGGTATACTACTATCATCCCACCTTCTTTGCCATTTATCGATATGCTGTTTATCAATGAGTTGGAAGCCAAAATGTTGACCGGCATTGAGCTCGTCGATGCAGGCGGTATGGTATCTGTTTCAGAAGGTTACCGGGCCGCGGAGGCTATCCTGGACATGGGGGTTTTGAAGTGGGTGATACTGCATTTTCCCGAAGGGGCCATTGCTGTCGGTAAGGACGGAAAGCAAATTTTTCAACCCGGTATCGATATGCCGCCAGCGCTGGTAAAAGGCACCGTGGGTGCCGGCGATGCCTTTGCAGCGGGTGTGCTGGCTGGTGTACATGAAGACTGGGAGATGGAAAAAAGCCTTCTTTCAGGTGTTTCTGTGGCCGCCAGAAGTCTTTTAGATTCCAATGCTTCGGAAAGCATCATTGCGTGGGAGGAATGCCTGGATTTTGGTAAGGGTCTGGGTTACCGGAGCGCATAATTTTCAATGGGTATTACATTGTTCGAAAAACCTTTTTAATGTTGATGAGCTGACCAATTATGTATAAAAATCTTAGCCGGAGGAAGTTTCTCGGCGCTACCGGAATAGGTGTTGCGGGTGCTGCGATGCTGGCAGAAGCATCGCAACAGGTCAATTTGCCCGTGGGCGAAAACCCGCGGGAAATTGCATTTACTACCGAGTCGTTTGCGCGCGAAGTGGAGCGGGTATTGCCTGTTGACAAACCTTTTGGCTACCAGCAGCGGATCAGGGAATCCGCTTTGCATCAGCTGGCGAAAGCCCCCGGTGCCATGCCGTTGCATACTGAATTTGCACTGGACAAGGATGTGAGGCTCTGTTATGTCGAGGATAATTCTGATCTGATCAAAGGTGCGGTGAAGGATTTTAAAGACTATCTGAAAACTGCTATGGAAGTCGACAGCCAGACCGACCTGCGTAAATCATGGAAAGGAGTCAAAAGCGGCGACAACGTAGTACTGATAGGAACGCGGCACCAATTGCCGGAATACGGAAAACAGCTCAAAGGCACGAAAAGTTATGCTTTGGTAAAAACGCCCAAAGGGCTCGTTGTTTGCGGTTATGATGATCATGGCGTGCTGCATGGGCTTTATAATCTTCAGGCCAGGATGAACCTTCGGGAAGGCCCTTTTTTACCCAAAGAACTGAAAGTTAGCCGCCAAAGTCTCTATCAGAGGCGAATGGCGCTTTCAGGTATGGGCTGGATGGAATGGCCCGACCAGATCCTTTCTGCGATGGCACACAATGGTTTCGACGGGATTTTTGCCTCGGTATACGCCAACCCGAACGGTGACCGTACCACCGCTGAAAATTCTACCGATTTTTATGCAAGATTGCTCCATAAGGTCCGTAAGCAGGACCCGGCGAAGATCCACGACCTGATTAGCCGCGCGGGGAAATTTGGTATTAAAGTTTACACGCCGATTATTTACCAATATACCGGAACACCCGAAAGTGAAGCCGGGCTGCGCAAGCTGGTCCGGGATATCATCAAAGAATTTCCCCTGATCAAAGGGTATGTATTGCTCACCGAAGGATTTTGGTACAAAAAATGGGGCGGACTGCACGGAGCCGATGAAGAACATGTGCAGGACTGGGCAAGGAACTGGAGTAAGGCGATTGCGATGGTGACCGAAGAATGTCATAAAGTTAACCCTGAGACAGAAATACTGGCCTGGGAATACAACATTGATTTTCGTCCGCAGAACACCAAACTAAAAAAATATTTTATCCAGCAGCTGCCTGCCGACGCGATCCCGATGCTGACCTGGGAAAACGGAAAGGGCTTTGAACTGGATGGCATGCAGGGCTATCTGCGCGATTATTCGCTGTCGCAGGTAGGGCCGGCGGAGGTTACGCAGGCGCAGATCGGGGAGGCAAATGGGCGGTCCATGAAGGTGTATTCCAAAGTGGACACTTTCGCCAGCTGGCAGTTCGGTACCATTCCCTACCTGCCTTTTCCCGGGCAATGGCGCAAGCGTTACGATGCATTACAGGCCTATGGCGTGAACGGCACATTGGAAAGTTGGAGCAGCGGCTACACCCCGAATTTCATTGCAGAACTCCGCTACTGGACCTGCTGGGACAATTCCATGTCATTCCAGGAACTTCTCGGCGCGATGGCCTCCCGGTTGTTCGGGGAGGCGCAGCAGGAAAAAGTACTGAAGGCCTGGGAGCATTTTGACAATGCGATCCGTCTTGTGCCGGACACGGGGCCTAATATGGGAACCAACAATGCGATCGGAAATCCATTGTTTTTTCAAGAACCACCCGTCCGAACTGCCACTTTTCACAATTCCTGGACAGACCACGAAGGCTGGATGGGCTACCTGGGCGGGGAGTTGAACCCATACTGGCCCTTTACCGTGTCTAGAATGGTTTTTTATCCCGATTTTTCCAATAAGACAAACCGGGCCGAACAATATGCGAGGGCCGCTACCGGCATAGTGGCTCCAAAAGAAGTGGCGTTGCTCCCCGTTTTCCTGAAACACCTGAAAATGGCCGCCGCCGAAATGGAGGAAGGACTGAAATTGTATCGGGCCGCCGCTATGGAAAGCCCGGAATGGAAAAGAAAGCGTGCAGTTTCCGAGGTTGTTGTGGCGGAGCATCTGCACCGGATGATGGAGAGCAATTGTGCGGTGCTGGAATTTGAGGAATTACGGTTTAGCCGTGCACAAGAAAAGGACAGTAAAAAAGCCGCCGAAATGTTGAAGAAGATGGCGAAGATTGTGGAGGCTGAAATTGCCCGAACCAAACTTTCGCTGATCGCGGCCACACACGATTCGCGGCTGGGGTTCCAATTTGAGCAAGATTATGTGTACACACCTTATTCGCTGAAAGAAAAGCTCTTGCTTTTGCAAGATACTTTGAACACACAATTGCCTCTTGCAGCCGAAGAATAATAATACGATAGCGATTTCCTAAACCATACATACCTAAACCCGTTAATTGCATGAAAAACAGCCACCTTGTTTTTTGTTTTCTGCTTTCGCTTTTTTTCACGACGCCCCAACTGCATTACGCCCAGACCGCCGCTGAAACCCTGAAAAACAATAACCTCGTCAGCCAGCGGACCGTCTCATTGTTTAACGGGAAAAATCTGGACGGCTGGTATACCTACCTGAATAAACAGGGCCGCGACAAAGACCCGGATCAGGTTTTTAAAGTTGAGAAAAAACAGATCCATATTTCGGGCTATGAATATGGATGCATTACCACAAACAAAGAATATGAGGATTATGACCTGGTGGTAGAATTTAAGTGGGGCGACAAAACCCATGCGCCCAGGGGTACCGCTGCCCGCGATAACGGCGTGCTGATCCATTCCCAGGGAAAAGATGGAGCATTTTCGGGGAATTGGATGTACTCTATTGAATGTCAGATTATTGAAGGAGGGACGGGCGATTTTTTGGTGGTCGGCGATGGTAGCTACAAGTTTTCCATCACTTGCCCGGTTGCACCCGAAAAACAGGGCGGAGCCTACATTTACAAAGAGGGCGGAGAAAATGTGACGATCAATAAAGGCAGGATCAACTGGTTTGCCCGTGATGCCGCGTGGAAAGATGTGAAGGATTTCAGGGGAGCGAAAGATGTCGAAAAGCCGGTCGGGAAGTGGAACAAGGTGAGGGTGATCGCAATGGACGATGATATTTATTTTTATCTCAATGGCGTACTGGTGAACAGGGCTATGCGCGTAAAACCATCGGTCGGCCGGATCCAGATCCAGTCAGAAGGAGCGGAAATGTTTGTGAGAAGGGTGGAACTGACGCCTTTGATAAAGAAATAGGAAAAACGATGCACTACACTGCCAAACTTTCTCTTATCCCGCTGATTTTCCTGCTTCTGATGGCGGGTACTGGCGAAAATAGCTTTAAAAACACTTCATCTTATGCCTCTGCGGATTCCGCCCGGCTGAAAAAAGCGATGGAAAGTTTCAGGCTGGAACCCGGTCTGCGCATTGAGCTGATCGCGGCGGAACCGCTGGTGGTGGACCCGGTCGCGTTGGCTTTTGATGAAAGCCGGCGTATGTATGTGGTTGAGGACCGGGGCTATCCCGACCCGGCCGAAGGAGGGACGCCCACCACGCTGGGCAGGATCGCGCTGCTGGAAGACCGCGACGGTGACGGAAAGTATGATCATCGTTCCGAATTTGCGACGGGGCTTACTTATCCCAACGGTTTGATGGTCTGGAAAGGCGGGGTCTTTGTCACCTGTGCGCCGGACATTTATTATCTCAAAGATACCGACGGGGATGGTGTGGCTGATGTAAAACAGGTAGTACTGACTGGTTTTAGCAACAAACAAACCGCCCAGATCCGTGTAAGCCATCCCACGCTTGGACTTGATGGTCAGGTATATGTTACCAGCGGACTCAATAGCGGGGAAGTAACATCGCCCCTGCATCCCGGGCGGGCGGCCGTTTCATTTTCCGCATCCGACTCTCGTTTCAATCCCGAAACATTTGAATTTGAAACGACTGGTGGCAGAAGCCAGTTCGGGCTGACATTTGATGCATACGGGCGGCGGTTTGGTTGCTCCAACCGGCATCCGGTGCGGCAGATCGTGATGGAGCCGTGGTATTTGCGCCGGAACCAGCATTTGCCTTTTACAGAAACCACGGAAAACGTATCGAAAGTTGAGGCGGAAGCTACGGTTTTTCCGATCAGCGGAGCAGTAACTTCTGCTGAATTTATACCAAAACTAATTGGTTTGTCGCACACGGGCACGTTCACTTCTGCGAGTGGTGTAATGGTGTTCAATGGTACAGGACTTACTTCCGGCCACCGGGGCAATGTTTTTATCTGCGAGTCGGCTCAAAATCTTGTGCAACGGCAGGTCGTTTCCCCGAAAGGAGTTTCTTTCACCTCCGAATTACCTTACCAGGGCAAGGAGTTTCTTGCATCCACCGATGAATGGTTCAGGCCAGTGTTTTTGCAGCACGGTCCCGAAGGCGCATTGTATGTGGCCGATATGCACAGAAAAGTGATCGATCATCCTTCTTATGTGCCAGAAGAGGCGCGGGGCGGGCTGGATTTTGAAAGCGGGAAAACGGACGGACGGATTTACAGGATTGTTAATGCTAATTTCAAAGATAAAAAGCAGGTTACCCGGTTTGGAACAATGAAAGAGCAGGTTGCTGCATTGCAGTCGGCCGAGGAATGGGAGCGGCAGACTGCCCACCGTCTTCTGCTCGAAAAAAGGGAACCGGATGCAGTCCCGCTTTTGAAACAAATTGTAACTACTTCGAAAATCCCTGAAAGCCGGCTTAGGGCGTTGTGGCTGCTGGATTCTTATACAGCACTCGATGTGCCGACTTTGAAAATTGCTTGGGCTGACAAAGAGCCGGGTGTGCGTGAAAATGTGGTTTTGCTGGCAGGTCATTTATACAAAAAAAATCCCGGACTGATGAGTCCCCTCACCTCGGCTGCCAGCGACCCAGCCGCACGGGTGCGTTTTACGGCCGCCCTGGTGTTGGGTTTTATCGAAGGGAAGGAGGCCATTGCCTCATTGGCACAGATTGCCGCAAGAGATGGTGCCGACCGCTGGGTAAGGGCCGCAGTACTGAGTGGGATCGGTAACCGGCTGCCGGAATTCCTGGCTGCTTTTCGCCCGAGATCAAAGGTGAATCCGAAAGCATTTACGGCTGTTATGCAGGATCTTGGCCAGTTGTTTGGAAACGGCGCCTCGCTGGCCGACTGCCGTGTTTTGTTAAAAGATATGATCACGGTTCCGGGCGATTACGGCTCCCGGATCTCAACTGCGCTTGGTTTGGCTGAGGGAATAAGCCGGCGGACAGAAATTGAAAAATCCCCGAAAGGTATTTTATATGCGTTGCTGGGAGACGACGCTTCCCCAACAGAAAAGCAACGCCTCGACCAATTCATTAGCCAGGCCTCGGCACGGGCGCGGAATGCTGCATTACCGGCCGGCTCGCGTGTTACAGCCGCGGCGTTCCTGGGTTACACGGATTTTGATAAGAGCGGGAATGTGCTCAGGAAACTGATGGATGCAAAAAATCCTCCCGAAGTACAGCTTGAAGCCGTGGCAGCATTGGCACGCCTCGGCGATTCCCGCGGGGGGGCTTTTTTAACACAAAAAAACATCTGGACAAACTATACACCCCGGGTAAAATCGGCGGTGGTATCCGCCCTGGTTTCCCAGCCGGTCTTTATTGATGTGCTTTTCAATGCAATACAAAATGGCGTGATTGCCTCCGCGGAAATTTCGTCTATGGACAGGCAGCGGCTGATGAAACACAAGGAAAAAGCAGTTAGCGACAGGGCTAATGACCTTTTCAAAGAATTGGAAGGGGGCGGCAGGATGAAAATCTATCAGGACTACCGGGCTATACTCAATACGAATGCCGATGCAAAACCGGGTAAAGCGATATTTGAAAAAGCCTGTTCCGCATGTCATACCTATGCCGGGCAAGGCGGAAAAGTAGGGCCGGATCTCACCGGTGTGCGCAACCAGCCAGCCGACGCATTGCTGCTGCATATCCTGGTGCCTAACTACGAGGTTTATCCCGCATACCAGGCGATTTCGGTTGAGACCAACGACGGCCGGTCGTTTTCGGGATGGCTTATGGCAGAAACCGATAACAGCCTTACTTTGAAAACGGCCTTTGGTACACAGGAATCAGTCCTCCGCAAGAACATTAAATCGCTGTCCAACTCGGGGCTTTCGCTGATGCCGGAAGGGTTGGAACAAACCATGACCAAAGATGAAATGGCGCAATTGATCGCGTTTTTAAAAGCCGGCAGCTAAGCTTTGTTGATAGTTTCCTAAACCTGTTTGTATATGAAAAAATTGATTTTTGCCATCGCCTTCCTGCTTTTTGGAACGGTGCTCCAAGCTCAGCAGACCTCTACCGGGAAGGTTTTCCGGGCGGGAGCGGCCACCAGCAATATCACGCCTAAGATCGGCACGTCCAATAATGGTGGTATGCAGGACATTACGATCAAAAGCATTCATGACGAAACGCATGCGCGCGGGCTGGTGCTGGACGACGGACAGACCCGTCTCGCTATCGTGGTGTCTGATCTTTGTATGATCCCCAGAGAGGTGATCGACGAAGCGAAAAAGCGGGCGAGCGAGGTTACCAAAATTCCTGCTGCAAACATGATGATGTCTGCCACGCATACCCATTCCGGCGGTACGGCCTGTTCGGTTTTTCAAAGTGATCCCGATAAGGATTATGTTAAATTCCTGAGCGAACGTATTGCCGATGCGGTGATACGTGCCAACCACAATCTGGCCCCTGCCCGAATCGGCTGGGGTGTTGGCAGTGAGGCTACCCAGGTATTTAACCGGCGCTGGAAAATGAAACCCGGCAAGCCGATCATGAATCCGTTTGGCAAAGAAGACCAGGTCAAGATGAACCCGGGCATTGAAAATCCTGATCTGCTGGAACCCTCCGGGCCGGTCGACCCTGAAATTCCGGTGATATCCGTCCAATCGGTTAGCGGGAACCCTATTGCACTGCTGGCCAATTATTCGCTGCATTATGTAGGTGGAGTGGGTCCGGGGGAGATTTCTGCCGACTACTATGGCATGTTTGCTAACCGCATGCAGCAGATGGTAGGTGTGGAAGGGCAGGATCCGCCATTTGTTCCGATCATGTCCAACGGTACCAGCGGCAACATTAATAATATCAATTGGGGAGGAAAAATACCGGCCGCGGTTAAGCCCTATGAAAAAATGAGGTCGGTAGCCAACATCATTGGAGCAGAAGTATTCAAAGTTTATCAGAACATAAAATACCAGGACTGGATATCGCTGGCCGCCGTGCAGAAGGAGATTTCTCTCGGCGTGCGGAAACCGGATGCAGGTGAAATAGCGAGGGCAAAAGACATTATCGCCAAAGCGAATAAGCCCGTTATGACTTCTATGGAAGAGATTTATGCACGGGAAACCATGGCTATCAAAGATTACCCCGATCAGGTACCGCTGGTTCTTCAGGCTTTTCGAATCGGCGACCTCGCCATTACGGCCATTCCTTGCGAGGTCTTCGTTGAAATTGGCCTCGATATCAAAAAAAGAAGCCCTTTTAAACCCACGTTCAGTGTTTCGCTGGCGAACGGATATAATGGTTACCTGCCCACTCCAGAGCACCACAAACTGGGCGGTTATGAAACATGGCGGGCGAAATCCAGTTATCTGGAAGTAGATGCTTCCACAAAAATCACAAAGACCTTATTTGAGCTCCTTAACAAACTCAAAGCCGCCATTCCCTAAGCAATACAATGACACTTACACGAAAAGAATTTTTAAGATCTGCTACGTTGGCAACTGCCGGTCTGCTGGCCATAACTCCCTCCCTGACATTCGCCGACGGAGGGTATATTGCAAATCCTGCGCTGCCTTTGTCTCATTTTCCAGATAATCTACATGCTTTTTTGTGGAGGAACTGGGGGCTGGTATCCACCGAAAGGTTGGCCAAAGTTTTGAAATCGAATGAGGAAGAAATACGCAAACTCGCCTCGGTAATAGGCCTTCCCGCTCCCAAACCTGTAACTTCCGATCAGGAACAGCGGAGCTATCTTACCGTAATCCGCCGCAACTGGCACCTGCTTCCCAGGGAGCAAATGCTAGAACTTCTCGACTGGACTGACGAGAAACTGACATTCACTTTGCAGGAGGATGATTTTTTCTATATCAAGCTGGGGAGCGTCAAGCCGGAATGCAAACCCGTACAATTCCGGGCTTCGACGGACGCAGTGAAGGAGCGGGAAAAATGGCTGTCCAAAGTGATCAGCGAAGAATTCCGGGATGGTTTGCCGCAGCATCATCAGCCTTTGTTCCAGTTTGTGACCGACCTTTCCAAAGCACCCGAAAATGCAGGGAAGCAATCGCCTTCGGGATTTGCTCCCAGGTTTGGATATGCATATTTTGCCCTTTTCGGCGATCCGTTACTGCAGCCTGACATTGATCCGTATCCTGACGGTTACCTGGCGCAAATGGCCGCATCGGGCATGGATGGCACCTGGATGCACATTGTATTGTCTAAACTCACACCCTTTCCCTGGGACCCGGCATTGAGCGAGCATTGGGAACAGCGGCTGGAAAACCTGGGGGAACTGGTTGCGAAGGCTAAAAAACACGGCATAGGCATTTACCTGTATCTCAATGAACCCCGGTTCATGCCGCTTGCTTTTTTTGAAAAACACCCGGAACTGAAAGGCGTGAAGATTGGCGACCAGGCTTCACTTTGTACCAGCCATCCCCAGGTGCAGAAGTACCTTGTGGATTCGATGGCGACGATCACGGCCCGTGTTCCCGATCTGGCAGGATTTTTCTCGATCACCGCGTCCGAAAACCATACCAATTGCTGGTCGCACGGAAAAGGTGCGGAGTGCCCGCGCTGCGCAAAACGCGGCCCATCGGAGGTGATTGCGGAACTGAACCAGCTTTATCTCAAAGGAATAAAACAAGGCTTAGCCAATCATAAACAGAAAAAAGGGCCGGGGTTGATCGTCTGGGACTGGGGGTGGCAAAATGGCTGGGCGGAAGAGATTATTCCTGCGTTGCCCAAAAGTGCTTCACTGATGAGCGTGAGCGAGTGGGATCTTGAAATTAATCGCGGAGGTGTTAAAAATAAAGTCGGGGAATATTCTATTTCGTCCATTGGGCCAGGCCCGCGCGCTTTGCGGCACTGGGCGATCGCCCGGAAAAACGGGTTGAAAACGATAGCGAAAATCCAGGCGGGCTGCACCTGGGAAATTGCGGCCGTGCCATACATTCCGGCCATGGAAAATGCAGCCACGCATGCTCAGAACCTTAGAAATACCAAGGTGGACGGGCTGTTGCTCGGCTGGACATTGGGCGGCTATCCTTCACCAAATCTGGAAATTGTGGCGGAAATGGGAGGCAGCAAAACCATTACCCCGCTGGAGGCCATGCAGAAAGTGGCTCAGCGCAGGTATGGAGCAGCAGGGGTAGCGGTTACGGAGGCCTGGCGGCAGTACAGCAAAGCTTTTAGCGAGTTTCCATACCATGTCGGAGTGGTGTATTCGGCTCCTCTGCAGGCAGGGCCTTCCAATTTGCTTTGGTCGAAACCTACGGGTTACAAGGCCAGTATGGTGGGGCTGGCCTATGATGATGTGAACAGCTGGCGGGCCAATTATCCGGTCGATGTTTTTGTATCGCAATTACGGAAAGTGGCTGATGGTTTTAAAGACGCACTCACTAAACTGAGGCGGGAAACTGCCGGTATGCAGCTCACCCCGCAAATGCGCCAGGCTCTGGCAGACGAATGCGGGGTGGCCGAAACGGTATCGATACATTACAGTACGGTTGCTAACCAGGCTATGTTTGTTACTGTAAGGGATCAGCTTGCTTTGGAAAAAGATAAAAAGCTGAAAATGGAATTGGCCGGACAACTTGAAAAGATACTATTGCTGGAAATTGAACTCGCCAAACGCATGGCTATGTTACAGGGCGGCGATAGCAGGCTCGGATTCGAAGCGTCCAACCATTACTTCTATGTCTGCAATGACCTGGCCGAAAAAGTCATTAACTGCCGGGACCTGTTGGACCATTGGCTTCCTGCTGTGAAAAAGACATTATAACTGCTGGGGTGTGCGAGTTGCGCACTACGATAGTATCAGTATTGAGAATGATAGTACAAGAATTTGACGGGCGAGGAATATAATTTTGCCAGAAACAGAAAACGTGAAACAATATTGGTCGTAATTCCTGATTCTTTGAAAGAATAATGGTGAAGATCTTTTGTTGGCAAATATAGTCCTGTCTGGAAATGATCAAGCTGAAATACTTCTTGCTACATGTCTGCCTCTCTTGCACCGCCGTTGCCTCGGTTGGCGGGCAAATGTGGAAGACGGATGAAACTGTCGAAAATGCCCTCACCTACGAGGTGGTGCGTGCCCGGGGAAATGTAAAAATCGACGCGGACTGGAACAAAGCGGCCTGGAAAAAGACGAAATCCATAGTCATCGAAAAGTACATGGGTGCCATTCCAAAATTCAAGCCCGGGGTGGAAGCCAAAATGATGTACGACGATGAAAATATGTATGCCATTTTTCGGGTGAAAGACCGCTATGTGCGCAGTGTGGTGCAAGAGTACAACGGGAATGTTTCCGGCGACGCCTGCGTAGAACTCTTCTTCTCGCCCGACCAGGCATTGCCCGAAAAGTACTTTAACCTGGAAGTGAACGCGGGTGGCACGCCGCTGCTTTTTTACGTTACCAAACCGTGGACCGGTTTCCGGAAGCTGGAAGCGGAAGATATCCGTCAGATAGAGATCGCCCACTCGCTTCCGGCCAAAATTGACCCCGAAATTTCTGAACCGGTTACCTGGACGATCGAATACCGCATCCCGCTGGCGATGCTCGCAAAATTCTCGAATGTGACCTATCCCGCGCCAGGGGTCAGGTGGAAAGCTAATTTTTACAAAACCGCCAGCCAGAGCTCCAATCCGCATTGGATCACCTGGTCACATGTAGACAACCCCAAGCCAAACTTTCACTTGCCCCAGTTTTTCGGGACCCTGATTTTTAAGTAATGTGAACGATGAAAGCGAGTATGTCAGCCAGTACGATTACGAAGTTCCTACTCTTAGCCATTTTGACCTTGGAAACGGTTTCTAATACCCACGCGCAACCTGCCGGCAACTTGTACAAATCCGTTCCGTTTACACCCGTTCATAGCTTTACTTCGGGAGCGGAGGGGCCGGCGGTGGACAGGAATGGTATGCTTTATGCCGTCAATTTTGAAAAGCAGGGCACGATCGGGCAGATAACTCCGGCGGGGAAGGGCAATATTTTTATAGAACTACCGGGCGGCAGCGTTGGCAATGGTATTCGCTTCCATAGCGACGGGCGCATGTTTATCGCAGATTATAAAAACCACAATATCCTGCAAGTGGAGATGGCGACCCGCAAGGTGAGCGTCTTTGCGCACGAGCCCAAAATGAACCAACCCAATGATATTGCAATCGACGATCAAAACCGGCTCTATGCCAGCGACCCCAATTGGGCGAACGGCACCGGCAACATCTGGTGCATTGATGAAGAGGGGAAGATAACGCTTCTGGAGGCCAATACCGGCACGACCAACGGCATTGAGGTGAGTCCGGATAACAGGACTTTGTATGTGAATGAAAGCGTTCAGCGGAAGGTATGGGCCTATGATCTGGCCGGGGGGCGCATCAGCAACAAGCGGCTGCTGATCGAATTTGAAGACTTTGGGATGGACGGAATGCGATGCGATTCGCGGGGGAACCTCTACATCACCAGGCATGAGAAGGGTACCGTCGCCAAAGTGTCACCAGCTGGAAAAGTACTGTTAGAAGTGACGGTTGGCGGGAAGCAACCGAGCAACCTTGCCTTTGGCGGAGAAGACGGCCGCACCGTGTATGTGACATTGCAGGACACCGGGAATGTGGAAAAATTTCGGGTCGAAGATCCGGGCCGCGAATGGAAAATGCTGAAAAAATGAGCAGAAATATACTTTACAAAGTCGCTCTTGCCATTTCATTGGTCTGCATGCTGATCACCGGCTGGATGATCTTCAAAGGCAGGATATCTTCTGCCGGGCCTTTTTTTGTCACTTTTCTGATAGCCTTGTCGATCAGTTTCAGGGGTATCCCGCTTCTGAAGGGCCTGGCTTTTACTGTGTTCATACTGGGCGTTTCCACGACCGCGCTTTACTACCCGGCATTGTTTACCCGTGTCAATGGCTTCGAGCTCGCCGCGTTGATTACCCCGCTGGTACAGCTTATCATGTTCGGGACCGGCTCTTCGATGGGCGTCAAGGACTTTATTGAACTTTCGAAATCGCCGAAATCAGTGATTACCGGTGTGCTCGCCCAGTATATCATCATGCCGTCGCTGGGCTTTTTGCTTGCCAAGGTTACCGATTTTCCCACAGGGATTTCGGCGGGTATTGTCCTGCTGGGGTGCGCGCCCACGTCGGTGACGGCGAGCCTGTTTGCCTACCTTGCCAAAGCCAACGTTGCCCTGGCGATCACCGTCACCTCGCTCACGACCCTGCTGGCGCCATTGCTGATTCCTTTGCTGATGAAACTTTTCGCCGACGGCTTCATCGAAATCGACGTGTTCGGCATGATGTGGGGAATGATCAAAATGGTGCTTTTACCCATTGGTGCCGGACTATTGTTTAACAAGCTGCTTAGCGGACGCGCGAAATGGCTCGATGCCGGAATGCCTTATGTATCCATGTTCGGCGTGGCGCTGATCGTGGCGATTATCATGGCTGCCGGGCGCGACAGCGTGCTCAATATCGGTTTTACGCTGCTGCTGATCGTGCTCGCGCACAATCTGCTGGGCTATTTCTTCGGATACCTGGCCGCGAGGTTGTGCCGCCTCAACGAACGCGACGCGCGCACGATCGCCATTGCCACCGGCATGCAGAATGCGGGACTCGTTTCGGGAATTGCGAAGGTAATGGGCAAAATAGGCACAGTGGGACTCGCATCGGCAATCTGCGGGCCGCTGATGGGGCTGACCGCCTCGGTGCTCGCCTCGTACTGGAGCGGGCACGCAGCAAAAGAAATGGCCGAAAAGGAGCAGGCTATGTGATTTTTAGTGAAGCTTCTAAAGAAGCCATATTAACCGTTTTTGTCATGCCAAAAAGAATAGCCCTGCTGGGAATTTACCACGAATCGAACACCTTCGCCCAGGATCCGACAAGGCTGGCTGACTTTCAAAAAGGACACTCCCTGCTCGGCCCGGATATTCGCAATGAGTATCAGCATGCGCATCACGAAGTAGGAGGCATGATTGAAGTCATTGATAAGGCAGGTATGGAGCTGGTACCTGTGGTATTTTCGGAAGCAACGCCGGGAGGAACTGTTTCCGGCGAGACTTACGCATTTCTGCAAGCGCAAATGCTTACTTTGCTGGAAAATGTATTGCCGGTGGACGGTGTGCTGGTTGTACCGCACGGTGCCGGTGTCAGTGAAGATTTTCCGGACATGGATGGTCACTGGATCAGCGCTGTAAGGAACCGGGTAGGGGCGGACGTTCCGATTGTGGGTTCACTCGATCTGCACGCCAACGTCAGCCAGTTGATGGCCGCTTCTGTAAATGCATTTGTATCCTATAAGAAGAACCCTCACATAGATCAGCGGCAGACCGGGAGGGCGGCAGCGGAAATTCTGGTCGGTATGCTGGAAGAGAAAACCAGGCCCCAACAAGTCCTTGTGCAGGTGCCGCTTGCAATCAGTATCGAGCAGCAGTTTACCAGCAACGAACCTTGCAAAAGCCTTTATGCCCTTGCCCGCGAACTTTCTCAAACTGAAGGTATTTTGTCGGTGAGCATCCTGCTCGGATTCCCGTATGCCGATGTTGCTGAAATGGGGACTTCGCTGGTCGTAGTCTCCGACAACGATCCCGAACTGGCTTTGCGTACGGGAAAACAGCTGGAAGCCTATATTCTCGCCAATCGCGCGCTTTTTGTAGGGACCAAAAACGACATTCCATCCACCATCCGTATGGTCGCCGACAGGGAGAAGCCTGTTCTGCTGCTTGATATGGGCGATAATATCGGTGGAGGTAGTCCAGGCAACAATGTTTGCCTGCTCGAAGGCCTCGAAGCGGATGGTAGACTTCGGTACTTCGTGTGTATCCATGATCCTGCGGCCGTGCAACTTGCATTAGGTTTCCGGCCTGGTGATACTTTCAATTTATCGATCAAAGGGACAACTCCCGACGGGCTGAAAGATCTGGAATATACGGTTACCCTGTTAATGCACTCTGATGGCGATTTCAAAGAGGAAAACCCGCGCCATGGCGGACAAGTTAATTATTCCATGGGTAAAACAGCGGTGGTGGCGCGGCCTGATGGCAGCGTAATCATGCTTACTTCGCGAAGGGTGCCGCCTTTCAGCCTCGGTCAGCTTACCTCCTGTAACGTCGATCCCCGCTCATTCGACGTGATCGTCGCCAAAGGCGTAATTGCACCGATCGCAGCGTACGCACCGGTTTGTCCGTCGATTATTCAGGTTAATACCCCCGGCGTTACCCAGGCGGATATGACGATGTTTAGCTATAAAAACCGCTGTAAACCGCTCTTCCCTTTTGAAGATCCCTGATACTGTTCCTATTCCCTTAAATAACTTTTGAAAATGAATAAGCTGTCTGTTTTTGTGCTGATCGTGTCCACTTTACTGGCCGGCGTTGTATCCGCCCAGGTCAAACGCAACGATCCCGAGTCCCGTCTGAAGGAGATGGGCATCACATTAAAAAAGCCTGGTAAGCCGACTGCCAATTTCCTGCTCGCGGTGCGCGTCGGTAACCTGGTTTACCTTTCCGGCCACGGGCCGGTTAAGGAGGATGGCGAATACATGAAGGGGAAAGTGGGTGATCAGATCAATTTTGAGCAGGCGCAGGAAGCCGCAAGGCTGACTGGAATTTCTATTCTGTCGGCCCTGAAAGCCGAGATCGGTGACCTGAGCAAGGTAAAGAGACTGGTGAAAGTGCTTGGGATGGTAAATGCAGTCCCAACGTTCGACCGGCATTCTCAGGTCATCAATGGCTTTTCGGATCTGATGGTGGCTGTTTTCGGTGAAAATGGCAAGCATGCACGTTCGGCAATCGGCCTGGGTTCATTGCCGATGGGTATCCCGGTCGAAATAGAAATGATTGTAGAACTGAAAGAATAATGGGTCCTATGATGAAATTGAAAAAAAAATCTACCCTGAAGAACATCATACTGCTTGGCCTCGTGGGTGCATGGCTATTGGGGAGCATGCATGACGCTACGGCCCAGGTGGCGAAGAGCAATCTTCGGCCGGCCTCTTTGGGCAAGATCGGCATGGTCGCGTCGGCCAATCCGCTGGCGAGCCTTGCAGGGCAGAAAATCCTGATCAAGGGGGGCAATGCCATCGACGCTATCGTAGCAACCGCGGCGTCGCTCAACGCCGTGGAGCCTTACATGTCCGGAACAGCGGGGGTAGGCTACATGCTTTTTTATTCTGCCAAAGATAAAAAGGTAAGGTCGCTCGTTTTCGGAGGCTGGGTTCCCACCAATTTCGATCCGAAAGCCATGAAGACCGATGCTAAACTGGCTGATGGTGCCGGGCACGGCGGAATGGAGACGATCGGGCCGCGGACTCCTGCTGTCCCCGGAAACCTGGCAGGGTGGGACCGTGCGCTCAAAGATTACGGGACCATGTCTCTTGGGGAAGTCTTCGAAAGCACAATTGATTACCTCGAAAATGGCGTTCCCATCACCGAATTCGACCAGGCAATGTGGGAAGGTACCATCGACCGCATTGCTCCACATCCGGAAGCAGCCGCGATTTTCCTGAAACCGGATAAGTCGATATACAAGATCGGTGATTTTTTTACCAATAAGCCACTTGCCAAAACCATGCGGCGTATCGCGAAGGAAGGTGTCGATGTTTTTTACAAAGGCGAGATCGCGCGGGAAATGGCTGCTGCATTTAAGCGCGACGGCGGGTTTATTACCGTGGAAGACCTTGCGTCTGTGCCTGGTAAGGTGCAGTGGACGGAGCCTATTTCCGTCAAATACCATGATTACACCGTGTACAATAACCCACCTCCCGGGATGGGAATTCAGCAGTTGCAGGTTTTGAAGATCATGGAGGGGTTTGATGTCAGGAAAATGGGACACAACAGCACCGAATACCTCGCACACCTGATGGAGGCGATCTTCCTCAGCCGCCTCGACACGGACAAATACATAGGCGATCCGAAATTCGTAGATGTACCCGTAACCAGGCTGTTGTCGGACAGCTACATCGCCGGGCAAAGAGCGAAGGTAGTAGCCCGTATCAACGATCGGAAAGCGAATATGAAAAAGCAGTCGCTGCTCGAACGGTTGCCCGCCCCTTTCGAAAACTCGGTTCCTGACCAATACAAATATGCTACCACCAGTTTGTCGGCGACCGACAGGTGGGGAAATGCGGTGGTGATCATCCAAACGCACGGCGGCGGATTCGGGTCGGGGTATGTCGCCGGCAAAACGGGGGTGGTTTTCAACAGTGCGCTCGATTGGATGACGCTGACACCCGGGCTGGCCAATACCGTGGCTCCGGGAAAGGCGGTAGGCTGGTGCATCGGAGGCATGATGCAATTTCACAGGAACGGCAAACCGGAACTGATCGTCGGATCGCCCGGCAGCTTCGGTATTCTGCAATCGGTACCACAGGTAGCCATGAACGTTGTTGACTTTGGCATGAATATCCAGGATGCGATCAGCGCACCCCGGTTCCGCTGGAAGGACGAACTGGGCTCTGTGCCCGCAAAGGAGCTGATTGTCGAAACCAGAATATCCGAGAAGACATTGCAGGAACTCAGAAACATGGGCTACGTGCTCGACACCAGTCTGGGCGAATGGTCTATGACCGTCGGTGGTGCACAAGGCATCACGATCGACCACCAGAACGGTTGGTTCATGGGCGGGGCAGACCCGAGGAGAAATGGATATTCAATTGGCTGGTAACTATTCCTGATCACTTTATCATGAAAAAAGAAACGACTACCCCACGGCGGCAGTTCCTTAAAAAAACGGCCGGTGCAGCTGCGAGCTTTTCGATGCTGTCCGCAGTTTTTCCCAATGGTTTTGTCAACCTGACCCGCCCGGCGATTCCTCCCGAAAATGGAAAACCCACATCCAATGCATTGAAACGCATTGCCGTCGTTGCGAACATCTACCGCAACAGCGCTCATGCGGATGTTATTATTACCAAACTCTTTGCAGGCATTCCGACCGACGACGGTATGGTGGCCCCGAGAGTCCAGATCGTGTCCATGTGGATTGACCAGATCGGAGCGAATGACACGGGGGTAAGGATCGCCCAAATGAATAATGTGCCCATGTACCCTACCATTGCCCAGGCATTGACGCTCGGGGGAGACAAGCTGGCTGTGGATGCGGTGATCTACATCGGAGAACATGGCGAATATCCGTACAGCCGCAATGGTGTCAAAATGTATCCCCGCATGAATTATCTCGAACAGATTTTTCGCGTTTTCGACGCCTCCAACCGATCGGTACCGCTTTTTTCCGATAAGCACCTGGCTTATTCGTGGCTGGACAGCAAATGGGTTTACGACCGTGCCCAGGAACTTAATGCACCTATGATGGCAGGATCGTCGCTTCCATATTGCTGGCGTGATCCGATGCTGGTGCACCCACTGGGGACCAGGATCAGCGAAGCGGTGGCGATCGGATACGCTTCCCTGGATGCATACGGTTTCCATGTACTGGAAATTCTGCAATGCATGGTTGAACGCCGCGCGGGTGGGGAGACCGGCGTAGCCAGTGTGCAGGGCCTTACCGGTGATGCGGTGTGGCAGGCCATTGACGCGGGAAAAATCTCCAAAGACCTCGTGGAAGCGGCATGTAACAGTATAAAGGGCCGGGCGAAGGGGAATATGCGCGAAATCGTAAAAGACCCGAAGGCGATCCTGATCCGGTACAACGACGGATTGAAAGGGGCAATCCTGATGCTTGATGAGCTCGTTAACACCGGCTGGGCGTACGCGGCCCGAACAAACGGCAGGGTAGCGGCCACGGAGTTTGTACTCGACAATAGCATGAGCTACTCGCATTTCAGTTATCTTACATTAAACATTCAACAGTTTCTGGTATCCGGCAAGCCACAGGGGCCGGTAGAGCGGACGTTGCTCACCAGCGGGATTATCGACATGGGAATCAGGTCGGTGGTGGATGGGGGCAAAGAGCGGAAAACGCCCTTTTTGAACGTGAAATATACTGCGGCAGGCTACGAACCGATCATACCTTCGGCTCCAAGGCCTACCGGGCAGAGCATTGGCCCGTGGCCGCCGGAAGGATACGAATTCATTATTCCGGACAAGTTTAAAAAGCAGTAGAACCGTTAAACGAAAACATATGCATCGTCGGGATTTGTTGAAAAGGTTGTCTGTGCTGCCGGTCGCGGGCGTAGCGTCCGGGCAGGTGCTTGCTGCCGAAACGGCGGTTTCGCCACAAAAGCGCGACCTGTTTAAAGAGCTGGGTCTGCGCACATTCATCAACGCAGCCGGAAATTATACCTCCATGACCGCGTCGCTCATGCCGCAGGAAGTCCTCGAAGCGATCCAGGCCGGGGCTGGGGAGTATGTAATGCTGGAAGATGTGCAGGACAAGGTGGGGGAAAAGATCGCGGCGATTTGCCATGCGGAGGCTGCGATGGTGACGGCCGGGTGCTGGTCTGCGCTGGTGCTGGGCATGGCTGGCGTGCTGACGGGTATGGATCCCAAAAAAGTGGCACAGCTGCCCTTTCTGGAAGGTACCGGCATGAAATCGGAGGTGATTGTGCAGAAGACGCACGCGAACGGCTACCACCTCGCGCTCACCAATGCGGGCGTGAAGATCGTCACAGTGGAGACGCGTGAGGAGGTCGAAAAGGCTATTAATGAGAAAACCGCGCTGCTGTGGTTCCTGAACAGGGAAGCGCCGGTCGGTAAAATCAAGCATGAAGAATGGCTGGATTTCGCCCGAAAGCATAACCTGCCGACCATGATTGACATCGCAGCCGACGTGCCGCCGGTCGAAAACCTCTGGAAGTACAATGATATGGGCTTCGACCTGGTATGCATTTCTGGTGGAAAAGCCATACGCGGTCCTCAGAGTGCCGGGATTTTGATGGGTAAAAAGGCGTTTATCGCCGCTGCCCGCCTCAGTGCTCCCCCACGGAGTGGAATCGGACGCGGACAAAAGGTAAACAAAGAGGAAATCCTGGGCATGTACGTCGCATTGGAAAAATATGTGAAGCACGATCACGCCAAAGAATGGAAAATGTGGGAAGAGAAAATAGCATTGATTGATAACGCTGTTAAAGGAATTAGTGGCGTAAAAACGGAGGTTGTAGTGCCACCCGTTGCCAATCACACACCTTCGTTGAGTATCACCTGGGATGCCAAAAAGATCAGGTTGACAAAGGAGACGATGGGCGAGAAGCTCAGAAAAGGGACGCCGTCTATTGAAGTGATCGCATGGGAAACCGACAACAACATCAGGCTGACGGTTTTTATGTTAAAACCAGGCCAGGAAAAAGTGGTCGCAGAGCGGATCAAAGCGGAGCTCATCCAGGCGTCAGTATGATACAAAATATGAACAGTTTCCCTTCCTAATCCATGAACAATATCAGGCTTTTTACATTACTGCTCCTGTCGGTCCCGGTTGCATCGCTTGCGCAGACTTATGACATCATCATCAAAGGCGGTCACGTGATCGACCCGAAAAACGGAATCAACGCCGTCATGGATGTAGCGATCAGGGGAGATAAAATCGGAAAAGTTGCCAAAAATATTCCCGAAGCAACGGGTAAACAGGTGATCGACGCGGCCGGACTGTACATTACGCCGGGCCTTATCGATATGCACGGCCATGTTTTCGCCGGTACAACATCTGACGGTGACCTGAGTAATGGGTTCAGTTCACTCCCGCCAGACGGTTTTACTTTCCGCGTCGGTGTCACAACGATCGTCGATGCCGGCGGGGCAGGGGCAAAATCATTCCCTGAGTTCAAGAGGAACATTATCGACCGTTCGCAAACGCGCGTGCTGGCATTTGTCAATATTTCGAGTGAAGGGATGCGTGGCGACGAGCATTCCGTTTACCAGCAGGACGTAAAGTTTATGGATCCGCAGCTGGTGGCCAATGCAGCCCGCGACTACAAGGATTACATTGTAGGTGTGAAGGTTGCCCATTTTCACAAGTCCGATTTTATCGCAGTCGACCGTGCACTGGAAGCCGGAAAGCTGGCGAGTATTCCGGTAATGGTCGATTTCGGCGGCAGTAAACCCAGGTTGTCGATCGAGGACCTGTTTATGAAGAGACTGCGTCCAGGCGATATCTTTACACATACCTACGGCCAGATACTGGAAACAAAAGAGTCGATCGTGGATATTGAAACCGGTCAGCTGAAACCGTTTGTCGTTGCAGCCCGCAAACGCGGTGTGATTTTCGATGTTGGCCACGGAGGAGGAAGCTTTACTTATTCGCAAGCGCTGCCCGCGACAAGGGCCGGTTTTTACCCCGAAACAATCAGTACCGACCTGCATACCGGCAGCATGAACGGCGCCATGAAAGACATGCTCAATGTAATGTCCAAATTCATGGCGTTGAAGATGGATCTCGTGCGTGTGATCACCGCCAGTACCTGGGCCCCGGCCCGGGCAATCAAACGGGAGGAACTCGGCCACATTTCCGAGGGAGCCCATGCGGACGTGGCTATTCTGAATCTCCGTAAAGGTAAGTTCGGCTTTTATGACGTGGCCCGCTACAAGTCGGAAGGTTCCGAGAAACTGGAATGCGAATTGACGATCAAGGCTGGAAAGATCGTATATGATCTCAACGCCCGCGCTATTCCGCTGCCTCCGAAGCGATGAACGTTACCTCGTATCAATTATTCCTAAATGCTTGATTATCAGAATGAAATGTTTTTTTCAGATCCCGGTAAGAATTCTTTCAAAAGCCAGGCTTGTGGCGTTCGTTGTGGCAGCGCTGTCGCTGGGCGCTGGTTTTGCGGGGTTTCAGGCTATCGATAAACTGCCCAAAGGCGATCCCGATAATGGTGGTCTCGTCCTGCCAGGGGGCTTTGAGGCCGTGGTTGTGGCGGACAGTATCGGCCCCGCCAGGCATTTGGCGGTCAACCACAACGGCGACATCTATGTCAAACTGAGAAGCGTAGGGCCTAAGGGTGGTAGTGTCGCGCTGCGTGACACCGACAACGACGGCAAGGCGAACATCGTTCAGTATTTTGGCGACTACGAGGATCCGGGGACTTACGGCACTGCCATGCGCATTTACAACGATTATATTTATTACAGTACGGCGGGAGTTGTTTTCCGAAACAAGCTGGCTCCCGGCAAGCTTATTCCGGAAAGTAAGGCAGAGGTGATCCTGACCGATGATTATAAAAGCAAGGTGCATGGCTCAGAGCATATCGCTAAACCCATCACATTTGACAATCAGGGGCATATGTATGTGCCTTTTGGTGCGCCCGGCGATGTGTGCCAGGCGCAGAACCGTGTACCCGGATTGAAGGGGCAGGACCCATGCCCGCAGCTGGAAGAACATGGGGGAGTTTGGCAGTTTGACGCGAACAGAACCGGCCAGTTACAGTCCGACGGTAAAAGGTACGCCACCGGTATCCGTAGTATCGTGGCCATGGACTGGAATAAAGCCGACAATACCCTTTATGCGCTGCAGCACGGTCGTGACAACCTGGTACGTACCTGGCCCGACCTTTTCAACGCCTGGCAAAGTGCGGTGTTGCCATCCGAGGAATTTCTTCGTGTGAAGGAAGGCACCAATGCAGGCTGGCCGTATTACTATTATGACCATATGAAAGGCAAAAAACTACTGAATCCGGAGTATGGGGGCGACGGCAAAAAAGAAGGTAAAGGAGCTGAGTTTGAACAGCCGATTATTGGCTTCCCCGGGCACTGGGCGCCCAACGATCTGCATTTCTACCAGGGAGACCAATTTCCTGCACGGTACAAAAATGGCGCTTTCATTGCGTTCCACGGTTCCACGATCCGGGCGCCCTACCCGCAGGCCGGTTACTTCGTTTGTTTCGTTCCATTCAAAAATGGCGCACCTTCAGGCCCATGGGAGGTTTTTGCGGATGGTTTTGCCCGAACAGACACGATCGTCAATACGGCCGATGCGAAAGCGCGCCCGATGGGAATCGCAATGGGGCCGGATGGTTCCCTGTACATCACCGAAAGCGTGAAGGGCAAGGTTTGGCGGATCATGTACAAAGGCAACCCCGACAAATTCGGCCATGCACAGCTTGCGGCAATGGAAAAGCGCAAGCAGCGTACCAATATCAAAGAGCCCGATATTGTAAAAGACAACCTCGAAAAGAAGATTCTGGCGGCCGGACAGCGAGCGTACAATCTGTATTGCGGCGCCTGCCACCAGGGCGACGGCAAGGGCGATGGAAGCCGTTTCCCTCCCCTGGTCGGATCAGAGCGGGTGCTGGGCGACAAGCGTAAATTGATTGAGGTAGTACTCAAGGGAATGAGTGGGCCACTGACGGTCAAAGGGGAGGTATACAACGGGGTAATGCCTGCACACGATTTTCTGAAAAATGAAGAGATCGCCCAGATATTGACGTACATCCGTGCAAGTTTCGGTAACAATGCCAGCAGCGTCGGAGTTGGCGAGGTATTAAAGGTCAAGAGCATGCAGTAGCCGCCACAAGCTCCATAAGTAAAGAGTCTCCGGAAATGTGATCCTGGGACTCTTTTTCTTTACCAGCAAGCGGTTTTGACTTTATTCCCAAAGTCTGCCCCCGGTCGTCCGCAGTGCTTTTGCGGGATGGGCACGCATACCCAAGTATACCATGAGTTTCAAATTTGAAGAATAGTAGGACAATGGCATATAATAGTATCAGCTTTTGGTATTGATAAACTTTAATATTGCGATTGATGGAATTCTCGAAATAATGTATCGTTCAGGTAAACAAAGGTGTGATTATGTTTGGATATTCTTTACTAGGCTCATTCAGATGGATGAATTGTACTTTTAGGAACCGGGCCTGTGCCGTTCCTCTGAGGTC
This sequence comes from uncultured Dyadobacter sp., assembly GCA_965649915.1. Lineage (GTDB taxonomy): Bacteria > Bacteroidota > Bacteroidia > Cytophagales > Spirosomataceae > Dyadobacter. Next base: position 109,126 of record CBFGMV010000004.1, read on the forward strand.
CGGGATCTTGCTTGTTTTGATGTTGCTCGCGGCGGGTTTGGTTTCGAAGGCTGTGGGGCAGGAATTGAAAGTAAGCGGCAAAGTGACAGACGACAAAGGGGCACCGCTGCCAGGCGTAAATGTGCTCATCAAGGGCGCGACCAAAGGGACTTCGACGGACACCGAAGGCGCTTACAGCCTATCTGTACCATCCGCATCCGAGTCATTGGTTTTTTCTTTCATCGGGTATGCTTCCCAGGATGTAGCCGTGGCCGGGAGGTCGGTCATCAACGTCACCCTTAAAGAAGACGCCACTCAGCTCGGTGAGGTGGTGGTGACCGCCCTGGGGATCGAAAGAAGTGCTAAAACGCTCACTTATGCGACCCAGCAGCTATCGGGCAAGCAGCTAACGGATGTTCGTGACGCAAACTTTGTCAACACGCTGACGGGTAAAGTGGCGGGTATCGTGGTGACGCAGGGCTCATCGGGTCCGGGTTCGGCTACCCGCGTAACGCTGAGAGGTAACCGCTCGATTGGGGGGAATAACAATGCGTTGTTTGTTGTGGACGGCGTGCCGATCGACAACTCGGTACGAAACCAGGTAAACTCAGATTTCGGGGGGGTGAACCGCAGTGATGGTGCGGCCAACATCAACCCCGACGATATCGAATCGATGAATGTATTGAAAGGCCCCGCCGCGTCGGCCCTTTATGGCAGCAGGGCGGCGAACGGGGTTATCATGATCACTACCAAAAAAGGGAAAGCGGGTAAGATCAGCACCGACATCAACTCGGGAGTCTCGATAGAATCGCCTCTGCTGCTGCCCAGCCTGCAAAATACTTACGGGCAGGGTGCCGGCGGCAAATCCAGTGAAAATGCTTCGGGAAGCTGGGGGGCAAAAGCGACGACGTATCCGGACAATATCAGGAGTTTTTACCGGAACGGGGTGTCGACGAACAACTCGGTGGGGTTATCGGGTGGAAGTGAAAACATTCAGACTTACATGTCGTACACCTACAACAAAAACCAGGGTCTTATCCCCAACAACGACCTGCAACGGAATACCCTCAATCTGCGGATCAGTGCTAACCTGACTAAAAAGCTGAGTGTGGACGGCAAGATAACCTACATTAATCAGGACATTAAGAACAAACCCTATTCGGGCGAGAACAGCGGGCCGATCATGAACTTGCTCAAAACACCAAGAAGTGTAGACCTAAAAGCGTACAAAGCTTACGAGACCGGGGCCGGGACACCCACGTACTGGACCAGCTCAGGTATCTACATGAATCCTTACTGGACGCTCAACAAAACTTTTGGCCGTGAAAAGCGGGACCGTTCCATTATTCTCGGCTCGGCCAAATACGAGATCGCCCAATGGCTGAATGTACAGGGCAGGATCAGTTATGATACCTACGTGGATGAGTACGAGCGTGGCTATTCACACAATACGCTCCTGTATGCGGCTGCCGGCGGGAACTATGAGAATTTCGACGGGAAAACGCTGGAACGGAATATGGACCTTATTTTCTCCGGGAACCACAAGATCGGCGAAAAATCGGGCCTGACTTACAATTTCGGGGCCGGTTCTACCTATAATAAATATTCGGAAGTGGGTGGTTTGGCGACAGGTCTCTCCGTAATCAACAAATTCGACCTGTCATTCGCCACCAACCTTACCAAGGTTTCGGCCTTCTCGGAAAAAGAGCTCCAATATGTTTTCGGTTCGGCATCATTTTCTTTCAAAGATTACCTCACGCTCGATGCGTCTGTTCGCAACGACTGGTCATCCACACTTCCTAATCCATATTCCTACACTTACTACTCGCTGGGAGGAAATTTTGTCCTGTCGGATGCCATGACCCTGCCGGCCTGGATCAGTTTTGCCAAAATTCGCGGGTCCTGGGCGCAGGTGGGTAACGATACAAGCCCTTATCAGCTGGATCCTTTTTATGCCTTTACCGCCGGTGGCAGCATTGGCTATATTTCGCGTAACACCACCCTGCCCAATGCCAACCTGAAACCGGAAATTTCGTCGGCAACAGAATTCGGGATTGATTTCAGGGTATTGAATGGAAAGCTTGGTCTGGATGTGACCTACTACAATAGCAATACCGTCAACCAGATCCTGTCGCTTCCGCTCGCTGCGCCGTCGGGGTATAACACGCAGGTGATCAATGCGGGTAAAGTCAATAACAAGGGTGTAGAGATCATCCTGTCGGCCAGCCCTTTAAAAGGCGGCAAGTTCTCCTGGGAGACGAGTGTGAACTTTGCCCGCAACATCAATAAGGTGGTTTACCTGCATGAAAGCATTAAAAAAGTGAGTCTGGGTAGCGGTATCCGCTCCGCCTCGCCGGTGGTTACCGAAGGCGGTTCGTTCGGGGACATGGAAGCAAATACCTGGCTGAGAGATGCGAAGGGACAATACGTTGTCACTGCTGCGGGTGTACCTGCCGTGGGGCCGATCTCGGTGATCGGGAACTATAATCCGAAATTTACGCTGGGCTGGAACAACACATTTAACTATAAGAATTTTGTATTCTCCTTCCTGGTGGACGGCCGGGTAGGGGGTGTGGTTACTTCGGGTACCGAGGCGAACCTTGCTTTCGACGGCAACGCCGACTATACCGAACAATACCGCGAGGGAGGATGGGTGTTGCCGGCCGTAAAAGCCGACGGCGCGGCCAACACGACAGCCATTAATGCGGAGACCTTCTGGCAAACTGTCTCGCAGGGTCGTTATTCGTGGGGAGAGTTCTTTACCTACTCAGCTACTAATTTCCGCTTGCGGGAACTCACACTGGGTTACAAAATTCCGTTCGCTGCGGGCTTTTTCTTCAAGAATGCCCGGTTGTCCCTCACCGCCCGCAACCTTTTGTTCCTGTACAGAGGCCACGCGAAGCTGGATATTCCAGGTCTGGCCAAACGGAAGCTGCCGTTTGATCCCGACATGAACCTGGGTGCAGGCAACTTCCAGGGACTCGATTACGGTAACCTCCCTTCGTCCAGAACCGTAGGATTAAACCTTAAACTCAGTTTTTAACAGAGGGGTACTTTGTATTTTAAATTTTGAAATATCATGAGAAGAAATATAGAACTGAAATTAAGGAAAGTCCTCGGAGTGGCTTCAATGGGTTTGGTGGGCATGTTCGCCGCAGCCTGTACCGACGATTTCGAGGCAATGAACAAGAGCAAAACGGCACTCGTGGAGTTGACGCCGGCGGAGTATCCGAAGCTATTCTCCCAGGCGTTGTCCCAGGGGTCTTATCATCCCTCTTACCAGACAGCCACCAACCTTTTTGCAGATCTTTACGCCCAGTATTTCGCGACAACTACCGCCAACTTTCAGTCGGACAGGTATTTTACCAATATGTCATGGATCAATTCGCACTGGAACCCGATCTACATTCAGGTGGTACCCCAGCTGAGGACTTTGTTTGAAAACAACGATCCGAACAGCGCTGAATATTCCCTGGCAAGTATCTGGTGGGTATTTTCGTTTCACCGCGTCACCGATTATTACGGCCCCATTCCCTATTTCGATGCGGGTATCCCCGCACAAAGTGTCAAGTATGACGCACAGGATGTGATCTATGACGATTTTTTCAAGCGTCTCGACGCCGCCGTGACGATCCTGAAGGGTAAAACGGCCGAGAAACCTTTCGGGGCTGGGGATATCATTTACTCCGGCGATGTGAACAAATGGATCAAATTTGCAAATACCTTGCGGTTGCGTCTCGCGATGCGTATTTCAAAAGTAGACCCCGCCCGGGCGAAGAAGGAAGCGGAGGCCGCCGTAGCGGGAGGTGTGTTGACCAGCGCTACCGAAGACGCTATGATGGTGCGGACGGCGGTAAGCAGTGCAGATGCGAATGGCCTGTCGAGGATCGCGGCCTGGGGTGAATTCCGGATGAGCGCTACGATGGAGTCCATTCTGAAAGGGTATAAGGATCCGCGTATGGAAGTGTTCTTCCAACCGGCGTTCAGCACGAAAACATACGAGGGGCTGCGGAATGGTTTGAGCCCTGCCCAGCTGATCGAGCCGCTGAATACCAATGACAACAACTCGAACATCGGTGCGAGATGGGTACGTAATACGGGTACCGGTTCCGGATGGGAGAACATTCTGGCTGTGAAAGCGGATATCATGCACGCGGGTGAGTCGTATTTCCTGAGATCGGAAGGGGCGCTCAACGGCTGGAACATGGGCGGCACGGCGAAGGAGCTGTACGACGACGGTATCCGGCAGTCGATGGCTACCTGGGGTTACAGCGGTTCTGTAGTTGAAGCCTATATAAGCGGTACCACGACGCCCATTGCCCCTGGCGATTCGCAAAATTCGCCGGCCGTCAGCAATATTCCGGTAAAATGGGGCGCAACGGAGGCAATTCAGCGCGAGCAGGTTGGCACCCAGAAATGGCTTGCGCTGTACCCCGACGGCCTGGAAGCGTGGGCTGAATTCCGCCGATCGCTTTATCCGAAGCTTTATCATGTGGTCAACTCGGTAAACCCAGACGTTCCGGCTACGCAGTTTATCCGTAGATTTCCTTTCATTGACAGTGAAAAACAAAATAATTCCGCCGCGGTAACCGCAGCATTGCAGCTCCTGAAAGGAGAAGACAAAGCGAGTACGCCGCTCTGGTGGGATAAAAATTAAGCGATGGAATGGCAAGTATATCCCGGCGCGACACCGCGTTGCCGCCGGGATATTTGCTTTTTTCTATTTTTGACAAAACCCGACGCAACCAACCGACCCCAATATGACCAGAGCAAGATCCTATGTATATCCGCTTACCATCATCGCTATCCTGTTCTTTGTTTTCGGCTTCATCACGTGGGTCAATGGCATCCTGATCCCGTACTTTCAGATATGCCTGGAACTTACCAACTTCGAGTCGCTGTTGGTGGCATTTGCTTCTTACATTGCCTATTTCTTTATGGCAATACCCTCCGCATGGATCTTGAAACATACGGGTTACCGAAAGGGGATGGTGATCGGTTTGCTGGTCATGGCGCTGGGAACGGCTATGTTTATCCCGGCGGCGTATGCGCGTACCTATCTGCTTTTCCTGGCTGGTTTGTTTGTGACCGGTACCGGCCTGGCGCTTCTGCAGACTGCCGCCAACCCTTATGTGGCGATGATCGGCCCCGTCGAAAGTACGGCCCAGCGGATCGGTTTCATGGGCGTGGCTAACAAGACAGCCGGAATATTGAGCCAGCGCATACTGGGTGCCATTTTTCTCTTGAATGCCGACGCAGTTGTTGCCCGGATTTCTACCGCCGGCGCTGCGGAAAAGACCGTGATCCTGGATGAATATGTATTGAAGGTGGTGAATCCCTATCTGGTCATTACAGGAATACTTGCGCTGCTGGCGCTCATGGTGTTTTTCTCACGGCTTCCCGAAGCGCAGGAACGCGAAGAAGAGGAGGTCCCGGGCCTGACCCAACAGGAGCAAGGTAAAGCATCCGTATCCGAGTATCCATATCTCGTACTCGGTGTAATCGCGCTCCTGATGGCTGGGGGCTGCGAGGTGATCCCGATCGACGGCATTATTTTATACAGCCGGTCGCTGGGAATTTCCTTGCAGGAGTCGAGGCATTTCGCAGAATATTCCCTGTATGCCATGCTGATTGGCTATGTGGCAAGTACGGTGCTGATCCCCAAATGGTTTTCCCAGCAGGCGGCATTAAAATATTGCGCGCTCGCGGGCATCGTGCTGGTGACAGCGGCGTGCTTCACCACCGGTATTGTCTCCATTTATTGCCTCATCGCTACCGGTTTCGGGGCGGCAATGCTTTGGGGGACGATCTGGGGCCTGGCGATCCGCAATTTGGGCAAGTTCACCAAGATCGGGTCGGCGCTGTTGCTGATGTCGGTGATCGGCGGAGGTATTTTTCCACTGGTATTCGGAAGCCTGATCGACCTGTATCCCGCCACACCGCAGGTTTCGCTGCTGGTGCTGATTATCTGCTATATGTATTTACTGTACTATGCCACGCGGGGCTTCAAAAAACTCGAATGGAGAAAGCGGGTTTCGGACGCTGTAACACGGCGTATTTATGCTCCCAATGACGAGACTCCCATTTAGCAGACGCAAAAGCAAGCGTTGCAGTGGCGCGTCTGTCTTAAAAAGTTGCCAGCGTTTTTGCTTCACAGGCAAAGACCTGAAAGCTGATTTTTAGTGCCTGCCTGACAAGCTTACCATGCCAGACAGAGCAAAATATACGATATCCTTTTTCTCATGGTTTCCGTCTGGAAGTTGTACAATCGCTTAGATGCGAAATATGCAACGCCGGAATGCACGAAGTTAATTTTTTAAGTATCAGCACTTCCGTTGGTAAAACGCATGCGGGAAAACGCCAGGAGTGCAGAATTTTTCATTGGGTGTGCGTCATTTCAGGGTGCAATTTGGGTCTTTTAATCGAAGACGGACACAAGGAGCATTTAACGGACAACCCACTTCATGAAATTGATATTCATCCTTTGCGCTGCATTATTGGGATCTGTCCTTTGGATCCTGCCCTCGGAAACCAAGCCAGTTTCTTTTCGAATGAACAATAAAGACTGGGTTTTTCCTGCCAACGTAGGTGAAGCAGTGACAAAATATCAACTGGATTACAAGCCACCCGGATATTACTATAAGGAATATGCGGATGGAAGTGAAGTCATCCTGTACTACCACTATGCGGACGGGGATTTTGACAATGGATCACAGTATAAGGAGGTATTGTTTCCCCGGAAACTGCATTCCTACGCGTTCAGGTTTGCGAATAGTCCCCGCGTACTGGACTCGCTGCGTCAAAATTTGGAGGCAACATATCATAGGAAAATTGTGCTGACCGAATCTCCGGAATATGAGAAAACGTCTATTGCATCCGGTAAGCCCAATTCCAGGTGGGGGCTCCTCACTGTTAATGACGAATTAACTATTGGGGTTGCGCAGGGGGAAAGAAAGATCGTCGTAAGGTATATGTATAATTTACGGCCAGGTTTAATGGAAGAATATATGAAAAGGTTTGCTGAATAGATTTTGAATTGAACCAATTCTATTCCTCACGATCGCATGCACCCACGCGGCGAGGAACCTCATGTACTTTTATGAAGTCAATCCGATCTTAATGACTTGACCGGATTGGCCAGGGCTGCCTTTATACTATGGAAGCTTACCGTCATCAGGGCGATACCCAGGGCAATAAGCCCGGCCAGCAGGCACAACCACCAGTTGATGTCAATGTGATAAGCAAAGCTGCCGAGCCATTGGTTCATAGCATAAAATGCGAGCGGGCTTGCAAGTAAGATTGCCATCATGATGATGATTAGATACTCTCTCGTCAATAGTGCAACAATCCCTGATACCGACGCCCCGAGAACCTTTCTTATGCCAATTTCCTTTACTCTCAGGCTGGTTGAAAATGTGACGAGACTCAACAGGCCCAGGCACGAGACAAAGACGGTTAGGAATGCGAAAATGTTAAACAATGTCATCATAACGCCGTCTTTCCTGTATTGCGCTTCAAAAGTACTGTCCAGAAACCTGTATTCGAACGGAAAATCCGGATAATGATTTTTCCAGGCGCTTTGAATCAAAGTCAGGTTTTCCGGTTTGGTTTTTATCATTACGGAAGCAGGGGGTGAAGTATTGTAAACCATCACCAGGGGTTCTATTGCATTGTGTAGCGAGCGATAATTAAAGTCTTTGACCACTCCGATCACTTCACCTTTGTGAAAAAAGCCATCGATCGGTTCTCCAACGGGGTTTTTCCAGCCCGACATTTTTACAAATGCCTCGTTGACAATAAAACCACCATGAATGTCTGAAACTTGGTTTGATGACAAATTTCTGCCCTGCAATAATTTGATGTCGAGCGTGGAAAGGAAATGTTCGTCAATAAAAAAGTAATTGCTGATCACCTCTTTTCTCTTGCCATTGGCTTTGAAAATAGTTGTGCCCGCAGGATACGTCTCGTCAACCGACATGACATTTGAACCAACTGTGACCCGCCTGGCATAGCTTTGCTGACGCAATATTGTCGCAAAAGCGTTCATTTTCGAGCGGCCTGCCGAATCGTCGGGAGCGGAAATTGCCATTACCTGTTCTCTGTCGAAACCCGGATTGTGATTTCGCAGGAACTTCATTTGCTGATGGATAACCAAAACGCCGAAAACCATCGCTACCGCAAGGGAAAACTGAAAGAGGGTGATCCCTTTTCTGAGCCACACGGACTGCCCGTCCGATTTCAATGTGCCTTTTAAAGCTTTTACCGGCTTGAAAGATGACAGTATAAATGACGGATATACGCCCGCAAGAATGGTAATCATTATCATACTCAGCACACCAGCCGCAGCGATACTGCTCCATTCCGCGATCAACCTGATTTGAAGAAGGTTGTTTAAAAAAGGAATAGCTATTTTCAGGATTAGCGCGCCCATTATCACTGAAATCGTGGTGATGATCAGGGACTCTAAAAGAAATTGCGACACAAGCTGGCCGCGCGTGGCACCATTCGTCTTCCTGACACCCACTTCCCGGGATCTCTCCATAGCAGTGGCTGTTAAGAGATTAATGTAATTCAAAACGGCGATAATGAGCACGAACAATGCCAGGAACGAGAACAGGTAGCCATATTGCTTATTGCCCTTAGGTGTATCGCCCATTTTGCCAACACTGTAATGCACATCTTTCAATGGCTCAGTCTGAAAAATAAGCTTGTATCCGTCTGCCCCCTGCGCTTTAAGTTCCGGTTGAATGTATCGCTGGCTCAACGCCTGAAGTTTTTTGTCAAAAGAGTTTAAATCAGGTTTTTGCGTGAAAAGTGCAAAGGTGTAAACTGGAAAATCATCCGTAAGCCAATCCTTGGTGCCTAAAAAGTCGCGTGATAGCAGGACCGATATCTTCAAGTCTGAATTCGACGGGAGATTTGCCAACACGCCGGTGATTTCGTAATGCGTTTGATTAACCTGGATAGTCCGTCCCAATGCAGGGGCATTTCCGAAATATTTTTCTGCAAACTTCTGGGTAACGATCGCCGTATTGTTTTTTTTCAAAGCATTTGCTGCGCTTCCTTCCAAAAATGTGAACGAAAAGATCTCCAAGACTGATTGTTCCGAAAAATAAACATTTTGCTCCTTCTGTAATTGCTCGTTATGTTTCACAATTGCCTCTGTAATTTGGAGGCGGGCGGTTTTTTCTATCTCAGGATAATCTTTGTTCAGGTAGGAGGCCAGCAAAACCGGAGTGTTGGCAACCAGCATCGGTTTGTCAGGCGTTTCAAATTTCGTTGTAATTCTAATAATCCTGTCAGATTTGGCATGATGGCGATCATAGGTAAATTCATGTTTTACATAAAAAACAATAGTCAGGCAAACCGCCAGCCCGATCGCTAATCCGCCGACATTTACAGCAGCATAAAACTTCCTGCGCAAGATGTTTCTGATTGCAATTTTGAAATAGTTTTCCAGCATCGTTATCGCAGTATTGGTTTAGGGAAAAAGTTTAGATTACAGATCAATACGCCTTTTTGATCAAAATTGTTGACAATGCTATCGCTGCGAGGTCTTTATTGTTTCATTTCCATCGGATTATGAAATGTTTTTAACCTATTTATATTTACGTTAACTTAGAGTATAGCAAAATCGAATTGTCACGCTCGTCTACTTCCCATTGGTTATCGTGTTTATAGCGACTTACCTGCCTGACTACATGAAGAATTTGCAAAAATGGAAGTAATCGTTATCGCAACAATGCCTGCCTGTAATCTACTTCACCACTTGATATGAAAATAAAAACAGCCTCACCATCCGAGCAAGCCCGCACTATTGGCATACTAACACTAGCATTCAGCGTTGATCCGATGGCCAGGTGGTCTTTGCCCGATCCGGAAAGATATTTGGCAATTTTTGCTTCCATTGCGTCAGCATTCGGAGGAAGCGCGTTTGAGAAGGGGACGGCTTACGTCACCGATTGGTTTACCGGCGCTGCCCTGTGGTTGCCGCCAGGTGCTCAGTCCGATGATGAGTCCTTAAAAAGACTGTTTGACGAGAACACAGGCGACGACATAAAAGAGGATATGCAGGAGATTTTTGAGCAAATGGAACAATTTCATCCAACCGACCCTCATTGGTACTTGCCCATGATCGGTGTCGACCCGGTACATCAGGGCGAGGGAATAGGCTCCGCATTGATGACCGAAACACTCAAAGCCGTTGACAGTAGCGGATCAATTGCATATCTCGAATCTTCCAACCCCCGAAATATTTCGCTATATGAACGTCACGGTTTCGAGGTTATCGGCGAAATTCAATGCGGTAGCTCACCTGTTTTGCGCCCCATGCTGAGGCGTGCGAGATGAAGCGACGAAAACGGCAGGTAAATACCGACCATTATTCCGGTAATTCTGAGACCCGTTGTTCGTTTAAAAAATTGCCTATCAGCAATAATACCTCGTCAAAATGGGTATCAAGAACATCGTGCCCTCCGTCGAGGATATGAATTTGTGCTTTCGGCAGGTCGCGCTTATAACAAGGTACTTCATCTACGGAGAAAAATATTTCATATTTCCCCCAAATAACAAGGGCTGGTGGTTGATGATCCCGGAAATACGCCTGGTATGCCGGAAACATTTCCATGTGTGTTTTAAAATCACAATTAAGTTCGAACTGCTTTTCGATATTACCAGGTCTTTTTAGGAACTCCCAATCCAACATCCACAATTCAGGACTAACCCTGGGTAATATCTCTTCCGACAAACCACCGAAATACTGGTTTTTTGTCCCTTCGGCACTGAGGAATCTGATGAGAATTTCCTTTTTCTCAGCCGTCGGATTGTTCCAATATTCAATGTATTCGTCCCATTCGGGCCCCATGCCTTCGCGATGTGCATTGCCACTCTGCACAATGATACCGGCAATTTTTTCCGGGTGATTTACGCACAATTGGAGGCCGATTGGTGCACCATAATCGTGGAGATAAATAAAGAACTTATTTAGCCCTATTGCCTCTGTAAATTTGCTGATCAATGCTGATATATTTCCAAATGTGTAGTCAAAATGATCTGGCACGGGAAATTCGCTGAAACCAAAACCGGGATAATCCGGAGCGATAAGGTGATAGCGGTCCGACATTGCGATCATCAAATTTTTGAAGGCTATAGAAGAAGTCGGAAATCCGTGAAGGAGCAGCAGTGATGGATTCTTTTCATCGCCTGCCTCCCGATAAAAAAGCTCAATGCCGTCGACTTTTATGGTCCTGTTGTGAATTTGCCTTGTCATGAGATTCTCACAGTTTGTCATATATGAGTTTCAAAGTATTCTCCCCGGAACCGGAGTCTGAAATGGCCCGGACCGAAACAGAATTTCCATCATTTTTCCTTTCGTAACTGCTACACAGGAAACATCGACAGCAAAGCGTAGTAAAATAATGCCATGGCGCTGGTCTTTCACCCTAATGGAGGCATAAGGGTCTTGATGACATCGTTTTTCGGCAGTGGAGAATACTATTTTTGACTATTATTGTGGACTTAATGTCAACAATACTTGACAATATGAAATGTTTGCATATCTTTATTGCAAAAACTAACATTTTTGCTCACATGGAACATTCAACAAAATCCGCAAGCCAGAATTCGGTTATTTCTGCTCTGATCTACGGCGCTACCTATCTGCCGGCAGCATGGCTTCTCAAACACCATGTATTTATTCCGTCCATTGCCATTCTCATTGCTGTAATTCCGGTTATTACATTTTCAGTCTTTGTTTTTATGTTAATCAAGGCGTTTTCGGTGATGGATGAAGTGAAGCAACGCGTACAATTGGAGGCTGTTGTGATTGGGTTTTCATTGACGGCCATGTTGATAATGCTTTTGTTTTTATTGGATCTGTGCGGCATTTCAAGCCCAACATGGTTTGGGTATGGTCATTTGGTCGGTTACTGCTGGGTCTTTTATTTTGTTGGATGGTTTTTTTCGAAGAGAAAGTACGGAGTATGAGGAACACAATAAAGGTTGAACGCGCAAAAAAGAATTGGACACAGGCCGAGCTTGCAAAGCATATCGGGATTTCGCGGCAAGGTTTAAATTCGATCGAGACCGGGAAATTCATCCCGTCGACCGTGCTTGCACTGCGAATGGCAAGAGTTTTTGAAACCACGGTAGAGGTATTGTTCCAATTGGACGATTCCGGGGAGTAATCTATCTACACATAAGATAACTTACAGAAATTTAGTGCGAGGTGAAAAGATCAGGTTCCCGCCTGAGATTGTCACAGCTGCAAAACACCATAATGGGCTTGCCCGTCAGGGATCGATTGGTGGGCTTCCTGGTCGTTCCCGATCAGCTCCATTGCCTACATCCTGGGAAGATGAATGAAGTCCAAAACTAAATAATTTCCCATGTGGCGTATAATACTTCTACATTTTGTGATTTAAAACTACTCGCTCATCCGCATTTAATCTATCACCTAAGTTGTTTTTGTTTCCCAACTTTCGGTCATCGAATCTGTCTTTTCGGCTTCGACAGGCACCGGATGGTGCAGAGATTATTGTTTCACATAAACACTGAAAGTAATGCTGAAGACTTCTGCAATCGCATTGATCTGTCTTGGTTTGCCCTTAATTTCACACGCACAGACCATTCCTCCATTGACTAGCTCCATTAGCGGAATTGTTTGGGAAGAGTCAAAACCCCGTGATGATGTCCGTACTCTTGCAGACAAAAACGTAGCAGGGATCTTAGTCAAATTGTTGGATGCGAACACCAATGATGTTGTGTCGACTGCCCTGAGTGGGGCTAATGGAGAATTTACCTTACACGCAAACGCGGGCACCTATGTAATCGAATACGTTTACCCCTCAGATGGCTTTTCGCTGGCTTCTCAGCGTACGGGGGTGGATAATACGGTTAACAGTGCCGCAGATGCGACAAATTTCTCGGCACAATTTACGGTAGCTGACAATGAGCAGGTCAACGACTACGGGCTCGGGTTGGTGCCTAATCCGAATACTTTGACTTATTGCACTCAAAACGGGTCCATTGTGACAGAATGGAATGAGAACCTGCTGTTGCCGAAGTCATCTGTTACGCCTGTTCCGTTGAACGTTAAGTTGTTCGCTGCCGAATCGGTATACCATCCCATGATCGGGGTCGAGAACACTGGTACGGCTAACGCCTACTCGATATCGACAGCAGGGAAAATTACCATGACCATGCCGATCACCCCCGCAAATTTAATAATGAACAGTGACGTTACGATCGAGGGAAACCTCAGCGATTTTGACGGACAGGAGGATTATGCAGGAGCTTCGGGGGCTACATTTTATAACAGGTCTTCATTTGCCGATGCTTATCCCGCCCGCAACACCAGCTCTCAAAGCATTATCACGAGTACTTTCGTGGGTAGTGCAGGAGAGACTTTTTCAATCCCAACCAGAGCTCAGAGTACTGTCAGCTTCACAGGTGCGGGCAATTTGAAGACGGCAGTCCAAACCTATGTCAACGCAGGAGCTTGCGTGGTATACACCTATGAGGCAGGGGCACTGCCGGTGAAGCTTGCGTCGTTTGATGCCAACAGGGAAGGCCAGGTGGCCAGTTTAAGCTGGACAACAACGGAAGAGCTGGGAAGTGACCGGTTTGAAATCCAGCGGAGCACCGATGGAAAGCAGTGGGCTTCCATAGGGTCTGTGAAAGCTGTCGGAACGACTCGCACGCTTAATAAGTATTCTTTCTCGGACCAGGATCCGGTCAATGGTCAAAACTTGTATCGCTTGAAAATGGTCGACCTGGACAGCACTTTTGCTTACAGCAAGATGACAAGTTTAACTTTTGCTAAGCCATTGTCGATTTACCCCAACCCCGCAGCGAACACATTACATGTGCGTGGCGTATCTGCAGAGGTAGCACAGGTGCTGATTTATGATTTGGCAGGAAGACTTATGAAGCAAAGCGTCGCAAAAGCCGAAGTCGATGTCCGCTCACTTCCGCAAGGATTATACTTTGTCAAGGCGGTGTATTCAGATGGTAATTCTTCATCATCCAGTATTCTCATTAGCCGTTAAGGGATAAATTTGTCCGGCCATATTTAATTAAAAAGGTTTCACACTATCACACCAGTGCCACGCTTGTATGCCAGCTGAAAGACATCATTTATATATGATCGAAATTGGCTGGCAGTACAACAACTATTTTTTATTTCGGAAAATCTGTAATGAATAACCTTCTTATAGTTGATGACCACCCACTAATGCGGTTTGGTTTAAGACTCCAGGTCAAAGAGGCATTTCCTGAGTGCGAGATCCATCTCGCCGCTTCTTACGACGAAGCGATGGCGGTGATTAAAGAAAAAGCCATCGATCTTATTGTACTCGACATCGTTATACCAAAAGGTCAGGGCCTTCATATGGTTGAAGAGCTGAAGACCAGGTATCCGGACACCAAAATACTTGTTTTCACCAGCAAGGATGAAGAGTTCAATGCCCCTTTGTATCTGCAGGCAGGTGCCGATGGCTTTTTAAGTAAACTGGCCCAGCAAGAGGAATTTATCAAAGCCCTCCAGGTCATTTTAAAAGGACATCGATTTCTCAGCATGCGAATGCAGGAGTATTATCTTTTTGAGTCAGCCGCGTCCCGGAAATTCAGGCAGAGTGAGTACGAGCAGCTGTCGCCAAGAGAGAAACAGATTTTGTACTATATCCTGGAAGGCAGACCGGCTAAGGAGATCTGTTATCTGACCGATTTAAAACAGTCGACTGTCAGTTCATTCAAAGACCGGATTCTCAAAAAAATGAATGTATCCAACACTGTTGAGCTCATCCATAAAATGAATGTCATCAATAAAGGTCTGTTTTAGCAGACTGTCCTGCTTTGACGGCCGAATAGCAAAAGGAAATAGGATGATCAAGCCAACATAGGCGGAGAAAAGGTGAAGCGTATTCATTTTACAATAAAAACAGTAGCAGGTTTAGGCCCGCTACTGTTTTTATCGTGAAATTATGTTGTTGAAATGAACTATCCCGGACTTCCAGGAAGAGTCCAATCACTTACCAACCACTATCCGGTGTACACTTACTGTACCTCCCGAGAGGGTGATCTTAAAAATATATATTCCGGGTTTCAGCCCTTTTAGACTAATCGTACCGGCGAAGGAAGCAGGCGATGCTAATTTATAAACCTGAGCGCCTTGAACGTTTATGATTGAAAGCTCCCTGGCATTTTTTAACAGGTCAGTTCCTGCGCGGTCCTTTACGTACAGGATATCGGTGGCAGGGTTTGGATAAATACTTACGTCGAATGCCCGCGGGCCAAATTCTATGCTTCTGATGCTACTAAAAGCATAAGTACCATCGTTATCGACCATTTTCAGACGATAGTAGTTGATTGCTGGCAGTGGTGTATCGTCGGTTAAACGGTAATCCAGGAGGTCTTTACTTTCACCTGCCGATTGCTGAACCCCGATGGTAATCCACTGTTTTGCGTCCAGGCTGCGCTCAACCTCGAACCGGTCGCTGTTTGTTTCCCGGGTGGTCGACCAAGTCAAATTGACCGTCTTGCCTTCCGGGCGGGCTTCAAAGCTGACCAGCGTTACAGGCAAAGGCGGATTGGACGCCAGCAAGCAAAGTGCGCCGTCGTTGTTGGAAGATGGAGCTGCTATGGCAGAGACTTGTTTAGCGACTTTTGTCGTAACATTTATCCGGTATAAATGTCCTGTAACATTACCAAATACTAGCAGGTTTCCATTTGTATCGACAATGCTCGAACCGAAGTCCTGTGCACTCGTTTGCAGCCCTTCGCCATTGACTTGCCCGGGTAGCAGCGTGGTGGAACCGGTGAGTGGATTGACTTGCAAAATCTGGTATGGTGCGGTACTGCTGCCGTCGGTCAGTGCGTAAATGAGATTATCGGCATTGTTGAATGACCAGTCGGAAATGCCATAACCGCCGCCCGATAATGCTGTTCCCCATGGTGTTGCAGTTTTGGCCACAAAGCCTGCGGTAGGGTCTACGATTTTAAGGTAGGTTTCACTGCGGGAAGGATCGATATCGATCGTGATGTATTCCAATCCGTTCTTCTCGTACAGGTACATGTATCCGTTGGTACTTACGGTACCGACCTGACGGCCGTCAGGTTGGATGGTAGCAGGCATATTGGACACTGAGAATCGTTGGATAATGCCGTTTGCACCCAATTTGAATACCTGGTTCGATGCATTGTCGTATCCCCACAGCAGGTTGTCTACGTTGCTGTAACCAATCGCATTGAGGTTACCCGACAGCGTCGCTACCAGACTACGGGTTCCATGTGCGTCGACGCTGTAAAGTTTATCTGTTTCAACCTGATAATAGGCATCGGAGCAAACAAATGGCGTAGGAGCATTTGCCAGTGCGCACGAAGCACCATCACTGCTTGTCAGGGGGTATGGTTTTGTGGATAACTGCGTTGCAGTATTGGTAGCCGGATCTATCGAGTACCAATTGGAAGAAAAAACGATAAGGTTTCCATTAGTATCAAAAAATTGTGAATCGAATACCGCTGTGGGATGTGAATCGATACTTGCGCCACTTACCGCGGTGGCGGATAAAGTGGAGACCCCGGTCACGGGGTTCAACAGCGAGACGTAGTATGCGTCACTGCCAGCTCCATTGATAAGTGCATGGATCAATCCGGTGGTTGGATTATAAGCCCAGTCGAAAATGTTTCTCGCTATTGTGGTCGTGCCCCAGGGAGCGCCGGTTTTGGCAACGAACGAATTGGTGGGATCTACAATTTTAAGATAGGTAGCGGTACGCGCAGGGTTGATATCGATTGTAATGTATTCCGCCGCATTAGCTTCGTAAAGGTACAAATAACCATTCAGGTCTACGGTTCCAACGGTTCTGCTCGTAGCAGAAGCTGGCGCGGGCATGTTGGGTATTGTAAAGAGTTCCGAGCCATTGGCGCCCAGCTTGGTCACCTGATTGGTCGAACGATCGTACCCCCAGATAAAATTGTCAAGCACATTGTAACCGATCGCGTTCGGATCACCCTGTACAGGTGTTCCGCCAGAGCGGGTTCCCGTGGCAATGTCTACTTTATATAACACCTTGTTGTCCACATAAAAATAGGCGTCTGCACAGGCAAATGGCGTTAATGGCGTCGACCAGGTCGCCGATGCCTCGCGGAACGGATAGAGAATGTCACCTTTATTTAGCCCAATGAACCCCTGAAAATCGTCCAGGCCCGTACAGGGTTCATATATGATCAGATTATTAACATTCCAGAAACCCGGTTGATTATACACAACACGTAAGGTCGCACTCCCAGCTACCGTATTGGTCACCGAAACCGTCGCAGAACCAGGTGATGCGGCAAAAGTGATCGTTCCGTTCCCGGCATCATATGCCGCCCCGGTAACCGAGTTGACTGTTACGCCGGCAGGAACTTCCAATTTGAAAATTCTCGGATGTCCGCCATCGTCGGCGAGATTAACCGTAAAGTTTTGGGCTGTTCCGGCAGCGGTTGGCGCTGCCGGACCGGTAACTGAAAACGTCGGTTCAGCCGGGCTGGGCAGACTTGGGATAGCATCGATCGCGTCCCCGTGAAGTCCGGAATAGTGCACTGTGTAGTCAGGGCCGGTAGTTGAATTCACTGCCGACTGGACGTCCATGAAATTTTGATAGTTTGTAACGGGCGTAGAAATATTATTCAAAATGTATACCAGGCGTGCCGCTTTTAGCTGATCGACTGCATTTGCACTTCCCGATTTATCCA
Organism: uncultured Dyadobacter sp.; assembly: GCA_965649915.1. Taxonomy (GTDB): domain Bacteria; phylum Bacteroidota; class Bacteroidia; order Cytophagales; family Spirosomataceae; genus Dyadobacter. The sequence continues at coordinate 126,841 of CBFGMV010000004.1, forward strand.
GATCAGGGCGAACGCTGGGAAAAAATATTACTTCACCTATATAATTGCTGTTGGCCATGGAAGGGGCAGGCTTTCCGTAGTCAATACAAAAAGAGATCTCGGAGGAAACGAGATTCTTATTTTCGTCAAAATAGGCGGTAGCAATGGGTGCCGCTTCTTCCGGATAAGAGTCCATCGCCGTATATGAATTAGCGGTAATGAACTTTTTCCAATACGCAACCTGAAAACCAAATGCAGAAGTGGTCGTTTCGTCACCGGTCGTATAGGGGATGTATATTTTAAAATCGCCACTTGCAGCGGGAACCGGGCTTTCGAATGTCACGGTGACGGAGCCGGTGTACGTACGCGTTTGCAATACATAACCAGGCGCGTTCACCGACGTGATCGTTTCTGCGGGCGTCCCACTGGCCGACGTGCCCTGGTAGATTTTGATAACGGCCGAGGGCGCCATGTCCAGGAAATCAAACCGAAGGACAACTTTGCCCGTTGTACCATCCGAGAGTTCAGGATTAATGGTTACAGAACGAAGGGGATAAACAGCATTCATAGTCTCCTCGAGCGTGAGCTTACCGGAGGTAGCCCTGCCGCTTCCGGTTTTCCCTGCTGGTACGATTTCCGGAAAGAAAGCCTCGTTCCCGCTGCCATCAAAGAAATACCAACGGGTCCCACCGCCAGGATCCGGACAGGACTGGGCATTTGCAAAGGTCAAAGCATTCAACGTCAGGATAGCGGCAAGAATCAAACTACTGAACTTGGCGGTCAGAAGATTGCGACATGAGTCAACATTTACCATATTATTTATCGATTTAAGTTGGAATTACTTCTATGTGCACGCACGAAACCAATTTGTTACCCTCGGGCAGAATTTCCGCCGGTAACTTTTATTTCTAGGCCAGAAAGTATCTTGATCTGTGGCCGTTTTTTGGGAAATAATTTTTCTTCGGGCGTGTCCGGGGATTCGCGATCATCAGCTCGACCGCTATCTGCATATTGAGGTGAATCCGATTTGCTGCTATGGAAGTGACACATTCTCTAAGTTCACTTTCGCCGAAGTCTTCGGGAAGATATCCATTGATTTTTTCTTTGAAAAAATCAACGATGTTGTGAATCGAATACTGGTAATCATAAAGAATAATCTTGCAGGATTTTTGGGATAGCCGCGCTTTGTTAATGCTGCTAAAAATAGTTTGATCGGAAGTATTTCCGATTCTTATCATAAAATATACGGAGCTGCCGTTGATACTATCCAGCGGCACTTCATTAAAAGAATCTCGTTCCAGAAAAACACACCCCGGTAGTATTGATTGAAAATTTGACTTTATGCCGGTTCTGTACATAGGGCGAGTGTCGACTATTACTACCAGGGTTTCTTCATTTGTGTAATTTTGGATCATTTCGATAAGTTGTTTTTTTTGGTTATTGAAGTGCATTACCCATTTTTTCTGGATTATATTGACGAAATTGTTGTTTTATTTTTATAACGATGGGTGATTTATTTGTCTTTTTGGTGTGATTTTTTTAGATCAGGCAAATTTGTGCCGCACGATCATTTTCGAAATGATCGTTGTTGACTGATGGATCTGTTTTTTTTAATAACCGCATCCGTGCGGAAGGGGAGAAAATCTTACCAATTTGGTGAGATTTTTGCGTTTATGGCTGATTTTGAGATTTGTCCCATTGGTAGCGGATTTGCGTTGGGCTATGTTTGTGCACATCCGTTGGGGGATGCAAGCAACCTTTTTATTGAAAATTATAGCGCTTTGAAAGTGTTATGGACTCGCAGGATAGGAAACAGGCCCTTATTGTTTACGATAGCAAAGATCTATTTGATTTTGGAAGTGAAGTATTGGCAAAGAGCTTCCGGGTAGTGAATGGCAATATAGGAGATGACGGACTTTCCTTGGTCACACAATGGAGGCCTGATTTAATAATATGTGACATTTCTGCATCGTCACCTAATGGGCTTTCTTTTTGTGCAAAATTAAAATCGGACGCTGCCACAAGCCATATCTTTGTTATCTTGTTAGGGCCGGACGGATACCAAATCGAAGGGCTTCGTGCTGGTGCAGAAGATTACGTATCGCTTCCATATGATAACTATGCGCTTGGATTGAAAATAGAAAACCTGATCCGGCTTCGCCAGGCAGTGCGTGGCAAGGTTATGCAGGATATGTCTTTTCAATCCGAATTGAAAGGAGAAAGTGATCTTTTTGTTGAAAGATTGGAGCGACTGGTTTTTGAAAACATTACCGACCCGGACTTTGGTGTTAACGAAATGGCATTTCAAATAGGAACAAGTGTGTCCGTTCTTTATCGAAAACTTAGATTGCTGGCGGGTGTTACCGTAAATGAGTTTGTTAAAAATATTCGAATGAAGCGAGCTATGAAACTATTGGAGACTGGAATATATCCGGTAAACGAAGTAGCTGCTGCAATAGGTTATGAGGACAGTAAATATTTTAGCAAGGAATTTAGAAAACTTTTTAATAAAACTCCCGCCGAAATAAAACGTGGTGCAATCTGAATGGATGACAATTATTTTTCAATAAAAGTCACTAAATTGATTTGTTTTATACACTGATATATGCACACTAAAATCTGCCGGAGTACCGGCAAACGTTGAGTAATAGGTCAGCCTCCTGGAATTTCCGGGAGGCTTGATTTTTTCAGTCAAATGAATCTGTATCTCTCAAATATTTCTTCGCAACGCCCGATCATCAGCATGCGATATCCTCAATCGCATCCGTGGGCTGCGGGTATCCTGCCTGGTTGTGACAAATATCGGCCTGCGTTTTTTGACAAGAAAAGACGCCTAATTAGCCAAAATAGTCGCCCGTACTAATCGAATTTAGTTGGGACATTTGTCGTAGAAATATTTTCAGTCTATCTCCCGGATTAGAACTAATTCTTTCGACATACTACCCTCAAAATCATGTAGCGCTATACCACACTACACCACTAATATTTTCTAATGCTACGGCCTTTCATCAGGTCTGTATAAAAGTCTTGACGCTGAATTGTGTGAGGAATTCGTCCTGTGCCAGGTCGACTGCGACCGCGCGGCCGGATGTAATGTCAGGGCGCCTGATCTGGCAGGTCAGAACGAGATCGTTAGGGCATGTACAACAATTTTATAATAGATTTTTAACTCTTAATGTGCTGACTATGAATAAATAAAAGGAGAAATAGCATGTAAACTTTTTATGAACAAATGAATACTATTTTATGAAACTAAATGTACAATTTGCCGCCGTCGCGCTTGCTTCTGCAATGCTCGCCTGCTTTGGCGCGCGGGCGCAAACACCCGGAGGGGTTTCCGCTAATCTGCGAGTATGGTTACGTTCGGATAATGGTTTCACCCCCGCCTCCTGGACGGACGGGTCCGGTAATGCCAACCATTATACGCAAACCAATGCCAGCCGCCAACCTTTTGTGGCTGCGGATTACTATAATTTCAATCCGGTAGTCGACTTCGGAACTTCGGGCAGTGATGCCCGCTTTATGGTGGTTCCCGCAGGTAAACCTTATTCGGCTAATGGCACCAGTAGTTCTGTTTTTACAGTAAACCTGGACAGAGCTGTCGGAGGATATGGCGATATTATTGGGTTTGGGGCTACCACGACCACTACCAGTCTGATCAATGCAAATAATCCTGTGTTTACAAGGTTGGGTACGAACGTAGTCAATTACCCATATTCGGATGCCAGTCCTGCTTTACCTGCTGTGGCGGTCAACAAATTATATATCAATGATGTATCATTTACCGTAGGCTCTGCCGGCATTAAGTATGGTCAGAACGGTACAACCGGATCCAATACGCAAACTTTCACTGCAGGTAATTCGAGACATGCCGACGGAAGTGTATTGGGATCGCAGCCGGAGGTTAGAAATGGTTTGATAGGTGAGGTAATTGCCTATGAAAGAGATCTTTCCGAGGCGGAAAAACAACGGGTAAGAACCTATACCGCGATCAAGTATGGCATTACTTTGCCACACAACTATATTGCGAGCAATGGAAGTACAATCATCTGGAATCAGGCTGCCAATACCGGCTACAACAATAACATTGCGGGGATTGCAAAGGATGATAACGGTGCATTACATCAAAAACAATCCCGTAGTATTAACAACGGCAATCAGGTATTAATTGGCACGGCTGGTTTGGCCAATACCAACACATTAAATACGACAGGTCTTACTAATGGCCAGTTCCTTGTGTGGGGTGATAATGGTTTAGCCAAAAGCCCTTCTATTGTGACCAGCGACTTAGGAGCAGACGTGAATGCCCGTTTTGCTGCAATATGGAAGGCGCAAAATGTTGGCACGGGAACTGTGCGTGTTGCATGGCCTAAGGGATTGGATAACCTGAAATTGATTCAGAGTGGAGATGCGGTCATAGACGGAAGCGATGTGATTACGGCTATGTCGGCTGAGACTGCTCCAATTAACGGCGTTGTGTACAACTATGCCGATGTGACACTGGCTGATGGTCAGTTTTTCACTTTTGCAGCTAAAGTGAATGCTCCGGGCGGCGTCGTTGCTGACCTTAGAGTTTGGTTGAAACCCGACAACGGTTTTACACCGGCGCAATGGAATGATTTCTCAGGAAACGCAAACCACTATACGCAAACGAATGCAAGCCGTCAGCCTTTCACAGCTACGACAGCTTACAATTTTAACCCGGTTGTTGACTTCGGTACAACTGGCAGCAATGCCCGTTTCATGGTAGTTCCTGCGGGTAAACCATATTCGGCAAATGGTACCAACAGTACGATGTTTACCGTAAACCTGGACAGAAGTGTCGGGGGATATGCCGATATATTAGGGTTTGGAGCAACTACGACAGGTTCAGGCCTTATTAATGCTAATTCACCTGTATTTACGCGTTTGGGACAAAATGTGGTCAATTATCCATATACGGATTCCAATCCTGCGCTGCCTGCAGTAGTAACCAACAGGCTTTATCTGAATGACGTGTCGTTTACCGTAGGAACTGCGGGCATTAAGTACGGTCAGAATGGCACCACCAGCTCAAACACGCAAACATTCAATGCTGTTTATGCGCAACACGCTGACGGTAGTGTATTGGGTTCGCAGCCGGAAGAAAGAAATGGTTTAATTGGAGAGGTTATCGCGTATGAAAGAGATCTTACAGAAGCTGAAAAACAACGCGTAAGAACCTACACGGCGATTAAGTATGGCATCACTTTGCCGCATAATTACATCGCAAGCAACGGAACGACGGTGATTTGGAATCAGGCGACGAATACGGGTTACAGCAAAAATATTGCCGGTATCGCGAGCGATGAGACCAGTGCGTTGGTTCAGAAGCAATCAAAAAGTATTAACACAGGTGCCCAGGTGCTGATAGCAACTACCGGTTTAGCGGATAATAATGCATCGAATGTCACTGCCTTAGATAATGGGAGGGCACTTTTGTGGGGTGACAATGGTCTTTCCAAGACCCTTTCGTCGTCGTTTAGTTTCCCTAGTGTCCCTACGCTCAATCTTCGTTTTGCTGCCATTTGGAAAGTGCAGAACACGGGATCGGTTGGGACTGTACGTGTGACGTGGCCGGCGGGGATTCCAAGCCTGGCGCTTATTCAAAGTTCCGACGCTACCATTGACGATACTGACACAAGAACAGATATGACCGCAAATTCAATGTCTGTCAACGGTGTTTCTTACAACTATGCCGACGTTACATTAAGCGATGGGCAGTACTTTACCTTCGCAGGGTTTGTGTCCGGCCCCGGCAATGTAGCCTCAGCCGCCTGGTACAGAGCGGATGCAGCAGGTCAGCAGTTTTCTGATGCAGGCACAACCGCTGCGGCTGATGGAGCTACTATTCAGCAATGGAACGAATACAAGGGAACTGGCTTTAACTTAACACAGGCAAGTGCAGGTGACAGACCAGCATTTTCCAATACATCGACACTGGCGAATTTCAACCCAACCGTAACCTTTAACGGTAGCCAATGGATGCGATATACTGCTCCGACAGGAGTAGATGTCATTGACAGAGCAAACGGATCGATCTTCGCGGCGGGGTATATGAACAGCTTACAAAATGTTGGCTTTGCCGGTTTCCATTCTTCAATGGATTATCCTGGCTTACATACCTATCCGACAGGAGGTAACTACAATCTTTTGTTTTTTACTGGTGGCCCCGGATATCAGGGTTTGTCGGGTAATAGTTTTGTGAATAAGAACTATTTTACCATCGGATCCGGATGGGAAAACGGTCAGGGAAGTACGGCTGCTTATGCGGGTGCTACCGTGTCGTTAAACGGAAATCGCACCGTTTATTCAGGTACCAACCAGATTCAAAATGCGGTAATCAATACTGCTTCCAGGGATTTCCAAATTGGTCAGGATGACAACCATGGACCTTTAAACGGCCAACTAAACGAAGTAGTTGTATTTGAACAGCGACTTAGTGAAGATGAGATGAACCGGGTTGAAACATACATGGCGATCAAGTATGGTACAACCTATGCAGCAGGTACAAAAGATTACGTGAACTCGTCTTCTGGTACTGTGTGGGCGAATGCGGCCAACAGCGGTTATCATTTCAACATTGCAGGTGTTGCCCGTGACGATATGGGATCTTTGTATCAGAAGCAATCATGGAGCACAAATCCCGGACGTCAGGTATTGATAAGTACAACGGGATTGGACAATACCAATGCAGCCAATTCCGGAGTGCTGGCAAATGGCCAGTTCCTGATATGGGGAGATAACAATCTCGCAAAAGCGCCAACGGTTTCTATCGCTGGAGTAAGTGGAGTTAACTACCACTTTGCTTCTATCTGGAAGGCACAAAACACCAGTGGTGTGGGAACCGTAAGGGTTGCATGGCCTCAGGGTTTGACTAATCTGAAGTTGATTCAAAGTGCAGATGCGACGATCAACAGTTCGGACATAATTACGGATATGGCTGGTGTGCAAACTGTAAACGGCGTAGACTATGCCTATGCAGACGTTACAATTAGCAATGGTCAATACTTTACTTTTGCTGCATTGGTACAAGGACCAGGTGGAGTTACCAATCATCTTAGCCACTGGTACCGGGCAGATAAACTGACTGAATCGACAGGCGACGGTGCAGACCTTACCCGTTGGACGGACTTTACCTCAGGTGTTGTTTCTTCTCAACTGGGAGAATCTCCATTGCCTAAATTCAAGCAAGGCGATGCTACTTATTTTAACTTCAATCCGGGTGTAAACTTTGCTGCTGGTGATCAGAAAATTGGCAATATTGAAGTTCAAACTTTGAGCTCGCTGAACTTTGATGTTTTCTCGCTTACAAAGGAGAATATGTTAGGAACACGCTACTTCAATATCGGTATGGATAATACCACTTTAAATGGTAGTAACTGGGATCAACCAGGTTTTTATGCCAATGGTGGTTATGCCAGAAGAAGCAATACGGGTGGCATCATATACAATGCAGTGCCAGGAGGCGGTAATCCAGCTTTTGGAACTACTGCACCTAATATTATGTATCACACGTTCGCAGATATTTCTTTCAGCAAGGGCTTGAATGGTGGTGCAAATGGTACTGCTGTGGCTCATGCGCCGATTGGTGCAGTTACTGGTGGTCACATTTTTGGAGCAAACAGTGGTTCAGGAACTAGTGGTGATGATGCTGGAATTATCGGTCATATTGGTGAGCTGGTTATTTACGGAGCGGGAACAGTTACGGCTGCCGAGCGAAATAAGGTAGATTCTTATCTGGCGATTAAATACGGGGTTACGCTGAGTAATACCAATAATTACACTACCTCACAAAATGTGGTGGTATGGAATGCTACGGATAATGCTGCTCATTATAACAACGTAGCAGGTATTGGAAACGACTTTATCTCTGCATTGCATCAGAAACAGAGCCGTAGCCAGCATACCAATACGAACAATCAGGTAATTATGAGTTTGGGTGAAATTGCTGCTACCAATGCTGCCAATGCAGGTTCGCTAACCGATGGGCAGTTCCTCGTTTGGGGTGACAATGGTAACACGCAGGCAATGACCAACACTGCAAGCACCTACACCAGCTTTACTTATGCAGGGAGTGCAAGCAACGGACGCCGCATGAACCGGGTCTGGAAAGTCCAGAACACCAACAACGTGTCCAACGATGTACAGATTCGCTTCCCGATCGCTTCTGTTGGTACCACTACGTTTGCAACGGGTGATGCCTGCGGGGATTATGTGATCATTTTCGCTGACGACGCTGCATTTACAACCAACGTCACTGTCAAGGCGCTGACCGTGAACGGAACGGACTATGATTTGGCACACAACTTCCCGAATGGAGCCAGCTACTTCACCTATGGTAAAGTAACACCGTTCAACCAGGGTGTGGTTTATTTGCCTGCAACTACGGAAACAACCAGCAATTCGACCAACGCCTGCGATGTAGGTACCTGGAAGTATTTCCGCAAGACAGCAGACAACACCCAGAAATTGCTGGGAATTACAGGCTATACCAATCCTGAACTGGCCAACCTGGCGGTAACAATTACACCTCTCGGCGCGAGCTACGATGACGGAAGCCGCAAAACCAACCTGATGGCACGGATTACCACGGTGACAAACAGTGGTTCGTCTCCATTGTCAGCTGGCAAAGTGCGTATCTATTACAGCCTGCCCGAGAAAAATGCAACGGCTGTGCCAAGCGAGCAATCATTTGGATGGTACAGGTACCAGGGCATTGCCGACGAAGTGATCGCGAATGTTTATGCCTACGGAAGACTCGACGCTTCGAAGGCGGTTTCGCTGACGCCCGATGCCACCGGCGTGGAGGATGGTGTGAACTATGTCGAGTTCCATAACATCACTTCGTTCTCTTCGTTTGTCTACCTGTCTACAACAGAGGAATCTGCGCTGCCTGTTACAATGGCCTATTTCAATGCGGCCAAAGAAGGAAATACAGCCAGCCTGACCTGGGCAACGACCGAGGAAATAAACAATACCGGATTTGAAATCCAGAGAAGCACGGATGCCCGCAAATGGCACGCGATCGGTTTTGTAGAAAACCAGACGGCCGACGGCGATAGCAAAAGCCTGTTGACCTATGCCTTCGCAGACGCTGCACCATCGGCGGGTACAAACTACTATCGTCTGAAACAAATCGATGCCGATGGATCCTACGCGTACAGCTCTATTGCCGCTGTTCGGTTCGAGTCGGGTAAGAATGCATTATCCGTATATCCTAACCCGGTAGCGGATGGAAAACTGTCGCTAACGTTGCCGCAATCCGGTTCGTACAAGCTTTCGGTGTACAATGTTGCAGGTATGGAGGTGTTGAATGCTGCACAGTCCGGAAACATGTTGGATATCAGAAGCCTTCGTGCGGGTGTGTATGTGTTGCGCGTTACGTATGCAAGCGGGGAAGTTCACAGCAAGACGTTTGTGGTGAAGTAACCGAAGTTGGGGTAATAAACGAAACGGGATCCGAATTTCGGATCCCGTTTTTCTTAGCATATCAATGACAGGCCATCACCCTAGATTCTTATTCCCGTGATGGAATTGCCCATCGCTCCAGCCAAATCAGTGATGTTGGTGACATTTGTTTTTTTGAAAATGTTCGATTTTATATTGCTGATCGTCGATGTGTTTCGGTGCATCTCCCGGGCAATCAGCGATTGGCTCAATCCACTGACCAGTAAATTAGCCACCCTCACCTCCGTTGGTGTAAGTGCGCCGCTCTTTAGTTCTTGTCTTTTGGTCCTAATGCTTAGCAGCTCAATTACTATTTGTGTGTCGACATAAATCCGGCCTGCCGCGATCGACGTAAGGCATTCTTTGAGATCGTTTTCTCCGAAATCCTCAGGCAGGTAAGCATCGATTTTTTCTTTTAGAAACTGGAGGATGTATTGAATTGGTTGTTTGTAGCCGTACAGGATAATCTTACATGGCTTTCCCGAATACTTTAATGCCCTGATGTTGTTAATGATGATTTTGTCCGACGTGTTTCCTGCCCAGAGCAGAATGTAAAATGAATTGGCTTCTGAATTGGAAGAAAGGAATTTATCCAATCGATAACACTCCGAGAACTCAGGTTTAGGCATGATCGATTGAATGGCTGACTTTATTCCCGCCCTTAACATGGGACGGTCGTCTATTATTACCATTAAATGGCTTCGCTCGCTATCTGGATGTCCCATAATTGTATAGTGGGTTTTGTTTGGATAGTTGTTTTGTTCAAAGCTGTATTCGAAATAATCGAGACTGCTTTCAACGCAAATTGTCTTTTTATTTCCAAACAGCTGGTGGATAAACTTGTCATTTTGAGGTGTTATTTGATCCTTTTTGAGTGTATTTAATTATTTGAATAGCGCTATTTAATTCAAAATATATTTTGAATTAAAATCTAAAATATCGCACTCCATGAGTGTTATGAAATCGAAGAATATCAGAAAGATTTTAATTTTTTCCGGCAGTATGGAGCCTGACGATTTTGGTACGGAGGCTCTGAGGAAAAATTTTCATGTCCTGACAAGTAACAGGGGGAGTCATGCCGTAGCTTTGACTCGCCAGATGAGCCCGGACCTGATTATTTGTGAAATAGCCGATCCGAAAGTCGACGGCCTGGCGATCTGCGCGGCGTTGAAATCCGATGTTGTTACGAGCCATATATCTGTGATCCTGCTTGGGCCGCGAGAACAGGAAGTTGATGGGTTACAGGCAGGGGCCGATACTTATATCCTGCACCCAGGCAATAGTGACGTGCTTGGGCTTAAAATTGAAAACCTGATCCGAATGCGGGAGACGTTGCAAGAGCTGTACTTGCGGGAGGCTTTTGATAAAACTGAATCCAACCAGCTGGGCGGCTGGTTCATCGAAAAGCTGAGGCAGCAGGTGGTCGAGAATATTTCCGATCCGAATTTCGGCGTTCATGAAATTGCGTTTCAGATCGGCATCAGCGTTTCTGTCCTTTATCGTAAAATCAGGATGCTTAAAGGGATTACAGTCAATGAATTCGTGAAGGCGATTCGAATGGAGCGGGCTATGCAATTATTGGAAAGCGGGACCTATCCCGTAAATGCGGTGGCTGCTGCGGTAGGGTATGAAGATGTCAAGTATTTCAGCAAGGAATTTCGCAAGTTCTTTGAGATTACGCCAATTGAAGTTAAATGCCGTAAACTTAGATAGCTACCTCAGATATGGAAGTCAATTGCTGTTTTTCCCTTTAACTTCATTAGGTGTTTTTCCAAAAACCTTTTTAAACTCTTTACTAAAATATTTACTGTCTTCGAAGCCAATGATGGCGGCAACTTCGCCTACATTGTAAATACCTGATTCAAGAAGTTTTTTCGCTTCATTTAAACGGAGGGTTTTGACAAATTCATTGATCGTCATACCGGTAAGTGATCGCAGCTTTCGGTAGAGCACAGACACACTCATCCCTGCCTCAAAAGCAAGTTCACCAACACCGAAGTTGACGTCCGAAATATGATCGACAACCAGCCCTTTAAGCTTGGCAATGAAAGCCTCATTCGTATCCTGGGCAACACTTCGCTGGACTCCGGGCGCCTCCAATACCGACTGCCGGAAGCGCTGCTTCATCTCGTCCCGTAAACGGAGCAGGTTGTTGATCTTCAATGTGATGATTCTCGGATCGAATGGTTTCATCAAATAATCGTCAGCCCCCACTTCAAGTCCTTCGATGATTTGTTCGCTCTGCGTTCTGGCCGTCAGCAACACAACCGGAATATGAGCGGTATTGGCCTCATTCTTCAATCGGCGACATACCTGCAGTCCGTTCATTTCCGGCATCATCACGTCGGTCAGGATAATGTCCGGGATGTATTCATTGGCCAATTGAATGCCACGAAGACCGTTTTCTGCTTCAAGTGTGTTGTATTCTCTCTCGAAAAGCTCGCAGATAAACCCCCGTAGTTCATCGTTATCCTCAATGATCAGGATGGTGTTGAGTTGTTTATCCGCGATTTCGTTGCCCATCGACGTGACTGCGCCTGTTTTGGTGAATAAGCCAGAGACATAATCGTGACCTTTCGGTGCAATTTCCTGGGCGCCGTAGTGCCTGTTTTCGCGCAGTAAACGGATGATTAGTTTTGTTTCACCTTGTGCGGTTTCGGTTGCAGGTCGGCTTTCCGCGGTCAGATAGCCGTGATGACGCTCAACAATGCTTTTCGAAAGGGCCAATCCGATTCCGTAACCTGGCTTTTCCGAGTCGGCCTGATAATAGTAGGTAAACAGCTTCTTGAGATGATCGGGCGAGATTCCCCTGCCGTTGTCCTTTACCATGATTTTGACTTCATTTGAAATCTCGATAATGTGAACGGAAACCTTACCGCCGGTGGGCGTGAATTTGTACGCGTTGCTCAACAGGTTGTAGAACACCTTTTGCATCTGTGCGATATCAAACCAAATCAGCACGGGTGTATCAGGGCAAACCAGCGTTGTTTCAATATCCTTCTCAACCGAGCTGTGTTCAAATGCGGCGAGGATACTCTTCATGATTTTCACCACATCATGTTCGCGCACCTGTAACTGCACACTGCCGCTCTGGATTTTGCGAAAGTCAAGCAGTTCGTTGACCAACAGCATGAGCCTGTCGCTACTGTTTCTGGCATAATTCAGGTGGTGCTCAACACGCTGCGGATCTTGCAGTTGCTGATGGGCTTGTTCCAAAGGCCCGCTGATCAACGAGAGGTGTGTCCGGATCTCATGCGACACATTCGTGAAAAAATCCAGCTTAGCCTGATTCAGGTAATTTTCTTTCCGGAATGACGAGCGGAGCCAGAAAAACCTGTTGATCGCGTAAATCGCCCCGGCTATGACAAGGAAGTAGAACAGATACGCATACCAGGTTTTCCACCACGGAGGGAGGACGATGATTTTTACTTTTAAAGGCTCGTTCATCCAGAAGCCATCACCATTGGCGGCTTTGACCATGAAAGTGTAAGTTCCTGACGGCAAGTTAGTATACGTAGCCGACGGGGTTCCGACATGGTTCCAGTCGCGGTCTATCCCATCGATTTTGTAGGCATATTTGTTCTGGCCGGAACGTACATAATCCAGCAGCGCAAAGTCCAGTGTGAAAATGTCCTGGTCGTGTCGAAAGGTAATCTCTTTTGTTTTCCACAGTGGCTGCACCAGGAGCCCTGTACTGTCGCCGGTAGTAACTTCATTGTTGTACAGTTTCAGTGAAGTGAGAACAAGGGGTGGGGTATTTTTATTTACAGCAATAGCCGACGGATCAAACGAAAATGATCCCTGATTGGTGAGAAAATAGAGGTTTCCATGGCCATCTTTGGCTCCGAAACCCTGAATCAGCTGACCATTTTGCGGTAAGCCATCTCCATCGTCATAAGATTGAAGCGTCCTGTTTTGAGGATGGTATCTATACAGCATATGCGCGGCGCTGAGCCACAAGTAGCCCAGCTTGTCCGGCACAACATCTTTGATATAGCCGCCAGGGATATCTGCATTCGGTTCAAACCTGTTGTTTTTCGGATTGTAATGAAAAAGTGAGGTCGTGCCGGCAGCCCAGATATTCCCGGAAAGGTCTTCGGCTATCCGCCAGAAATATTCGGCCATGCTGGGTCCGACGGGAATTTTTTCTAATACCGGCGCCGGCGAAGCACTATTCTTGGAGCTGACATGATAGACTTCATTCGTACTACCCACCCAGATATTGCGTCGGGAATCCTCGAAAATACTTCGGACGCTGATGTTTGGAGCGTTTTGCAAAAGGAAAATGCCCTGTTTTTCATCGAACAGAAGCAATCCGTAATAACCACCAATCCAAAATCGATTGTAGCTGTCCTTCAGGATCGCAAATGTCCTGGCGTTAACTGGTACAGATTGACCCTGGATGATAAGCGGGTAATGATGATAATTGCCGGTACGGAGATTGAAACTAGTCAATACGGCGTTGCCTGCGGCCCAGAGTACATCGTTTTCGTCCAGTAAAAAGCAATAATAATCGGCCTCTTTCGAAAGTTTCAGGTTGAAAGTCAAGGGTGGCTTACCAACGGAGTTAAAGACGAGAAGTTTGTCCAGATTAATTGAAATAGACCAGATTTCTTTTGTTTTACCCTTGCCTAACCATCCATTTGAAAACGGCTGGTTCCGTGGATCATTGGCGGCAAATGGCCAGGATCTAAACCGGGGAGAATCATAATGAAGATAACTGATGCCGACGTAAAAAGACCCGCACCAAAGCCCGCCCTGCCGATCCAGGTACAACGAGTAAAGCATGGTGTTGGCCAGGCTGTTGGGATCGCCGGGATGATTGACATACCATTCGACTTGTGAAGTAAGCGGATCGAAATGAACAAGTCCTAAGGAAGTTGACATCCAATATTTCCCCTTGCTATCCTGTGCCATCTTGGAAACACGGGGAAGTTCACCATTCGGCGCTCTAAGCGTTTGGATTAACTTGAAGCGCTCGGTAAAAGGATTGAATTGATATAATCCGGTCCCGTTACTCCCCAGCCATATCATACCGCTGCTGTCTGCATACACAAAAATGAGGTCGCTGAGGTGGATTTGTTTTTCTGGGGACGGAATCCGGTACAACCTGGGTTTGCTGCCATTATTTTGCATTTTAACTAATCCGTCACCGGTCGCCATCCAGATGTTGCCGGTTTTATCCTCGGTTAGTGATCTGATCTGCAGGGTCTGCGCAGAGAATTCAGTTTGTAAATGGCGCGTTATCCTGATTTTTCCACGATCCTTTGTGATGCGTGACAGCCCATGCTGGGTTCCGGCCCACACCTGGTCATGGCGGTCTACCATCACGCAGTTGACCGAATTGTGAGAGAGCGAATTGACGTTTGCTGAATCAGGCTCGAAGTTTGTAAAAGTATCGGTATCGGGTTCAAAGAGATACAAACCGGATCTTATCGACGCAATCCATATGTTTCCATGAGAATCAGTAGCCAGGTCCCTGATGAACCTGGGATTATTCAATTTGCCATTATGGTATCGATCGAATGTTTTACTGTTGTAGCGATACAGCCCGGCCTCGGTGCCAAACCACATGAAACCTTGCTTGTCCTGGGTAATTCCCAATGTGGCCGATAGCGGAACTCCATTGACTTCCTTGAAATTTTTAAAAACCTGTCCGTAAGAGATGGTAAAAAAAAATAAGACGCAGAACGCTGTGGTCAAAAGACGTTTGCTGTTCTCCATATTCGAGCAGAATGGATAGGGATGCATGATGAAGTAAATATATGTCACGACACTACGCATGGTCAACAGGTGTAGTAGACGTTCAGAATGAAAGACAGGATAGTCTACCATTATGACAAAAAAAACAACCGTTTTTCGTGAAATCGAATTGCTGAGGAATCGGCAGATTAAATCAGGGGTCGAATAAATTTGACTTGGTGACACATTCAGCTCTGAAACTGCCTGACTATTTTTACCGGATGGCAGTGCCCACCATCAGTGATTCGATTCGATCGCGAATCTGCTCTGGGTGTCCGGTAATGCTTAGGTAAGCATGTAGCCCGTTTGAGGGAGAAGTCCAGAGGTTACTTCCGTCAGCAGCCACCTGGCAATGGCCATTTTGAACTACATTAAAGTATCGCTGGGCTCCCTCGATCGCTTCCAAAACAGCGATCTGGTCCCAGCTGGCACGTCCCTGGAAATTGTTGTAGAGCTCGTATGCGTGAAATACCGGACTGTCTGGTTTGCATTTTGTTCGGAATGACCTGCCGCCGGTGACAATTTTATTACCTACTTCCCAGCCGGCAAAAGTTACAGGCATTCTCCAACTAGCAAGGGAAGTGATCGTCGAAGCAGGGTCCGGGCGGTAGAAATTGGCTTCTTTTCCTTCCGGAAACTGACCGCCCATGCATGACCATCGTTTCACCTTTTTCTTTACCAGGTCACTTCCGCTCAATGGACTTATTGCATCCGGACCGGAACTCAGAAGGCGAGCAAGACTTGTCAGGTGCCCGATCGTAATGATGACCACGCTTCCGTCAGGCTTCCTGGCCAGCAGCGTTCGGTAGAGCGCTGTCCCGTCTTCCGCGTCCGCGTTGGTTTGAAACCGGCTTGCAAAGCGCTCGGATATCTGCCTGGTGTACTTAGAGAAGCTGCGTAGCGAATCCTTTTGACTAACACCGATGGGGATGTCTTTTCGGCCAAACCATTGGTTGATTGCGTCTGTGCACGGAGCGCTGTATTGCTCGTCGCTGGTGACGATAATCCCTAAAATCCGGGCCATATTTTGTTTTTCATAGGCATGGAGCATCGCCAATGCGCCAACGTCGTCTACATCCGAATCCATGTCGGTGTCAAGAATTACGGAGACAACAGGGTTAGCGGGTGTCTGGGCACTGAGTTGCTGGCACGCCCAAAGCATCCATAATAATACAAAGCATGTTGAACGCTGCCAGTTCATCTGTATCAGTCCAATGTGATTAAGCACGATGCGTCAGGAATATGATTTACCAAACGAAAGCAACCATTGAAGACATTCTAACTGAAAAGGTGTTGCCAGAAATACTTCTGCCAAGCTGCCGTCTGGGCTTTGCTGGCTCAGGGTTTGGTCTCGGGCTTATGTGCTTTTCTCGCACATTTTTTAACCCTGGTCGACAGAATCTGCATTCTGTCGACTGAACAGTTAAAACGTTTTATGGGCTGAGTGTCTGTGGTTAATCTTGTAACTTAAAACAATAGCCATGAGACAACTATTACTTCTTGCGATCCTTCTCGCTTTTCTCCTAAGCGCATGCAAACCCGGTACCGACAAGGGGCCGTCTTATCAATTTGAAAAAGGATTTGGCGACTCGAAAGAGGATCCCGTCGGCACCCCGTTTACCTGGCCGGCAGGGATACGCCTCCTAGATAAGCCGAATTCTACCGAGGATTGCTTCTACGACTCAATGAGAAAGAACCGGTTCCATGGCCATGGCGGTAATGTTCAAATTTGCCTGAACCTTTATAATGAAACCAATGCACCCATTCTGGTCAAACTTCCTCCCGGGCTGATGTTTGTAGCAAAGAGCCTGAAGGTGCAGAATGGATTTCTTGTTACGGGAGTCACCATAGAAGTGCCGCCCCAGGAGCAATATTTTGCAACACTTTATATGATCTGCGCAAACACAGACAGGAGCTCGCCGTTCAACGATGAAATTGAAGAACAGGCCATTGTGACTGATCACCCGGCGCTGAGAGAACTTGCAAAACTGCTCGAAAATAAAAAATGCAACTTTGAAGACTACGGTGGGAGGTATTTGGATCCGGATGCTGTGGCCGCATCAGATCTTCCAATGCTGGCAGCGAAGAACCTGATCTACGGAAAGCCGGTATCCGAAGATGTCATGGCAGGAATTTTGGCGTTGCCGGAAAGGTAAACTTCTCCGGAGCCGTTATCCCGGGTTTCTATCGTATTCGCGCAACCGTTAATTTCGGCACTTTTTTCTCCGTTGTTTTCCGTCGGCCCCACCAAATGAAAAAGCCGGTAACAGGCAGCGACGCGCTGATCAGCGACACGAAGAATGCGATCGTCATGCCCAGGTAGCCTAGTGTTTTGCCGGTATGCAAGTCGTAGTTGCTGTTCCGCCATTTCTGGCCGGTGGTTTTTTCGTTTTGCAGCAACTTGCCGTATTCCTTACCGGTGGAAAGGTTGTACATGTAGTAATTGTAAGCCGTCCAAAGTGTTTTTTGTTTGAAATTGGCACCGGCTGTGAGCGTATTGCCTGCGTGGTTTGTCGAAATAAATATCCTGTAATATGCAGGATTGGCTTTCACGACACGCTCATACACCTGGTCGAGCAGGTGTGCGGGAATGGGCGCGCTGGGCTTTCTGTCAGGATTTTTCGGTAAGGTAAAATGCACCACTTTACCGTCCAGTGCCCGGTACACGATGTTTTCCCACCAATCAAATGACCATACGATGCCTGTGAGGGCGATGAAAAGCCCGAAAGTGAGCATGTAAAAGCCCAGGATGTTGTGCAGGTCGTAATTTTTCCGCTTCCAACGCGTGGTGTCTTTCCATCGGAATGCGTACCGCTGTTTTGCCGCGGCTTTGTTTTTGGGCCACCATAAAATCAGGCCGGAAATGAGCAGGATCACGAATATAATAGTGGCGCTCCCGACGATGGGACTGCCGACGTCGGGCCGGATCAGGAGATTCTGGTGCGTGGCACGCACGAGCGTGAAGAACTCATACCGCATGTTCATCAGGCCGTTTACCTGGCCGGTGTACGGATTCACATAAGCCCGTTTCCATTCCAGCCCCCCGCCGTCCCAGAAGCTCGCGGCGGCTTTCTTCTCGTCATACCGGAAAATATCGAACTCCCAGGCGCGATCGGCTTCCGGGTAAATGTTAATGAGCGTGACGGTATCGCGGCCACCGAGCGCCTTTTGCGCAGATTGCTCCAATATCGTTACCGGCAGCTTCCTGGCGCCATCAGCCGCGGGCTGCACCTGCACAAGTTTGGAATGGAAAACATTGAAAAGCTCTTCTTCGAAAGCAAAAATGCAACCCGTGACCGACACGATAAACACCACCAGCCCGGACGCCAGTCCGAGCCAGAGGTGCAATGTTCCTGTGATTTTTTTGAAGGTCATGCGGTGTTAAAACTTGATAGCCAGGTCCACCGAGAAATTCCGTGTTGGATTGTAAATTCCATAAGAATCCCAGTACTTCGTGTTGCCTATGTTGTTCAATTTCAATCCGGTACGCCATTTGTCATTTTCGTAGAACAGGGTCGCATTAAGCACGCTGTAGGATGGAATGGTGACCGTATTGGCATCGCTGAAATAAGAGTGGCTCGCATGGTTACCGCCAATTCCCGCGCCCAGGTTTTT
Organism: uncultured Dyadobacter sp.; assembly: GCA_965649915.1. GTDB lineage: Bacteria > Bacteroidota > Bacteroidia > Cytophagales > Spirosomataceae > Dyadobacter. The sequence continues at coordinate 145,645 of CBFGMV010000004.1, forward strand.
TAAAGCCTGTCCGCTGAACTTGTAGCTCACCCAATAGGTCGTGATGTTTTTCGGTGCGCCTGCCACAATATTGCCCTGGTTTACTTCTGCTTTCACAATCCGGTTTTCATTGTATCCATAGCCCAGCATCACATTCAGCCCTGTTACCGGGCTGGCCAGAATGTCCAGCTCGACACCTTTGCTCTGCTGCTGACCGTCCTGGCGGGTGAAGCGGCTGTCGTCGGTGCGCAGTGCATTGTCAATGTTAATGGTGTAATAGCTCAATGTCGCATTCACCTTGCCGTCGAGCCATTCGCTCTTGATACCCGCTTCCCATTGATTGGCATACAATGGCTTGATATTCAATATTGAACCGTCGGGCTGCTCTATCTGTGGGTTGGTGTTCTGGAAGCCATTCATATAGTTCCCGAATACCGATACCTTGTTTTTGATGAGCTGGTACACGAGGCCTAGCTTTGGAGAAAGCGAATTTTGCTCATAACCACCCGGTGTAAATCCGCCCGTAGCTTGTTTAAATCTGTCGAAACGAAGGCTCAGCATCGCGTATAAACGGTCGCCCAGGTTCACTACCTCCGACACGTATGCACCCATGTATTGATTTTTGGTTGTGCCGCGGCTGCTTACCCGTGCGGGTTGGAGCAAAATCCGGTCGGTATACACCTTGTCGATGAGCTTGTAGGAATTCGATATGCTGATCGTATCGAAATTCGGGCCGCTTTTGCTCATGCCGTTCGCGTAAAGGTTGGTGTAGCTCAATCCGGCCAGCAAAGTGTGCTTCACCGCGCCCGTCCGGAGTTTCCCGACAAAATTCTGCTGTGCATTCACGTAAGTGTTCTTAATAGGCCCCCAAATGCCGACATAACGCGCGACGCGATCCCTGGTGATCCAGGTGTTGTAGGTCTGATAGCTGTAATCGGTAAACTCGTTGACGTAGGAAATGTTGGTCGATGAAGTCCAGTCGCTGTTGATACGGTATTTGGCTTCCACGAAATACTTCTGCGATTGTGTTTTTGAATCCAGGTCATTGTCGTACAGAGACTTCCGGTAGCCGATCGGGATCTCTTTGTAGTTGGAAATGCCCGATTGGGGTCCGAAGCGGGTGTAGGTCGGTCTGGATGAATTGGCATTGAAAACCTCGGCGTCGAAAAGCACGGTCAGCCGGTCGGTGGCTTTGAAAAGCAAACTTGGCGCAAATGCGAAGCTGTTGTTACGGCCAAAATCGCTGAAACTATTCTGCCGGTGCAGCGCGGTATTCACGCGTACGAGCACCGTTTTTTCCTTGTTCAGCGGGCTATTTACATCCGCCGTAATGCGCGACAGGCCGAAACTGCCTAATGTGAGTGAGACATTGCCGGCGAAATTTTCGCCTGGACGCTTCGTGACCAGGTTTACAAGCCCTCCAAACGACGAAACGCTCGACCCGAACAATGTACCAGAGGGCCCTTTAATGAACTCGATCCGCTCGATATTGGACACGTCCGCGCTGGAACGGCCGAGGTCGGATTGCAGGCCGTTGCGTGCGCCAATGCTGGTCCCGAACCCGCGCGACATTACACCGATCCCGCCGCTGGGGTAGGACACCGCCACCACGCCCGGCGCGGCTTTGAGGGCGTCCGTCATCACGGTTACTACCTGCTCTTTCAGCAACTCTTTGTTTACTACATTATATACCTGGGGATTTTCGAGGTTTTTAAGCGGCATCCGCGCCACATTGTCGCTTTCCTTGTTCACCAGCCGGCTGTTGCCTTTTACGATCACTTCCTGCAATTGCTGGTTGTCCTCCGCGAGCACGAAATCGAGAACGGTCGTCTCGCCAGCCGCTATCGTCACTTCCTGTTTCTGGGTCAAAAGCCCGGTAAAGCTTGCCACCACCGTGTAAGTCCCGGCGGTAATGCGTCCAATCGTATATTTTCCATTCTGGTTGACCACAGCCGCACGGCTGGTTTTTTCCAGTACAACGTTAACAAACTCCGCCGGCGCCCCGTCCGACGTGGTAATGGTACCCTTAATCGCCCCCGTCTGGGCCAGTGCATGGATCTGAAAGAGGAGGCAAATAAGCAGATAAACTTTTCTCATGAATTGATTTATTTTAAATAGACTAATTATAAATAAAAGCAAATGTACATGTTTTCGCTCAATCAAACCAAAAAAATACCTTACGAGCTCCACGTTCTACCCCGGATAGCGCCAGTTGGGGTGGTAGAATTTTTGGGTAAACGGATATTTAACCCGGCCCACGTCGGCGCCGGTATAAATCTCTTCAACAGCGTGATACGGATATTTGGTTACTCATTCACGTTCTGTATCGAACGATGGTGTCCGAATTTGGACATTTGTAAGCAAATTTTCATTCATTAAGTTATTGATTGTTAGGTTTTTGGTATGTATTTTTCCTTTGGTGTACTATTTGAGCACAAAAAAATTGGTGGCGCAATGTCCTGACATGGTCTGAGCAAGTAGTTTATAAACCGACTCCAAAAATGATACGAAGTTATTTCAAGATCGCCCGGCGAAATCTGATTCGCAACAAAGCTTTTTCGATAATAAATATTTTGGGTTTGGCGTTGGGCATGGCTTCCGCTTTGTTCATTTTTCTTTGGATTCAGGATGAGTTAAGCATTGGTACACAGTATGATAACGCTCCAAACTTATACCGTGTCATGGAGCGGGAATTCACCGATGGCAAAGTTGTTGCAGATGATGATACGCCTGGTTTACTGGCTGACGAACTAAAAAAGCAATTTCCGGAAGTGGTTCATGCAGCCGGATTTTCCTGGCAGGAGGGCCACGTACTGGCAGTAGGAAATAAAACTGCCAGACAGACCGGTTGTTATGCCGGGCCCGATTGGTTTAAGATGTACAGCATTCCACTTCTTGCGGGCACAGCTTCCACCGCACTCAACGCACCGAATAGTCTCGCAATTTCACGAAAACTTGCAGAAATTTATTTTGGCAATCCGGAAAGGGCACTTGGCAAATCCGTTCAGTTTGACAATACTGTAAGTTATCAGGTGACCGCTGTCTTTGAAAATTTGCCCGCCAATTCATCTGATCAGTATGAGTTTTTACTAAGCTGGCAGGATTTTATGGCCAGGAATTCCTGGGTGAAAGACTGGAACAATGCAGGGCCCAAAACCAGATTTCAACTCCGGGCGGATACCGATCCCGTCAAATTTAATGCTAAACTCAAATGGTTTCTGAAAGGACGCAATACCGATTTTAGCAAGACTTTTCATATCAATCTTTTTCTTCAGCCCGAAACCGAGGCGCACCTTTATTCCAGCTTCAAGGACGGCTACCCCGATGGCGGTCGCATTGAGTATGTAAGGTTAATGGCTGTTGTAGCCGTTTTTTTATTGCTGATCGCTGTGATCAACTTTATGAATCTGGCTACGGCAAGGTCGGCTAAAAGAGCGAGAGAAGTGGGGGTTCGTAAAGTGGTAGGAGCAGGACATGGATCTCTCATTGGTCAATTTATGAGTGAAGCGATGCTTCTGGCGGCTCTTTCGTTAGCAACCGCTATTGCGTTGGTTATGCTGTTTTTGCCAGTTTTTAATCAACTGACCGACAAACAACTATTTCTGCCATGGAATCAGCCTGTTTTTGTAATTGGCCTGTCCGGATTGTTGCTGGTAACCGGGATTTTGTCGGGTAGTTATCCGGCGCTATTCTTGTCTGCTCTTAATCCCATTAAAGTGCTCAAAGGTGCCGGCTCGTTGTCACGGCTTGGCAATGGCACTGGTACACAGTTATTTCGACGCGGTTTGGTCGTTTTTTAGTTTATCATGTCCATGCTTTTAATTGTCGGTACGGTAGTGGTTTACCGGCAACTTCAGTACATTCAAACCAAGAACCTGGGTTATGAGCGCGAAAATTTGATCAGCATTCCTGTCGAGGGAGAATTAGTGAAACTTTACCCTCTGTTCAAGCAGCAATTGTTAGCTATGGGTGGCATACAATCCGTCACAAATATGTACGGAAGCCCTTTGGGGAATGGCAGCACGACCGAAGGAGTGAGCTGGCCCGGAAAGGATCCTGATGCTGCTATTTCATTTAACAACACAGCCGTAGGGTATGATTTCGCAAAGACTTTGAAACTGAAATTCGTTGGCGGCCGCGATTTTTCCACGAATTTTGGAACGGATTCCAGCAACTATCTGATCAATCAGGCAGCAGCCAAACGCATTGGTTATAAAGATCCCGTCGGACAGCCACTCACATTCTGGAGCAGACCCGGAAAAATTGTGGGATTGATCGAAGATTTTCATTTCAACTCACTTCATGAACCCATCAGGCCTCTAATCATTCGCCTGGCCAACAAATATTACGGCAATATTCTGATACGGACCCAGCCCGGGCAAACTGAGAATGCTCTTGCAGGCATTGAAAAAGTCTATAAGAAATTAAATCCCAAATTCCCGTTTGCGTATTCGTTTGTAGATAACGAATATCAAAAAATTTACAGAGGAGAGACTGTGGTCGGTACGCTTTCAACCATTTTCGCACTCCTGGCTATTTTCATTGCCTGTCTTGGATTATTTGGTTTGGCAGCTTTTACGGCGGAGCAACGTGTAAAGGAAATTGGTGTTCGTAAAGTGCTGGGTGCATCCGTAGCGAGCATTGTGTCCTTGTTGTCCAGAGATTTCGTAAAACTGGTACTCATCGCCATCGTCATTGCTTCACCCATTGCATGGTATGTCATGAATCAATGGTTGCAGAACTTCGCATATAAAATTGACATAGACTGGTGGGTTTTCGCATTTGCCGGTTTACTTTCATTGATAGTTGCGCTGCTGACCATTAGTTTTCAGAGCATTAAAGCAGGGTTGATGAATCCTGTTAAATCATTGAAGTCTGAATAAAAGGTTGGGCATTGAGGATGTTGACCGCGAAATCTTCACAGGGTATTGTTACACATCCCGACTTGTCATTTCGAAAGATATCCTGACTAATATCATAAAGTAACCGGAATTTCATAGATTAACCGTGGGTTACATTTACACGCTTGATCATGTTATGGATTCTCACTGCATAAAGTGGTTGCGTTCGGCTATTTTTCTTCTCGTATTGTCACTGGAAAGTTTGTTTAAACCGGCAATCGCGCAGGACTACGTGATCAGCAAACTCAAACTTTTTCCCGACCGTGATGAAGTGCTGATCAAAGATGTAGCTACGGATAGCAAAGGGTTCATATGGTTTCTTACCAATGGTGAAATATACCGGTACGATGGCTATCGGTCGCTCGATGTTCTTAAAACCATTGCAGACCAGGTGCATGTGACCGATATGCCGCAGCACATCCTCATCGATCGCCGCGACAGGTTGTGGATGACCGGCAATGCGCACCTCAGTTACCTCGATCTGAGGACCTGGAAGGTACGCCAGGTGGCTTCGAATGTGCTTCCGCCAGTTCAGGATCGTGCGGTTTACTCCATTACGGAACTGTCCGATTCGACCATTGTCATAGCCTACGAAAACGGGCATTTGCTGCTGGTGAAGGGGGACCGGTTCTTCCGGGTGGATGATCTGTTTGAGCTTGGCAAAAAGACCAGCAATAAATTGTCTCCGAGGAGCATAACTTTCTGGAAAAACAAAATTTGGATAGGCACCACCGGCGGCAGCCTGCTGTCTGTCGATCCTGCCCGGGGGTATAGAACGCAAATCAGGAAACTGCCGGGCGAGGATGGGAACGTACGAACGCTGATAGGCTATTCGGATACGTTGTTTATCGATGTCCCGGGCGATGTGCGTATCGGATTGGATGAAGGCTTTGGGTGGCAAATGCGGCCGCGGGGCTTTGAGCTGTCGGCCGACAAGTATTTTGTCGTGAAGGAGGGTACCGACATGCATATTTATGCCGAGGACGACGCTTTGTGCGTGATGGACCCTGCATTACGTTTGCGGCAGCGGTTAAAAATACCGACCCGACGCAAGTTCAGGACGGTTGCTGCGCAGATCTCGAAGAATGAAATTTTGCTCGGAACCGAAGAAGGAATATTTGTGGCTTATCCCAAAACAAAAGGGCTCTCGGAACTCAGCATTAGCGTAGGGCTTAATACAAGCGCTCGGGGCATTTACGTCTACCCGGATGGCTCGCTTTTCTATGGCACGTATAGCGGGGCGGGTTATGTGGAAGCTGGCGGAAAGGCTTTTGTGTTTCCCGGGTTGAAGCACGCTTACACGATCTTACCTATGAATGAGAACGAACTGTTGGTAGGTACGGAAGGTGGGTTTCTGAAAGTCTTCAACAGGCGGGAGCGAAGGATTGAACCAGTAAAATATAGCCTTTCGCCAAATGTACAGTCAAAGCATATGGCGCACCTCCCGATTTACGTCATGTGCCTGGCCGAAACCGCGAACGATTTCCTCATCGGCGGAATGAACGGGCTCTGGTTGCTGAATAAAAAGAGCCGGCAGCTCGACCGGTACGAACTGGCCAGCGGCTCCCCGCACGCACTCGATTTGCAGATCAGGCACATTCAGCCGCTGTCCGGAGAACGCTTGCTGCTGAGTACCAACCTCGGGCTTTTTGAATTAAACCATGGAATACTATCGAAAAAGTACCCGGCATCCGGCAATACGGGCGTTTACAAAGTCATCGTCGAGGGCAGTAAGCTATGGGTCGCCACACAGGGAGCAGGGCTGGTGGCGTTGGATAGAGATGGCCGCGAGATTCGGGATTTGACCACCGAAAATGGTCTCAGCAACAATCTGGTTTACAGTCTGGAACGGGTAGGCGGCGTGATGATCCTTGGCACCGCCGACGGGCTGAACCTCGTGGATGCGCAGCAGCGGGTGCGGCGCATTGGTATGGAGGAGGGATTGAGCCAGTCGGAATTCAATTCGGGAGCCTCTTATGTGGACAAGGTGCGTAAGCGCGTGTATGTGGGAGGGCTAATGGGTTATACTGTTTTAAACATGAGCTACGACTGGTTCGATAAGAATGATCAGCTGGAAAGCTATGTGACTGAAATTCACACCTCCACGGGCAGAGCGGGGCAGCGGGTCAGGGATTATACCTGGCCCTATCGCGGGCAGGGGCAACTGTCGCTCGATCACAACCAAAGCCTGACCGCCTTGTATGTAGGCACACCCGGGAACTACCGGGCCAACAGCCACGTGACCTACTCCCTGAATGAAGGCGATTGGGAGCCGCTCATCCGGGGGCAGTTTATTTCGCTCATCGAGCCGTCGCCGGGGGAGTACAAACTCCATTTACAGACCCGCAGCTTCGGCTTGGAGAGCAGACAGAATGTAGTGACGGTCATTAAGAAACCACACTTTTCACAGACCTGGTGGTTCCGGGGACTGCTTGGCCTGTGCGCCGTCGCCATTGTCGTGCTATGGTACCAAAGTCGTATTGCAAAGATTCGGCGCGAGCAGCATATCCGTACCCGCATTGCGACGGACCTGCACGATGAAGTAGGCAGTCTGCTCACGAGGATATTTTTCCAGACAAGCACGCTGGCCGGCAATCCGCTGGCCGGCAATCCGGTGGCCGGCCACCGGGCTGCCGGCAGTCAGGAGGCACCAGAGCGGCAGGACAGGCAATTGGAGTTGATCGCCGATACGAGCAAGCAGGCCCTGTTGACGATGAGCGATATGGTATGGTCCATAGATTCGCGGTTTGACAACATGAAAGATTTGGTGATCCGGATGAAAGACTACGTGTACAGGCTCAGGGAGGAAATGGATTTCAAATACCGTTTTGAGGAAGGCGAGGAGGTAGAATCCGGCAAAGTTTCCCAGGCCGTCAGGCAGAACCTTTTCCTGATTTTTAAGGAAGCCCTGATAAACGCTATCAAGTATAGCGACGGGGCTGAAATCCTTATTTCATTGCATGTAGAACCGGTTATCAGGCTGGTTGTGGCCAATGGCTACCTGCCAAAGTCGGCTACTCCGGGCGATCGCCAGGGAGGGAGAGGGCTGGAAAATATGGAATTGCGTGCAGGGAAAATCGGGGGAAAGCTTTCAGTGAGCGATGCGGGAGGTATTTTTTACATTGTTTTCGAGATACCACCCAAAAGAGGGATGTAAACTTAAAAATCCGCAGCCTAAATTTGTTTAATGATACGCTTGGGCATTATTGAAGACGACGATGAAATCAGGGGCATGCTGGACCAATATTTGGGAAACCAGCCGGGCATTTCCGTTTTGTTATCGGCACCTTCGGTAGAGTCGTTTTTTGAGCATTGGCACGATGCGATCTACCTCGATATCGTTCTGTCCGATATCGGCCTGCCGGGTGAGTCGGGTATTAAGGGAGTTTCGCGTATCAAGCGGCGGGCGCCCAAATGCGCTGTGATGATGCTTACGGTGTACGACGATGCCAGCCGGATCTTCCAGGCATTGTGTAACGGCGCAACGGGTTACCTGCTGAAACAAACTCCATTACCGCAGATTAAGGAAGCGGTAACATCCCTGTACGATGGGGGCGCGCCGATGTCGCCCGGCATAGCGCGGAAGGTCGTTGAATATTTCAATCCTAAAAATGCCGGTCAGCTGTCGGACAATCTGACGCCCCGGGAGTCGCAGATCGTCCTGGCGATTGAAGAAGGCCTTACCAACAAGGAAGTGGCCATTCGGATGGACATTTCCCTGGAAACCGTTAAGTACCACATCAAAAATATTTACGAGAAACTTCAGGTAAGCAATCGCCACGCGATCATCAGCAGGAAATACAAATAACCTTCCCCCCCAAAAGAGGGATACCGTCGCAACCGTGAATTGATTCACTTTGCGATGCTATGGAAAAACTTCTACAAATTATATCGATAGGCTGCGATCGTTTGGTTAATGGTCGCCGGGCCTTATGGACTATTCTGCTGTGCTTGCAGGGAATTACTTTTGGTTATACAACTGCATCGGGTCAGGGGATTTCTCCCGACGGAAGCAACGTTTTGTATGTCAACATCAACGTGAACACCGGCGCTGGCGGCTACACGGGCGCAGGGGATTCCTGGGCCAATGCCGTCCCGCAACTCGCAGACGCGCTCAGATGGGCCAGACAGGAATATGCTGGCGGCGACCACGGTTGGAGCAGCGCGAACCCCCTTCGTATTTTTGTTGCGAAAGGGAAGTATTTGCCGGCGTATCATGTAGACGACCGGTTTTACACCACCGACGGCGGCAGAAACAATGGGTTTGTAATGGTACGCGATGTACAGCTTTACGGCGGGTTCGACCCGACCGCTGGAATTGAAGACCTCGACGATGAACGGATACTCCCTAATGTCGCTTCGCCCGCAAACGGAACGGTACTAAGCGGCGATCTGACGGGAAACGACAATGCCGACGATTTCGAGAATCATGGCGAAAATGCATATCACGTGGTCCTGGCGGGAGGTATAGTTGGGGCGGGAAGCATCGATGGTTTTACGATATCAGGCGGCGGCGCCGAAGATGGTGCGCAGGACGCACTTCCGGTAAACGGGCAGCTGGTCTTTACTTCTTCGGGAGGTGGAATGTATTTGAGCAATGCATCACCATCGGTGATCGACTGCCTCTTTTACCGGAATAAGGGAAACCTGGGAGGAGGTGCGGCCATTATGAGCTCGGCTTCGGAGCCTGTCTTTACCCGGTGTACGTTCAATGCAAATTCGGCCAGCGAGGGTGCCGGCGTGATCAACTGGACTGCGGGACCGGTATTCAATGATTGTGTGTTTTCGGATAATGTTGCTTCAAGTAGTGGAGGAGGAGTGGTCAATATGCAGGCCAATCCCTCTTTTGCCAACTGCCTCTTTACAGGTAACTCCGCGGATGCAGGGGGAGGAATGTTGAACAACCAGAGCAATCCTACCATAACGAATAGCAACTTCATAGAAAATACGGCCAGAAATGGCGGGGGTATGTCCAACGGCGGCGGCCTCGTCACGCTGAACGGGTGCGGGTTTTCAGGAAATACGGCCGAGGCGGATGGCGGTGGGTTACACAATGTCATGACCCAGGTTTCTTTTTCCAAATGCTTTTTTGAGGGAAATAAGGCAGACCAGCGCGGAGGGGCTATGCGAAACGACCGGGCCACCGTGACGATCAAAAGTAGCCGGATCACCGCCAACAATTCCGTGCAGGGCGGTGGCATTATGAATGAGTCGTGCCCTTCCGTTTCGATCATCAACAGTACATTTTCACAGAACACAGGGGCGCAGGCAGGAGCTATGATCAGTGGGCTGTGCGGTTCCGTTGTAATGACTAACTGCACCGTTTGGGGGAACGTGGCTAGCTTCAGTACAGGCGGCCTGTTGAATTTGCAATCACCGTTTACGCTGAGCAACAGCATTATATGGGGAAATGAGACAAACGGAGTAACTAACACCCCCGAAGTGACATTATACAACCAGGGAGGGGAATTGCCGCTAGTTACAAACAGCTTATTGGCCAACTGGGCTGGAAGTGACAACTGGGATGACCTCAGGGGCGTAGACGGTGGCGGTAACATCGATGTTGACCCCGGGTTCGCCTCGATCTTGCCCACAGACGCAAACTTTCTGCATCTGGCCGGTTCAAGCCCTGCCCGCGACGCCGCGAGCAATAGTGCCTACACAACAGCGGGGGGCAATTTGGCTAATGACAAGGACCTCGATGGCAATCCGCGGTCCTTTGGCCCGTCCATCGATATGGGTGCCTATGAAAATCAGCAGGCGCAAGCCGTAACGCGGGTGCTGCATGTCGACGCAGCAGCGGGGGACGATAGCGCGGACGGCACTTCATGGGGCGCGGCATTCAAAACTTTATCGCACGCACTATCCGTCGCCAATGAGAATGCCGACGTGGATACGGTTCTGGTAGCAAAAGGCACGTATTATCCCACAGGTGTTGCTTCGGGTACCAACCGGGCAGATGCGTTTCAGATCGCCCGGGGAGGCATCAAAATTTATGGCGGATACGATGCCATTACCGGCCAGCGAAACCTGGCGGCCAATCGCACGACCCTGAGCGGAGCAATCGGGGATGCAGGCTCTCCCAGCGACAATAGCTACCATGTGATGGTGATAGCCGGCATTCCCTCGGATGCGGATAGCATTGAGGTGGACGGCTTTGTGATCACGGATAGCTATGCGGACGGGGCTGGCAGCAGACAGTACAACGGCGTGGACGTGGCGCAGAGCTATGGCGGGGGTATTTACAGTAAACAAAATGGTTTAGGGTCAAAACTAAGGTTGGCCAATCTGATCATCCGGAATAACTATGCCAACTACGCAGCGGGGATATTCAACGATGAGCAATCGTCGCCTTTGGTGGTCAACTGTCAGATAACCGGTAATGCCGCGGCTTACAACGGGGGCGGAATACTCAACAGAAACGGATCTTCGCCCCAGATCATCAACTGTACGATCGCGGGAAATGAGGCCGACGACGGAGCTGGGATATTCAATAATACCAATGCTTCACCGGGTATTCACAATACCATCATTTATGGCAACCGCTCGGGCATCAGGAACTATGGCGCCAGCAACCCGACGCTCACTTACAGTCTGGTTCAGGGCCAGTCCGGCGGATCGGGCAATGTAGAAGGGGCTGTTAATCCCGGCTTTGTAAACCAGGTAGGATTCGAGCTTGCACCGAACAATGGAGGCGATTATCGCTTGCAGCCATGCAGCCCCGTGGTGAATAGGGGCAATAACACGTTAATTCCACAAAATGCAACGCATGATGCAAACGGCGACATACGAGCGGCGCATATGTCGGTCGACCTGGGGGCGTTCGAGTTCCAGGGGACGCTTCTGACAGCGGCCGACGCATTGGCAAAAAATGGGGATCAAAGCGCCAGGACGGTCGCAGGGGTAACCGATTTCCAGGCTAATGACGAAGCCTGTCGGCTGGTAGCCCGGTTGGAACCCATTGGCAGCACCCCGTTGGCCGGCAGCGTGACGGCCCGGGTAGAAATCGACGCCCAGGTGGCCTTCCACAAGGGCTCACCTTACGTCCAGCGACATTACCTCTTCAATGGACCTGCCAGCGGCTCGGCCAGAATGACCCTCTATTTTACCCAAGCCGAGTTTAATCAATTCAATGTCGCACTCCCTTCCGGCCCGCTTCCCGGCAATGCCGCGGATAACGCTCACAAAAGTAATCTCCGCGTGTTCCAATATGAGGGCGCGGCAGGAAGCAAGCCGGGCGATTTTCAGGGTGCTCCATCAGTAATTGATCCGGACGACGGTAATATCCGCTGGCATGAGGCGACTCAACGGTGGGAAGTCAGTTTCGACGTTGAAGGTTTCAGCGGTTTCTTCATCGGGTCGATAGCCAGCCCATTGCCTGTGAAGCTGGTATCATTTGCAGGATCGGTAGATTCAGAAAATGCCGTCTCGCTGGATTGGCGGGTAGCAGAGCAGGTCGATATCACGGCCTATGACATTCAGTACAGCACCAATGGACGGGATTTTCAGCACGCCGGAACGGTGTCAGCCACGCAGGAAGCCGAAACCAGCTACACGTTCCGCCATCACCCGCCGCTGAGCAGTGCGCTGCTTTATTATCGTTTGCTGGTCTTGGAAGCGGACGGAAGTCAAAGTTTCAGCAAAATTATCAGTTTGAAAATTCAGGATTTGAAACCTGCGTTCGTCTATCCCAACCCGGCCACACAGGGCATCCGTATCAAAAGACAGGGAGCCGCGGGTACCACCGCGAGCCTGGTTAACATAGTCGGTTCGCATCTGAAAACTTGGAAATTCAGCTCCGACGAGGAATACGTGGACATCTCGTCGCTGCCTGCCGGTGTTTACTTTATCCGGTTCAACGACGGAACTTCGGTGAAAATGGTTAAAAATTAGATCAAAGTGTTGGTATCTGACTTGCACAAATCGTAATTCTTCTTTTTCCATATGAAATTTTAATTTGGCTCATTGTTTTTTCACCTCTATGATAGCCTTCTTTGCATTCATAACCTCGTTTTCCGTGATACCCGAAGATAACTTTCCAAATTTCTCACGGACATAACTGCCGATTCCGGCGAGCTGCGCATCGGTCAGAAAGCTGAATGCGGGCATTGCCTCGCCGGTCGGCGCTTGCGAACCTTTCATAATGAAATGTAGCAAAGCCGATTTGTCGCCTGTAACAAGCTTTGAGGTTACCAGCGAAGGAAATGATCCCGCAACTCCCTGACCGTCGGCTTTGTGGCAGGACTCGCAGAAATTGGAATACAATGTGGCGGCGTCCGTTTTTTCGCTTTCTGACTTTTTCCTAACGGTGCGGTCGGATTTTGGAAGAATACCGGAGCGACTGATTTTGATGATCCGATCGTCGCTTTTAATTGGAAAATTGGCCGGCGGGTTCCAGTCGCGGTTGCTGGTGGAAATGTAAATGTCGCCCGCAGGTGAAACGCACACATCGCGCAGGCGACCATACTTTTTACTGAAAACAATATCCTCGCCGGTCACTTTTTCTTGTTTTGGATCCAAATGTAAAACGCGCAGGCTCTGATCTTTCAGGGTTGTGAGCAGCAGTGCGTTGTTCCATTCGGGAATGTTGCCGGTATAATATGCCATGCCCGCCGGCGCGATCGTGGGTGTCCAGGCTTTCGCGGGTGCGATGGCGGAATCCGGGCCGCTTTCCTGCTCTTCGGGCTGGTCCCGGAAACCGGCAATCGCTGGCCAGCCGTAGCTGTTTCTTTTCAAAACCAGATTCACTTCATCGTCGGTCGCGTCGCCATGCTCTGCAATAAAAAGGTTTCCATTTTGAGTGTAAGTCAAGCCTTGCGGCACACGAAATCCCATTGCCCAAACCGGGCTGCCGGGATAAGGATTGTCTTTCGGAATGCTGCCATCGAGATTCAATCTCAGTACCTTACCATTTGCAAACGCCGGATTCTGAACCGTTCCTTTTTGTTTCAAATCGCCGGTGGCCCAAAGTATCTTCCGGTCTTTGCTGATCAGCAACCTCGATCCATTGTGTCCCAGATAACCGGGAATCTGGAATAGCAACTTCGGCTCGCCCAGCATTTTGCCGTTGTAAGTGAAGCGAACCAATTTGGAAACAATGGCGGAATCGCTCTGAATGTGGCTGTAATTGATGAAAACGTATGGGTTTTTCTGCCAGTCGGGATGCAGTACCATACTCATCAGTCCCAGCCGCTTCCTGTAATAATCCTTGATCTGCAAAATGTCGATGAGCTGGCCGGTTTTTGGGTTCAACCTGCTCACTTTCCCATCCTGATTGCTAAACCAGATCCAGTTATCCGGCCCCCACGACATATCCCAGACCGCATTGAGGTTCGAGGCGACGGGTTCCAGTTTCAAAACAGTAGAATCGAGTTCGTAACGCTCAGTCGCGAAATCCGCCGGAAGTTCTTTTTTGAATGCAACTGAAAATAAGCAGGTTGCGCACAAAGCCGCGGCAATCCAAATACCTGAAGGCCGGTTTTTCATCGAGCAGGTTTTTCTTCAAAATAATCATAAAAAACATTCGGCAGCTGACTTCCTAATAAAAGCCAATCCTTTGCAAGCGGCGCTTTTTTCAAACCCGCTACCCACTCGTAATTAAGCTCATAAACGGCTGCTTCAATGCCAAAACGTTCCATAAAACCCTCGCCTAATGTTCCCGGGTTGCGAAATCCAGGTTTTGTGGAGCCTTCGGTGTACCAGGTGTGCTTGCGCAAAAGCGAGTCCAGGCTGGCCATATGGTTGAGATATCGCTGCGTATCGCCGTCGGGACGACTCACGTGGAGGTTGCCACCATTATCGTTATGCACATCAAGCGCCAGATCAGGCTTTTTCTTCGCGTCAATCATTTTTTGAAGCCATTTTTCCAGGTAAAAATTCTCCGGCGCGATCAGCTGGTCGGCAGGTTTGTCCCATTTGCGGTTCAGGTCATAGCCATTTGCATTGAAACGCGTCTTTCCCCGGGCCACGCCGTCTTTGTTGGTCATCGGCAGAATGTACACACAGTAGCGTTTCAGCCACTTTTTAGATTCTTCGTCGTTTTGCAAAAGACGGTTTGCAAATCCTTCCAGCGTCCAGTTTCCGCCGGCCTCGAATGCATGTGCGCGGCCGCGGAGGAAAAGCCGTTTGGGCGCTTTTTCATTTCCGATCCGGATAATTTCCAGCGAGCGCCCCTCCACAGTCTGGCCGATCTGCGTAATGCTAACCAGTTTGTTATTTTTGATTTTGGCCAAAAAACGGTCCAGGTCACTGATCCTGTAAGGTTCGATGCTGGCAATGTACACGCTCGGGCCGGTCATTTTGAGCTTGATCTGCAAGCGGTTATCCGGCAAAAATTCAGCCGGACGGATTTCCCAGGTTTTATTGTCAAAAGAAACCACGACCGGCGATTGTTTCGAGATCGGGCTCGCATGAATGTTATTCCACACATTATCAAAGTTTTGCAGGATCACCGTCACCTCCGTACCGGTCTGCGCTTCCACTTTAAAATGCCAGTGGTTATTGGCGCGGTTCTCGGAAAAGCGCTCGTGATCGTAAACCAGGCTTCCCAGCACGCGACCTTGCGCGTCAATTTCCCAGTTCATGGGTGAGGCATTTTCAAAACCGGTATTGATGAATATTTTCGGCGCAGTAATCGTATCTGCCAATGTATTTCCGCCATTTTCCCGGGCGTTCGCAGCCTGGGAAAATGGATTGGAAGCGATGGTAGCAACGATCAGTACTGCGCGCAGCAATGCATTCCTGTTCATAATTTCAGTTGTTTCAATTCAAACAGAAACTTAAAAAGTATAACCGGGATTTTGCTTGATACCCGACGGGTTCACGTCAATCTGCGTCTGCGGGATCGGGAATACAGCATTGAATGCTGCGACCACGGGCGCTTTGAAATGCGCGTTCATGACCGTCACTTCCCGACCGGTGCGCACCAGATCAAACCAGCGATGACCTTCAAAAGCCAGCTCCACCTGTCGCTCATGCTCCACAGCCAGCGCAAATGCCGCTTTGGATAGTCCCGCCGGGAGTAATGCCAGTTTCGCACGTTTTCTCACGGCATTGATCGCCTCGTAAGCCTCTGCATCCGGGCCGGTGGTTTCGTTGACGGCCTCGGCGTACATTAAAAGGACATCTGCGTAGCGCAAAACCACCCAATTGTTGTCCGCGTCGCCCTCACTGAATGGCGTGTCGCGGTATTTCAGCGTATAGGGGTCGGCTACAAATTTACCCGTCAGAACATCCGTATAACCCGTCGCCAGTGAAACCGCTTTGCGGGCATCGCCAGCGTCATAGGCACTGATCAGGTCGCTTGTCGGATTGTTCCGTCCGCCTGCAAACCCGACCTGAATGACCGAACTGCCCGAATTTCTGGGAGCGAAATTGTTATAGAAGCTGCTTCCCGTGCCTGTTCCGCCTTTTTTAAACTGTACTTCAAAAATGGATTCCTCGTTATTGGCATTTGCTACCGGCCACAATGCGGCGTAATCGGCAAGGAGCTTGTAAGTACCCTGGGCGATTACCTGTTTCAGAATGTCTTTCGCTTTGGCGAAATCTTTGATGGTCAGGTACACTTTGCCCAGCAATGCCTGCGCGGCTCCTTTGGTGGCGCGCCCGATGTTGTTTCCGGTGTATGAAGCCGGCAGTTTTGAAGCGGCCTCGTTCAGGTCGGCAATGATCTGGGCATATACCTCCGCTTGCGGCACACGGGCCTGGCTGTACCCTTCGTCCACCGTTTTGGTCTCCTTCAAAACCAGCGGCACATCGCCGAACGTGCGCACTAGGTTAAAGTATTTCAATGCCCGAAGGAATTTGGCTTCGCCTATGAACCGCTGGCGTAGCGCATCGTCCATCTGGGCGCCGTCGATATGGTCGAGAACCGAGTTGCAGGCCAGAATGCCGCGGTAAGTGTCGACCCACATGAGCCGGATTATTTCGTTGGTCGACGACATTTTGAACTGGTCGAGTTCCGCGTCGGGCAGGTTTCCGCCGCCTTCCCAGTTGAAGGTATTATCCGAGCGAACTTCCGACACATTATAATAGGCATAGCCATATTCCCCCGCCGAGGCAAGCATGCCGTAAGCTGCGTCCACCGCGGCCTGCATATCCGCCGCATTTTTGTAGAAATTGCCTACGTTGGCAGCATCGCGGGGCGATAAATCGAGGAAATCGGTGCAGCTGGCTGATAATAAGACCAGTGAAGCGAGTGCTAGTTTATGAAGTTTCATTGTGAGATGCCGGGTTTAGTTAAAAGGTCAGGTTTACGCCGAGGGTATAGGTGCGTGCCAGTGGGTAGCCGTTAAAATCCACCCCGGGCGTCAGCGCGCTGCTTCCGTTCAGGCTTTGCTCGGGATTGTAGCCCAGGTATTTGGTGAATGTCAATGCATTTTGCACGGAAAGACTGATGCTGGCCTGCTGCATAAAAATGGTTTTGGACACTTTTTCCGGAAGGGCGTACCGGAGGTTGACGTTGCGGATGCGGAAGAAAGAAGCATCCTCCACCAGCAAGCTCGATACGTAGCTCACATTGCCGCCCGTTGGGGCTACATTGGCGCGGGGCGTGCGGCCATCGCCGGGGTTCTCAGGAGATTGCCAGCGACCGAGCACATCCGAGCGACTGTAACTGCCGTGTACCAAACCGATGTTTCTCCGTGAACCATTCAGCAATTGAATTCCCTGCACACCGTCGGCCAGGATACTGAGGCTCAGTGGTCCGTAGCTGAAATTGTTGGTAATGCCGTAGAAAAAGTCGGGGTTGTTATCGCCGATAATGGTTACGTCGCTAGGCGTGATGACGCCGTCACCGTCGATGTCGCGGAATTTGAGATCACCGGGCCGCGAGCCTGCGCTTCCCTGCACCACGGGATTATTTTTCACGTCTTCCGCATTCTGATAAACGCCGATCGCATCATAGCCCCAGAAGCTGCCGATCGGCGAGCCTATGCGGGTAATGTGGGTGTTCGGGCTGAATGAAGGGCTTTTCGAGATGATTGCATTGCCTGATGGACCTAGTTTTTTCACTTCATTTTTGTTAAATGAAATATTGAAACTGGTCGACCATTTGAATGCACCGGTAAAGTTTTTGGAATTGACACTGAATTCCCAGCCGCGGTTATTGAGCTTGCCTATGTTTTGCAGCGCCGTTTCGTAGCCTGTGGAAGCCGGTACCGGCACATTGAGCAGCAGGTCGGTGGTGTTTTTGTTGTAATAATCGATGGTGAATGTCAGCCTGTTACGAAGCATTCCGAAGTCGATACCGATGTCAAACTGGTGCATCATTTCCCAGCCCAGCTGCTGGTTGGAGATCGAGCCGGGATAGAGTCCGTAAACGACGCTGCCCGTGCCTGCGCCCAGGCTGTATCGCCGGTTGGTAAGCAACCCGATGTGGTTGTAATTTCCGATGGTATTGTTACCCGCCAATCCGTAGCTCGCGCGCAATTTCATGTCGCTTACGATCTGCTGGCCTTTCATGAAGTTTTCTTCGGACAAATACCAGCCCACGGAAGCCGACGGGAATGTGCCCCACTTGTTCCTCGACCCAAACCGGGAAGAACCGTCGCGGCGTACAGTGGCCGAAAGCAGGTATTTGCTCGCAAAAGTATAGTTAACCCTTGCCAAGTAGGATAGAAGAGACCATTCCGAAATGCCCGTTCCGCCGGAGGTTACCTGGCCGGCATTCAATGTGGGCACAAGGTCGGTCGGGAAGTTGGTGGCGGCTAGTGAAGCGTATTCTGACTTGGCTTTTTGCGAAGTAAAACCGGCCAGTACATCCAGTTCATGCTTTTCTCCAATCGTCTTTTTGTAAGATAGGATATTTTCATTCAGCCAGTTGATATCGCGGGCAGTGGCAGCGGTAGCTCTTGCCTGCACCGGAGCAGGCACGCCATTCCAGCCGAGATTGGAAGGGTAGTAGGCTGCCTGGCGGGAATCGGCGTAATCGAGACCGAAAGAAGTGCGGAATTTCAAGCCTTCAATAATGTCCAATTCTGCATATACATTACCCAATGTGCGGAAAAACGACTTTTTGTCTTTGACCTTGTTGGCAATTGCTACCGGGTTGTCGATCACACCAATGTTGTATGGCGAAGGGCCGAGTAATGTGGTGTACGAACCGTCGGGATTGTAAACGGGCACGGTTGGCGGCAGCGAAAGTGCCGAGCCGAGGATGCCGCCCGTAAATACCTGATCTTCAACTGGAAGTAGTTTGTTGGAAGAAAATGAAGGCGACAAATTCATGCCGATCTTCACGTGCTTAGCAACTTTATGATCCACATTAATGCGCGCTGAATAACGGTCAAAACCGGTGTTCATCACAATCCCGTCCTGGCGGAAATAGGCGCCTGAGAGGAACATTTGCGTTTTTTCATTTCCACCGGAAACCGACAATTGGTAATTCTGAATAGGCGCAGTCACAAAAACCTCGTCCTGCCAGTCGGTGCCCTTTCCCAGTGATTGCGGATTCTGGAACATTTCCGGTATCTGCAAATTGGCCGGGCGTGCGCTGTTCGGGTCACTGGCTTTTCCACCACGATCGACCCACGCATTGTTCCGGGCTTCGGTGTTGAAAATCGCGTACTCGCGGGCATCCAGCAAACCGATCTTGTTCGCTACTTCCTGCACGCCAAAATAGGCATCCAAAGTCACGGTCGACTTACCCGATTTTCCGCGTTTGGTAGTGACCAGCACTACGCCATTACTCCCGCGCGACCCGTAAATAGCAGCCGCCGAAGCGTCTTTTAAGATTTCGATCGATTCAATGTCAGTTGGGTTAATGGTCGATAATGCGTTGAACGAACTGTTGAAATCCGCCGAAACCGGGAAGCCATCGATCACATAAAGCGGCTCATTTCCAGCGCCGATAGAGCCAGTTCCTCTCACTCTCACCGAGACACCGCCACCGGGAGCTCCTTTGGTTTGAGCCACATTCACGCCCGCTATTTGTCCGCCTAATGCCTGATCCAGACTAGTAACAGGCTGATTGGCAATGCTTTTAATGGGAAGAGAGGCTACGGAGCCGGTAATGCTGCTCTTGGCCTGGGTGCCATAACCGACCACTACAACGTCATTCAGCGACTTGGTATCGATCGCCATTTGGAAATTGATCTCCTGCCGGTTGCCAACCACGAGCTCCTGGCTTTTGTAACCCACAAAACTAGCGATCAGGGTAAGCTCACCCTGCACCAGTGCGTCGGGTACATTCAGGCGGAATTCGCCGTTTCCATCGCTCGTAGTGCCCGTTTGTGAGTTTTTTACCAGAATGCTCACACCCGGAAACCCGTTGCCATTTTCATCGGTCACTTTCCCGCGCACCAGCCGGTCCAATTGCCGCGGGGCCGGCTCTTCAATGCCTTGATGGTTGATGATTACGCTGGGTGTGATCTCGGGCGTCTTCACGGGCAGGAGGGTTTGCTGCGGCTGCTTCCTCTCCACTTTTTTCAGGACAATGTTCTGGTTGAAGATTTTGTA
Source organism: uncultured Dyadobacter sp. (assembly GCA_965649915.1). Classification (GTDB taxonomy): domain Bacteria; phylum Bacteroidota; class Bacteroidia; order Cytophagales; family Spirosomataceae; genus Dyadobacter. The sequence continues at coordinate 165,981 of CBFGMV010000004.1, forward strand.
TGATACGGACAAGTCACGAAAAACGGCGACGAGCGTCTGCTCAATATCAGCGTTTTTAATCTGTACAGATATTTTTTGAGTGCCGGGCAGATCCAGTTTGTCGTACAGGAACGAGTATCCCGACTGCTTTTCAATCGTTTTCAGCACATTGGACAGCGGGACGTTTTTGGCATTCAGCGAAATCTTCTGGCCAAAACCGTCGGCCGCTACATGCGACAGCGTGACGATTAGAATAAGCATGATCCGGGTCATCGTGATTAAAATTTTGGCAGCAAGATACGGCTGCTTACGACCTGCCATGCAGGGTAAGTAGTTGTTTTTCATAAAAAATAAAGGGTTTGGAATAAAATTTAACGCACTAGAATATACGCATCAGGGGTCGATGATAATGGTTTTGTCGTTCAAGCGACAGTTTACACCGGCGAATTGCAGCATCCTGGTAATCTCTGCCAGGTTTACCTGTCGCGAAATGCGGCCGGAGAATTGTTTAGGCGGGATTTCTCCCCGATAGCTGATAGAAACATTGTACCATCTCGAAAGCTGGCGCATTACTTCCTGCACGCTCGCATCCTGGAAGTAAAATTCCCCATTTTTCCAAGCAACGACCTCTTCCACAGGTGTAAACCTGGTTTTGATCTGACCCGACGCGAGTACTGCCGCCTGCTGGCCAGGTTTGAGCTTTGCATTCTGATCTACGTTTTTGATCGAAACGGAGCCTTCCACCAAAGTCGTTCTGGAAACGCCCTCCTCGGGGTACGCCATGATATTAAAACTCGTTCCCAGCACCTGCACTTCCGATCGGTCGAACTTCACTTTGAATGGTTTGTTTTTGTCTTTCGCCACTTCAAAATATGCTTCTCCTGTAATCTCCACATTGCGCTCGTTTCCGGAGAAAACGGATGGAAAGCGAATGGACGAATTCGCATTCAGCCACACTTTGCTTCCGTCGGGCAGGCGTACCTGGTATTGCCCGCCCTTGGGCGTGGTAATCTTGTTGATCGTCAGCTTCCCCGGGCTAACCGTGTTTTTAGCATTATAAACCAATATTCCGTCCTGCGCCTTGGTGATTTCGGCATCGCCCTGCTGCGCTACAAATCCGCTGCCTACGTCTTCCAATGCGATCGCGGAACCGTCGGATAATGTGAGCAGTGCCTTATTGCCGCCGGGCTGAACGTCCGCTGTATTTGTCAGCTGTCCGAAAATATTCCGCTCCCCGCCGCGATTCTGAACATTGTACCAAACGCCAAAGCCTGTGGCTATCAGCATGGCAGCCGCGGCATAACGGATCCAGCCTAGCCGGACGATTCGTGACTTTTTAGTCTTGGCACTCCCTGCAACGCCGAGGATTGAATGGAGGATCGCACTGCTCTTTTCCTGAGAAAACAGTTTCTCTCCTTCGTCCACATTCAACCATTTGTCCTTCATGTAATCTTTCAATAGCGCATCATGCCCGCCTTTGCGGACGAGCGACATCAGCTCTTCCTTCTCCTGCCCGGAAGCGGTTCCATTGTAGTAGCGATCAATCAGATACTGCCACCGGCTATCGGAATCATTCATTGTTTTTTGCTTGATGACCTTCACCATTAGGACAAACGGGCAGGCCAAAAAAGGGCTAGTGTTGTGGAAGTTTTTTTAAAAAAAATATTTTGAAGCAATCAAGAAGCTGATAATCAATTTTTTGCGGATATGCATTGAGATCGATTCTGTTGCAATTTGAAGGTATTTCTTCACCGTTTCTTTCGAAATTTTCATGCGGTCGGAAATTTCCGCATACGAAAGCCGCTCATGTCTCCTGAGCAGGTATACCAGCTTTTGCTGGGGTGGCAGCTGGTCGATGGCCTCGTCGATCAGCAGGTAGCGATGGTCTTCCTCGCTCGTTTCAGCAGCGATCGTGTCATCTTCCAGGTCGAGGTCAACGATCCGGGCGCTTTCATAGGCAACTTTTTTCAGGCAGTTGAATGCAGCATTTTTAGAAATGACATACAGATACACTCTGAAGTTCTCGATTTTCAAAAGCAATTTTCGGTTCAGCCAGATTTTCAGGAACACATCCTGCACCACCTCTTCGGCGAGTTGTTCAGATTTGGTGAATTTGAAAATATGCAAGCCCAGCGGCTGGTGAAAGTGATTGAAAAGCTCCGCGAAAGCCCGCTCATTGCCCTGCGCTACCTGCTGCAAAATCTCGTTTTCCCGATGCATAGCAGTAAGGTAAGGCATTTGAGGTGATGGTTTCGTACTAGTTAATGACCCTGGGCCGAGAAAAATAACCAAAGCCTGAACACTTTACATTCTACTAAACCGGAATTTTTCTTCCACGCGCCGTGGCTCATGCCGCGCGAATGCTGCCGAGAAGTCTTTTTCTGGTTTAGCTCAATGGGTGCTCTGGCGGAAATTGGCGGAAGACGTCAATTTGCAGAAAAACTGCATTGGGGGCTGCATAACGACAAGCCTTTCGCTTACGGGTACAGGAGATACTTCTTTCTGATCGCCTTAAACTTCTGCAATCCAGGTTCCCAGCTTTTTCTGATCTCCGCTTCCGATATGCCCGCTATGATCTGTTTTCTTAATTGATCAGTCCCTATTCGCAGGTCAAAGGCGGATATATCCTGGTTAGCCCTTCCGGGTGTAAAGAAATGGGTTTTATCCGGATAGGCATTGTACAACTCGATGAGCCATGCTAAATTGATCTGGCGGCTCTTGCGAAGACTTGCAATATCGTATTGCCGAAGGTCGAGCCCGTAACAAACGGAGTCTTTGTGATTGGGGCGCTCACTCATTCCGGGAATACCGACCGGTTTGTAAGAGAATGAATACTTGCCTTTCAATGCAGGTGCCCCCAGAATGGTAAATGGCATATAGGTTCCCCGTCCTTCATTGATGGCGGTTCCTTCAAACATACATAAGCTGGGGAAAAGCATGACGGCTTGCCGGGTATTCAGATTGGGCGATGGATTGATTGGCAATGTATACTCGCTATCATGGTCATAGTTTGCGACCTTGATGATCTTGACTTTGCATTGTTTTGGTAAATATCCTTCACCGTTAAGGTATTGGGCAAATTCCCCGATCGTCATGCCGTGTGTCATGGGCGTATAATGGATCCCTATGGCCGATTTAAATCGATCGTCGGTCATTACCGGGCCGTCTACTACATATCCGTTTGGGTTGGGCCTGTCAAGAATGAGCAGTTCTTTATCATTTTCCCCACAGGCCTCCATTACATACTCAAGGGTATTGATATTGGTATAATAGCGGCAGCCCACATCCTGAATATCAAATACAAGCAGGTCGATATCCGCCAGCTGTTCTTTCGTCGGTTTCTGGTTTTTGCCATATAAAGAGATAATGGGAATGCCGGTTTTGGCGTCTGTCTCATTGCTTACGACGGCTCCGTTACTGGCGTTGCCCCTGAAACCATGTTCAGGTCCAAATACTTTAACAATCTTAATGCCAAGGCTCAACAAACTGTCTACGCTGCTCTTCGTGCCGATGATTGAACTCTGATTTGCCACCAGGCCGATTCGTTTTCCTTTTAAAAGCGGTAAATATTTTTCAGTCTGGTCCGCGCCTGTGAGAATTTCCTGCTTGCCGGATACGCGTTGATCTGGTGATGCAGTTTGTGCGACACATTCAATAATGCCTGCACACAGTATTGTCAAAAAAAACATAGAAATAAGCTTCGTCATTTTTGAAAGGGTTATGATTGGGTTATTGTCATTCGTAGCCGGCTAAGGTCCCAAGACAAATGGCAAATTAGCCAATTTAGTGATTGAAATGTACTTGGAGCTAACAGAACATAAATCAATGAATATTTTTGGCGCACGGTAGAGTCAGTAAGGTAGATTTTATGCGAGGTGTTCGAACGGTGATTCCAAGGAACGACCCGTTTTCTCAAGCAAATCGCACAAAATCTCAAGTTTTACTGACAACCATCTTTAACAAGCCACCATACTTTTGTTTCGGGAACAACGATGCCATGCCAAATAGATTCTAACGGTTTTTGCTGGCAGATGGGAAATTGACTGCTCTGTCCGAATTTAAATGATTGCGATTCAGCATGGCACAGAAAGTTTCAAAGGAAAAAATCAAGAAATAGAAACATGGAAAGAACAGACATTACCAGAAAAGAGGTTGTGGAGGCCGAAAACAAACTTTTTTCGGCTCAACTTGTGAGCGATGTGGACATGCTAGACCAACTGCTGCACAATGATTTAATTGCAGTTGCGCCGACAGGACAAGTCCTGACCAAAAAAATGGACCTGGACTCACATAAGGCAAAAACGATGATTATTGAAGAGGCTTCAACAATCATTGATGAGATTAAAATAATTGGCGACACCGCACTTTCAATCGTTACAATGACAGCGAAAGGGAAAATGATGGGAACACCATTGGAGGGGCAATTCAGATATTTCAGAGTTTGGAAACGCTTTCACAATGAGTTGAAAGTGATCGGTGCAAGTTTCATGCAACTACCATAGGATATACCTGCGATCAGTTCGTCCTGAAAAACGGCAGTACGACCCGGGCGATTAATTTTTATACAATTTCTGATACAAATTGTTAATGGAATGCGAACAAATGATGTTCAAGAAACATGAGTTTCACCGAATATCTACCGGCGCCCGGCTGGTGCGACCATGTTGCCGCCTATTGGGTGCGAAAGACTGGTCCGAAGAAAGCTGAATCGTCCGGCAGGCGGGTCTATGCCGATGGCTGTGTTGATTTGATTTGCAACGCAGGTCATACAACGGCACACTTTTATCCGGCCGCTCCTGGCCACCATCCAATTCCACTATTGCCAGGCCGGTTGTATCTGGGCGGCACGATGACCGGCTATGGCGTGCTAAGAAGTGAGGAAGGATGCATTTTGACCGGTATCCGTTTCCTGCCAGGCGGCTTTTATGCATGGTTCGGCCAGGATATGGAGCAGGCAGTCGATTCGGTTAGGGAATTTCACGAGGAGCCGCTGCGTGCATTGATGCTGGCTGAGTCCAACCTGGACGTCAAACTGAACGAATGGTTTTTGGAACAGTCCCAGAGGATGATGCAGCCAAACAGGGGTTTTCCCGATTTTTTGTTGCTGCGAAAACTCATGTACGATTCAGAGGGACAAGTGTCGGTGGAAGAGCTGGCCCGGCAAATGAATGCGAGCATCAGGACTTTGGAACGCGTGTTCAAAAAAAATGTCGGTATTCCACCCAAGGAATTTTTGCGCATTGTTCGGTTTCAGCAAGTCCTGAAACGCTTGCGAGGCGTACCAGTCCGAAACGGGTCACCGGTAGCGGCAAAAGATAGCCTTCTGGGAATCGCATTCGAGCTTGGGTATTACGACCATGCGCACCTGACCAGCGAATTCAAAAAGTACTCCGGAGTTCTTCCTTCCGAACTGTCGCATTTTTACAAAACCCGAATATCCGGTGGTCAGTACTTTTGACCTAAAAAAAAGTATGACCATTTTCTTGACGTGGCTGATTTGCGGCAGCCTGGATTGTATTGCAGCTTTGCTGCTTTTTACTTCACTTACCAGGCAGAAACCCATGGTGCTCTTCCTGTATATCGCCAGCGCCGCTTTCGGGCCAAAAGCATTCCGGAAAGGGTGGAAGATGGTGATTGGGGGAATTTGCTTTCACTACCTGATCGCATTCATTTGGACCGCGCTGTATTTTCAGATTTTCGCACAAGTGTTAGCGGATCGAACTCCGGTTTTTTTGAATGGAGCCGCCTACGGGCTGCTTATTTGGTTGGTGATGAATCTGGTAGTACTTCCGCTTTCGAAGGCGGAGCGCAGACCGTTTTCGCTTCTGCCGGCCTTAATCAACATTCTTATCTTGATAATGGCGATCGGGATACCTTGTGCTTATGCCACGAAGCATTATGTATTCTAGAAGTCGACGACCTGGCTCCGCCATGATGCTGGCATTGCATTTGGCTTTCAATGGCCTGTGCTATGAAATGTTACCTCGGCTATGAAAATCCTCTAAAAAACTCAGGTACTCAGGAATGCTTCTGTCAATCCATTCATTTGACGAATTGAGCTCGATACCATAATATGCGAAGAATGGGCGATAGTCTGCCTTAACATATTCGAAGGTCAGCTCGAAAGGGCGGGTAAGTTCTTCAATGGTGTACTTGTACTTCGCGGAATGGCGATACTCTTCCTGGTCAATGCCAAGGGAAATGGCCAATGCCACCTTTTTACCGGCCATTTTGAATCCGCTGCGGCTTCCGTATGCCCAGCCGTAGGTCATCACTTCGTCAAGCCACTTCTTGAATAGCGGCGGGCAGTTGAACCAGTAAAAGGGAAACTGAAAGATAATCTTGTCGTGCTGCTCAACCAACCGCTGCTCAAAGGGAATGTCGAGTTTTTCGTCGGGATAAGCTTCATGCAACTGATGGACCGTGAACTTATCGGGAAAGCTTTTTAGGGTTTCAACCCACCTTCTGTTGATCGCCGAATTTTTGATATCGGGATGGATACTAATTACCAAAGTCTTCATTAAACCAAGCATATGTTTCCACCAAAAATAGAACAGGTACCTTAGTTTTTGTATATTAGCTACCAAATGTTGGGTACTATAAAAAATGTAAGTAATGTCAAAAATTAAGGAAAGCTCTACTAATTATGCCAATAAGAAAGCGTTGAGCGATGAGTGCTCGGAAGTATATGCTGCAAGTATCATCGGCGGACAATGGTCATTGGCTATTATTTCGTGGCTGATAAACGGTAAGCTCAGGTTTGGACAGTTAAGGAAGCTCATGCCAGGCATTACTGAACGCATGCTCACATTGCAATTACGAAAGTTAGAGGAAAACCAAATCATCACGCGGACGGTTTATGCCGAGATTCCGCCGCGGGTGGAATACGAACTTACCCCAATCGGCAATGATCTCAAGCCTATCATCAAACTGCTTGAAAGTTGGGGAGACGCGCACAGGAAGTTGTAATGGCGGTCAATGCCCCGCACTTGGCTGGTCCTTTTGGCATCTTTGGTCATTGATGCAGTCATAGCAAGGTTGAGGGCGCGTAAATGTACATTTTGCACAAAACAATGGACGTTTACGTCGTTGTTGAAAACCGTCGAAGCGGGTAATTTGCACATTCTTTTAAGTTTTTGAGTGGTATAGAATCGCCTGGCGGCGCTTTGGCTGGAAATATGGATTGATCCCGGGTCAGACGTAAAGCCGCGGTCACTACCCGTGGACTGCACCGGAGTGGTGCGTAATGGCGGCTCGGCGGCAGTGCCTGGGTAATTTAATGTGCAAATTGGTAATGCAATTATATTAAGATTGAGGCTAACACATTTAATCCCGATATTACCTATGAGACTGTTCATTTCGGTGATATCAAATAAATTTAAACCCCGCTTACTCCGATGCACAAATATCCCAGCCCGATGAAGAACCGACGCTTGAAAGCATTACTCGTTCCAATGCTGATTTTAACATTAGTGCTTACATCATCGAAGAGTCCGCGCATTGGTCAGGAAGAGTTGCCCAATGCCGGCCTGACAACACCGGAAGGTTTTTCGGTAGTAAAATTGATTGAAGGAATCGGGAAAGTCAGACACCTGATCGTTACGCCGAAAGGAACCATGTTTGCACGACTGGCACGGCCTGTTAATGGTCAGGGAACATTGGTATTGACCGAAAGCAACGGAAAGGCGGTCGTAAAATCGGGCTTTGGTAATTACGGCGGTACCGGGGTACACCTTTATAATGGTTATTTGTATACATCATCCAACTCGGAGATATTCCGCTATAAAGTGGATGAGAACGAACAGGTGATCAATCCCGACGCGCCGGAAGTGATCGTCACAGGGTTGGTGGACAAAGGGACCCATGAGACCAAGTCGATCATGACGGATAATGCCGGAAATATGTACATTCCAATCGGTTGCCCTTCCAATTCCTGCCAGGTCGAAGATAGGAAGAAAGGGTCTTTGGGGCAGCCGGGTTGTCCGTTGCTGGAAACCTCGGGTGGAGTTTGGAAATTTAGCCCTGATAAGCTCAAACAGACCTATGCAGACGGTACGCGCTATGCAACGGGACTGAGGAATGTCGTCGCCGTTGACTGGAATAATCAGACTAACCAACTGTATGTGATGCAACATGGCCGGGACCAGCTAAATAATCTTTTTCCCGACTTGTATAACAGTAAAGACAATGCGGAACTGCCAGCTGAGTGTATGTATGCGCTCAAAAGTGGCGACAATGCGGGCTGGCCCTATATTTATTATGATCCTGTCCAGCAGAAAAAAATCCTCGCACCCGAGTATGGCGGTGACGGTAAAAAGGAGGGTAGTTCGGAATACATTGATCCGGTAGCGGCATTTCCCGCGCACATGGCTCCCAATGACATTCTTTTTTATACGGGAAATCAATTCCCGGCCAGGTACAAGAATGGGGCATTCATCGCCTTTCATGGTTCCTGGAATCGCAGCCCGGAGCCACAGGCTGGTTATTTTGTGGTTTTTCAACCGTTCAAAAATGGCAAGCCGTTCGGTAAATGGGAGGTTTTTGCGGACGGATTTTCAGGATCACCCGAAAAAACAGCGTCGGGAAGGGCTGATCATCGCCCATGCGGACTGGCACAGGGCCCGGATGGTTCGCTTTACGTGAGCGATGATTCGAAAGGTGCTATTTATAAAATTACATACGGCAAAGCCAATTTAAGTAAGCCAGTTGAAACTTCTTCAACAAGCGCCTCTGCCGGAACGGCTAAGACGAAAGCTTCCGTGCAAAGCATACCAGCTGCGATAAAGTCGTCGTATCTGGCCGGGCAGGTAATTTATAGCAAGCATTGCCTGGTTTGCCACCAGGCGGACGGCGGCGGTGTTCAAAATTTGAATGCGCCGCTGGTCAAAACCGATTATTTGCTGGGGGACAAAGACCGGTTGATCCAGGTCATACTTAACGGTATGGGTGGCGTGGACGTGAATGACGAAAAATATAGCAATGTAATGCCTTCACATAGCTTTCTGTCGGACAAGCAGATTGCGGATGTCCTAACCTACGTGCGTAACAGT
>CBFGMV010000005.1:0-164007 GCA_965649915.1 uncultured Dyadobacter sp.
TGAAGTAGGATTGAAACAACCAAGTATGGAGCCCGTATGGAGTAAACCCGGTATATTCCAGAGCATTATCCAGTTGAAGTAGGATTGAAACTTGAATTGCGTCAACAAATCTTTGTAGATGTCAGAAATTCCAGAGCATTATCCAGTTGAAGTAGGATTGAAACAGTCTCCGCAATGATATTAAATCTTGGGGGAAGAAAAATTCCAGAGCATTATCCAGTTGAAGTAGGATTGAAACTTGTAAGAGACAGTTTCTAGACAGGGATCGTTTTGATTCCCGAGCATTATCCAGTTAAGGGAGAAGTAAGTGATTTGGCAGGCATTAGAAGATTCCTTAAACCCCAAATCGTCCCGAACTCCAACCCTTTCACCGAAATTTTGACTAAAATATTGTTATCGAGTCGCTTAAATCTTATTTTTACCTTTCGGTTGCACCAACCTCAAAATCAGGTGAGCAGTCGGTGAGCAGCCCTTTTGAGCGACGTTTAGGTATTGAAAATCAATAAGTTACAACTTAGGTTCGAATCCCTACGAGACCACTAGTTAAAGCATCTGAACCTCGTTCAGGTGCTTTTTTGTTTTTATCGTGTCGACTACGGATCAGGAGGTTTGGGCCGGGCCGCCGGGCGGTTCGAATCCCTACGAGACCACAGAACTAAGCGCCTTTCGTGAGATTGGCGCTTTTTTGTTTCACTAAACGGAGTGGCCCGCTACCGCGGTACGGATCAGGAGATTTGGGCCGGGCCGCCGGGCGGTTCGAATCCCTACGAGACCACAGAATTAAGCGTCTTTCGTGAGATTGGCGCTTTTTTAGCGCCAATAAAATCAGTTTGTAACCTGATTTTTAAAATTTTTACTAACTTGTGATTCACAGAGTTTGTTTGATCCGCATACAGCATCAACACGCGTACACACTATGAAGATTATTGAACTGATACGAATCATTCCTGAAACGCTGTGGGCAGCACGGTTTGAAGGGAATCAAGAAAACGAGTTTGACCGAATTTTTAATTGCTGGAATGACGCGGCCTATTTGGATGCATTTTTTGCTGAACATGAGCGGGATTTGATCAGGGATTTTTATGGCTACTGCTCCATAAGTCAGGCTGTTTCGATCACACTTGCTGAGGCTGATGCTTTTGAGGCGCAGTTGCTGAAAGTGGCACAGAAATATGATGCGGAGAAAAAACTTGGCGACCTTTTCAAGCCTTTGGATAAAACGGTTACGCTTCGGATTGAAAAAGAAAAAAGCAAGGCCTACGGAACGGGAGCAAGGTCGTGGCTTAGAATTTATGCCGTTAGACTCAACTATGAATTTTTCGTGATCTCAGGAGGAGCGATCAAATTGACCAGGACTATGAATGAGCGGCCGCATTTGACAGAAGAACTTAGAAAGCTGGATGTACTTGTCCGATATTTAAAAGAGTTGAACATCGAAGCCGTTGAAGATTGGGGATATATAGATTTTGAATGACCATGCAAACGAGAGAAGAGCTACTACAAAAATTGGAATCGGTCACGGCTGCCGAATCGAGCAACTGGAAGGAGCGCGCAGCACGGCGAGCCGAAAACCCCAAGGCGCTCGAAAAATCGAGGCGTATCGCGATTAATATTCTGGCCCAATTACGAAAATTGGGCATGAGCCAGAAAGATTTGGCCGAGAAACTGTGCGTGACGCCTCAAACGGTCAATTCGTGGGTGAAAGGGAACAGCAATTTTACGATTGAGACGATTGTGCGGATTGAGGAGGTTTTGGGAGTGGAGTTGATCGGGGTTAATGCCCTGTAATAGTTAGCGTTACCTCTCTCCAATTAACCTTTCCAACCGACCCATCATCTCATCCTTCTCCTTCAACATCCGCTCATAAAGCTCTATTTTTTCATAATGTAACTTCCTTATCTCCTCGATAGGATTGACATTAAAAGTAGCTTGCGGATTTCCTACATAGTAAGCTTCGCTGTTGAATGTATTCGAAATAATATTCACAGCCTGTTCCTCATCGAAATTCCGAATCGCATCTGCCGGGATTTTAAGGATAGCCGCAACTTGCTCCAAAATCTCGGAATCGATTTTCTCTTTTTGTTCGAGCGTTGAAATTCGCTGCTGGTTCCATTCATCGCCGAGTTCTAACGCAAGCGCCTCTTGCTTGATCGAGAGCATTTCGCGAAAGCGTTTCAAGTTGCGGCCTTCGTGGATCTTCGGGTTGGAGGTAGCATGTGTCATGCGGAAAGGTTTTTGGTTTAAAGGGCAATTTATGTAAATCTGCCTGGAAGTACTTAAATAACTTAAAGGTGCTGCCATGTAAGTTACAGAATCACTCATAAGAGCCTGAACCGACCTTGGAGGAGAAGGCGCAGCGCCGTCACTGTTTAACCATCGTACGTCTCGCCAGACGCGCAAAGCAGACAGGGCTATATTATTTATGCTAATGGAGTGAAAGCGGTTAAATCAAGTCACGTATTCCCTATAAGTTGCGCTGCCTATGTATCTCGGCATCTCACGTTTGATTATTCTAAAAGTGTTAATGATATACAAATAGTTACTTATTGCAACTTGCATTATTTTTACAAAAAATTATATCATCAACCAGTTGTCTATGCGGGATATGTACCAAAGCAAAATTCTCATTCTCATATTCTGGCATCTATTTATAGTATACATTAATCCTCTCTGGGGGCAGCAGGCAAGAAATTTTACTGGCTCGGTCGTAAATGCTGGCTCTTTGTCGAATCACAACCTCAGAGAGCAACAGTTGATCGAGCCGGGCGCCAAGCTGAGCGGGCCCGGCGGATTCAGCTATTTTGGACGCTCGCTTTCGGTTGCAGGGGACATTAATGGTGATGGATATAGCGACGTGATAGTAGGTTCTCCATACTATTCTTCATCCAGAGGAGCTGTTTTCGTGTATCACGGTGGGCCGTCTGGCCTTTCGACTGCTGCGTCAAAAGTGCTTAACGGACCGGCTGAGGGCAGCCAATTCGGAATAGCAGTGGCTGGTGCCGGGGATGTTAATGGTGATGGGTTCAGTGACATTATAGTTGGAACCTATATAAGTCAGGACGACGGAGCGCCGGTGATCGGCTCGGCATATGTCTATTTGGGTAGTGCTGGTGGTATTATAGATACGCCGGCAAATGTGCTTCTTGGAACACCCTCAGGGTTTACAGGCACCACTACGTTGGCCGGCCTTGGAGACATAAACCACGACGGGTTTTCGGATGTGATGGTTGGTCGTTCGGTGGTAAGCGGAGTAAGCAAGGTGTATGTTTTCCTGGGTAGTAGCACCGGGTTGCAAAACACGCCTTCGGCAAATATTCAAATGCCAGGCGATAATATAGCTTTCGGAAATGCAATGGCGGGCGCCGGGGATATAAATGGCGACGGCTATGATGATGTTCTCGTATCCGGACTGGACAATTCCACGGCTACCGGGTCAGTGTATTTATTTTTGGGCGGATCATTAGGCCTTTCGCAAACGCCGGCTACCACCCTGACCGGAAATGCTAACAGTTTTTTCGGTTGTAGTATATCAGGAGCGGGAGATATCAATGGTGACGGGTTTGGCGACATAGTAATCGGCGATTATCAATACGATTCCGGCAGAGGTGCGGCATTTGTTTACCTGGGCGATGCATCCGGAATTTTCGCAATACCTTCAACCACCCTTACCGGTTTTTCAACTTATGGTTCATTTGGATCCAGTGTCGCAAGCGCCGGTGACGAGAACGCAGACGGCTACGCGGATATCGTGATTGGTGCGGGGAATTTCCTGTATGATGAAGGGACGAGCCATGCCTACATATTCCATGGAAGTGAAGGTGGATTTCAGGAGGATGTTCAAGATCTTGTAGGTCCTGCGAAAAGCAGTGCTTTTGGTAGCGTGGTTTCGCCTGCCGGGGATGTAAATGGCGACGGCAGGACCGACATCTTGATCGGAGCTTTCCTGGAAGATATGGAGTCCGGCGCAGCATACGTATATCTTGGAAATACCGGCACGATATCGTCAGACCCTGCCAATACATTTATCGAACCGGTCGTGAACAGCTTTTTTACTTTACGAAATTCCGGCGCGGGTGACCTCAATGGCGATGGATTTTCCGACGTTGCAATCGGTGCGTCTGAACACGCCTCGAATGATGGAATCGTCTATATTTATTATGGAAGTGCCTCAGGATTGCCCCAGAGTCCTTCGATCACGCTGGCTTCTCCTGCCACATACAGCCAGTTTGGTTCAAGCGTGGGCAGTGCCGGCGACGTGAACGGCGATGGTTATGGCGATTTGATTGTTGGGGCGCCCGGTTTCAACAATTTCTTCGGCGCAGCGTTCGTCTACCACGGCGGACCCAACGGATTGATTACGACACCAGCTCGCATTTTGACTGATCAATATTGGATGTCATATAACTACGGAAGAGCGGTTGCAGGTGCTGGCGACGTGAATGGTGATGGATACGCGGACGTAATGGTGGGTGATCCCGGTGCCGACCAGGTGTTTGTGCATATGGGCAGCCCCACTGGTATCAGCCAGGCTGTGGCCGTAACACTATCGAGAGGTGGTGGCGGATCATTTGGTGGAAGTGTTGCTAATGCAGGCGATCTCAATGGCGATGGGTTTGGTGACGTGGTGATAGGAGACTATGAGTACGATTTTAATCGAGGTGCTGCATATGTATATTACGGTGGCATCGGAGGACTTTCTTCGACGAACACTACAATGCTAAAAGGCGTCGCTGCCAATGGACTATTCGGCATGAGCGTCAGTAACGCTGGCGATACCAATGCAGACGGATTCACAGATATCGTTGTTGGTGCTCCGAATGCGAATGCCGTTGCCATTTTTCCCGGTGGCCCGGGTGGCGTATCACAAAACGATATGCGTCAGCTCATAAGTTCGGTAGCGTATAGTTCTTTCGGATCAAGCCTCTCATGCGCAGGTGATGTCAATGGTGATGGATATAGCGATGTTGTGATAGGTGCATGGGGAAAATCAACAGGAGCTGCGCATGTATATCTTGGGGGAATGCAAGGGCTTTCGAACGAGCCGGACGTTACATTGAATGGAACTTCGTCGATGTTTTTTTTCGGACATTCTGTGGCAGGTGTTGGCGACGTGAATGGTGATGGGTACAGCGATATCATGTCGGCAAGTCTTGAGTATTCGGCGAACCAAATGGTTTCACAGCTCTTCAACGGCAATAATCGGGGAAAACACAGCCATGTTTTCACACTTTACAATAAGGATTTATCAACTCCTCTTAATCATGAAAATGTTTCTCAGGATCAATTCGGAGTGGGGTTGTTTGTCTCTCCGCTTAGCGGTTCACGACAGGCCAGATTGGTGTGGGAAACCAAACACAATGGACAGGCCTTTTCTTCGTCGAGCCCTATTACCAATTACACTGGGTTCGATGGAAGTAATGACGTGTGGACAGACATACCAGGTTCGGGAGAAATATTGAAAGCAATGATCACAAAATCGGAAGGTAAAACCACAAAAATCCGTGTCCGCGTGCAATATAAATCGAGCGAATTGCCGTCTGGACAAGTGTTCGGGCCATGGATATATCCACAAGACTACATAAACGGCCTTCTAGGACAAAAAGGTAACCCGCTACCCGTTTCGTTGATAACCTTCGAGGTGATTCGTGAAGGAAACTCTGCCAACCTAACTTGGGAGACGGCCTGGGAGATAAATAGTAAAACATTTGAGATAGAGCATAGCGTGGATGGTCGGCAATGGAAAACGATCGGCTCGGTGGCAGCAATGCAAAGCACATCTCATACGTCCCGGTTCAGTTTCAATCACTCCATGCCTTCACCCGGTCAAAATTTTTACAGGCTTAAAATGATCGACAACGATGATTCTTTTGCGTTTAGCGCTATTAGGAAACTGAATTCTCCAAATGGCTTTGAAGTGAATGTATTTCCAAATCCATCCAGCGATATTGTCAGAATTACGGCGTCGAATGACTTTCGTGATAAGGAACTTCAATCCCTGACGGTCTACAATGTCCTAGGCATTAAAGTGCAATGTACATACCGTGTTATCAACAACGGATTTGAAATTTCTGGACTGCCTGCTGGTACTTACGTGTTCAGAGCCTTATTGGGAAGCTCGGATCCTGCAACAGGAAATTTCGTTATTTCTCGTTAAGCTGAGTCTGCAAAGTGTTTGCCAGTGGAGGCAATGAGAGTCTACTCCACCCCGCGGTCAGATGCCCAGCTAATGATGTCACGATACAAATCAGCGACCGTTTGACCGGGTTTTCTGTTTTGATACAATCGGAGTAATTCCCGGTCGAACTCTTTAAATCGTTGAAAGCCACGTGAAAGAACCATGTTATTCTGGATGGTGGTGTGCAGGGATTCGAATGTCTTTTTATCGAAAATGTCCGAATAAAATAAAGTGACTAATGCATAGTTCATGTATTCTTCAAAGCAAACCAATGCATTGTTGTATCCCGCGGAAGGCTTACCGCTGGTGGTCCACCCAGACAAGTTTTTAAATGCTTCTGAAATCGCTTTTTGATGCTTTTCGGCCTCGGGATTCAGGTAGGCATGATTGATTTCTGTAAATACAATCATCATACGCTGCCCTTTCAGAATACCGGGAGACTGACTTTTTACTCTCTCCTCTATGAAAGGATAATTGACATGTGCCTGCGCTTCTGTAAAGCCATTATCGTTAAAAGTGTTGGCAGATTGGTTCCATCCTACCAAAGGCGAAAAGATGACTTTAATGGCGGAATATTTAGTTGCGGGAAATTGTCGGGTAAGCCAGCTTTTCATGCTGGATACATCAATATTATCCGAGTAGTCCTTTTTGAGGCTTGCATAATAGGCTGCATGCTTTTTGTAAAATGCCCTGAATCCGGATTCTTTGGCAAATGCTTCAAGTAATGGAAGGTACTGTTCTAATTCATTTTTTTCTCCCGTGGCAACACGATCATAAACACCTACATTTTTTATTGTATTCCCTTTAAAAACATAGGCATAGCTATCCATTTTTAAATGCAGATAATAGAATTCCGGGGAAAAGTTCAGGAGAGAATCCACTGCTTTTACTGCTGCATGCTGCCGATAGGGCGTAAAATGATCGATTACTTCCTTATAATGGTCGGTACCTTTTTTGATCGCTTCTGTTTTTCCATAGCGGGTAAGCGAAAAAATTACATTGACCAGCTCATAAACTTCAGGAATCTCAATGATAGTCTTACCCTCATGCTCGGCTTTGTATTTATCGCTGAATGCTGCCGGCTTGACGTATTTTTGTACAGTGAAGCTGCACGTAACGGTGTCGCCCTTGGATTCTCTGAAAATCTGAAAAACAGTATTCACCCTGGGTCTGAGTATGACCGACAGGGTGTCCGATTTTGATATCAATGTAAACCGGGACGAATCCGTTTGCACTACGAAACTATAATCGAACTTCGGGCCTAATTTGTTAATACCATTAAACTCATCTTTCTGGCCGTCCAGATACATGATCAAACTATCAGAAGGTGCGTGTAAAACGGGAACCGGGACCTTTTGTGCAAACACAAGCAAACTACTCAGACAAACAAAAAGACAGGTGTTAAATAGCTTCATAAAGTAATGTAGTTCTGTTTGGAGTTAGTTTTTGAAGAAACAAACAGCCATTTTTTGAAAAGGCAATTTATATAAAACCGCTGGAAAAGTTTTCGGGTATTCCCATGTCAGTTTATATGGTGGATGTTTTGGCGTCGACCTTCCCATTTCGTTACCCGAGCTTCTTGCGCAACCAACCCCTTACTGGTTCGTCATATAGCTTCAAACTGATATAAGCCAGCACAATAGCCCCTGAAAATGTAAGTAATGCATTTGGAAAGGCCTGCCATAATGTAATGCCCTTGTGGTTGCTTACACATGCCACATAAAAGTAGACGAGCACATAATGTGTCATATACAAAGGATAAGAAAGGTCGCCGAGGAATTTGCAGATTTTAGCTTCCATTTGGCTATGCACCACACCACTGGCGCCGATGTACACAATGAGCGGAAAGATGATGATAATACAAAAAGCTTCGTACAGTCCATTCATCCAAAGGTGCTGTGCACCGCCTATTCTGGGCATAAGCAAAACGGCCGTGATCAGGATGCTACACCATAGGAACGCATGTTTGATACGAGCTGGCCGTGTAACCCGCGATAATAGCAAACCGGCAAAAAACGGAAATATCGTACGTGTTATCCCGACGCGCATGTGCTCCGCATTCCATGTCCAGCCGCCGGTAACGTCTCCGTTGGGGCTGGTAACCGCGAAATGTAAAAGCACTACGCCTGCCAACACCACAAAGCCAGCCAACGCCTTATTCGATAATTTCCTCAGCCCCAGCGCGTAGAATATGTTGGCTATATACTCAAAAAACAATGACCAGCCCACGCTATTGAGCGGATGCATCTCGAACCAGCCTCGTATATCCATAGAAAGTGGTATCGGCAAGATCGTACACCCTATAAGCCACACAACGATCAGTTTCCATGCCGGTACGGTATGAATAAGCGGCCAAATGGGAGAGTCGGTAAAGTAAAAACCTATGGCGCCGAGCGTCATACCCAATACAACCAGTGGTTGCAGCCGCTCGAACCGACGGCGAAGAAAGCTGCCGAAGGTTAGTTTGTCCCAACGGTCGTCGTATGCGTAGCCGATTACAAAGCCGGACAGGAGGAAAAAGAAGTCAACCGCCAGATAACCATGATTTACAACGTTATCGAGGCGACTGGTGGCGAGCGGTTCGGTGAGGTGAAAGAATACGACGATGATAGCTGCTACACCACGAAGTCCGTCCAGTATTTGATAATGCGGCTTCGCGCCAGGTTGGTTATTGTTCATTAACGGCAGGAAATTCGGCAATATACGACGGCAGCATCTCAAATTTCAGCCAGCATCTCATAGAGTTTTGTGACGGCTTTCTTTTCATAGGCTTCCCGGAGCGAAATAATCATAATGGTGCGCCGCATGTTTTTGCCATCAATAGGGATCGCAGTTACATCGGAGTCGTTTACGCTGGTATCACTCAAAATGGTATGCCAATGACCTGTTTTGACAATTTCAAATAACGTAGGTATATCATTTATTTCCATACAAACATTCGGGACCAGATTGTTTTGGCCGAATGATTCTTCAAAAAACTGTATACTATTATTGCCGCTAAAAGGCAAAGCCAATGGCAGTTCGGCGACTTCCGGAAGTGATATGCTGGTCTTTTGTGCCAGCGATGAGGTTTTGGCAGTTACCAGCACCATATTAGCCTTTAAAAGTGTCTGGTATTTCAGATGAAGTTCAAGGGGATCGTCGTGAAACGTCAGAATAAAATCAAAGTGGTGCAGATTGAGTCTTTCAAGCAGATCTTTTGTAGTGCCAAATACGACCTGTATTTTAATATTTGGATATTGACTAGCAAACTGTATCAATATTTTAGCGAATAGAATTCGCATGGAATAAATTACACCGACAGTAATTTTTCCTGTATTCAAATTCTTCAAGTCCCGTAAAAGCAGCAACCCTTCATTGGCACGGTTTATACTTTGCAATGCATAATCACTAAACAGAAGGCCGGCCTCGGTGAGTGTAATTCTTTTTCCGATACGGTTGAACAGCGGAACATTTAATTCATCCTCCAACTGCTTGATTTGCTGCGATAATGTGCTTTGGCTGATATTCAAAGCCGTTGCGGCTTCCGTAAAATTCAATAACTCCTTCGCTTTTAAAAAGTATCTGAGCTGCCGTAGTTCCATATTTCTAAATCGGTTTTTTCGATCGATTTCATCGAAAAATAACGTTTTGCGAATATAGGTGATATTTTAATATTTGCCCAATGAACTCAAATTGAGCATTTTATCACTTAAATGAATTAACCATGAAACTAACACTATTTGTATCACTCCTCCTTGCTACCACTTGTTTGGCCGCGTTTGGCCAGGAAAAGCAGAACTCGTCCGTTGTTGAAAAAGGACTGACAAAAGTATCCGTCATGTACCCCTATGCCGAAGGAAAAACCTTCAATATGGAGTATTATGAAGCGAAGCATATGCCTATGGTGGCGAAGTTTTTAGGATCAAATCTGGTTAAATACACCATTGAGAAAGGGGTTGCCAGCGGTATTCCCAACCAACCATTGCCTTTCATGGCGATCGGCACATTCTATGTCAAAAGCCTCAGCGAGTATCAGGCGGCTATCGGGCCGAACAGAGACGCCATTCGCGCCGATTTTGCCAATTACACCAATGCATCTCCTGTTATCTTAGTGAGTGAAGTAGTAAAGTAAAGGCTAGTAACAGGCATTTTATATAAATCTGCCGACTTTGGGTAAAGGTCAATAGAACGAGGCTTTTTAGCTCGTCCTCTTGACCTTTATTTGTATATGCTCAATCGTCTAGCCATACCAGCCCAGTGAATCCATGAACAGAAGAACTGCTATTACACATGTTGCAGCCATGCTCGGCGGGGCTTTGTCCGCTCCGACGTTATTGGCTATGAACCGTTGGGAAAGTCGCGTGCCGTCAGAAAGTTTTCCGACGGAGTTCAGCTTGACTGGCAACCAGAAACTGATCGTCGCGGAAGTCGCTGAAATGATCATTCCCAGGACGACGACACCCGGAGCGAAGGATGTGGGTGTTCCGGCGTTCATCGTGATGATGTTGCAGGATTGTTACAAAACGCCGGAGCATAAGAGTTTCGTGGAAGGGCTGAGCAAGCTGGAAGGGAAGCAGTTTTTGAATATGAATCCGGAGCAGAAAACGGCATTGTTGCAGCAGGTCGAAATCGATTCTGCCGAAGAGATGAAGGCATATCAGGTGCAGCAGACCAAAATGGGCGACAACGAAGACCGCGAGCAAATGGCGGCCCAGGCGAAAGGGTTACCCTATTGGCGGCTGATGAAAGAGCTTACGATGCTGGGTTACTTCACGTCGGAGGAAGGGATAAAATCGTCCTTCGAATACGTCCCCATTCCGGGAAAGCTGGAAATGATCAAAATGAAGCCTAATCAGAAATCTTTCGCCTACTAGCCGCCAACCTTCACCATGAACTTAAATTTAAAATCAGACAAAGCACATACATTCGACGCTATCGTAGTCGGTTCGGGAATGACGGGCGGCATGGCAGCCAAAGAACTCACCGAAAAAGGCTTGCAGGTGCTCATGATCGAGCGCGGACGGGAAGTGAAGCACATCGAAGACTACGATACGGCCATGAAAGGCCCGTGGGAGTTTGAGCATAGGGGAAAGGTCTCGATCCATTCTGCCGAAGAGTATTGGGCAAACAGCCGTTTCGGGACGTTGGCCAACGAAGAAACCGCACCGTTTTTTACGGACGATAAAGAGAACCCGTATATAGAGAAACGTCCATTCGATTGGATTAGGGCCTATCACACGGGCGGGAAGTCCATGCACTGGGGCCGGCAGTCGTACCGGATGAACAAAAAGGATTTCGAAGCAAATGCCAAAGAAGGCATTGCGATAGACTGGCCGATCCGTTACGAAGACCTTGAACCGTGGTATACGCATGTCGAAAAATTCGTCGGCATCAGCGGCCAGGCCGAAGGTTGGGAGGTTTTGCCGGATGGCCACTACCTGCCTCCCATGCCTATGAGCGCTCCCGAGCTGTATTTCAGGGAAACGATGATGAAAAAGCTGAACCGGCCTGTCACGATCGGACGCATTGCTAATCTCACCAAGCCGCAGCCCTGGCACACGGATCTCGGGCGGGCGTCGTGCCAGTATCGCAGCAAATGTGCCAGAGGATGTCCTTATGGCGGTTATTATAGTTCATTATCAGGCTCCATACCGGCAGCGAGGAAGACCAACAAGCTGACCGTCCTGCACGATACCATTGCCAGCGAGATCATTTACGATGAAAAAACAAAGAAAGCCAAAGGTGTTCGGGTGATCAATCAGAAAACGATGGCTGTGGAAGAGTTTTTTGCGAAAATCATATTCCTGAATGCCGGCTCGATGAACTCGGCGGCGCTTTTGCTGAACTCGAAATCAAACCGTTTTCCGACCGGATTGGGCAATGACAGTGACCAGGTCGGGCGTAACATCATGGACCATCACCTCGGCGTTGGCGCGAATGCGACGGTCGAGGGCTTTGAAAACGACTATATTTTCGGTCAAAGGCCCAATGCGCTGTACATCCCGCGTTTCCGAAATTGGGGAACCGATAAGAAGGACTTCCTGCGCGGCTACGGATACCAGGGAGGGGCAAGCAAATCGGATTGGAAACGGGGCATTACGATGAATGGTTTTGGTGCCAGTTTCAAAGAAGATATGACACGCCCCGGCACCTGGACGATGGGCTTCGGCGGCTTCGGCGAAATCTTGCCCGATCCCACAAACCGTATGTTCCTGGACAAGGAAAAGAAAGACAAATGGGGCATTCCGATGATCGTTTTCGACGCTGCATTCGGTGAAAATGAACTCACAATGCGAAAAGATATGATGGCCTCGGCCGTGGAAATGCTGGAAGTAGCAGGCTTCAAAAACGTCACCGGCTTCAACCGGCAAGACACGCACCCCGGCCTGGGCATCCACGACATGGGCACCGCGCGCATGGGCAAGGACCCGAAAACCTCGGTGCTGAACAAATTCAATCAAATTCACGACTGCAAAAACGTGTTCGTCACCGACGGCGCAGCGATGGTATCGTCCTCCTGTGTGAACCCGTCCATTACGTACATGGCTATGACGGCGCGGGCGGCGGATTATGCGGTGAGGGAGTTGAAGCGGCAAAATTTGTAGGCGCGCGTATTTTTGCACAGATTGATGCCTTACTGGCACCACACACTTATATGGATATCACAGCTTATCCGACGTATCAAACCGGAAATCAGGAATTTAGTTTTCATAGCATCGGGCATCAAGGCGCTATTGAGCTGCGCATGCGTATCACATTGATGGACGCAGAGACCAGATTCTATAATATTGGGTTTGGTGTTTGGGATGCCAGGAGAAGAGATATTGATGATCAGGTCGCCATCCGAAATGGTGATACGGATCGCATTTTAGCAACAGTTGCACAAAAAGCGCTGGATTTTCTTAAACAGAATCCGAGAGCGAACATTGCCGCGACAGGGTCAGTTTTACCTGGTGAGCTGGCTTTGAGAACTCGAAAATATCAGATGGGCATTAATGCATATTACCACGAGCTATTCGAATTCTGTAATATCTATGGGTTTAAAGCGGCCAAAGTGGATGGAAAAATGGTAGGCAATTGGCCGAATTGGGACGGAGAATGGGTGCCTTTTAAACAAGGCACCAATTATGATGCGTTTTTGTTAAATTTAAAGTGATTTTATATTGAGTTAAGATAAAGAAGCAGCTATGCCTGATCACAATCCAAGGATATTGAAAGAAAAAGGTCAAACGGACTCTCATGCTCCGTCGATATCGCAATGCGTTTATGCTGGATTTAGCAATCCGAGACAATCTACTTTTGACCGTAAGGCAGCAGAAATGAAGGTTTTTCTGAAACGAAACCCTGTTCCAAAGGAGTTTCTGCGATAATCTTGCGCCCCCTCACTTCCAGCAAAGCCAGTAATTCGCTTGATGAGCGCTTTTCCACCGGTTTTGTGTAAGAAGGATAGGTCCTTTCTGGCTTTTTCTGAAATGCTTAAAGAATATCTGCCCATATATTTTTGAGGTCGCGGATGGAAGTCACTCTTCCAG
This sequence comes from uncultured Dyadobacter sp., assembly GCA_965649915.1. Taxonomy (GTDB): domain Bacteria; phylum Bacteroidota; class Bacteroidia; order Cytophagales; family Spirosomataceae; genus Dyadobacter. The sequence goes on from CBFGMV010000005.1 coordinate 13,690, forward strand.
CCTTAACGTCCTCAATGCCTTCCTTAATGGCATTCAGAATTTGCGGGTCCGAGAAAAAGACATCGGTTTCAGTATTTTCATCAATGGGCGTGAGTAAAACTGATTTTTTGTTCTTTCCCCGGTGAATGATCACCCGTTCCTTTTCGGCCAAATCCAGATAGTCTTTCTGTTTTCCCCGGAATTCTCTGGCTGATATAACTCTCATGGTGTACGTTTTCGTGTACACAAATATAAAGATAAGTTTGAATGGAGTCAAGGCAATGTTTTGGTGATTAGAGGCTTACCTTCCCTCAATCAGCTTCTCCAACCGCGCCATCATCTCATCCTTTTCTTTCAACATCCGCTCATACAATGCAATTTTTTCCTCGTGGAGCTGGATGATTTTTTCAACGGGGTTAATATGCTGAATGTTGACACCGTTATTATTGACTGCATTGCCTGAGAAGTTGCACGATATATTATTGATCGCCTGCTCTTCATCAAAATGCCGAATCGCCTCAGCCGGGATTTTAAGTATAGCCGAAACCTGTTCCAAAATCTCCGAATCGATCTTTTCCTTTTGTTCAAGCGTTGAGATCCTTTGCTGGTTCCATTCTTCGCCGAGCTCAAACGCAAGGAATTCCTGCTTAATTCCGAGCATCTCCCGGAAGCGTTTCAGATTGCGGCCTTCGTGGATCTTCGGGTTGGAGGTATGTGGCATGCAGGAAAGAGATTTAGTTGAAGAGGCAATTTAAATAAATCTGCTGGGAAGTAATCAATCCGTCCATTACCTACATGGCTATGACGGCACGGGCTGCCGGTTATGCGGTGCGGGAGTTGAAGCAGCAGAATTTGTGAGGGGAGAATACATCATGTTTTGAGTCCGGTCGACACTATTTTTTGATGTTGTTTTTTAATAAAATGCAGTTACAAAGTTTCTAATTTAATTTACTGAAAATGAGATAGTTGTAACTTTTTATGTCATGTAAAATTTTGTAAATTCATAGAGAGTTTTGAGGCTCTGAGCGGTCGTTTATATTTCTCTGATATTAAACATAACCTCTATGAAAAATCTTTTACAACCCTCACTGAAATTGATCCTTTTTTGCATCATTTTCCTGGCCGGCACTACTAATACCTCCGCCCAAAACTGGAATCAGATTGTCAAGCTTACAGCGCAAAACAATGGAGGAAGTTCGTCCAGAAATATTCAAGCCAACTATGGCAGGGATGTTGCAATATCGGGGAATTATGCCATTGTTGGAGCCCGCTCTAACAATACCGATGCTGACGGTCTGAATTTAGTAGCAGATGCAGGGGCAGCCTATATCCTTTTCAATAATGCAGGGAACTGGGCGCAGATAAGGAAGATTACATCTCCGGTTCGTGATGCCGAAAACTTTGGAGGATCAGTCTCGATTGCTGGTGACTATGCCGTCGTGGGTGCTGAACTCGAATCACTCGACGCTTCGGAAGCAAATTTCGTTGGTGCTGCCGGGGCGGTATACATCTTCAAAAAAGACCAGGGAGGGGCAGGGAACTGGGGTTTGATCAAAAAGGTTGTCGCACCCGTTCGCGCCGAGGGGGATTTTTTTGGTCATGCAGTCTCAACCAATGGCGATTACCTGGTCGTTGGAGCTGTTTTCGAAGATCAAGACCCGGATGAACTGAATACCTTACTTCAATCCGGATCAGCATACATATTCAAGAAAGACCAGGGTGGTGCCGATAACTGGGGTTTGATTAGAAAAATTACAGCTTCCACGCGTGGTGCAGGCGATCGCTTCGGTGAGGATGTGTCAATTGACGGGGATTATGTCATTGTGGGCTCTCCCCGGGACAGTGAAGATGCCAATGAAGCCAACTCTGTCAATGAAGCAGGCTCGGCTTATATTTTTAAAAAGGATCAGGGCGGTAGCGACAATTGGGGACAAATCAAAAAAATTACTGCTCCGGTCCGGGCAACAATTGATCATTTCTCTTCGGCGGTATCCATTTGTGCAAGCTACGCCATCGTAGGAGCGTCACAGGAAGATGAAGACGCATCCGAGTTGAATCCCCTGGGCGATGCCGGCTCGGTCTACATTTTTAAAAAGGAAGAAGGTGGCCCGGATAATTGGGGGCTAGCCAAAAAGATTGCTGCACCGGTACGGAAAGCGGGCGATGCTTTTGGTCTCTCTGTGTCGGTTAGTCAAGAGCACCTTGTTGTCGGAGCTCCTATCGAAGATGAAGATGCATCGGAAGCCAACAATGTCGGGGGGGCGGGCTCTGCCTACATTTTTAAGAAAGACCTGGGCGGTAGTGGAAATTGGGGGTTTGAGCAAAAAATTGTCGCGTCTTTACGCGCCGAAAGTGATGCATTTGGATGGTCCGTTTCAATCAGCGGGAATTACATTCTTGTAGGTATGGTCAGTGATGATGAAGATGCTTCGGAAGCCAATACCTTAGAAGGTGCGGGCTCTGCATATATTTTTAGTACGGATGATCCGCTCCCAGTTACGCTCATCACCTTTGAAGCAACTCAAAATGAAACCCAGGCGCTGCTCAGCTGGGCAACAACAACGGAAAGCAATTCCGATTACTTTGATATTCAAAAAAGCAGCGACGGGCGTAAGTGGAAGACATTGGGACGTGTATCGGCAGCCGTTAAAAGTGATCAGCTCCGGACCTATTCTTTCATAGATAACAATCCATTTGACAAAGATTCCGAAGGACAGGAGAACCTGTACCGCCTCAAAATGGTGGATCTTGATGGCAGTTTTGCTTACAGCCGTATTGTAAGTCTTTCATTCGGAGGTAGTCTGCAAATTATTCTTTATCCTAATCCCGTTTCCGACAGACTGTTTTGTACGTCTTCAAATGCTGTTAAAATGGAATCGATCAGTCTGATTAATAGTTCCGGCCAAGTAATGTTCCAGGCTACGGATGCCAACAAAACCGCCATCCCGACCGATCAGCTCACTCCCGGGATTTACACCGCCCTCATCAGGAAAAAACAAGGGACAATCCAGTTGCAAAAAGTTGTGGTGGTGAAGTAAAAGTTTTGCAATAGGTGAGCACGGGAATGTGCGTCTTGTTTGTTTTGAGGTAGTGAGAGAGGATGACCTTTATCCGTGTGTGGGCTCTTACCTGCGTATTTCACTATTTCAGCCTCACCAGCGGGTGATTCAGGCCATTCACGTCGTTTTTGACGATTTTATATTTAGCCAGACTTTTAAACAACGAGGTCAATGTCTTAAATCCGTAGGTGCGGGCGTCGAAGCTGGGGTCGATTTTCCGGAGCGAGGTGCCTATTTTAGAGACGAATGCTTCTTCTTCCTCATTGGCTGATATTTCAAATGCCTTGTCGATAATATTCATATCGATCTTCGGATACTTGCGTTTAGTGTCCTGCTTTTTCGGCTCTATCTTAACGATTTCCTTCGGGGCCACGTCCACTTTCTGAGGCTCAGGCTCCTCTGTATTCGTATCCAGCTCGACTACGAGGTTTTCGCTGAATGTGAAGATCTCACACGAATTCACGAATGCGATCGGCGTATTTTTCCGCCCGATCCCCATGACGAAAAGTCCTTCTTCCCGGATGCGCTTGGCAAGTCCCGTATAATCGCTGTCGCTCGACACAATGCAGAAGCCCTCGACGCTTTTACTGTGCAGAATATCCATTGCATCGATGATGAGCGAGCTGTCGGTCGAGTTTTTACCGGTCGTGTAAGAAAATTTCTGGATTGGACTGATGGAATGCTGGTTGACGATTTCCTTCCAGCTGTTCATCTGAGAAGTCGTCCAGTCCCCGTAAATGCGTCGTATGGTCGCTTTTCCGTATTTGGAAACTTCTTCCAAAGTTTCCTTCATCAGTTTGGCCTGCGCATTGTCCCCATCGATCAATACAGCAATGTTGAATTTGGTTTCGCTCATGGGTTTGAATCGTTTTCAATTCCAACTTACATAATAAATTCCATCAGGCCGCAATGCCGGCACCACCGCGCCCCTGTTAATGCATTGCCTCCCCGTGCAAAAACCGCGTGTAAACCGATGCGCCTTGCCAATTCAAATGATGCGGGTCAAACAAGTTTTCCGGCCTGAACAGCACATTAAGTAAAGGCTGCGCGGGTAAGGGGACGAGGCTTTCGTCCGGCAAAAAAGGCGCAACCTGTGACAGGACAGGATATTCGGAACGGGTAATGCTATTGGGATGATACAACACCACTTTCGTTCCAAGCTCCCTGGCCCGGGCAATCAGTTTGTTGATCTGAGCAATATAATAGCGGTTGGGTACTGACGGCCCGCGCGGACCCAGCAATTGTTCCGTCGCGCTTTTGTTCGCCATAATCCGGTCATTTGTCTCTGAAAGTCCCAGCGTAACGGACTGGTGGCCATTATCCAGCAGATTCGCATTGCCTTCGACCGGATCATTCTCCGGCCTAAGCGCTTTTTTGGCCGATAAGATCTGCGGGGCAATGGATACCATTTGAAACAGTGTCGTGTTGAGGCCGTCGAGGAATGCGCTGGCTTTGGCATTAAAGTCGAAATCCGGGCAATCGGCCAGCACATTGGCCCGAAAAACGGCATCCGGAACGACCTGTTGCGGACGCAATGCCACCGTGCTGTAATCGAGCGCACTCAGTTCGATGTAAATGGTTTTGATGGCCGGATTGTCGGAGAGCATATCATTTGCAATCTCCATGGAGCTGTAAGGTGAAAGGCTGAATATGCCGAAATTGTAACTCCGTGTCTTTTGCTGGTTCAGTGAGTCGAAAAGTGCCGGGTTAATGCCGTAAAGGGTGCGACTGGTGCCGATGAATACGACATTGGGATTGAATGCGTCACAAAGCTTCTTCCGTGCAGCGACGTCACGGCGAGGGTCGGTGTAGTATTGCGCGACAATGAGCGCCACTACCATTTTGAAGGCAATAATCAGCAGCAGCCACTTTGTAATTTTAATGATCATGATGCCGGCATTAGCGAACAATTAGTCGTCAGAACTGGATGTAATAAAAATTGGCTACCGAAGGCCTTCCGAATATCAGTACCAGCTGCACAAGCAGCAGCATCGACAATGTCCGGTATAATGCGCCCTTTTTTAGCATGAAGGAGGCGATATCCTCTTTCTCACCCATTTTATAGTTGAAAAAATCCATGACCAGGAACAATGCGACCGTGAGCAGGAAACTGGACGTCAGCAGGGAGCCCATACCGGAATTGAACCCAAACATACTGCCATACAACCGGATGCCGCTACCCAATTCCGCCGCGCGGAACCAGCCCATGGTGAGCGTACCCGTTAGCAGCCTAACGACTACACGCCATACATAATGCGCCTGCGAGCCGGGATAAAATCCAAGCCTGGCGAGGCCTGGTCCGGAGTAAAGTATCTGCCAAAAATGCTTCGTGCGCATTTCAAAATTGATGTACGCCCATTGCAGCGCGCCCCAGATCACAAACGACCAGCTGGGACCGTGCCAGAGCCCGGTAATGACGAAGGTTACCAACCGGTTGAATTCGAGTCGCTTCTGGTTTGTAACACCTTTGCTGATGTTGAAAAAGATGTAATCCCGGAACCAGGACGTGACGGTGATGTTCCAGGCGCTCCATGATTCCGTTCGGGACGGGGCGAAATAGTAGCGGTTTGAAAAGTTTTTGCTAAGCCTGATCCCGAACAGCCGTGCCGAGCCGGTAGCAATGTCGGTATAGCCCGAGAAATCGCAGTAAAGCTGGATGGAAAACAGCAGAATGGCCAGGGTAACGGAAATACCCGTGTACGATTCGGGGCGGTCGAAAACAGGGCCGGTAATGTCGGCAAGCCTGGCGGCGAGGACTATTTTTTTAAATAAGCCCCAGATAATGAAGTAAATACCTGCCTTGATGTTTTCCTGTCGATAGGGTTTCGGACCTTTTAGCTGCGGAACGAGCTGACGCGTGCGTTCCAGCGGGCCTGCCAGCAGCGTTGGGAAAAACCCGAGGTAGATCATCAGGTAACCGAGGTGATCTTCGGGTTTGATATACCGCCGGTAAACGTCGTAAAGGTATCCGATAATCAGGAATGTGTAGTACGAAATACCAATGGGCGCGATCCAGTTGAGTGCCACCAGCGACATCGAATTATGGACCGGGACCAGGTATTTGAAAAACAAAAGGGGCGACAGGCAGATGACGATCGAGAGCGATAGGAGCGCTTTCCGATGCTTTTTGGAATACGCCTGGTTGCTCAATGCTTTGCCGGATGCATAACAGATCAGCACCAGTACCAGCCATACGACCAGGTACTTGCCACTCCAACTAAGATTGAACAAAATGCTTGTGATCAGCAGAAAGACCCATTTTTTCGCTTCCGGGACTTTGTAGTAAGCTGCAACCGTGAGGAGTAGTAAAGCTAAATATGTAAAATCCGTGAATTTGACCATGCGCCTTTATTTTAACAGCACAGGCAAACTCTTGTAACCTCTGAAAAAGATCTTGGAGTCCCATTGAGGGGCTTTCGTAGGGTGTAAACGGATGTCCGGAAATGCTGCCATGAAGCGGGGCAGGAATTTCTGCAATTCGAACCTGGATAGCCGCGCACCCAGGCAATGATGCATACCAAAACCGAAACCGATATGCGGATTAGGCTTGCGGGTGGGTGTAAAGATGTCGGGATTCTGAAACACAGCAGGATCGCGGTTTGCGGAGGCGAGCCCTAGCAGGACCGTTTTGCCTTTTTTGAGTTGTAATCCCTCGAATTCCATGTCGTTGGCGATCTGCCGCGGTATCCAGTTCACCGGGCTGACATACCGGATCAGTTCTTCCACCGCGATGGCGCATTCGTTATGCGCATTCCAGTTGATCACCTGATCACGGTTCTCGATCAGCGCTGCAATGCTTTTGGTGACCAGCAGGGTAGTGGTCTCAGTCGCCGCATTGACCAAAAATTCCCAGGTACCGATCAGTTGCGGAGCCCGGTCACTTCCCATGATTTCCCGCATTTCGAGTAAAAGGCTTTTGGTAGCTTCGTGCTCCTGGCGGGTAAAGGTGTCGGAAATGTAGCTGTGAAAACGTCGTGACATCGATGCGCATTCCAGTAATTCTTTAACCGAAAGCGTTTTTTCAAAAATGAATGTGATCACATAGGAAAACTTCTGAATGAAATCATAATCTGCTTTTTCCAGATTGATGATCTTGCTGATGATCAGGAAGCTGAACTGCCGTGCCATTTCTACGAGGTCGGCTTCCTCCTGTCCGTCGAGCCCGGCGATGATTTCATTGATCGCATCGAGTGTGATCGTCTCGTAATCGGCCTGATAAAACTTCTGGTTCACGAAACGGCGGTGTTCCGCGTGTTTTTCACCGTTCATGAACAGCAGCCAGTAGCGGAGACTTTCACCGAATTCCAGCAAACTGGGATCATTATTCGAGAGTGCGGATACGACTTTGAATCTTTCGGTGAAATCGAAATTTTTGAAATTGTCCGAGTCGGACAGGATCTTTTTCACATTTGCATAATCCATCGCCACCAGGTCACCGAACATATTGAAATGCAGGGGATCCGACTTGCGCACATCGGCGATCAGCTCAGAATAGTTTTGGTTGACGTCGTTTTTGGAAGACCAGATCGACGTTGCAGACATGAGAGGAGTTTGCATAGTGATGACAATGGCCTTTTATACTTCCTGATTCTCCGCAATCCATCGGCTGGTAGCGGCGATGGTGCGCATTTCCCAAAAAATAGAAGGGCTCAATTCCATTCCGATGTGCTCTTCCAGCTCGGTTGTGATGTTGACAAGGATGAGTGAGTCTAACCGGAAGTGGGCAATGTCGGCATCGGGTTCCACTTCGGAAGGATCTATTCCGGCGTGTTTGGAGATATTCGCGGTGATCCAATCGGAAATTTCAGCAAAGGTTTTAGGCATGAAGGCGTTGGGTAGGAGGTACTGAGTTAATTCGTGAAAATAGTATCAAACTTCGTTCAAAAAAAGCCTGGAAGACGGATAATGTAACTTTGATGCAAATAAATATTAGTTTTCGGCAAAAAATGGCCCGGCAGTGAGGTCCGTCACGTCGATATGTATACAAGCCGGAAGCCTTCGCAACCTTGAAATTTCAATCCTGTAATCTATTTTTATATCAAAAAGGTCGCATGGTTTTTGAAAATTCGAACGAAATCCTCAGTCTTTACGAGCTTGATCCAGGCAATAGCCGTATCGTCGGCGATGTGCGTGAAACCGATATGACCCTTATCTGGAATGTGGCTGAGCGAATGGATATTACGATTGACAAGGTTCCTCATCGCCTCAGTAAAAACCAGATCATTTTTCTGACCGAATTTCACAGGGTCGATCACATTGAAATCGAGTCGGCGAGGATGATCCGGTTCAATCAGCCCTTTTACTGCGTCGTTAATCATGACGACGAAGTAGGCAGCAAAGGTCTGCTGTTCTTTGGTGCCACAGGAGTACCCACTATCACCGTGGATGCAAGCAGGGTGCGGGACTTCGAGCTGACCTGGGAAATTTTCCGTTCCGAATTGGGTAAGAATGACATTTTGAAGCAGGATATGCTGCAAGCGATGTTGAAGCGCATGCTGATCCTTTCCGTCAGGATATTGAGGCAATCCAATAACCTCAGCAAACTGGATAAGACGCAGGGGGAAATTGTCCGGGAATTCAACTACCTGGTCGACAAGCATTACGCGTCGCACCACGATGTGGCCTTTTATGCATCGCAGCTCAATAAATCTCCTAAAACGCTTTCCAATCTCTTCTCACTGGTTTCGTCCCGTACGCCATTGAACATCATCCATGACCGGATCATGATACACGCCCGCCGGCAGATCAACTATACCAACCTTTCGATCAAGGAGATTGCTTACGAGCTGGGTTATGACGATATCCAGGCATTCAGTCGCTTTTTTAAAAGCAAAGAAGGCGTTTCTCCGGGCCATTACCGGGAGCGATTGGAGCAGCCGATGCTGCAATAGGGAAAAATTGCCAACAGGACGGGAATTGTGGCCTAGTAAGGCCATGGATAGATGTTGCAAATTTGAGTCATGAAATCAACGCGATTTTGAACTCAAAAACAGCATCATGAAAAAAGTAGCAATTAATGGTTTTGGCCGCATCGGACGTGCCGCATTGAAAATTATATTTGAAAACAATGACCTCGAACTGGTGGGTGTCAATGACCTGATGAGCATTGAAAACGCCGCCTACCTGCTGAAATATGATAGTAACTATGGAAAGTACGAGCAGGAAGTTAAGGTAGAAGGCGATACCATCGTCGTTGGCGGAAAGCCCGTCAGGTATCACAGTATCCGGGAAATTGAGAACCTGCCCTGGAAAGCCCTGGGTGTAGATGTGGTGATCGAAAGCACCGGCTTCTTCACCAACAATGCCGATGCCGAAAAGCACATCAACTCGGGCGCAAAGTTCGTCGTGATCTCCGGCCCGACCAAAGACACGCCCACAGTCGTACACGGCGTAAATACCGAAGACGGGAAGGTTTCTATCTTCTCCTGTGCCAGCTGTACGACCAATAGCATCAGCCCGGTGATCGAAATCCTGGGTCGCAGGCTTGGCATTAAAAAAGCCATTCTGAACACGACCCACGCTTACACCGCATCGCAAACGCTTGTGGACGCACCTTCCAAAAGAGAGCCGCGCATGGGGCGTGCGGCGGGGATTAACCTCGCCCCGGCTGCTACGGGAGCGGCCATTGCGACTACCAAGGCATTGCCGCAATATGCAGGCAAGTTCGACGGTATCGCCGTTCGGGTCCCGGTTGCGATCGGTTCCATTTCTGACATTACTTTCATCGCCGAGCGTCCGACTACGGTGGAGGAGATCAACCGCATCCTGACCGAGGAAGCGGCCACAGAGCGGTATGAAAAAGTAGTCGCGGTAACCGATGAACCGCTCGTTTCGACCGATATCGCCAAAAGCCCTTTTGCAGCGACCGTCGATCTGGAAATGACAAGGGTTGTGGATGGAGATCTGGTCAAAGTAATGGCCTGGTACGACAATGAATGGGGATTCACCAATCAGATGATCAGACAGATCCAGTCGCTTTAAATGCGAAGAAGCCGGGATCATTTCAAACATCACTGCCATGAACTACTCACAGCTTGCATTTACCGACGGGATCAGAGCCATCCAGCAAAGAATGGGTAGCCGTAACACTTACGGCCGGGTGGAGAAAATGAGTTTCAGAGAAGGGCTGACTGCCGTTGAAGCGAATTTCATCGGCCAGATGGACAGCTTTTACATGGCTTCGTACGGGGAGAACGACTTCCCGTACATCCAGCATCGCGGCGGGCCGAAGGGTTTTATCAAAATCATTGATGGCCAGACGATCGGGATCGTCGATTTCAGCGGGAACCGGCAATATATATCGGTCGGGAACATCGCCCGAAACCCGAACGTATCGCTGATCCTCGTCTCATACCAAATGCAGGCCCGACTGAAGATATATGCGGAGGCAGAAATCATAGAGATCAGCGATAATCCTGATCTCTATGACCTGCTCAAACCGGAAGATTATAAATTCCGGCCCGAACGGATGCTCGTGTTCCACATCAAGGCCTACGACTGGAACTGTCCGCAGCACATTATGCCCAGGTACACAGAGCAGGAATTAGAGCCCATGCTGCAAGACCAGCATGCCTATATCAGGAAGCTGGAAGAGGAAGTGCAGGTACTCAAAAATAAGCTGGCTGGTTTAACCTAGGTTAATATGATCTCCGATTTGATTGCTGAAATTTGTGCTGTTTTGCGGGCTGCCCGGGTTACCAGACGGCCATGCGTTAATTCATGTTCAAATAACAGGCCAACGAAATGGCAGATACAAGCGAGACCATTGTCCAGCATCTGAAAAATTTTGCTGCTTTAACGGACACCGATATCAATGAGAGTAAGCCGTTCTGGAAACCGAGGAAGATCAGGAAAGGGGATTTCTTCAATATGCAGAGCATGGTTTGCAATGACCTGGGCCTGGTGATCAAAGGCATATTCCGGATTTATTATCGTGATCCTGAGACGGAAAATGATAAAAACCTGTTCTTTTTTTCGGAGAATCAGTTCGTCGTGTCATTCCGGAGCTTTATATCGCGCAGTCCTTGCTGGTACTTTATTGAAGCTATGGAAGACTCGGAAGTGGTCTTCATTTCCTACAAGGACCTGAACGGCCTTTATGAAAGCAACCGCAACTGGGCGAAATTCGGCAGATTGCTGGCCGAATTGTTCTTTTCCTATGCGCAGACACGTACCGAAGAGTTTATGTTCTTTTCAAACGAAGAGCGCTATCTGAGGTTACTGGAAGAACATCCGAACATCGTCGAACGGATACCGGCATACCATATTTCGTCCTATCTCGGGATTACCAACCCTTCGCTTAGCCGTATCCGGAAACGCATTGGAAAGTAACTTCCGCAAAAGCCGAACCGCTGGTGTAATCCCGGTAAGGCAACCAGCGGTCGGATTAAGTTCGGGGGCAATGCGAAGGCTCCGTTAGTTGGTCGCAGACTTTGTGCGGGACAGGCGAAAACCTGCCAGAAGGTAGTAAAAAGCCCCAAAGGCGGCATATCCGGCCAGACTCGTAATTCCCATTTTCGGGTCGTGGGCCAGGAGGATAAAGGAGGCGCCTCCGATCATGGACTGCCCACCGCTGATGATCATCGGCCATTGACCGCCCAAAGATTTTCTGCGCTTTAATCCCAGGATCAGCTGAATGGCCCCGGTAAGGATCGCCCACAGGCCAAACACGATCAACGCCTCGGGGATCCCTTTTTGCAATGCAACGGCCACCGCAGCAGTGGTGAATGTACTGATCACCGCATTTACATATTGCGGTGTTTTCGAAGCACCGCCCCGGTTGGCACGGATATCGGCGAAAGTGCCTAAAACATCCCAGGCCGGGTAAAGGATCAGCAGTGCTTGGGCGAGGCCAGGGGATGTATTGGCCAAAGCGAAAATCAGGCTTACCCAAACTATGGAGAATGCGGCGCGTATGAAATACAGGCTGCGTAATGCGCTGGCAGTGGGTTGGTTCTCCGTTATTGCCGGAGAAAGAGATGAAGATGACATGGTTTCAAATGTTAGTTGTTTGTCACTTCAAAATTGTCCAACTGCACGTTACACTTTTTTCACCTAAGTTAAAATCGGGAGATAATGCTGGCATTTATCTCCCGATTTTTTACACCCCTAACATCTGATGCTACGCAAAGAAGCCAGTTCGAGCGAACTGGCTTCTTTGCGTAGTAACATTGTAAATACATTAATTACTCAGCCCTCTGCCGGTTTTATGCTGCAATTCATCAATCCGCTTGGAGGCTTCGGATTTGGTGAGTGTGTTGTCGAATGCTACACCGGCCTCATCCGAGAGTGTTTTCAAGTAGGACTGCTGGGCACCGGTCATTGGCTCATCTCCGGTTGTCCATTCATCGGGATCTTTCACTGCGTTCGACCCTTTCAGGACCTGACTGTCGTTAGTCGGATCTTCCCTTTTGTTTGTTGATTTATCTGAATCTGCCATGTTAGTAAGCTTTTTAAGGTTGAATTACAAAAACTAAGCCAGGGGCTGCTCATTTTATTAATCTTCCGGAAAGCATAATTTTGGTACTTTACTTTCATGTCCGTTCGGGCCATCAACCAGAATGTACCGGTTTCAACTATGCAGCAGATACGCGACTATTTCGAGCACATCACGCCCATGACGGAGGATGAATGGGCTTTCTTTTCATCGAGGCTGATCCGGGAATCATTTCCGAAAAAGGCACTTTTGTTGGAAGCGGGGCAGGTGGAGCGTTATTTGTCGTTTGTGGAAAGCGGCATGCTTCGTTTTTTTCTGCGTCGTGGTGCCGAGGATTTGGAAGAAATGACTTACGACTTTTCGTTTGCGGGAGAGTTTGTGAGTGGTTACAGTTCGTTCATCACCCAATCACCGGCCCGGTTCAATATCGAAGCGCTCACATCGGTCACGCTGTGGCGCATTAGCTTTGAGGCGCTGGAAGAGGTTTACGCGCATACACATGCAGGCAACCGCATTGGGCGCTACGCGAGCGAACAACTGTTTCTGGAAAAAGCCGGGCGTGAACTGTCCTTTCTCACCGAGTCTGCCGAGGAGCGCTATCTGCATTTACTCACCGGGCAACCCCAGCTTATCCGCCAGATTCCTCTGAAATACCTTGCGTCCTACATCGGCATTACACCTCAGGCATTGAGCCGCATCCGGAAGCGCATTAGTTAACCCAGGTTCATTTTCCGGCATCCGCGTAATCCTGAAATTTGTGTGGAACAAAAACAAGAGAACTATGAAACCGGAGATCATTTTGATCGTTGTCACGCTGATCACATTGCTGATCGGAAGGTTGCGAAAAGGGGAATATGACGCCGCCCGCGCGGCGCGCACCGGTATGGCGGCTATGCTCATCATGACGGGACTTGGGCATTTTATGTTTACCAAAGGCATGGCAATGATGTTCCCCGACTTCGTGCCGGGCAAAGAGCTGATCGTTTACTTCACAGGGTTGCTGGAATTTGCAGCCGCGGCGGGCATTGTAACAGACCGTTTCAAAAATGTTACAGCCTGGCTGATCATCGCATTCTTTGTCCTGATCACCCCTGCCAACATCTATGCCGCATTACACCATGTAGACCTTCAAAAAGGCACCTACACCGGTTCAGGCCCCGGATATCTCTGGTATCGCATTCCTTTGCAGCTGTTTTTTATCGCCTGGGTGTATTTTTCGGCCCGCCCTCAGTTACCTGTCGGATCACGCGCAGCCAGTTTAAGCCGAGGATCTTTTTAATCCGCTGATCGCTGTAACCCAGCTTTTGCATGGCCATGGTGATTTGCGGATAATCGCTGATGTCTTTGATCTCATGCGGAAGTTCGGGCCCGCCATCCAGATCGGAACCTAGGGCAATGTGATCCTCGCCCACCAGATTGACGCCATAGTCGATTACTTTGGCCAATTGATCCACATGCATCCAGTACTCCCCGGGAATGGTCCCATTGAAAGTGAATGGAAGCTCGCGGGCAAATTCCTTGTCTACGTCTTCAATGGTTTTCGTGGTGTCCTGTACGCTAAGGATTCGCGGAGTTTTGGGCTGAGGATTGGGCTGCACCCTGATCGGGTTGTTGGCTTTTTGCCAGGCCCAGTATTTCGGATTGTTGAAGAGACTACCGAAATGGACGCCAATGACACCGCCTTTTGCAGCGATGGCTTTTGCAGCTTCGTCGGTAATGCAGCGGGGATGATCCACTATTTTGTGAAAGCCGCCGTGACTATAAATCACCGGGTGGCGGCTGGCTGCCACCGATTGAAGAATGGCATCGTTGGATGCATGCGCCACGTTGATGACCATTCCCAGGTCGTTCATTTCCTTAATGACCGCCTTTCCGTGATCGTTAATGCCGCCCCAGGTATATACATCATTGCAGGCATCGATGAAGGCGTTGGTCGTACTATGCGCGGTTAGCTGCATGGAGCGCAGTCCGAGTTTGTATAAGGCACGCAGGAGATCAATGTCCCCGTAAAGGTCGTAACCACCTTCCAGATCGAGGAATGCCGCCATTTTGCCTTTTTTATTGATACGTTCAATGTCGGAGGCTGTGAGTGCCAGCTCGATCGTCGCATTATTCTTCCTGATCTGGTCCAAGGCAAGGTTTACCACACGGAAAGTATTCTTGGTTTCAAATCTTCCAGGGTAATAGTTTTCAGGTGTGTAAACCGAAAAGAACATCGCGTCCAATCCACCTTCCTTCGCCCTCGGAAGGTCGACCGTGCCATCGGGATAACGCTGGCCGATGTCTGTTTTAAATACCAACTCCCGGCTCATGACATGCGTATGCCCATCCATCACAAATGCATCGCGATGCAGATCGGACATAGGCTTTCTTCCGATAAAAGGAGTGGATAAAAGGGATTGTCTCGAAAAAATATTACCGGTTGCCGGCAAAAGGGTCAAGCTTTTAAGAACGTCTCTGCGTTTCATTGCGCACTATTTATCGTCGTAATGACCTCTGGAAGAAATGATGTCTACCGTAATGGTAAGGTCATTTATTGAATACAGAAGTCTATGCTTATCGGTGATTTTTCTGGCATAAAGTCCTGCGAGATTATGCTTTTTAAGCTGCGGTTTCCCCCGTCCGGTTTTAGGATGTTCCGAAAGTTCTTCTATCAACAGCTTGGCTTTTTTATATGCCTGTGGCTCAGATCTTTTCAGGAACTGCAAATCTTCTTTTGCTTTGTCTGAAAAAATGAGCGTGTAAATCACAGTTTATCAAAGAAGGCGTCAAGTTCCTCTTTATTCTTGATGACGGTAGATTTGCCCTCTCTGATCTCTTGTTGCGCGTCTTTTATGCGCTGGATCATTTCAGGAGAGAAGTAAAGATCATCCTCAGAGACAGGAGTAAGCACATAAGTTTGTTTACGTCCCCTCCGGATAACCACTTTTTCTCCCTTATCGGCCATTTCGAAAAAGTCCTTCTGTCTTTCCCTGAACTGCCTGCTGGTTGTTTCTATGATTGCCATGGTGTACTTTTTTTGGTACACAAATATAAGCCTATTTATGACAAAATTATTCACTAAACCCTCGCATGTAAGGAACATTCGGTGGTCGTTCGCCTTTGCTGAACTGTGCGCCACGCGTGGAGCGGTATTTCATGTTCATAAAAGGTGTTTCAATGCGGCGGCCGACGGCGGAGTACTTGCCGTTTTCCCAGTTCGAGTCCATGTTATATGCGGTAATGCCGGTCGACAGCAGCAGTCTCTCCGCATTGAATGGCTCCTTGCCCGTCACCATCAATTCGGTAATCCAATGCGGCTGGGAGTTGGAGGCATGGTATTGCGAGAAGGGACCGGGCCAGTCGAGCATCGAGATGATCGCCGGGTCTTTCTGGCCTTCGATTTCGCCGGCGTAGGTCCACCCCACACCCTGGCCCGAGTATATGGCCGCTTTTGTACCATCATTATACTCCACGATACAAACGTTCGGCTTGGTAATCTCCTGAAAATGCCCAGGTTTCAGGTCAAATTTCACACGCACCGATTCCAGCAGCTTGCCCGCCCAGGGATTCTGTTCGGTCCATTTCCAGGTTTCCGGGCCTCGGATGCACTGCACCGACCTGACGCCCGTCTCGCCGCCTTTACGGCGCTCGACAAAGGCTTGGAGCACGTCCACACAATGAAAGAGGGCTCCCTCATCCGGAGCACCGCCAATGACGATGGATGACTTGATGGGCGTATCGATATCGAGTTCTATCTCGGGCTTGCGGAAGTAGACCGGTATAGAGGAACCGCCGGATAATGCGAAATTCAGCTCGCGGGATTTATCAAACATCCATTTGGCTTCATCCCAGCTGTAAGAAAGGTGCTTGTCGTTGAAAACGGGCACGGAGCGCTTACTTTGCTCGAAAACCCGGATCACTTTTTCATAAATCCACCAGCGCGGCAGGAGCCACTGCCCTTTGAGATTGGTGGGATATTCCCCGTGTTCACCGACGATGACCACACCGTCCACGGCAAGCTCCTTGCCGCCAAGTGTAACGGCTTCACCGACAGTCTTAAAGATCGGAATGCCTTTCGATTTGCAAATTTTCTGGCCCAATCCGCTTGTTTCAAACTGATGGATGTAAACGGACACGACGTCCACACGCGAAGGTGTGTGGGCGCCCTCCCACCAGTAGCCGTCCAGGAGTTTGGTAACGATCCAGTCGGCATGAGATCTTGTGGCTCCCCAATAGCTAACAAGGCAGGCGATACGAGGCCGTTTTTGGGCAGCGTGCGGAACAGCGGCGGTTCCGGTCATAACTGCCAGACCGGCCATGCCGGTTATTCCGAGCATTTCGCGCCGGGTCAGGTGTGGGTTGGTATGTTTCTTTGCCATAATGTTTAAAGCCGAGAAACACGCTTAATTACTACTGAACAACAGTCTATGAATTCCTGAAATGGCGCCGGAAACGGTTTTCAGGAATTCTATTGCAGCGTTTTTCTACCCGGATACTTGTATGGCAATCAGGTGAATCGATCGTAAAACGAACGCGTCAAGAGGTTTCGGTGAAGCAAGGAATGGTTAGGCATTGAGCTCCATCACATGTTCATAGCGCTTCACTTCAATTTTTCCTTTCGTAGGTGTCATGTTTTTCCAAACCCAATTATAGTGGTTGATAACCCTTTCTGCTTCCATGAATGGACGGTCTGCTGTCGTGTGACCGTCCTCAACCACCAGAATGCGATAGTCCTTTACCAGCGCCGACTGAATCGTGGATTCAACACAAAAATCCGTAGCACAGCCGGTTATCACGAGTTGGTCCACATGAAGCTCTTTCAGTCTGGTATCGAAGCCGGTATTGTAAAACACGTCATTTGCAAACTTCTCCTGCATGATGTCATGCTCGCCGACTACCAGGTCGTCCAGTAATTCCCAGTCATGCGTATGCGGCACGAACTCGTCCATTGCACTACCATTGTGTTGGACAAACACAACAGGCCAGGAATTTCTCCGGAACATTGCAGCGAGCGAATTGATTTTTTTGACCACCGCATCCGTTTGGTACCGGGGCGTTTCTGGCGTGAATGAGCCTTTTTGCATATCTATGATCAAAAGGCATTTTTGTGGTTTCATAAGTCGATAATCGAATCCGGGGGCTGTTAGCCGCGATGAGGCACTTCTATGCTGAAAGTACACCGGTAAACCGTTTTGGATTTAGATGGCATAATTTTTTATTTTAGTAACCTTGTTCACAGATCTTAAAATATCCATGGATAAAAGCGGCACAATTATCATTATTGAGGACGATGCAGATGACCAGTTTGTATTGGAAGAAGTTTTCACTGATCTCGGGTATCCAAACAAAAGAATGTATTTTCCAGATGGAATTTCAGCGCTGGACTATCTCTACACTACCCCGGAACGGCCATTCATCATCATTTCTGACATAAATCTGCCCAGACTGAATGGGCTGGAACTGAGGAAAAAAGTTCAGACAGATGCCGAACTCAGTCTCAGATGCATTCCTTACGTATACTTCACCACAGCCATCAATCAGCAGGCTGTCATCGATGCATACAGCACTTCCGCGCAAGGTTTTTTTGTAAAACCTAGCGCATATGAAGAGATCAGGGATACCATTAAGGTAATGATGGAATATTGGACAAAGTGTGCGGCTCCAAACAATTTTTGAAGTTCACCGCATCCCATGTCAGGAAGCAATAATGCTAACCTTGGTTGCAAAAAAGCCTTTTTCGTTCTTTTGACTGAAATAACTTACCATATCGCCCTCTTTGACGGGCTGTAACAGCTCGCTGACGTGGGCAAATATCCGATCAGCTGTTTCTGAATCCGTTATGAATCCGAAGCCTTTGGCGTCGCTGTAATAGGTAACCTGGCCTTTCCTGGCCGTTTCCGTTTCAGTAGCGGCTTCTGGTCTTGGTGCTGACTGGAAGACGATATCGGCCGCATTGATCGTCTGCTTTTTAGAGGGGTCTGGTGGTGAGGATGTCAAATTCCCATACTCATCTACATAGACAAACATATCTTCCAGGTTTTTGCCTTTGTCACTATTCTGACGGCGTTGCTCTGCGCGTGCCGCTTTGTCCTGTTTTGCCAGTGTTTTTTTCTTTTTTTGTTCTTTTTTTGCTTGATTATCTGCCATGTAGTATTTAAAAATGAAATTGATAATTAAGATCCTTCCGCCCGAACCAGGTTTCAATTGTAAACAACCAATCCATGAGGTGGAATGGTTAATCGGATCGATTTTCCGTTCCTGACTTCGATGTTCAGCTCAGCAGGGCTCAGGTCAGAAGCGTAGAGGCACTGCATGGCGCTGTTGATGGAATGCAAATCATTGTCGACAGTTACATAAACGGTTGCATGCTGGCTCTGGTTCAAATTGATCGCACAGAGAAACTCATTTCCATCAGTAATGCGGGACCATGCGACCACATTCTCGCTTTCCTTTCCATTCTCTTCCGGAAATGCGAAATCGGTTCCGTTTTTTGAGATTGGCCGCAGAAAAAATGCTCCGCTAAGTAATGTCGGATATTCCCGGACGAGCGAGTCCAGGCGCTCCAATTGCGACGGTCTGAGTTTTTGCAGACAATTCTCCTGAAGTCCGAATGCGTCCGGACTTAGATTACTATCGAGCAGGTTCTGGATCATGGGATTGTCTTTACTACGAAGGTCGCGATTTTTCAAACAATATGCCTGGTATGCGGAAAGCATTTACGTTATCCCGGATGTTATCAGGACACAGGCCTAACCGTTCTAGGTAAAGTACAGGGAAATAAAATAATATTCTTAATATTTCCTTCAAATTTTTAGAATCAGAATTTTATTCTAAATCCAGACCAGGAGTTAAACATCATGAAGGGTCGGCCGGACAGGTCTTGATTGGACCCGGGATTAATGCGTATGATGTGATGACACCAATTCGGGGCTAAGAAGCATCGCCTTCCCCTGCACGGCCGATCGGGACTTCACCGTCGGGTTCATAGGTGGTAAGGAATACACCCGTGGTTGACACGGTGTGTTTGGTCAGTTTGAAGTTGCCGGGAACCGTCCCATCGGCGAAAAGCTTTTTACCCTTGCCCAATACGACCGGGAAGATCCAGATGTTCATTTGATCGATCAGCCCATGTTCGAGCAGGGACTGGATGAAATTGGCACTGCCCCACATTTGCAAATCGACCCCGTCAGTGGCTTTCAGTGCCTTTACCTCTGCAATGGTGTCACCATTCAATAAAATGGTTTCTTGCCAGCTGCCCTCCGTGAGCGTTTGAGTGGCTACATACTTTTTAACCTGGTTGAATTTTTCAGCGATCGGGCTGTTTTGAATGGTTGGCCAGTAAGGAGCCCAGATGTTATAGGTAAACCGTCCGAGTAACAAATCGTAAGGCTTCGCAATCTCCTCCGACATGACCTGCTGCATGAGATCGTCCCATTGCTTCACGGACCAGCCGCCGAGGTCAAAGCCTCCCGTAGTATCTTCCTCGGGCCCGCCCGGCCCTTGTATGACGCCATCCAAAGACATGAATGCGGTCGTGGTGATCTTTCTCATGCGTGTTAGTATTAAGGTTTGAGTTTTACTTGACAATGCAATTTCAAAAAAACGCTTTTAACCAAAGCGGTGCAATTCCGCCTCTCTCACGGGGTAAATGCGGCAAGGTGCTTTGTTGATTGCTTTCGGCGGATCACCTCAGTGAATTAATGACCTCCGCTTTCACCCAAAAGATATCTCCGCTTCGGGAAAAGAAAAGATATTTTCCGTCACGAGTCACAAACGGGCAAAATTCGTAGGCACTGGTATTGATCGCATTACCCATGTTTTTCGCTTTCTGCCACTCACCGGTTTTGCTTTTGAAACTGATGTATAAATCACCCTCTCCGAGACCGCCGGGGCGTTCGGCGCAGAAAATGATGTATTGTTCGTCCGGGGAAACAAATACGTCGGCTTCGTAGTACGCCATATTGACGGCATTGGTCAACTTAACGGAAGGCTGGAATTTGCCTTTGGAATACCTGGAAAACCGGATGTCATAGTTCTTGTCAGCAGACGGATCGGTGCCGCCGTTCGATGAAAAATACATGGTGCCGTCTTTGGTGAAAGACATGTAATATTCGTTTTTGCTGGTGTTAATGCCTGGCCCGGCATTCACAGGCATATCCGACCAACCATCTTTTTTTCGCTCGATATACCAGATGTCAAAATCCTTCTTCGCTCCGCGCCCATCGTTGGGCTGGTCTGAGATAAAATACAACCGGTTTCCGTCCGGTGACAGGAATGGGTCGTTGTACTCGTATTTATCGCTGCCAATGACGGTTTTGGGCGTTGTCCAGGCATTGTTTTCGAAACGCACACACCGGATTTGAGGCTTGGAATTGATAATGACAGCGTAAAAAAACTCCTTGCCGTCTCCGGAAAAAACGGACCCGTATTCATAGTGGTCTTTTAAGGAGACTTTGCCGGGCGCAAATATGCGGGGAACTGCGCCCGGCGGCGACTGATTTAGATATTCCGGGCTTGCCGTCTGGGCCCGCACGCATCCGGACAAAATCAGCATCAGCGCAAATGCAGTCGATAAACAGTGCATATTAAATAAGGATTTAGTTGAAATTGGAGTCCCTGCCGGTCGCGGGTTGCCTACCAGAGATATCGGGAATACTGCGTAGCCGTTATTTTGGTAATACCCGGCATTAAAGAAAGATTTTGATAAGGGTTTTTTAATCAGCGTTTTACAAACATAACTGATTTCAGTGTTGCCATAACTAATGAACCAGGTGATAGCACGTATATAAATGAAGGTTTTTTAACCATACGATAATTGAAATTACCCCTTCATTCATTTAAACCCACTTAGCAAGGGATCTCGTGTAGATTTGGAGCTAGGCTTCCATTGCAATTGATTACACACTTAAAAAGCAATCTCATGACCGCGATCCTGGTTGATGACGAAAAGTATTGCCGGGATTTTCTGGCCTTGCTTTTGCAAAGGTATTGCCCTCAGATTCAAGTCCTCGCATCGTGCGCGAACGCGCAGGAAGGGCTTCGGGCCGTCAGAATGTATGACCCGGATCTCGTTTTTCTGGATATAGAAATGCCGGACATGGGTGGCTTCGACTTCCTGGATGCCTGCGGAGACAGAAAAATGAAAGTTATTTTTTCGTCCGGGCATTGCGAGTATGCAATCAAAGCCTTTCGGCGTAATGCTTTGGACTATATCGTCAAACCCGTCGATAAAAAGGAGCTGATGCAGGCCGTTGCGAAAGCGGAGCGTTTGGGGGGGCCGGGGCAAGCTGCCGTTTTGCGTTTGAAACAGGATGACCGGGTTGCCTTGCCCACCATGGCAGGTTTTGAGGTCATTGATTGTGGGCAGATCTGTTATTGCGAATCAGATGGAGGTTACACACGCTTTTTTCTCATGAACTCCCAGGTGATTATGATCTCCAAAAATCTCCGGGAGGTTGAAGAAGTGCTTGATAAAAAGGGATTCTGCCGGGTTCACCATAGTTATCTCATCAACATGCGCTACGTAAAAAGGTATTACCGCGGTGACGGAGGGGAAGTGATGATGGCCGATGACAAGACTATCCCCGTTTCCCGAAGCAAAAAGCAGGAGTTTTTACTGTGCCTGGAAAGGATATAATGCTTTTCGTTCAGGATGTGCTCAGAACGTAAGTTATTCCCTCAAACTCCCCAGATATACATCGCCACTGGAAATCCAGTGTCGCCGGGTTAATTTTAAATCATAATTAAACCCTCCTCAGGACCCATATTTACACACGCTCATGAAAACACGCCCGGATATTTCCGCAACCGCCCCTCTGCGATGGGCATTGACCTTGGTTGTGACCATGATGGTCATCAGTACAATCTGCATTTCCTTCCTTTGTTCAAGCCAGCAAAAAATCGGCTTCGTACGTTCCAGCGAATTAGTGGATGGCTATCTCGGTATGAGGGAGGCGCGGAATCAATACCAGAACAAATCGCAGCAATGGCAGGCCAATGTCGACACGCTCGAACAGGATTTCAGAAAATCAATGCACCGGTTCCAGTTCGAGCTGGCCGGTTTGTCTGCCACGGAGCGACGGCAGAAAGAGGTCACGCTGAAAAGAATGCAGGACAATCTGTTCCAGTATACTTCCTCCGTACGCGAAAATGCGAGAATGGAGGACGAGAAGATGACACAAGGCGTGCTAAATCAGATCAACAGCTTTGTGCAGGAGTATGGAAAGCGTCAGGGCTTTGACATTGTCCTTGGTACTACATTGTCGGGGAGCCTCCTCTACGGGGAAAAGCAACTGGATATTACGGAGGAGGTGTTGAGGGAACTCAACAAGGCATACAGGCCCTCAGGAATAGCAAGCCGGGTTTCAGAACCTCAAAAAGCGATGCAGCATGCAGAGTAGCGCTCGTTACATCACATTTTGGCTCGCGGTCATAGGGGCAGCGGTGCTGATAGGCTGCGAACCGCGCAGGATGGGTTCTGATGATTCTCCGGCGGATAGTTATTCGCGTGACGAATTGTCATATACCAGGCACATCAATGGGATCCGGATAACGGTGAGGTTTCTTTCGCCGGACCATCTGACGAATCTGACGGAAACTAAAATGGGCCGACCGCTGAAAAGAGGCGAGCGCGACAGTCTGATGAGGGTGCACCAGGGAACGCTGACGTTCCTGATGACGCTGGCGCCCGACGAAGATATGCACGCTTCCGGGGATATCGTCTCGCGGGGGATCATTTCTCCACCGGAATTTACAGAGCGTTTAACCCGGCTGAACTTTCATATGGATGAAATGACGAGCCTGCGTATAGGGGATACCGAGATCAACCCGGTGCTGGCATCTATGGAAAACACAGGTGGTTTGACTAGCCACCGGAATATCTACATCGTGTTTGAAAATAGCGGCACCACAAGCAGCAAATCCGATTCGCTCGCCTTTGTTTTCAGGGACGACTTGTTTGGTACGGGCATGAGCTACTTCCCGTTTGCCAGTCAGGCGATATACGGCAAAAGGTAAAAACCGCCTGACCGAGAATAGCTGAGAAATCAAAACAGCCTCCTGCAATACGGGGCAATGTTCCAATTGTTTTAAATCCTCCGGAATTTAACTTATAGCAATGACAACTCTATTTAAACATTACTGTCGCAGGAAGATAGCCCTGGCTATGTCGGGCCTTATCCTGTTGGAATCGGTGTTTCCCCCATCGGGCTGGGCGCTTACCAGCGGGCCGGGCCAGCCGGAATTTGCCAGTTTTGAGCCGGTAAGCACCAGCAATATGATCAATCCGTTTACCGGAGATTTTACCTACAATCTGCCTGTTCTGGAAGTGCCGGGAGCGGGTGGCGGAGGTTACGCATTATCGCTGGCCTACAACAGTGGTGCGTCTCCGGAAGAGGAGGCCTCATGGGTTGGCTATGGCTGGAACCTTAACCCTGGTGTCATCAATCGTCAGAAGCGTGGGCTACCCGACGATTTTTACAGCAAAAAAGTAACCTACCGGAATAAAATGCCCAAGAACTGGACAGTAGGGCTTGGCGGTTCCATCGGAAATCTGGAAGCTTTCAGTTTCGATATTCCTTTGTCAGTTAATGCAGAATTGCGATATAACAATTACAAAGGACTAGGATATACGGTCGGGGCCGGAGTGAACCTCGCCGCAGGTGCTATCAGTCTTGGTTACAATGTTTCCGATGGCGAGGGTAGTTTTTCTGTTAGTGTTAATCCTGCGGCATACATCAACAGTAAGGTGACCGAGGGACAGAAAAAGTCGGAGGAAAACCCTACTGCCAAGAGTTCAGCCGTCGGGCGTAAGTATGCGGATAAGCTGATTTCCCGCACGGGTATCAATCTTTTGGGAAGTAACTATGGGCTGTTTTCCTATTCCGACGCCGTGAAGGCGACCAACAGCGTTCATTATGAGGGAGCTTCGTACCGGCTGGGCATTAGTGTGATGCCAACTCCGGCACCGGTGCAGGTGGGGCCAAACTTCGGAGTTTGGGGTAGTTACACCTGGCAACAGAGCCTGGACAAGGACCTGAACTCATTCGGTTATATTTACTCGGCTCATGCCGATGGTAAGGATATGATGGACTATTACATCGAAAAATCATCACCCTACCAGAAGCGGGACCTATTCCTGGGTATCCCCTTCAACAATGCCGACAATTTTACTGTATCGGGAGAAGGAGTCGGCGGTGGATTCCGGTTCTACAACCGCAATGCAGGACATTTCCGTCCCAATCATGAGAAAAACGAGGAGGAAATTATCCAGCTTGGTGTGGAAATCGAAGCCGGTATGGACGTCGGTGCAGGATTGGACATTGGGGTGGGCTGGCATTCTCTCGAAACGGACACCTGGCAACAGCCGGGGAATACAGGACAATACAGTTTCGCGCCGGAAAGCCAGGAAGAATTTGTCTTCGCGCGGTTTAATAACGATCTGGGCGGCAATGTACTGTTTGGAAAACATGACGGGTTCTTTTCCGCGGATGTGAAACAATCTCCCGGCGTACCGGGTGCAGAAACTGCCTCGCTGGACCTGTCGAACGGAGAGTTATTCAAAAGTGCTAACGAAGGAAAACGTTCCGGGCGGTCTTCCTACATCGCTTACCATACCAATGAGGAGATGAGCCAGTCCCTGAACGGCCAGTTTTACAAACGATATGCCCAGGATGCGGTGACCAACGGGTTTGTCAACCGCAGCGAACCCGGATTGGGCAAAGGCATCGGGGAGCTGGCGGTGATCAACGAGGATGGAAACCGCTATGTTTACGGCCTCCCCGTTTATGCCCGTAACGAACTCAACCTGCAGTATAGCCTGGAAGGAGGAAATGCGCAGGTACACGGCAATTACTGGGCAACCCGGGAGATAGCCAGTGGGAATGAGCCCGCGGTGATCATCGGAGAGGAAAGCTCAGCTCCCTACACCACCTCGCATTTATTGACAGAGATTACAACATCCGATTACGTGGACCGGACCATGGACGGCCCGTCCCGGGATGATTTCGGAGGTTACACCAAGTTTAACTACGTGAGACAGTTCGGGCCAGGGAATGCCCCGAATGGTGAAGTAACCGACAAATCGGGGTCGCCGGGAAGCCAGTGGTTTACCTGGCGCACTCCCTACAAGGGGCTGCTTTATCATCAGAATGAGCTATCGGATCGAAAAGACGATCTGGGCTCGGTGATGACGGGCGAGAAGGAAATCTACTACATGAAGTCCATTGAAACCAAAACACATATCGCCTACTTCGTTCTGGGAAATACCAGTTTGTCATTGCCCAATGGTATTGCTATCAAGGGATCGGGCGAGTCGAGGAAAGACGCAATGGCAGCGTCGGATCACGTATCTGCTACAAAAGGAGATAAGAATGCCAATTTAAAAAGACTTCAGAAGCTGGAACGGATAGAGCTCTATGCAAAGGATGAAAACGGCAATGCGAAAGAAAAGATCAAAACGATCCATTTCCAATATGATTACTCTCTTTGTAAAGGCTTGCCTAATGCCGATGTCGGAACAGGTAAGCTGACGTTGAAAAAAGTTTGGACAGAATATGGGTCGGTTTCGAATGCCCGGATCAGCCCTTATACTTTTACTTACCAATATCCCACAGCACCCTATCCGGCTCCCTATCAGAACCTGCCGGGAGGATATAATCAGGTTTCCGCAGTGGCCCAGAACCCGGATTACAGCCCATTTAACATTGACGCCTGGGGAAATTATCAGGAGAATGGAGAAAACCGGTATAAGCAACTGAGGCCCTGGCTAAATCAGCAACCAAACAATGCATTGTTTGACCCGGCAGCCTGGCAACTGAAACAGATTGGTCTGCCATCCGGCGGGCAGATCCACGTCCAGTATGAGCAGAAGGACTACCATTATGTACAGGACCGGTTGGCGACGGGCATGGTCAGTCTGCTGCCCGGAGATGACCAAAGTCAGAACAACAAGTACTATCTCAACCTCGCTGATCTCGGAATTACATCCGGGCAGGAGAAAGAGGAACTGGTAGACCTCCTGGAACAACAGTTCCTGAAGACCGACGAGCGGATTCATTTCAAGTTCTTTTACACACTTTTGGAAATAGGTCAAACGGCCACCGTAGCCGGAGGTAAGTGCAATGGAGAGTTCATCGATGGCTACGCAAAGGTTTCAGAAGTGGGAATTGAAAGTGGAAAGGTGTACCTGAAACTGAAAGATGACAGTGGTACCCCGGTACCGAAGCAAATTTGCCGCGAATTTTTAAAGGCGAACCGGGCTGGCAAGCTTAATCCGCTTGGCGACTGCAATGCCCAGGGCGGGTTTGAGGACAATGGTTCCGCTGCCGAGGTGATCATGGGCTTTTTGGGATTTGCGGGGTCACTGGCGGAGGATCTTGTTCCTAATATCAATACTACCTGCACACGTATAAGCCCGGTTGATTCCTACCTCCGGATTCCTCTTACCCGGGATAAAAAGGGTGGCGGCGTGAGAGTGAAGCGACTGCTGATGTATGATGTCGGCCTGGAAACGGGTGATAAGGTGTTATATGGTTCGGAATTTGTTTACCAGACTACCAATGAAAAGGGGAAAGTGATCAGCAGCGGAGTAGCTGTTAATGAGCCGGCGACGATCAGGGAGGAAAACGCGCTGGTAGGGTTCCTTCCGCGTTTCAAACAATCCTTTGCGAACAAAATTATCGCCGGGCGCGATAAAAAAGTGACGGAGGGGCCGATCGGCGAATCGATCCTGCCGGCGGCGTCGATCGGGTATTCCAAAGTGATCCAGAAAAATATACACTCCGGAAAAACCAACAAGGGTTTTATAGTGAATGACTATTTTACGGCCCGCGACTATCCCTTTGACAAATACTATTCCAACCTGGATGCAAATGGGGCCGGGTTTTCACCTATGGATAAGGAGGACGACTGGCTGATCCTGCCGACGGGGCTTTTTAATGTGAACGTGAGCAATGTATGGCTTTCGCAGGGCTTTAATTTCGTCGTCAACAGTATGCACGGTCAGATCAAAAGCATTTCCACCTACTCCGGCGACTACACCGACCTTCACAACGTGGATAAAATGATTTTGAGCGCGCAGCAATCTTTCACCTATTTCGAACCGGGAGAGAAGATCCCATTCTATCGCGGCGTGAATCAGCCGGTGGAATCGGGTGACGCAGGGAAGGAAATGGATGTTACATCCGAAATGCGGTCGGTCCGGGATATTTATGAAGACGGCAACCTGGAAATCGATCTCGACGTTGGTATCTATATCCTCTTTGTAGTACCGTTTGTGACCGCATTCCCATCTTACACATATAGCGAGAGTATTCTGGAAACCCATGCCAACACAAAAGTCACACGCTATCCGGCTATCAGGAAAAGCGTACAGACCTTTGCAGATGGCTTGTATAATCAGACCGACTTCGTTGCATTCGATCAGGCAACCGGAAGGCCTGTCGTGACCCAGACGTATGATGGTTTCGACAAATTGCAATTGGGGCAGCTTCAGGCCATGCAGTCCGGCATGTACCGTAACACCGCTATCCCGGCTTCATCGGAGTATTCCGCCATGGGACAAAAAGCATCAAACGAAAGAGCTGTCATCACCAGTACTTCCGCTGTCAAGATCGAAAAGGTAAAAATCAATGGCATCCATTACCTGCAGTTGAGCAGTCCGTCCAATGGAGCTGCTGTCTGCGCGAATGTGTTGCCGATTGGTTCAGGTGACCTCGTGCTGGTGCAGCAAGGTGCTGACAAAGGTATTTACCATTCCGGTGAAGCCGACTATAACGGGATCCCGTTGTACCCGACAACCTATTATGCATCGGGTGCTGATAATCTCAATAATCCAACGGTGGAAATATTGAGAAGTGGCAAAACCAATCAATTAAGCACCATTGCGGGGCAGGTGGTCACTTATGGGCAGCCGCAGGTCCCGAACCTCGGAAATCCTGACGCTGCAGAACTGGCCAAACGCAAACAGTTTGCAGCTGCATTGACCGGTAAATTTGAGACAAAAGGCGCCCAGCTTTTAAATGTAGGCAGTGTGTACCCGTTTGTGAAGAAACCGGATCATAATCCGATCCCGGCCACGACTTGCATCGAGTCAATGGGGCCGCTCGCGGGCACTATTCAGTTGAAAGTGAAAGATACTCCCGCCGCATTGGACGGCTGCCGGATCATTTTACCCTACGATGGTCCTGGCAAAGGTGCGTTCTTCGATGTCAATGACAAAGGCCAGCTGATCTATTTCAGATCTAATCAGATTTGTCAGCCTCTTTTGGTGCAGGAATGTATCCAGCTGTGGCCCGAGTTTATTGGCAAGCCTGTCAATTTGGGAGGAGTCATTGCCGCAAGCGCTACTTTGTATTCCGATCAATGGGATTTTGACGGAGAACTCTACGGTTATTCCGCTCCGCCCAAACCCGATAAATACGAGCGTGGTGAAAGAGGGAAATGGCGGCCCGCGTCCATGTACCGCTATCAGTCGGAGCTGATACCGGGAAGTCAGGGCCAAAGTGCAGCCAGGATCTATAAAGACGCAGGTATATTCAAAGAATTTCAGCTGTTCAATTTCAAGGATCCGGCGGGTAATAATCCTGCTAAGTGGTTGCCTTTGAGCAGGGTTGCTTCTTATACGCCCAATGGAGAAACATCGGAGGAAATCGATATTGCTGAAAAGCACAGTGTGGCCAAATTTGGCTATGATCGTGTGCTGCCTACGCTGTTAGCGCATAATGCAAGTTATGGACAAGTCCAGTTCGAGAGTTTCGAAAGATTGTATGCAGGAAAGCAGCTGGAAGACGGTCTGCCATTGGGTAACAATCAACGTACTGCCACCTTCGCGCATTCCGGCAAGTTCGCACTGACTCTTTTGAACAATCAGAGTCTGACCCTTAAACAAGTCACCGCTGCTCAGGAACCATCCATTCTGAAAGTTTGGGCAAAGGAAAATAAAGCGCTCCCGGACGACATTCTGCAAGGCGTAGAACATCCCGCTCTCAAAGTGACTACCGGGAATGCAACCTTCGATTGCCGGAAAGTAGCACAAACCGGGGAATGGTCGCTGTATGAGGCTGAGATCACTGCGACCGGCAATTTTACGCCTGCTATTCTATACAAATCGGTGGCCGGCGCGGCTGGTGTACTGATTGATGATGTGCGGTTGCAACCCAGGAGCAGCGCGATGACGGCTTATGTGTATGATCCTGTGACATTGCGCTTGCTGGCTAGTTTCGATGATCAGCATTTTGGATTGTACTACCAGTATACTCCGGAAGGAAAACTGATGCGCAAATTTGTTGAGACGGAGAAAGGTAAAAAGACGATCTCCGAAACGCAGTATCACATCATCCCTCAGAACCGTAACTAAATCTGGTTTCCCTGCGGAGCGTCATGTTGTCTGTCCGGCCCATGGCGCTCTTAGCGGGAAGCAGCTATGCATCCACTATGAAAAGCATTACAAAACTATTGCTGTGCTGTTGCCTGGTGTCCGGCTTATGCCAGGCAGCACCGGGAACGAAAGCGAAGCGGCTAGCCAATGAGCCTTGTTTCAGACAGCTGAAAGCGCTTTTTGACCGACAGATCAAACTGAACACAACACTGGGCAACGAAACCCGGTATGTGCATTACACGGTACTCGCGACGACTGGCGGGGCGACGCCTAAGACTTACGAAAGCGAGGTGAAAGTATATGTGAACAAGCACGGAACATATCTTGAAAGTAAGGACCTCGAATTGTACCAGGACGAGAAGGTTTTGGTTTCAGTCCTGCCCGGACGAAAAATGATCTTCATCCAGCAACCGCCTGCGGATCGGCGCAAATGGCAGATGGAGCGGTTACGGCAGGTCGGAATCCTTCAGGACAGCCTTTTCGAATACGCTCAGCTAACCGATTGTGCATTGCGGATATCTGCCGATGGAAATAAAGACCAGCATGTCAGGATCGGTTTGTCAAAAGATGGAGTCAGGCATTTCAAAATCCGGTCGATCGATTTTGTAATGGATGAAAAAGCCGCGAAGATGAAGGGCTTCACCATCGAATATGACCCTCAGCATCGTCTGAAAACACTGCAATGTGTATTCAAGGATATCGATTACAGCCATTCCGGGGGCAAACTGAGTAAGCCGGCATTAGCGTCTGTATTGACCCGTGAGGAGGTTTTGTTGCCTCGTTTTAAGGATTTTAAACTCATTGATAACCGCAAGAAAAAACAATGAATCAGACGAAACTTTTATCGATGACCCGTCGGCTGACCTGGCATCCATTGCTTCTATGGATTTGTTTTCTCCATTCGATGCTGACTGCGGCACCGCTCATTGCAGCGACGACGACCGTATCAGGCCCGGCCAGCGTGGTGCGTGGCAGTGTTGCAGAATATAACGCAGTGTCGAATCCGGTTCCTCCTCCAAACCAAAACATTGTACAATGGACGGTAAAAGGAGGCCGCATTTTTTCGGGTAACATCCTGGTTGAGACGATTTCCCTGCCTTACGGAATTCCGGTAAAGGTGTTATGGGAATGTGCAGGAAGCGCGGCGGAGCACAGTATAACAGGAACACCCACGTTTTCATTGGCATCACACAAATTGGCTGTGCAATTGACGGATCCGGTAAATGAAGTGGTTTTCAATCACAGTGAAATGGGTAATGCCAATATCAAGAAAAGTATACTCTTCGATCACTGCGCAGGTAACTTCGCGAACTGTGTTAAGCAGGAGATCGAGCAGGCCCGCGCGATTGTCCGGCTGGATGCTGGTGATGACTACGAATTGGGCAAAAATGCTTTCGGCGCATCAGTGACTTTGGGAATTACAGCTTATGGTTCGGTCAATGGAAATGTTCCGGTTGCTGCTGCTACCTATGTTAAAAAACTGACGATTTCAGCTCAGGACCCGGAGCAGGTGTTCAGCCTGGATTTCACGAAGTCTTATGCCGACGTATATAGATATGAGATAAAGGTGCTTTCATACGGCGCGTCGGCATATCCTGCATTGATGAGCAGGATCCGTTTACATGCAAGGGTGGAACAGCGCTATAAAACGGATGTGCAGGGTGCGCCTATCGTAACGCTCTTGCCGGTGAATCCAGTGCAGCAAGGGACCAACAAGGTTACCTTCAGCTGGCAGACACCCGGATGTGCGGGCTATCCGAACTACGAGTTTCAGTTGTTAAGGCTTTACAATGAAAATGGAAAGAAAGTAGCGGACGCCAAGGACATCGACGCAGTGATCGACTGGTCGAAAGCATTGACGATGGAAACACAGTCGGCAGCGAAAAGCCTTACAATGACGATCGTGGAAGGCACCGGCTACTACGCCTGGCGGGTACGACCCATTGGTGATTACTACCCCAAGGGGATTGCGAATCATAAGAACTGGGGGGAGTGGTCTATATCGTTTCTTCAGAACCAGTCGGTAGGGATCAATAATAGTTCACCTGGCCCTTTCTGCTTTTTTTACAATCAGTTTAATGAGAACCTGAATTGGATTTATTCGCGTAGTTTTCTGGGTTATGCAGAGGGGAAAGGCATTCAGATGAAAGAAAAGATCATGTTTGCAAACGGATTGGGCCAGGTTGAGCAGCAACAGACCTTTTTACCCAGTCAGAACAATGTGCTGGTCAATGCAACAGTACATGATTTCAATGGTCGACCCAGCCTGACCACTATGACCGCGCCGGTTACACAAGCCTTTTTGCAATACATTCCCGGGTTCGCCAAAAACCCGCAAGGGGAATTGTACAGCGCCAAGGACTTTGATACGGATTTGAATTTTAAAAACCCCAATCCGATTACGCAGGGGCCATTGGCGCAATACTACTCGGACATTAATCCGGATCAGACAGTCCCGGCCGCAATGGGATATCCCTACTCCCGAACGTTGTTCAGTCAGGATGGAGAAGGCAAAGTAATCGAGCATTCCCTGCCGGGACCCGTTCATCGGATCCGGACGGATTCCTCGCGGACGAACCAGGTTTTTTACGGCAGTGTCGCCGATGACGAGCTGACAGCCATTTTTGGGGATGAGGCACCTTCCGGCGTCTCGGTTATGAAGAGAATCAGTTCGAACGGGAACAAGACCAAGACCGTGGAATATGTGAACAAGGAAGGGCAGCTTTTGGCAACTTGTTTGTCCTACAACAACAGTGGGGAAGATCTCGTGGACAGCCTTGATTTTCAACCCATGGAGATCCAGGAAAAATTCACAAAGTCGGTG
The DNA here is from genome assembly GCA_965649915.1 of uncultured Dyadobacter sp. GTDB lineage: Bacteria > Bacteroidota > Bacteroidia > Cytophagales > Spirosomataceae > Dyadobacter. The sequence continues at coordinate 46,347 of CBFGMV010000005.1, forward strand.
CCGATCCCGGATGGCCTTCTAAGTTCCAAGTCGTTCCCGCTAACCGAGCCGACAGCCGTACAGGCAACCTACCAGATCACGCCGAAGTCCATTGCAGCGGATTGCGGCTCTTATTGTGTGAGCTGTGAGTACAAGGTATATTTTTATCTGAAAAGTGTAGATGGTCTGCTCAATTTCCCCAAAAAGGACTCGCTGATCATCCAACCGGGTTCATGTGCACAAGGGCAAAGCATTCCTTTCATGGTGAATTACGGCGTTCTGCCCGCGGGAACCTACGTGGCGGAGAAGAAAATTACCATCAACAATGTTAACCCTGCGACCGGACAAAGCTACCTGGAAGAGGCCGCCGCCAAGTATAGAAAGCAGCTTGAAGATGAATTGAAGGCAATATTCGATCCCTCTCCGGTGATGGGGTATATGGCACAAAATAACCTCAAAGGACTGAATTCGTATCTGGCTGCCCATTATAAACTGGATGCAAAAGGAGAGAACTTTATCGTCCCCACGAGTTGCGACCCTATTCTGGTGCCTTTTGAACAATGCCCGGAAAAGAAATGCCCGCCGGATGCGGATTTTGCACAAATGCTGGTCGACCGCTGGAAAAAGGATCCAATGTGGGGGGCCAATAACAATGTCATTTTCGAAATGTTTTCACCTTATCCCAACTACACGAAGCAGAAGTTTAACCAGATGGTACTCGATATGCTGGACGGTAAATTTATCGTAACGGGTAAGAAATATACCTGTGAACAGCTGTGGGATGCCTGGTTTGCGACGGTGGAAGGGTGGAAAGCCAACTATGACAACTATAAGAAGAATGGCAAGAAATACGACTTTGTAAAAAACTTTGTAGACCTCTCGGGTCGGCAGTTCCAGGGGCAGGCATTTCCAGGCTACGGGCAGCCGGGATATTATTCCCACGGCTATGCATTTATCAATGGCAATGCTGTCACGGCGATTTGCGTACAGGCAGCCAACGCTTTTGCTGCAAGTAAAAAGCTGGTGAACCCGCCGGTGTATCCCAATTTCCCGGCCGGAGACAGTGCGTGGGTCGTACTTTACAACTGCTATAATGCACCCGAAGTACCTTTGCCACCGGATTTGCCGGATCTGTCCAAAATGTCGGATAAAGAAAAGATCCTGACCATGGCGCAGGGCGTAATGGATTCTTGTATGACGGTTTGCCAGAACAGGGCCGAGTCATTCAGGCAGGTGTTGGTCAATGAGTATCTGGCGGATGACCATTATGTGTATGTCCCTTTGGAAAAGGCAACCAATGCAAGCCAGGTAATGATTACGGCTGCGGATGTGCAATGCGCTGTTGAAAAGCTCGTGGCAGAATGCCAGAAGGGGTGCCAGCTGACTATATCGACTGCCCCGAATAATCCGAATCTCATTACACAGGTAGGGACACCGGCAGAAGTGAAGCAGATGGGTGTCGTGATGACTTTCTCGTTTGAACTGAAACCTACCCCGACAGGTGGTAACTGTCCGGATAAAAACTGGATTTACGTAGGCGGCTCCATTGGTGCCACCAACTCGCTGGCGGGTCATCTCAACGACCTGGTTGACGGTTTGAGAAAAGGCTTGAAACCGGGCGGAAGTGTGACTTTCAATACTTATGTGGCAATTGCGGCCTTCGACCCGACGGTAACTCCGACCGGTCGTGATAAATGCCGCGACGGTGCGACGCAGGTCACGGTGAAGTACGGGGACAATGGCGTGTTCGAGGCGGTGGGTTGTGACCTGTTCTACGTCACCCACGCAACAGGGGCGTCCGGATCACCGGTCACCGGGAAAATCAAAATCTGTAACTGGATCTGCGCTGATCAGCAATGTCCTGCGGTATGTCTGAAATGGAAACCGTTCCCGGCATTCAAGAATCCTGATGTAATTAAGCCTATCTCATGCGAAGAGCAGGCGATCGACTATATGCAGGAGTATGTGATGAACCAGGGCGCTACCATGATCGACAAGGCAGTTGCGGCATTTAAACAGAAATATGCGAGCACCTGCCTGGATGCCAATGTAGATAGTTATTCAATCGGTTATAAGCTCGGGTATTACCATTACACACTATACTACTATGACCGCGCGGGGTATTTGGTAAAAACAGTTCCACCCAAAGGAATACACCTCCTGCATCCTAATGCCGATCCCAATGTGAAGCAACGGAAAATACATCCGGACCATACGCTGGCTACGGAGTACGAGTATAACGCATTAGGCCAAATGGTGCACATGAACAATGCGGACGGAGGCGACAAAGTTTTTTATTACAACAAAAAGGGATTGCCTCGCTTCTCGCAGGACGCCAACCAAAAAAAGTCGGGCCGCTATTCCTATGTGAAGTACGATGTGCTCGACCGGATCATTGAAAGCGGAGAGAGTAACGAGTCTTATAATGGGACGATGAATGGTGTTTTGGCGCAGGTGGAGTCCTTGGCTTTTCCGTCATCAGGCACACAACGCGTATTCGCACAATACAGCATGCCTACCGCCACCATTGCCTTCCAGGGAAACAGGCAGCGGTATCTGCTCAACAGGATTTCGCACCGTTTCACAGATGAAGACGGGTCAATGAACACAGCAGGGGATCAGGTGCACACTTATTATAGCTATGACCCTCATGGAAATGTAGAATGGATTGCGCAGCAGATGAGTGAATTGGGTGTCAATTACGTAGGGTATGAATACGATGTCCTGACTAACCTGGTGTTGAAGGTGACCTACAACCCGGGTAGGACCGATGCATTTTACCATAAATACAGCTATGACGGGGACAACCGGATCGCCGCTGTTTTTACATCAAAGGACAACCTGATATGGGACCGGGATGCGAGCTACAACTACGCCGCACACGGACCGTTGGAAAGGCTGGTGCTGGGTGAGGATAAAGTGCAGGGAATGGATTTTACCTACACTTTGCAGGGTTGGCTGAAAGCGATTAATCATCCTAGCCTGGTCGGCAGCAATGATCCGGCGAAAGACGGCATTGCGGGAAGTAAAATTCCGCAGGATGTATTCGGCACATTACTTGCTTATCACTCGGGCGACTTTCAGCGGACTGGCTCGCCACTGCGCGGCATGCCTGGCAATCCGTACCATACGCTCAGCCATCCTCAGTATGACGGCAATATTTCGAGTGTGAGCAGTAATATAGAAGCACTCAACCGCGGATTGCAGTTTGAAAAACCGGTGAGCCAGCATTATCGTTACGATGAGCTGGGCAGGTTGAAAGCTGCGGAATTTGCGAGTTTGGACATGAATGCCTTCGTTAAAAAGCCTGACTACGGTTTCAAGGCGCGTTACGATGCAAACGGGAACTTTACGCAGCTTACACGCAAGGGCTATCAGGCGCATTCACTTCCGATGGATGAGCTGAGCTACCATTATTTACCAGGTACAAACCGTCTCCGGCAGGTCACGGACTTAGTTCCGGCCGGTGCTTACGGCACGGACCTGGACAGTCAGACCGAAGCTAATAATTATGCCTACGACGAGAATGGCAACCTCATCGCCGACCGGCAAGAGGGTATTGTTAAAATATCCTGGGGCCTGAACGGGAAAGTCAGGGAAGTAATCAAGAACAATGGACAGAGCATTCGTTTTGTATATGATGCCAACGGCAATCGGGTCAGAAAGACGGTGTTGGTCAATGGTGCCGAAACGAATAGCTATTTCTACGTCTATGATGCCGGAGGAGCTCTTCAAAGTATGTATGAGAAAAGGAAAACCGGAGCGGCGACGGAGTTCAAACTAACTGAGGTTCCTCTCATGGGAAACAAGCGGTTGGGAATGTACAAGCCGGAACTCACTGTCATACCTAATTCAAATAATGTACCGGTAGCGGGCGACACCTTGACAGTGAGCAGGCAGATCGACCAGAAACAGTATGAGTTACAGGATCACCTGGGGAATGTACGGGCAGTCATTTCAGATGTGAAGAGACCTAAAACTGCTCAGGAAAGTGGTTCGGACTACAAGACCCACATTATTTCTTACAACAACTATGATCCCTTTGGTGCCGAGCAACCCGGCCGGAATTATTCGTCTGCAAATTATCGCTACGGCTATAATGGAAAAGAAAAGGATGACGAAGTCAAAGGCGTGGGTAATAGCTACGATTATGGTTCGAGGTTCTATGATCCGCGGGTAGGACGATTCCTCAGTTTGGATCCATTTGTGAGGTCGTTCCCGGAACGCAGCCCGTATCTGTATGCCGCCGATAACCCTGTTCTTTACATTGATAAAGATGGCGGATTTGAACACAAGGAAGGGATGGTGCGGTTGGCTGAAATGCGGATGATGGAGGCGGAAGGTGCCACTAAAAAGGATATTCATGACTACAAGGAGATGCAGCAAGAGGTCGCGGAAGGAGCAGCCAAGGGCATGGGAGTTCTGGTCCTGACCGTGGCGACAATGGGCCAGGGAAGTGCAGTGAAGGCATTGACAAGCGGTGGAGTAGCGTTGGCAGGGCAAGCGGTGAAAGGAGATGTAAACAAAGTGGACTGGTTTGATGTAGGTGTGTCCACCATTATGGGAGGGATACCCGGCGGGAGCGTAGAGAAGGACTTGGTTAAAGAAGCCGCAGATATTTTACTCAAAGCGTCCGTCGACGTCTCCGTTGAGCAAACTCAAACCATTGCAGACACCAAACCTGGGGAGTCATTTGCATTTGATGTTGCAACCGGTGTGATCACGGGCGGTACGGCGCTGAAAGGTGCTGCGGATGTTGGTCTTGAAGGGTCGGTCAGTGTGGGTGTAGAAGTGGGAGCATCTGTCGGTTCCACTTTACTGGAAATGGGTTATTCGGGCTTGACGAAGTCAGACAAAATATCCCCGTCCGCATTACCGGTCCGGGCACAGGATGCGCCCACTACCGTTGACATTGGAGACAATATGCTGGGAACGCCCAAAAAGAGGGGCCCAAAACCGGTTGTCAGAAAGGGGACGACCAGAATAACCCGGCCTGGCAGAAGTCTGTCCAATCAGATGCAGTCGATGTCGTTGCAGGAAGGAGTAGGAGGGGTGATGGATCATTCTGCGGGTTCGGTATTAAACGACCCTAACCCCAAGTACAAAGATTAAACGCATGACAAGCGCCGGGTGCCTTTTGAAAGGCGCCCGGCGCTTGTCGTCCGTTAAAGTTTTCCTTTTGTTAGCTGATAATGACCCTTAGTTTATTGCATCCTGCTCCTCATTTCAGAGATTTTAACTTTGGGTTGAATTCACCCTCTTCTAACCTGAACAAATCATGCATTGGTTATTCAATTTCCAAAAACCTCCCCGCCGCCTGCCGGCATTCACGCTTACGGAGGTCCTGGTGGTGCTGGTCATCATCGGGATTCTTGTATTACTGGCACTTCCTAATCTGATGCCATTGATTACCAAAGCCAAAAGCACGGAAGCAAAGGTGCAGCTGGAACATCTTCATACGCTGGAAAAAAACTACTTCTACGAGCATTCAAAATATAGCCAGGACTTGCCAGGGCTCGGCTTTATCCAGGAAAAGCTGGTGACGGATGACGAGAGCGGACAAGCTAATTACCGGGTCGAAGCAGTCGAGGCGAGCCCGTCGGGTTACGTGGCGAGGGCGACCGCAGTAGTCGATTTCGATGCCGATGGTATTTTCAATGTATGGGAGATTGATCAGGATAAAAACCTCAAAGAAATTACGCCTGATTAGCAATGGACACAGCACTCATCACCATCGAGTTGATCCTGATCTTGTTGCTCGCCTGGATTAGCGTCGAAGACTACATCTTTCGGGCTGTTTCCTGGTTTCTGTATCCAATGCTGGCATTTGCTTCGACAGGGTACAGCCTTCGGCATGTCAACTGGGAGCAATGGCTCTCTGATACAAGTTTCAATTTCCTTTTTGTAGCAGCTCAACTGGCATTGCTGACAGCCTACTTTTCCATCAGGGCCGCCAGGCTCGTCAATATCAGCCGGGATTTGATCGGGTGGGGTGACATTCTCTTTTTTCTCGCAACAGGCCTGCTGTTTGCCCCTGCCAATTATTGTGCCTTTTATATCGGGAGTCTTACTTTGGCGGTATTAGCGGCCGTTTTACGTGAGCTGGTCTCGGAAAATACGGATCGTTGTATTCCGCTGGCAGGTATTCAGGCGACAGCCCTGGCGATCTTGCTCATATGCTCGATCGCGCATTCGGCGGTGGATCTAACGGACGACAGTTGGTTTGCGCGATACCTCATTACGTTGTCAGAATGATGGAAGCGGACATTTTTCAGGTAATAACACCGCATCAGGCGTGGCATTATCGCATTGTGCCCAAGAGCCAGTCTGCCGATTTTATTGAATTTTATGCTGAGGAAGCGGGAGCTCAGACAGACCTCGTAACAGAACTGGAAATGTTGCTCGGGAAAAAAGTCATTCTGAGCCCGATACCTCCGGAGGTTATCGGACGCGAACTGAACAGTCATTACCGACGCGAGCAAACCGGAAAGACGGAGGAGTTCCCATCCGCATCACAGGGCGACGATTTTTTGACCGTTATGATCAGAGAAGCCAAAGGCTTGGGAAGCAGCGATATTCATATTGAAAGCTACGAAGAGCGTTGCCGGATACGGCTTCGTATCGACGGGCTGATGGTCGAGCGATTTGTAATAGGCAAGCCGGACTATCCTTCGCTGATCAACAAAATTAAAATCATGGCCAATCTTGACATCGCCGAAAAACGGTTGCCGCAGGACGGGCGTATCTTTTTAAGTGGTGTGGCCTCCGGAAAACTGGACATCCGGGTTTCGATATTACCCACACTGCATGGAGAAAAAGTAGTGCTTCGGCTACTGAGTAACGATACCGGCCATTTGGATTTGAATAACCTGGGTTTTTCTGAATTTGACCTGGCAAATTACCTGGAAGGAGTAAAGCGGCCGAATGGGATCATGCTGATCAGTGGGCCTACGGGATCGGGTAAAACCACCACGCTCTATGCTACATTGAAATTGCTCAATCAAAAGACACGGAATGTGCTGACGATAGAAGACCCGATCGAGTACACGCTGGAAGGGGTCAATCAGGTGCAGTTGAAAGAGAGTATCGGTCTTCATTTCGGCAGTGCGCTAAGGACCTTTCTGCGGCAGGATCCTGACGTTATTATGGTAGGGGAAATTCGTGACCCTGATACAGCCAACATGGCCATTAGGGCAGCATTGACGGGACATTTGGTACTTTCAACCATTCACACCAATTCGGCCTGGGGCACGATAGCGAGATTGACAGACATGGGTGTACCTGCGTTCCTCGTTGCGAGTACGCTCAATACATCGGTCGCGCAACGGCTGTTACGAAAGCTCTGTCCGCACTGCAAGGCCAGGGAGAAATTCAATCCGGGTTTGTATCCGCGTCAGTTCAGGCCTTTTCGTGATGTGCATTTTCACTACGTGGCTACCGGCTGCGATCTGTGCTTCTTTACAGGCTATAAAGGGCGGCAGGCGGTTTATGAAGTGGTCCCGCTTGATGTGGAATTGTCAGACTGTATCAAGAGAGGGCTTTACGACGTCAAAGCGCAATTGACCGAGCGGGGCGTACGGACCCTCTCAGAAAACGCGTTTGATCTTTTCGCAGAGGGCGAAACGTCGCTGGAGGAAATATATCCATTGTTATTCAACCTGTAACAGACATTGAAAAAGCGGATTTATTTACTCATCGTACTTGGCCTTTTTGTGTTTCACAAGGGCGTTACCCAGCAAGTTCTCTCCACCAGGCCGGACCGTTTTACCGCTTTGGAGGAGCGTCTCAACGAGCTTTCGCGGACAGTGCCAGGGTTGAACGAAACCGTAGAATTTGCGGTCTCCGGGGCGTCTTTGCAAGAGTTTTTACGGGGATTGGCAACGGCTAACCGACTTAATATCAGTATTGATTCGCAGATTAATGCAAAAGTCTACAACAACTTTACCAACGAACGGGTTGCTAACATTCTGCTCTTCCTGGCGCGAGAATATGCGCTGGATATTCGCTTTGTAGGTTCGATCATGTCGTTCTATAAGTATATCCCCCCTTCGGTGACAACACGATACGAAGCCAGGGATGTCAATGTAAGTATGGCTGCCGATAATGGTTTGATTTCGATGGACCTTCACCAGGATTCATTACAGGCTGTGGCGAAAAAATTAACAAGGATTACCGGAAAGAATGTGGTGCTCGCACCCGGACTGTCGGATCGGGTGATCAGCGTATATCTTGAAGCGTTACCTATCGAAAGCGCCCTGGAGAAGATGACGTTCGCCAATGAACTGAGCGTGAAAAAGACGTCAGATCATGTATACCTGATCCAAAGAGCTACCGACAACAGCAACGAGGTCCCGGAAGGAGCTTCAAAATCAGGACGGAACACGAGGAGGGTAGCAGCAAATAGCCAGACTTCTCAAACCACTACTCAGGAAAACGCGGGTACCATTCAGGTCGAACGTAAGGATTCGCTCGGTCGAATGCTCATTAGTCTGGATGCCGATAATGCACCGATCGGCGAGGTGATTCAGGCTATTTCGGAGGAAACCGGTATGAATTACTTTCTTTTTTCGGAGGTAAAAGGCTCAATCACCAGTCAGGTCCGGGATATGGCCCTGGATGAGATGCTTACGTTGCTGCTCAGGGGAACGACCTACACTTTCAGGACGGAAAAGGAGATTTATCTGATCGGTGACCGGCAGCTGGAGGGTTTGCGGATCAGCAGAATTTTTCAATTCCAATTCAGGTCGCTGGATACGATGATGGCTGTTATTCCGGCTGAAATCAAAAAGGGAGTTGAAATAAAAGAATTCCAGGAACTGAACAGCATATTGCTGACGGGCTCCTTGCCGCAGATCAACGAGATTGAAGCTTTTCTGATCCAGCTCGATCGTATTGTCCCGGTGGTGATGATCGAGGTAACGATGATGGACGTCAGAAAGGGCAAGTCGGTCAGTACCGGTATCAAAGCTGGCATTGCCGACTCAGCGAAAGCGGGGGGAGTGCTGTTTCCGGGGCTGGATTTTACTTTCGGAAGCAAGTCAATTAACGATTTTCTCGTTACGATCGGGGCTAATAATTTGCTCAATATCGGGAAGGTAGCGCCGAATTTTTATGTGAGCCTGAGCGCATTGGAACAAAACAATAATGTGGAAATCCGTTCGATTCCGAAGTTATCCACGCTCAATGGGCACGATGCAAAGCTTAGCATTGGCAGCACGCGCTATTATAGTCAGAAAACGCAAAATGTACTGGGCTCTCTGAACCCGCAGACGGTCATAACGGAGCAGTTCAATGCGGTACAGGCCAATCTGGTCATCAGCCTCAGGCCGGTGGTTTCGGGGGATGACCAGGTCACATTGTACATCGACGTTAACATTTCGGATTTCATCGGTGATCCGCCGCCCAATGCGCCACCACCGACCTCTACCAGCCAGTTTAAGTCCATGCTGCGAGTCCGTAACGAAGAGATGATCGTTTTGGGAGGTTTGGAGCGAACCGAGAAAAGCGAAAATGGAAGCGGAGTCCCTTTTCTGTCACGGATCCCGGTCCTGAAATGGCTGTTCAGCAGCAGGACAAGATCTACAAACAAGGTTGTTTCGGTAGTTTTTATCAAGCCCACTATCATTTATTGACCATGATCAGAAGGTTATACCAGCGGCTGTACAGTGAGCAAGTGGCGGGGTTGGAGGTGATGATGCTTCCGGAAGAGCAGATGGTTATCAACGGGGTAACGCTCTCACGGAAGGGCGAGATGGTAAGTACAGTTGCCAGCTTTACAAATGTCGGCGAACTGGCCGCGCTTCTGACGCATTTGCCGGTAACGACGCCTGTGAGTTTGGTTTTGAGTGGGCGCGGAGTGCTTTGCAAAAGGCAGGAATGCCCGGATGGACATAGTGGGCAATTGCTTCAGAAGATCTTGCCCAATGCGAAGGAAAGTGATTTTTACATACAATCCATTCCCTCCGGCGGCTATGTGTTAGCTGCGGTTGCCAGGCGCGGTTCCGTAGATTCAATGGTGGCGTTGATTTCGGAGCTAGGGTATCGGGTAATCAATGTAGTATTAGTCCCTGTTGCATTTGACGCGCTCAAATCATTGTTGGGCAATGAAGTGTTACAAGAAAAAGGCTCTTTAAGTCTGACACATCATCAAGTAAGCTTCGCCACCGGAGAATTGACCGACTATACTTTTAAAGAATGCAAAGGTGAGCCGGAATCCGACCAGGTGGCTTTGGGGGGAGCCAATGTGGCGGAGCAGATCCTTCCTGCCTATGGCGCAGCGCTGCACGCCTTGATACCTGAATTGGCTGGTCAAATGGCATTGCCCGTCGGTACCGCCGAGGCTCAGTTGGACGAGTATTTACAGAAAAGGCGCTTCATTCACGCTGGTTATGCAGCGCTTTGCTTTTTTCTCCTGCTGCTTCTGGCAAATGCATGGTTCTATCGTCATTACGCCAATGAATACCAGCGTCTCGAGTATCGCTATGCTGGCCTGAAGAAAGAATCCGAGGAAGCAGATACGCTTCGGAAGCAGATTGCCGCACAAGAGGCGTTCCTGAAACAAACGGGTTGGTTTCGACTAGGCGCAATCTCTTATTATGTGGATAGGATTGGGTCAACTGTCCCGCAGTCCATCCGTATTGAAGAACTGGTAATCAACCCGCCGGACGACAAGCGGTCAAAATCCGAAAAAACAATGCATTTCGAATTCGAGAAAGGTAAGATCGGCGGGCATTGTGGCAGTCCTACCGATCTGAACCGCTGGGTAAGGCAACTCCGGGACCTGGATTGGTTGCGTAACGTAGAAATTCATCAGTACTCATTCGATGAGAAAATAAATGGCGGGCAATTCCTGATCACCTTTGAAATCCAGTAGCATGAATCTGTTATCCGCAAGTTATCGCAAGAAGAACATTTACCTGGCTGTAAGTTGCGTGCTGATGGCCCTGCTGTCGTATCTGCTGGCTGTTCGAAGGACACTTGCCATCCGGCAGTCGGTCATCGAAATGGAGACTATGATGAAAGGGAAGCATCATGTAAAGTCCCTGCAGGAGCGGCTGGTTATGTTAGGTGCACAATTGAATAGCGATGACCACGGAGGTAGTGAGGCCGAACAACTCATGGAAAATGTCAGTAATCTCTGCCAGAAAAAACACGTCAGGCTGCATTCATTTCCCAGCCCGGAAGTTACGCAGACCGCTCATATGGACGTTGCGACTTCAAGATTCGTCGTTGGGGGAGATTACCGTAACCTGCTTGAGTTGTTGTTTGAACTCGAGAAATCAAAGATGACCGGCAAGGCGGTCTCGGTTTCGTTCGCATCTCAAAAGGCATTACCAGGGAAACAAAGTGGATTGGAGTTGACAGTATTTTGGCAAAACATCCGGCAATTATGAAACCTGAATCGATTTCAAATGTAGTAATGAGAAAAACCCTGGTCGTGATGCTCGTGGCAGTCATGACGCCGGCCTGTTCAGATTTTTTGATCCCATCGATCCACCAGTTCGGGCTATCGGTTCTCGCCCCGTTGGATAGCGCCCGATTGCATTCTGACCAGGTTTTGTTTTGGTGGGACTCGGTTCAGGGAGCCAATGCATACCAGGTACAGATCGTAAAGCCCAGCTTCAAACGCATCGAAGAACTGATTTCGGATACGCTGGTCAAGTCGAACAAGATGACTGTCAATCTGGAACCAGGGCAGTATCAGTGGCGGATACGGGCCGTCGACGATGATGATCACAGCGAGTTTATGACATTCACTCTTTTCATGGACTCTGCTGCCGCCGGTGGACGGCTGAATGAAGGTTACGGGATGCTACGACCCGGTTCTGAATCGCCTGCATTATGAAGGGGAGTAAGCTGACATTCGCATTGCTGGCGCTCACAGGGGCCGTTTGGGGCATGATCCTCTTGCGTGTGATTCGCACGATGGCTAATGACCAGCCATTGTCCACGGATCCGGCAACGACTACTGAGAAGGTTTTCTCTAACAGACCGCTGTCTGATACATTTTCCCTGCTGCCTGCATATGATGATCCTTTTAAAGGCCGGGTCGAATTGACGGAATACGCGCCGGTTGCTCAGGCGTCACCCGTTGGGGATAGGCCACTACGGGTGGTCGCGGAACGGAAAGACCTGACGATCCCAAAGCCGCTGGATTCGGCGGCCGTCTATCTGGGACTTATCTTAAACAGGGAGAAAGGCAGGAAAGTCGCTGTTTTAAGATTGAATGGGCATGAACACCTTCTGTCGGAAGGGCAAACCGTCGGCGGAATCCGGATGGTGGAAGAAAGAGGAGATTCTTTGAAGGTGATATTTGAACATCAAACAAAATGGCTGAGACGTTCCCATTAGTTACGTTTCGATTTTTTCCCGTGATGCTTTTCCAATTATTGGGATGGCAACTAGTGATGTTGTCGTATGCGTCCGCCCAGGAAAGCAGCAATGTGGCCGGGATGGGCCTTAGGGTCACCATTCACACGGACACGACCGTTACGCAGGCGCAGGTGATGCCGGGCGGAAGGAAGATCAAAACTGCTGAATCGGTCCTGTATCATTGGTATAGCTCCAATCATATCCACATGACGCGCGGCGGATTTGGAGGTAAGCTGCTGCATGGAAAGTATGCACGGTTTCGATACCCGGAAAAAGGCCTTTTGGAGCAGGGAGCATTTTGGAAAGGACGGAAAAATGGTAGTTGGAAAAGCTGGTATGGCAACGGGGAAATGAAACAGAACGTCCGGTGGAAGAATGGCAGGATGCACGGCCATTTTTATGAGTATAACAATGCGGGAGAAATTATCCGGGCGGGACGGTATCGGAAGGATAAGTTGCACGGATTGCTCAAAACATATTACAGAGTGGATAGTTTGGAAATTCGGCGTTTCAAAAAGGGCCGGCTGTTGAACAAGAACAGACGGATTATAAGCAAACTGGGCAGGCAGTTAAAAAGCAAACTTCTGCCAAGAAAGGATAAGAATCGTGCTGTAAAAAAGTCAGCAGAATAGCTATGATCGCATTGCTTCACGTCGAACGGAAATTTAAAGCGAATGTGCTGCTGCTTGTAGTGGTGCTTGCGATGATTTGCGGCATCCTGAGTAGCGCTATCGTCATGATCGGCTACTACCACCGTTCTGTGATCAGCCAGACGTTGTTGCAGAAGCGGCTCGAATTGAACGCGCAGTCCGGTGTGCAGTGGCTACTGGCCTCGCCGGACAGTATCGCCCGTTTTGAAAGAACATGGGACTTGTTTGGGGACGGGACGGACTCCGTCACTGTCACCCGGCAGCCCTGGGGAATGTATGAGGTCGGGACAGTGGTTGCCTATGCCGGACGGGCCAGCCGGAATAAGGCATTCCTGATGGGTTGGGGGAATACGGCATCACAGGCCATTTATCTGGCAGATAATGGCATTGCCTTGTCTGTGAGCGGAGAAACTTCCATTCTGGGACCGTGTAAGCTGCCCGAAGTGGGCGTGAAAAGTGTACAGGTAGAAGGATTTCAGTATCCGGGAACGGATCCCGTGCAAGGAAAAATCGGTCGGTCGTCGTTTGATCTGCCACCCGTGAACAAGGCATTGGTTTCCTATCTGGGGAAACTCATCGATACAGGCCCCGAACATGACGGTTGGCATACTGAAATGGATGGCCCCACTGAACCGGACACACTGCGACGGTCTTTTACGGAGACACCTGCATTGCTGTACCACCACGGCGTCCTCGATCTGCGGAACGTGTATGAAGGCCAGTTAGTGATCGTTTCCGACTCGCTCATACGTATCGCTCCGCGGGCGCAACTCCACGATGTGATCGTGATTGCGCCTGTTATCGTGGTCCAGGATGGATTTCAAGGGAATGCACAACTGCTCGCCACCGATTCGGTCCGGATCGGGAAAGGTTGTTCGTTGCTTTATCCTTCCGCTATTGGGTTGTTAAAAAGAGACTTTCATACCACTCAGCCCTCCATTACGATCGGAGAAAACAGTCTTATAGAAGGAGTGCTGATGGCTTTCCAGGAAGTTCAGGACTTGCAGCAAACCATCATCAAAATCGCCGATCATGTTCTGGTTACCGGGCAGGTTTATGCGGATGGTTTTCTCGAATTGCATGGTAGGGTGCATGGAGAGGTCATTTGCCGGAAATTCGTGTTGCAAACACCTTCATCTGTATACGAAAACTATCTGGTGAATGCGGTAATCGATGCCGGTGAATTACCTGTTCAATATGTAGGTTCAGCATTGTTCTCATCATCCTCATCCAGCCGAAAGATTGTCAAATGGTATTGAAACAGATAGCACGGATCAGCGGCTCGTCGTTGATCGAGTTGGTAGTAGCCATGGCGCTGATGGCCGTCGTTTTCTCTGTGAGCGCCGCCATTGTCGCCAATGTGGGAAGGGCCGGTTTCTCGGGTGAAAAGTTCGGCGGAATGGCGGTCATCAACGAAGTGGCAACCGAAACTCAAAAAGCCGGAACGTACTTTCCTGAGCAGCTCACCAGAGGCATTTATACTGTGGTGAAGTCGGTCGATTTTTATGAAGGTAATCCGCAACTCGCCCTGTTAAAAATTGAAGTGTACGGACGCGAGGGACATTTGATGGCCGTTCAGCGACAGCTAATTCAGATTCGGCAGCATGAATAGACTGAGGGCATTTACATTAATGGAAATGATGGTGGTGATGGTCGTCAGCGCCGTGGCAATCACCATTTGCTTTACCTGCTTTAATCTGATACAGCGTCAGTTTCTCAGGTTTAGGGATAGCCAGGAAGCATTTGCTGTTCATCTGGAAATCGAAAGATTAATGACAAAGGACTTCTCGGATTGCAGGCATGTTTTCAAAATGCGGCAGGGCTGTTCTTTCAGGTATGCACTGCGGACGGTACATTATGAGTTTATGGATGGCGCGATCATCCGCTCGGACAGCGCGCGGCGCGATACATTTAACCTACCGTTCAGCGGGGTCGAAATGCTGCAAAGCGGGCGGGATGTTGTGGAAGAAGGCGAAATGATCGATGCGCTCAGGTTGCAATTTTTGATCGACGAAGAGGAGTTCTCGCTTTCCTTTCAAAAACAATATGGCGCCGACAGCTGGTTGCACGACCACCGTTCAAATGATCGCATTCATGACATCGATTGACCTCCGCAAAATTACAGCCGGACGCAAACCCGTCTCCGCTCCGCCTGCCCGTAAGTGGTCGGATGTGCTTAATAAGGATATCTCCCTGTCGGGTTCAGGGCTGAATGACAAGCGTAAGGAAGCGTTTTACCTGGAAATGAGTATTCTTCTGACGGCAGGGCTGGATTTGAAGAGCGCATTAGACCTGGTTGCAGGAGACCAGCGCAAGGCCAGCGAAATGACCATTTTTGCGGGTGTGAGGGATTCCGTACTGCAAGGGAAGGCATTGTCCGACGCCCTGGAAGAGACCAGGCAGTTCAGTATTTACGAGTATTGCAGCATTCAGATCGGGGAGGAGACGGGCAAGTTGCCGGTAATCCTGAAAGAGCTGGCGATGTATCATCAAAAAAAGACCAGACAAAAGCGCCAGATCGTTCAGGCCCTGACCTATCCCGGCCTGGTACTGGCAACGTCCCTTGCAGCCGTGTTCTTCATGCTGAACTTCATGGTCCCGATGTTTGCCGACGTTTTCAAGCGTTTTGGAGGCAAACTGCCCTGGGTAACGCAGCTGATCCTTGATATCTCACATTTTTTTTCAGCCTACGCATGGATGTGCTTTGTCATGACAGCGGTAGCCGGAGGGTTGATATGGAGGAGCAGAAAGAAGGATTGGTTCAGGAAGAGGGGAGCGGCATTTGTAATCGCGCTTCCATTAATCGGAGAAATCATCCGCAAAATATACCTGGCCCGTTTCTCCCAGTCAATGGCGCTGCTGATCGCTTCGAAAGTACCATTGTTGCGGGCTACCACGCTCGTAAAGCAGATGGTCGGCTTTTACCCTATCGAAGTCGCGCTTGCGCAGGTAGAGAAGGATATGATGCGGGGAGAATTTCTGAACAGGTCGCTGTCGCAGTTTCCCGTTTTTCCGAACAGAATGCTGTCGCTTATTAAGGTAGGTGAAGAGGTGAATCAGCTCGACGCGTTCTTTGAAAAAATTGCCGCACAATACACCGAGGAAGTGGAACACCAGACAGCCCTGATCGGGGGCTTGCTCGAACCTTTCATGATCGTATTCCTGGGAGCGATCGTAGGATTCATTCTCATAGCCATGTATCTCCCACTTTTCCAGCTGAGTACCACCTTTTAAGGAAGGAATGGTCCATTTGGGATCAGTCTTTTGTAATAATTAACATATTCATAATAAACCCGTTGTGATTTTAATATTTCAATAACACTACTTTTGGGCGGGGCCGTCGGCAGAGAAAAGCCGGGTTGATACCTTATAACCGGAGCGGGCGGCACAGCAATCCGGATGACGTCGCAGAGATGAAAAGAATCGAAACTGAAAGTAGTTCAGACAGCAAGGTGGTTAGTCAGACACCTTTTGAGAGATCGCTTGCAAGGAGAGTAGCAAAAGCAAGGATGGTTTTGGAGCTGGCCCGTGTACCAGCCAGTCGCGCCAATGGTCAGGAAATGGAGTTGATTGCCGAGCTTCAGGGGCAGCTTCGGCAGTTCGAGCTTTTAAATGGTACTTATATAGATACAGTCGGGAAGTACGTGGCGGCTTCGCTGGCCCGGAAGGCGATGTTCAAAGGCGAGGAGGATAGCATCAGGCACGTTGCCTATGTCATGAAACGGGCGGTGGTCAGGGATAAGTTGCAGGACCCGGTCCACACCAGGGAAATCAAAATGCATTATGCCGCGATCTTTGCTCAAAATCCGCTGGCACCGCCGTATGATGTGGTCAGGCCCGGCTTTGACAAGGAGTTGGACGTATTCATATTATCCTATTCCATTATCCTGGATCATTTCCGATCCATGGTGCAGAAGATAGAAGCCGGGGAGCACATTCCCGTGAATATTCCCTATACGATCGACGATTGTAAAAAAATGATCAGCCGAGCGGAGACATTCGGCAAAGAAGTGGCAAGCCTGATACAGAAGGTTTATGTGGTCAACGATGAGCGCCTTTTCGTTTTCGAGCGCATTAAAGAGCTATGCCATGCGATCTGTAACCGCTCGCGTTTTCTCTTTGGTTCTCACGATCCTGTATATAAGGAGATCAATACGCTGAAGTACGCGATCATGTAAAAATGTGAGTTAACAATAACTTAATATTAAAGACATATGGGAATAATGTTGTGCTAGTAGTTTCGTGTCAAAATATTAGACACTGATTATGAGACATTTGGTTACAGCAATTTCCCTCCTTATTTTAACGACTTCCGCTTGTTTTGCGCAATTCGGCTCTATTAAGGGCAATGTGAAGGACGGCAAGAACAATGAAGCGATCATCGGCGCTACCGTTCAGATCACAGGCGGCACATCCCCACTGGGTTCCGTGACCGACGTGGAAGGCAACTTTGAAATTCAGAAAGTACCTGCCGGATCTTACAAGATCCAGATCAGCTACGTTTCTTACGCGACAAAAGAAATAGACAATGTGCGCGTTGAAGCAGACAAATCGACAGTGATTACTACTGCGCTCGTTGAGGACAACAAAACATTGCAGGAAGTAGTAGTAAAGGGACAGCGGCAAACCAATACCGAAGTTTCCGTCATCACCGAAATCAAGCAGGTACAACAGATAGCGGTGGGTATTTCAGCACAGCAAATCCAGCGCACACAGGACAGGGACGCATCTGCCGTCATCCGCCGCGTGCCCGGTATCTCTATTTTTGACGACCGTTTCATCGTAGTGCGCGGATTGAACGAGCGCTACAATACAGTACTTCTCAACGACATTATCACTCCTTCTACTGAAGTCGATACTAAATCCTTTTCCTTTGACCTAATCCCATCATCCGCTATCGACCGGATGCTGGTTTTTAAATCTGCTTCGGCGGACCTTCCCGGGGACGTCAGCGGCGGTGCGATCAAGATCTACACCAAAACGATTCCCGACGGAAACAGCTTTTCGGTGAACTTCTCGGCAGGTTACCGCGCCGGAACGACATTCAATTCGGCGACCAGCCACAAAGGAGGTGCATTGGAATTCCTGGGGATCGAAAACGGAACGCGTACCTTGCCTAATGACTTCCCCAATAGAAGAGGGGTTATCCTGAATGCAAAATCGCCATCCATTATTCAGAAATTCCAGGACCTGCCGGATTACTATTCGCCGAAGCAGATCAATGTAACGCCCGACATGAGAGCAGGTATCAATTTCAGCCGCCGCTTTTTTGTCAAAGACGTTGAGGTTACCAATACTTCTTATATTAACTACTCGTTTTCACGTATCAATAACACCGTTAGCCAGAACCGTTTCAATGCGTCGGGTCAGAAAACAGAGTTTTTCAATGACCAGTTCTTGCAGGAAAACGCTCGTTTGGGGATTATGTCGAACTGGGCATTTATCTTGAATCCAAAAAATAAAATCGAATTCCGGAACCTGTTCAACCAGATGGGTAACAAAGAAACGGTTGTGCGTGGCGGCGGAAACATCGAGAACAACCTGGACTACAACAATGGTGCATTCCGGTATGAGGCCAGGAGCATTTACTCGGGACAGCTGAGTGGTACACACGAACTCTCGGAGAAGTCAAAACTACGCTGGATTGCCGGCGCCGGATACACTTATCGTAACGAGCCCGATTTCAGAAGGTTTACATCGACACGTCAGACTGGAACGCAAGAGCCATTTCAGATCAACCTCCAACAATTTGAAAGTCCTACCTTGCAGCAGGGAGCACGTTTCTACTCCCGTTTGGGTGAGATCGTTGGAACCGGAACCGTTTCTTACGAGCGTATGCTGGGAGCGAAAAAGGATGAAGCCGACCAGCAGCCCAAGTTGAATGTAGGTACTTATGTTGAATACAAAGACCGTAAATATTCGGCACGCTGGTTTGGTATCGTGAACCCCAACCGGGTTGGTGACGAACTGCTGACACAGTCGCCCAGCCAATTCTTCCAGTCGTCGAACCTGGCTCCGGACAAGGTGTACTACACGGAGGGAACCAATTTTGATGATAAATACAGTGCGCAGAATCTTCTTACAGCAGGTTACGCATCCGTTTACTGGCCTATCACAGCGCATTTGAACGCGACTGTCGGATTCCGGGGAGAATATAACCGCCAGCAATTGCAGGGCTTCGAACGCGGAGGCGGTATCGAGGTGAATGTGGACCGTCCGGTTTTCACTCCACTGCCTTCTGTTAACCTTACCTACAAGTTCAACGAGCAGCATGCCGTAAGAGCTGCATACAGCACGACTGTTAACCGTCCCGAGTTCCGCGAGCTATCTCCAAGTACTTACTACGACTTTAACTTCGATGTGTCCCGCAAAGGAAATCCTTCACTGGTGAATGCGACGATCCAGAATTATGATCTGAGATACGAGTTTTATCCGAGCAAAAGCGAGTTGATTACATTATCGGTGTTCAACAAAACATTTAAGAACCCGATTGAAGCGGCAATTTTCTACAACGGTAGTACAGTGGCATTTACGGTGGCTAATGCTAAAACGGCCTATGCCAGAGGGGTGGAGCTCGAAGTTCGCAAAGCCCTGTCGAACCCTGAGAATGCAAACTTCCTCAGCAAAATGTTAGTAACACTGAATGCATCGGTGATCACCAGCGACGTGAAGACAAACGTCACAACCGGCAGCACCGATCGTTACCTGCAAGGCCAGTCGCCTTACCTGATCAATGCGGGTCTGTTTTACAATGACGATGAGCGCGGTTTACAGATCAATGCGCTTTACAATGTGATCGGAAAGCGTATCTACATCATTGGGGATAACGTGATCAGCGCAAACATCTTCGAATTGTCCCGTAATGTGATCGACCTGAACATTATCAAATCTATCGGCAAACGCCTCGAAATCCGTGCGAGTATCCAGGATCTGCTCAACCAGCCATTCCGTTTATACCAGGATACCAACCGGGACAACAAGATCGATACCAAAACTGACGGTTTGTATCAGAAATACCGCAGAGGAAGCTACTCCATGATCGGACTGCGCTACACACTTTAATCATAAAAATTAAAAACAATCAATTAAACAACCTGTTAAATGAAAAAGTTAACAACTTGGTTATTGGCAATGCTGGTATTTACTGCATCTGTCGTAGTTGTGTCGTGTAAAACTGATGATGATGGAAAAGATCCCGGACCAGTTGATCCGGTAGGCGAAACAATTACCGTTAAAGGATCCATTACTACTGCTACTACCTGGAAAGCAGCAAACAAATATATCATTGAAGGCTTTGTATATGTTGATAACAATGCAATACTGACCATCGAACCAGGAACGATCATCAAAGGCGACAAGCTCACAAAAGGTTCTCTGATCGTGAAACCAGGTGCGAAAATTATGGCTGAGGGTACTGCTGCCAAGCCTATCGTCTTTACTTCTTCTGCTGCCAAGGGCGCACGTAACTATGGTGACTGGGGTGGCATCATCCTGTTGGGAAAGGCTCCTGTTAACAAGACTCCGGCTACGATCGAAGGTGAAAACGTTTCGACTTTTGGTGGAACGGATGCTGCTGACAACTCAGGTACATTGAAATATGTTCGCATCGAGTTTGCCGGTATCGCCTTTGAAACAGATAAAGAGATCAACGGTCTGACTTTTGGCGGCGTTGGTTCAGGAACTACGATTGACTACGTACAAGTATCATACAGCGGTGACGATGCTTACGAATGGTTTGGTGGAACTGTTAACTCGAAACACCTCATCTCTTATCGTACACTTGACGATGACTTTGATACTGACTGGGGTTTCAGTGGAAATGTTCAGTATGGTGTGGCGCTGAGAGACCCGGCAGTTGCCGACCAGTGCGCTTGCTCGGATTCCAACGGCTTTGAGTCGGATAACGACGCAGCCGGATCAGGAGCTTCTCCAAAAACAAGTGCTAAGTTCAGCAACATGAGCATTTTTATTGCTCCGGGAACTGTTAATGCTAAATATCGTTCAGCATTCCGTATTCGCAGAAACTCTGCCGTAAGTATTTACAACTCGATTGTTTCGGCAGCTTATCCTAAGGGAGGTCTTGAACTGGAAGGTGATTCTACACAAGCCAACTTTAAAGCCGGACGTTCAGATTACCGCGGTTTGGTTCTGACGGGAATGACGAAGGCGATCGTATCAGGCGATGAAACGTTGCTGAAAGACGCGGCTCGTAAAAACAGCTTCGGTGCCGATGTTGCAACATTGAAACTTGACGCGGCTTACAATACATTGGGTGCAGGCCTGAAAGTGCTTCCTCAAACCGGCTCTCCATTGCTGACAGGCGGCGTTACTTTGCCAGCAGGTTTTGAAGCCAATACCTACATCGGAGCATTTGGAACAACAGACTGGACCACAGGCTGGACTAACTTCGATCCTCAGAATACAGAATATTAAGATCTTATATAATTGGTGTCAGAATTTCATAAAAGCCGGAGGCGATGCTTCCGGTTTTTTTGCGTCTTTGTCTCACTTAAACCTTTTTCCAAATGAGATTCCTATTCGCATTGTTCTTCGTTTTGTCGGCTGCTAACCGTGTTTTTGCACAGGTGTTGGTCGGTGATGTCGATATTAATAAGGAGGAAAATGTCGGGATTGTCGAAGTCCTGATTACCGAACGATTTTCCAGCAAGTCGGTGAATGTATTTGTGGATTACGGGCAGAAGACCAATTTCAGGGCCGACAGCTTTGATGGTGACGACAAGGACCGGAAGATCTTTGATCCTGAATTAAAGAAGGAGAAGGTTTTTGCTTCCACCGCAGCATTACTCAGTTTTATGGAAAGAAATGGCTGGGAGCACTACGATTCGCTGATGTTCCGCGATGACAACAGAGTCGCGGCCTACTATTACTATTTCAGAAGAAAACGGTAGCAAAGACTTTCAGAACAGCACCTTCTCGCATCCCGGCTTTTTCAGCTCCACCAGGTAAAGCAATTCGCTGGAATAGATTTGCGCGATGTTACCTTTTGGAATAAAAGAATCGATCAGCGTTCGGTCGTCTGACAGAACGTATTCATAGCAGAATTGCTTCCTGGCATTTTTCAATGGAGCCAGTTCTTTCATGTAACGGATGTAATCCATTTTTCCGGCACGGTTGACCTTGTTGTCGATCGCACCCCAGAAATGGTAATACCCGATGTTTCTGCGGAAAAGGATGCCAACGTTCCGGTTGCCGCCCTGGATGTGCGGCAGAAGTTCCTTGAAGCTGAGGTAATCGTCGGGATGGCTCAGAAAGTAGGCCCGGTCACGCCCCATCGAGAAAACATTTGACGTGCGGTCCAGGTCGTAGTAACCTGCTTTTTCGAGAAGAGAGAAAACTTTTCGCCTCTCACCGTAATCCGGGAATCCCTTCAATGGGTGACAGTGGTCTTTTCCGGGCCATTCGTAATATTGGCTCAGATATTGTTCGTAAACTTTCCCCACGGCGTCGCTGCTTTCGCAAATGGCTATCGGGATGTGGCCCAGGGCTTTTCGGGTCAGGTAGTTGATTGAAATGAGTTCTTTACTTGGATTTCCGTAGACAAACGGCAGCGAAGCCAGCAGGAGCGCACCGCTGAGATAAACGGTACGCCAGCGCAGTTTCAAGCAGTAAATGCAGGCGATCAGCACCGCACCGAGAGCAAAGAGCGGCATTTGCGTCCTGGTGCTCCACAATTGAAACTTCATCAATGTACAAAACAGCAGAAATCCCAGTGCCGTGCACGTCCAGAACCATTTGATATCAGCATTCAAAGGCGAGAAAAGCAGCAAAATACCGGCTGCGACGATCAGCCAGAAATGGATCGTATTGGGAATCATATCCTCCTGCACGGAGTATTTGACGGAAAAAGGGTCGACGCTCAGGTCGGGATCGTCGATATTGACACCGATGGTTTCGTGAAAAGACCTGATCGCAGTGTCGAGGAAGCGGTTGAAACGGGTATCGGGCAGGCCGATATTCAGCCCGGCGTTTTTGATGACACTGGATAAAGTGTACACCGGCGAGTATTTGTTGGCAGGCAACTCCTCCGAAGCGAATGGCGTGTCACGCAACGGCCGCATGACGTGGCCGAAAAGGGCATGATTCCGGTAAAAAAACGGCCCGAATGTCGCGGTAAGCAGGACGATAGCCAGGGCCAGTACTTTGGCTGCATAACCAATGCGGTATTGCAGCAGGATGCGTACGCCGAAATAGATCGCAAAGGGCAAGGCGAAGATCAGGATGGTATACTTTGAAAATCCTCCGAATGCAAGGGATTGCAGCAACACGACAAGCGCCAGCGTAGATTTCTGTTCCAGCAGTTCGAACCCGAAATAGACAAAGGTGATGAGGAAAAAACAGCCGCAGAGGTCGACCTGGGTACTTGTACTTTCGAAAATGGTGATAGGTATGGTGAGAAAGCAGATTGCCGCCAGTAACTGCCCGTCTTTGCCGAGACCAAACTTTTTCGCAATCAGGCTGATTCCGCAGATCGAGCCCAGGAATGCACCAAACTGGACCAGTCCTGAAAATTGATCGGAGCCGGAGAGCAGCATGGTATCGAGGACCATATACTCCGCAAACACATTGAGATACAACTGCTGCAAATGCATGGTCGGGAAATGGTCGAGATTGCCATTGTAGATCCAGATCAGAATGCGGTTCAGGTGGTACATGTGGGTATCATAATTGTTCGGTGCCACATAAGCGGCAAGGAACAGCAAGGGAATCATGTACAGGAACGTGATTCCGGTGATTACCACCTTTTGGGTGCTTCCGAATCCTTTCAGGCGCAAAGCGTCCTTCAATTGGCGTAGTCCATCCGCTCCCGCTTTTTTCGAACGAGTCAGATAGTAAACAAGAGCGGAAGCGCATGCGGCCTCGATCGTCCAGAATGCAACCGCGGAGGTGGTGCTAATAGCGTCGAAGAACGAAAACAGCTCGTTGTACAGGAAGATGATCACCGCATTGGCGATCAGCGATAGTATAAATGACCTGCGGATATTGGTGTAAACGCCTGCCTCGGTAGGGCGAAGGAAGAAGATCGTAAAAATGCACGCAAACGAAATCAGGAGTAAACAAATACCCATACTATTGAGAGTGTATTGAGGTCGGGAAAACGGGCCCTTAGTGGCAGACCCGGGAATTCTGGTTATGCAAATGTATGCTATAATTCACGCGGAGACCAGATGTAGTTAGTTTACGTGCACGAAAAAAATACGCTTTCTCAGTACCCGGAATTTATGAAACCACATTCCGGGGAGAACCATTCTGAAAACTTTCCAGGTTATCGGCGACCATCCGCAGCAATCTCTGACGTGCTTCAAATGTGGCCCACGCTACGTGCGGGGTGATGACGCAATGGGGAGCGGAAAGCAGTGGATTGTCGGGCCGGGGCGGTTCGGCCGAGAGCACATCCAGACCTGCGCCGGCGATCACGCCTGTACGTAAAGCGTCGGCCAGGTCGGCTTCATGAATGAGCGGGCCACGGCCGGTGTTCAGAACGATCGCGTTGGGTTTCATCCTGGAAAGACTATCCCTGTTGATGATCTCCCGCGTTTCTTCCGTGAGCGGGCAATGCAGGCTGATGACGTCGCTCTGCGTGAAAATGTCGTCGAGCGATACCATCTCGATTCCGTCTGCCGGCGCGGGATGCTTGCGGTAAGCGATCACCCGCATACCGAATGCGAGCGCAATGCGTGCTACCTGCGAACCGATATCGCCCAGCCCGATCAGGCCCATTGTTTTGCCGGCTAGTTCGGTCAACGGGGTTTTCCAGTAACAGAAGTCGGGTGACGATACCCATTCTCCGGCGAAAACACTCTGGCTATGCGTTTCGGCCCGGTTCACGAGCGATAGCAGTAAGGCGAAAGTCTGCTGGGCTACGGACGCCGGGCCGTACGCTTTTACATTGGTGACGGTAACGTCTTGTTTGCGGGCAGCTTCGATATCGACATTGTTGAAACCGGTCGCCATTACCCCGATATATTTCACTTTTGGAAGCTGCGCGAGCGTTTCGGCCGAGAGCACCACCTTGTTGACCAGGAGGATCTCTGCATCTGCGGCCCGGGCGACGATCTCATCAGTTCGGGAACGATCGTAAATAGTCACTTTTCCCAGTTTCTGAATGGGGGCCCAGTCCTGGTCGCCGGGGTTGAGGGTATAGCCGTCAAGAATTACAATGTTCATAAAGTCAAATTTAAATATTACTCGATTTTAAACAGAATACTGGCTGCGTGGGAATTGTTACCAGCTCTGCATATGAATGTTTTTGACAATGCCTGTATTCTGTAAATTGGTTTATGTGAATTTTGAAATTACATAAGTCTGATTTTGAATTTGCATAAAAAAGCCCTCCCGACATGCCGATCCGGGAGGGTCTGAAAGCCGGTGTGTATCGCTAGTTCTTTGGCTCGGTACTCACTTTGCCGGCGCCTGCACCCTGCATTTGCATCGGGTTAGGTGCTTTTTTCAATTGCTGCTGCTTGTAGATCTGGAACCGGGTCGGTTGGGCGACACGTGGAAATGAGTTATTCTCCGTATCGATGTCCGCGATCTGTTGGTAAGGGTCCAGCGTCCATTGTACGACTTTCTTTTTGGTTGAAATCACCTTGTTGATCTGCTGGTCGTTGAAGCGCCAGATCTCGGCCGGGAACACTGCCACAGAATCGGTACCATCCTCAAAACCCATTTTCACGATCACCGGCATGGGTACGCCTCCCTTGTTTTTAATGGCCAAAGTATAAAAATTGGCATTGTCCTGGATCAGCTGGCGTTCGTTCTCCGTCAGGGTCGACAAGTACTGCTCATACTTCTGCTTGTCGGCTTCTGTTACCTTGAATGGGTCATAGCGATTGTAGAAGTCGGCCATGGTGGAGTCTTCGGCCACCACGGTTTTGCCTTTTGTTTTGGCGTCCTGAATCTTGCTCATCGTCAGCTTCTTGCGGGCGTCTTCTTTCCGCGCCAGTTCTTTTTCGATCGCCGGATTCTGGGTATCTATGCTGAACCAGTCGACGGTGACCAGGTCCTGGTCCACAGGCTCCGTGCCATAGAACCAGCCTTTCCAGAACCAGTCCAGATCCACACCCGAGGCATCTTCCATGGTACGGAAGAAGTCGGCCGGGGTAGGGCTTTTGAAGCGCCAGCGTGTTGCATATTCTTTGAATGCGTGGTCAAACAATTCGCGGCCCATGACGGTTTCACGAAGAATATTCAATGCGGTGGCCGGTTTGCCATATGCATTGGGGCCCAGTCCGATCACATTTTCAGCCGAAGCCATGATCGGGCTCAGAACGGATTTGTCCGAAGACATGTATTCCGTGATCTGATTCGGCTCGCCCCGGCGGGTCGGGAAGTTGTAGTCCCATTCCTTTTCGGCCAGGTATTGGCAGAATGTGTTAAGCCCCTCATCCATCCACGCCCACTGGCGCTCGTCGGAGTTTACGATCATCGGAAAGAAGTTGTGGCCTACCTCGTGGATGATCACGCCGATCATACCGTATTTCACAGCTTCGGTGTAAGTGCCGTCTTCCTCAGGTCGGCCGCCATTGAAGCTGATCATCGGGTATTCCATGCCACCGCCCGCTACCGAATGGCAAGATATGGCGACCGGGTATGGATATTCAAAAGTACGGGCACCGTAGGATTTCAGGGTATGTGCCACTGCTCTGGTCGAGTACTGTTCCCAAAGCGGGTTGCCTTCCTTGGGGTAAATCGACATACACCAGATCTTCCGTCCGCTTTTGTAAACATCGCTCTGCATGGCATCCCAGATGAACTTACGGCTGCTCGCAAATGCAAAGTCGCGCACATTGTCGGCCTTATAGATCCAGGTTTTTTTACCCGGGGTTTTATTCTCGCGTTTTTCAGCCTTTTCAGCCTCCGCCTGTGTTACGATCAACACCGGTGTTTTGGATGTTTCAGCTTGTTTGAGGCGCTGTTTCTGTGTAGCTGTCAGTACCTGTGCATAGTTTTGGCATTCTCCGCTGGCGGCTACCACGTGGTCGGCCGGGGCAGTAATGGCCACTTTGTAGTTGCCAAATATCAATGCAAATTCTCCCTGACCCAGGAACTGCTTATGGTTCCAGCCGTTGACATCGTCATAAGGTGCCATGCGCGGGAACCAGTGCGCGATGAAATAGTTGGCATTGCCATCTTTGGGGAAGAACTCATAGCCGCTGCGTCCGTAGTACTCGGTAATGTTATAGGTCCAGTCCACACCGAAAACAAAGCTTGTTCCAGGCTTCATCACCAGCGGAAGGTCAATGCGCATCATGGTTCCGTTGATTGTGTAAGGCAAGGTTTTGCCCGTCTTATCTTTTACCGCGGAGATTTTGTAGCCATATTCGATCTTGGGATCGAGTGAAGATCCCCGGCCGTTGTTCAATGCCTCCAGCTGGGCCGTACTCATTCCCTTTTCATTGACGGTGCCTGTTCGGGACATCGCTCCGATACCGTCTTTCTTGAACAGGTTCTGATCGAGTTGCAGCCATATATATTTGAGGTCGTCCGGGGAGTTGTTGAAGAATGTAATGGTTTCAGAACCGATGATGCGCCGGTTGTCGTCATCCAGTTCCACTTTAATGTCATAATCGGCACGCTGCTGCCAATATTCCCGTCCCGGTGCACCGGATGCCGCCCGGTAGCTGTTGGGTGTAGGCAACGCGGTTCCGAGTTGTTCGAAGCGGTCGTTGGCCTTATAATTGGGTGAAGTAGGTAGCTGCTGGGCCATCGAGTAGACGGATAGCAGCAGCATTAGTAACGGGAATAGCGTTTTTTTCATAATTGGTTGGTCATTAATTAGGTTCTTTTTAGTCTACCGGCATACCTGTCAATGTCCGGAAAAGCTCGTTCTGCAGCGTCAGGGATAAGGCCATTCCGAATATGATCCCCGACAATATGTGTATCCAGGTGATTTTCTGGACGCGTAGGAGTTCTGTGGCTACAAACGCAATGACTAAGATAATAAACACAATGATGAGTTGTCCTAATTCCAGCCCGACATTGAAACCCAATAGCGGGTTGAAAATCTCCGCCTCTTTGCCAAGCAATACCCGCAGGTAATTTGAAAAGCCCAATCCGTGAATCAGTCCGAAACACAATGCGAGGGAATATCTGAATGCCGGCCCTTCTTCCCTGGAAGCATAAGCGCCTTTCGGGAGTTTATGGAAGAAATTAAGAAAGGCGGTGATCATGATCGTGACGGGGATCAGCAACTCGATCCAATCGGGTTTGATACTGACATAGCCCAATGTAGCAAGGGCAAGCGTAACCGAGTGCCCGGCAGTGAATGCGGTTACCAGTACAACGACCTTTTTCCAATCAACCAGCGTATAAACAGTGCAAAGCGCCATGATAAACAAGATGTGATCATAGCCGTTGGAGTCTGTAATGTGACTGAAACCTAATTGGAGGTAAGCCTGGAACTCGGACATTAAACTGGGGTTGGGAAAGTGACGCCCGACAAAATTGATTGTCAAGACAAAAATAGGTAAACCCGAAGATATTTGTTTAGGGGCAGGAAACCAATAGCGTGGTTAAAAATGCAATGGTCGCTAATACGCAGAAAAGCCCGGAACGCGTAGATCCGGGCTTTGGAAATTCAATGGGCATATTTAGCCTACTCTACAATACCTTGTCCTTTGATCGTTTCCGCCTTATCCATATCATACACAAAGCCATTGATCACAGCGTATTTCACTTTACTAGCTTTTTTGAGAATAAAAGTGGCAGTACTACCCAGTCCGGGAGTACCTGCCGGTGTGGGCTGGCCGCTGCGTAGCACATGCAGGGGGGCTGTGGTGAAATACAGGCCCAGCGCGCGCGTGTTGGAGTCGGGCGCGAGCCTGACGTACGTGTAACCCTCTTTGAGCAGGCTCACTGCATTCAGTTTACTGATTTCACTGATATTCCGATACGTGGTGGGATATATCTTTCCTTTCTCGATGGTCAGCCCGGTAGCGTCGATTTCTTCGCTTCCGTACTGCGGATGCAGATCTCCGAAATCTTCTACCTTGCTGTAATAGAAAAATTTACTCGCATTGGAATAATTGACCTCATTGCGGTTGATGCCCAGGTCGGCAGTGAATGACTTACCTGATTGCTTCACCGTCGCATTGCGGACGACCAGGTCGTAAAGCCAGCGCCCGTTTTCAGGGATGTCATAATACGCTTCGCGATTCTCTTTCGTCAGCGAGTTGTCGGCGATCTTGTCCAAAGCGGAAAGGATCGCCATAAAATTAAGCTGCCGGATGTATTGTTTCTCCGGGTCGCCCACATAGCCTCCCGATTCGATGAGCACCAATGTGGTTCCCCATTTCTGGACATTATCTCCGAATCCGCGTGGCTCATGATCATCGGCATAGCGCGCTACCTGTCCGGGAATATACTTTTGCAGGATTTTATTCATGCCCACGATCAGCTGCATCGAGCGTTCTCTCACCGGGTTAATGGATAGCTCATAATCATAGGAAGTCGCCAGAAAGGAAACCGTGGCCGGCTTGGGACTGCGGCCTGCCGAATAGCGCGGACTCTGGTCGTGCAGGTTGAAGCCGTAGTCGGGTTTCAGACGATCCACGAGACCTTTCAGGATTTGGGCTTCCGGCGTCTGACGGGCTGCGGCGTCACGGTTCATATCGATACCCTGCATGGTCCTGCGCTGGTAGCGTTCCGCACCGTCGGGGTTGAGCATGGGTACGAAGTAGAGCGTCGTATTATCCAGGAGATTTTTCCTGAAACTATCGAAACCGTCGTTCTTGCCTTCCATGAAATTAAAGAGGTCGAAACTGGCCATGGTGGCGGTAGGCTCGTCGCCATGCATTTGCGTCCAAAGCAATACCTTCTTCTTGCCATTGCCTAGTTTGAGCATTTGTATGGGCCGCCCTTCGAACGACTCTCCGACCTTTTCGATCTGGTACAACGGGTTGGCTTGTCGCCTGGAAATCAGTGGAATGATATCCTTTTGTTTGAAGCGGCGCTGGGTGAGCGTCTTTTCACGGTAGTTTTCGTGTGCATTGAAAAGGCGGCGTGCAAGGTCTTCAGTCTGCGCCAGGGAATCAACGGTAATCAAGGTAAAGAGCAGGAAAACAAGTTGTGGAATGAAATGCTTTTGCATGGTACAAGGCCATTTGTCGACCGCAAGGTACGAAGATTTTTCTAAGCAAATTTTAATGTAATATTTACGTTCCAGGTATCCGGTTATTTTAAATTTTGATTACATTTGTGGTATGTTAACAGCTGAAACATATCATTTACATCATAGCCTATCGGCTTTCGGACGTCTAGGGTGATGTGTTTTTGCAAGTAGTGTTGTAATAAGGTTGAATACATAGTATCCCAGAAGCCCGATTGATAAGATCGGGCTTTTTTGTTGTCGATTTCCAAGCTTAGAATAGAATGAAAACCGTCATTATCAAGTACAACGCGGGCAATGTGCAATCGGTAATGTATGCGCTCGACCGCATTGGCGCAAGTTACCTTTACACCGACGACGAAGCGGAGATCCGGTCTGCCGACAAAGTGATATTCCCGGGCGTCGGAGAGGCCAGTACCACCATGAATTACCTCCGGAGCGTTGGGCTCGACAAAGTGATCCCTTCTCTGACGCAGCCCGTGTTCGGAACCTGCGTTGGCATGCAACTGATGTGCCGGTTTTCGGAGGAAAATAACACCGAATGCATGGGTATTTTTGACGTCGATGTCAAACGGTTCCAGGCAGCGCCCGGGTTGAAAGTACCTCACATGGGCTGGAACAACATATCGGGCTACAAGTCGCCTTTGACGGCAGGATTGCCCGACAATACGTATGTCTATTTTGTACACAGTTATGCGGCCCCATTGTGCGAGTACACCGTTGCCAGCTGTGATTACGCATCGCCGTTCAGCGCGATGTTACACAAGGATAACTTCTACGCAGCACAATTTCACTGCGAGATCAGCGGTAATGCCGGTCAGCAGATCCTTGAAAATTTTCTGAAAATCTGATTTAGCTTAGCCAACCGATGATCCAAATAATACCAGCCATAGACCTGATCGATGGGAAATGTGTTCGCCTCACGCAGGGAGATTATGGTCAAAAAAAGATTTACAATGAAAACCCGCTGGAAGTAGCGTTGGAGTTTGAGGACGCAGGGTTAAAACGCCTTCATCTGGTGGATCTTGACGGCGCAAAGGCCAAAAAAGTGGTCAACTGGAAGGTGCTCGAAAAGATTGCTGCCAGGACGACTTTGCATATTGACTTCGGTGGCGGTGTACAGTCCGACGATGACCTGCGGGTCGTATTCGAAAGCGGTGCAAAGCAGGTGACGGGCGGAAGCATTGCCGTGAAGCAGCCCGATCTGTTTGAAAACTGGCTTAGAACCTACGGAGGCGAAAAGATTATCCTTGGTGCCGACGCTAAAAAGGAGAAAATAGCGGTCAGCGGCTGGGAAGAGGGTACGGGAATTTGGGTTTACGATTTCGTGGAGGAATATGTGGAAAAGGGTGTGAAGTATACCATCAGCACCGATGTAGCGAAGGATGGACTGCTGCAAGGTCCTTCTTTTGATCTGTACAAAAACCTTCAGGAAAAATGTCCTGACCTGAATATCATCGCCAGCGGCGGAATCAGCGGCATCGAAGATGTCGAGAAACTGGCTGAAATGAACATTTATGGCGTAATTATTGGAAAGGCAATCTACGAGAACCGGATCGCGCTCCCCGATTTACAGCGTTTCTTCATTTGAAATATGCTTACAAAACGAATTATTCCCTGCCTGGATGTGAAGGACGGCAGGACGGTCAAAGGAATCAACTTTGTGAACCTCCGGGATGCTGGTGATGCGGTGGAACTCGGTGCATTGTATGCTGCTCAGGGAGCCGACGAGCTGGTTTATCTGGACATTACGGCGACTGTCGATGGCCGCTCGACATTTATTGACCTCGTCCGCAGAGTAGCACAGACGATCAATATCCCTTTTACCGTCGGCGGCGGCATTTCATCTGTTGCGGACGTATCCGCATTGCTGCATGCGGGAGCCGACAAGGTGTCGATCAATTCGGCTGCGGTACGTAATCCGGATCTGATCAACGAACTGTCCCTGGAATTCGGCAGCCAATGCATTGTGGTCGCGATCGATACGCGTTACATTGCAACGGACAACGGGCACGAGCATATCGTACACACGCACGGAGGCAGGAAGGCGACGGAAATACGGTCTATTCCCTGGGCCAGAGAGGTGGAGGAACGGGGAGCGGGCGAAATACTGCTTACTTCAATGGATACGGACGGCACGAAAAACGGCTTTGCGCTGGAACTGACGGCCACGATATCAGGCAATGCCAATATTCCGGTGATCGCCTCGGGCGGTGCCGGTAACATGGAACACTTTTATGATGTGTTCACGACAGGTAAGGCAGATGCCGGTCTTGCCGCCAGTATTTTCCATTTCAGGGAGATTGATATTCCGGATTTGAAGGATTATTTAAAAAATAAGGACCTGCCCATCCGTGTGACCCGGTAATGGCGCGTTTTCATAAAGTATAATGCGGTTCATCGGTATTTGATGTAACTGCGGCATGATTAATTGACCAATTTAAGATGAGCGAAACCTTTTCAACCATTGATTTTGATAAGTCGGCTGACGGGCTTGTACCGGCCGTGATCCAGGACGTAAAGACCGGTAAAGTGCTGATGCTGGGATATATGAATGCCGAAGCCCTGCTGAAAACACGCAAGGAAGGTACCGTGACATTTTTCAGCAGGAGCAAGCAACGCCTCTGGACGAAAGGCGAAACATCCGGTAATTTCTTGTTTGTGAATGAAATTGCTGCCGATTGCGATGGTGATACGCTGCTGATCAAGGCAACGCCGGCCGGGCCGGTTTGCCACACCGGAGCGGATACTTGCTTTGGGGAAAAAAATAGCCAGCCCGAGATCGTCGAAACACGGCAGGGGGAAGCGTCATTTCTCAATTACCTTCAGAAGGAAGTAATCCGCGAACGAAAACTGAATCCTACCGATGCTTCTTACACAAGCAGCCTTTTCAGGAAGGGGATCAACAAAATTGCACAGAAAGTAGGAGAAGAGGCGGTTGAGGTAGTGATCGAATCGAAGGACAGTGACGATCATCTTTTCAAGAGTGAAGTCTCCGATCTGCTGTTTCACCTGCTGGTTTTGCTGGAACAAAAAAACATTGACTTAGATGAGGTAATTGACGTACTTCGTAGCCGTCACCAATAAAAACCAGATCAGTATGAAATTACTCCTACGCCTTGTAATCAGTACTTTGGCGATACTTGTCGCGGCCAATGTGGTTCCGGGGGTTTTCGTTGCCAGCACCACCACTGCCATTATCGTCGCAATAGTGCTGGGTATTCTGAACACCTTTCTGAAACCCGTTCTGCAGATACTCGCACTCCCGATCACCATCCTGACGCTGGGTTTATTCTATTTTGTAGTCAACGTATTCATCATTTACCTGGCCACTTTCCTCGTGGACGGCTTTGCGGTAAGTGGATTTATTTCCGCATTGCTGTTTGGTCTGGTTGTTTCCATTGTCTCGGCAATCCTTGGTATGTTTTTGGATTAATGTGAAGAAAAGTCTGGTGATCAGATTTATGATAGTTCACATGATTTGAAATTTACAGCCTATGCTAAGTCAACTGGAAGAAATCAAAGACACCCTTTTCAAGTATTTCGAAACCCGGATCGACCTGTTCAAGATCGAAACTCGTGAGAAGATCGAACGGGCCGTCGTAATGGGGTTTTATGCAGCCATTTTGCTGTGTCTGGGGCTGACGATCCTGATTCTGCTCGTTATATTGCTCGGTACATTCCTGAATAAGTGGCTGCAAAGTGACTATTTGGGCTTCGTCATATTGCTTGGCGTATTCATTCTGAAACTTGCGGTAGCCATTATCTGGAGGGAAACCTGGGTGAAACTGATTCACAGGATCATCATTCGTTTCGTCAAGGATAAAGGGGAGTAGTGCTTTTTGGTAGCTTTAATTGGGGATAAATTTCTTCGAATTGCTATTTTTGGATTCCTTTTGAAAATTTCTCAGGTCACTATTTAAACAGCTATGAAATGAGTTCTTCAACAGATTCTTCCGTAAAAATCACCAAGCCGTTCTCATCGGACACGGACAAGGACAAAGAAGGTTTGTTGCAAGACGCAGATCTTTACCGTGATAAGCTGGAAGTCCAATGGAACGGCCTTAAACAGGAAGCCACAGAATATGGCAAACAGGCATTGGTGATTGGCGGCGTTTTAGCAACGACTTTTGTGGTCATGAATGCGCTTTTGCCCAAGGATAAGAAAAAAAAGGAAGTTTATGTCAAACCTGTTGAGCCTGAGAAAATAAAGGTCTCTAAAATTAAAACCCAGTCTGCGGTGGGACAAGCCGTTCAAAGTTTAGCCTGGACATTGGCTGTGGGATGGGCGCGCCAGAAGCTGAAACATTTTATTGAAGACGAACGAAAAACCGAATGAAAGCAGCGAAACATCAAGTCGCAGACCTCCTTTCCCAACGAAAAGAAGAAAAAAGGAAATCGTTTGCTGTTCTTCTGGATCCGGATAAAATTGACCTTTCCACTTTTCCGGCATTCCTCGAATACGCGGCAGGGCACGGTGTAGATTTCTTTTTTGTAGGAGGGAGCCTGATCACTAATTATGCGATCGACAAGCTTATTGCTGCAATTCATGAGTATACCGATATTCCCGCCATACTTTTTCCGGGGAGCAGCCTGCATATCGAGCCAACTGCTGATGCAATTCTGTTCCTGTCACTGATATCCGGACGTAATCCCGAATTGCTGATCGGGCAACACGTTATTGCTGCGCCTCTGCTGAAAAGAAGCGGGATCGAAGTACTTCCGACGGGCTATCTCCTCATCGAAAGCGGCAAGCTGACCACCGTTTCCTACATTAGTAATACCACGCCATTGCCCCGCGACAAGCCGGGTATCGTCGCGTGTACTGCGCTGGCGGGAGAGTACCTGGGATTGAGAAATATATTTCTCGATGCGGGAAGCGGAGCACAGTTCCCGGTGACCGGAGAAACGATCGCGGCTGTGCGTGCCGCGGTGGATACGCCGATCATCGTAGGAGGCGGAATAGATTCCTACGAAAAAGCCGATAATGCATTGAATGCTGGTGCCGATGTGATAGTGGTGGGGAATGGGATAGAGGCAAATCAGGAGCTGTTGCCGGAAATTGCGGCATGTGTGAAGGCCTATAACAGGAAATTAGAAAGTGTTTAGGGGTAATGGCAGAATTAATAGGACAAAATAAAGCGATTTGAGAATTTTCTAAGGAAATTTTAAGTTCTTGGAAAAATACAAACTCAAAATTTAGGAATATTCAATTCGATCCTGTTACCTTTGCATCGAACCTTAATTACACCCAAGAAATGAAAAAATTCTTTGCATTTGCGTTTGTTGCCGGGATGGTAGCTTTCGCTGCTTGTACTAGCAAACCAGCTGACGAATCTGCTGACACTACTGCTGTAACTGTAGAAACTCCTGTTGATACTGCTGTTGTTGCTGCTGATACTGCTGCTGCTGATACTGCTGCTGCTGACACTACTAAGAAGTAATCAGACGTACAAGTCGAAAATTCTGAAAAGCCCTATGAAAGTAGGGCTTTTCTTTTTTTATTCGGGTATGAAAAACGTGTCTTTGAGGTCGTATGTTCCCGCGGCGGCCAGTGACTATTGTGAGGATTTGTTTCGTGCCCACCGGTTTAACTTTTTCCTTTCGCGCCCACGCCGCACCAGGCTAGGAGATTTCACGGTTAAGCCAGGAGCCATTCCCCGCATCACCGTTAATGCCAATCTGAATTCCTACGGTTTTCTCATTACTTATCTGCACGAAGTGGCCCACTGCATTGTGCATTATAAATATAAAGGAAGGGGCCGCAAACGCGTAGCACCGCACGGGCCTGAATGGAAGCACGAATTCCGGCAGTTGCTCCTGCCCGTCATGAATGAAAAAATCTTCCCCGAAGACATTCTCATCCCCTTACTTCGTTATTCTGAAAACCCTGCCGCCTCCACGGGCGGTGACCAGAGGCTGTTCAATGCACTCCGCAAGTATGATGACCAGGATTTAAGCGCTGGCAAAGTATGTCTTGTTCAGCTCGATGAAGGGTCCAGCTTCCTATTTCAGGACAGGATATTTACCCGCGGATCTCTGAGAAGAAGTCGCGTATTATGCACGGATAATGCCTCGCAGCGTCTCTACACCATTCCCGCTCATGCACTGGTTGAAGCATGTTGATGTCCGCAGAATCGCAGGCCGTGCGGTGCTATGCTGCCTGGGTTTACTGATGTCATTTCAGGTTCGGGCACAAAAGCCGGTGCTCGCAGACGGGCCATGGTTTAAGCTGGCGGTTACCGAATCCGGTGTTTACAGGATCAATGCGGAAATGGTTAGCCGAATGGGAATCGATGCTTCCACACTCCGGCCTGAGAGTATCAGGGTTTACGGAAATGGGGGCGCAATGCTGCCTCAATCGAACCAATCGGGGTATCAGAATGCGCTTACCGAGAATGCCATTTGGGTGACGGGCCAGGAGGACGGGAAATTCGATAAAGGCGACGCCGTTTATTTTTATGCGGAAGGCCCCCATATTATCCAGTATGATCCTGTAAAAGCCGAGTTACAGCATCAGATCAATTACTATTCCGATACCACCTACTATTTTCTCACGTTCGGAAACGTGAACGGAATGAGGATCGCATCGGCGGGTGAGGTCCCTGCTGCAAGCCAGAAGGTAATAAGCCATTTCGATGACTATTGGTATCATGAAACCGAATCCTACAACGTACTGAAATCAGGCCGGGATTGGTGGGGTGAATACCTGGGAAATGCGTCGGGGTTCAGCCTCGAAGTAAATATTCCCGGCATTGTTCCGGCCTCCGAGTTTAAAATGCGGGTGTCGGCAATCGGAGCCGCACAGGTGCCGACGCGCTTTTCATGGCAGGTAAACGGGAATGCGGCAGGCGAGACGTCTGTTGGGACCGTTAGTGCCGGCACGTACGATGTGAAGGCATTAAAATCTGAGACCAGTTATGTTATCAAGAATGCGGTACCCACCTCCGGCATTTTTCAATTGGGGGTCAGCTATAATAAAAACGGGCAAAGCTCGGCGGAAGCTTACCTGAATTACCTTGCCTTGCAAACCAAACGTCAGCTGCGGGTGTACGATGATCAACAGACATATTATTTCTTACCCGAGGTTTTCGACACAATAACCTATCAGTTTACAGGGTCTTCCGAAGGGGTCATTCTCTGGAATATTACAAATCCCCGAACCCCGTCGTCGATTTTACGAAAGAACGCCGGAGGCGCATTTGAATGGTCGGGGAGAGAAGGAAAGACTCTGAGAAAATATATTAGTTTTAAGCCCGAGGAGGCGCCTTCGCCTGCCACCTGGTATCCCGTAGCTAACCAGAGTATCGGAAATGCGTCGGCTCCCGACCTTTTGATCGTTACCGCTCCGGCCTGGCAGCGTGAGGCCAACAGGCTGGCCGCGTTCAGGAATACGCATGACGGCATGGATGTGCTGGTAGTCACGACCGACCAGATTTATAATGAATACGCTTCGGGCCGACCGGACCCGACCGCGATCCGCGATTTTACACGTCAGCTTTTTTTGAAATCCCCCGGGAAACTCAAGTACCTGCTACTTTTCGGAGATGCCACTTATGACTACCGGAATTTGCGCGCAAATCAATCCGTATCACAAAGAGCTGCCTGGGTGCCGGTGTATGAGAGCCGGGAGTCGCTGAATCCGGTTTATACCTACTCATCGGATGACTATTATGGGTTTATGAATGCGGATGAGGGCCTTTGGAACGAAACAACGGCAGGCGACCACACCGTTGATATCGGGATAGGACGGCTGCCTGTAAAAAGCATGGAGGAAGCCCGGGTCGTAGTGGATAAACTGATACGGTATGAATCCGGTAACACGCTCGGAGCGTGGAAAAATGGCGTGACGTTCGTGGCCGACGACGGGGACGGAAACATTCACCAACGTCATGCGGACCAGTTGAGTAAGCTTATTCAGGGACGTATGTTCTCAAAGCGGGTATTTATCGATGAAGTTGTTCAAACTACGACCGACCAGGGACAGAAGGCACCGGATATCAATCGGGCGATCCGCAGCGCGATCGATAATGGAACCCTGATCCTGAACTATACGGGACACGGCGGCGTGACGGGCTGGGCGGAAGAGCAGGTGCTTACGCTTTCGGATATGCTTTCGGCACGCGGAATGGATAATTTGCCTTTGTTGCTGACTGCGACCTGTGATTTCGGTCGTTATGATGATCCTGGTACTGTGTCAGGTGCCGAACTGATGGTGCTGAGTCCGAAGGGAGCTGCAATTGGGGCTATCAGCACAACGCGGCCTGTTTATTCCAGCACCAACTTCGCGTTAAATAAGGCGTTTTATGAGGCGTTGCTCAATGCGGACCCCCGCGAACGTTTGGGAGATTTGTTCAGGCAAACAAAAAACAATGCATTAAGCGGTAGCCTCAACCGGAACTTTACATTGTTAGCCGATCCCTCGATGATGCTATCGCCTGGTCAAAAAAGCATACGCTGGGCCGTGCAGCCGGATACATTGAAGGCATTGAAAAAAGTCAGGTTGACCGGGGAGATTTTTGATCCGGTGAATGGGAAAACAGATGGTCAATTTGGTGGAACGGCCAGGATAATCGTCTATGATAAGCAAATCGAGTTCAGAACGCTGGGCAACGAAGGAAGTGCGGAGACTTATTCCGAGTTTAGGAGTAAGTTGTTCGACGGTACGGTGTCAGTCAGTGCCGGGCGGTTTGATCTAACCTTGTTAGCTCCGAAAGATATTGATTACAGAATGGGTGCGGGGCGCGTGAGCGTTTATGCAGTGAGGTCAGACAGCACGGCAGATGCTTCCGGGCAATTATCTGTGATGGTGGGAGGCAGTGCAGCCCCCGGGACCGATACGACACCGCCGGAGCTGACAGGCTATCTGAATACACCGTCATTCCGGGATGGAGACACGGTTGAGCCGTCCTCGAAGCTCATCCTTCGTGTGCGGGATGAAAACGGGATCAGTATTTCGCGGGCGGGAATCGGGCATGACATTACCATGACCCTCAATGACACGCTCACCGTAGTATTGAACGACTTTTACACGGCCGAGCTCGATAGTTATTCCGCAGGGACGGTTATGTATCCACTGGAGAATCTTGCTCCCGGTAAATATATAGTCCGCTTAAAAGTGTGGGATACATATACTAACTTTTCTGAAATAGCGTTCGGGTTTCTAGTAGGCCCGGTAAAGGGAATCCAACTCAACACCCTTAACGTTTACCCAAACCCATTTCATGAGGACCTGAGTATTGAACTCAGCCACAACAGAGTAAATGAGGACGTCGAATTAATTTTTAATATATTGCTTGCTAATGGGCAGCGTTTGGGCACTTTCAAAAAACAATATTATAACAGCGAACCGGTTATTCGGGAGACTTTGGATACACAAAACTGGAGAAACAGGATTCCCGCTTATGAATCGCTTATATATCTGTTGCAGATCAGATCGTTAAAAGACAATTCCGAGGCTCGCAAAGCCGGTAAACTGGTGCGATCTCCTTAGGATAATAAAACTTATCAAATTTTTAGTAATAACTATCTTTCATTGTATTTTTGACCCTTTAAAGAAGCTGATACAAGGCACTTCCTATCGCAAATCCAATTTCTATGAAACTTTTTTTTGTTACATTATCCTCACTATTCACTTTAACATCCAGTACGCTTTTCGCCCAGTTGGATTCTACCAGAAGGATACCAGCATCACCACTTTCCTTTTTAACATTTGCCCCGGATGCCAGAAGTGCTGCGATGGGAGAAGCGGGAGTGGCGTTGAGCCCGGATGCCAATTCGAGTTACTGGAATGCCGCAAAGCTTCCCTATAATACAAAGGATTTTGGAGTTTCTGCTTCTTACACGCCATGGTTACGCTATCTGGTGGACGACATGTGGCTCGGATATCTGACTGCATATAAAAAATTGGGTGACAGACAGGCGGTGGCGCTTTCCTTCAACTATTTCAACAACGGTGAGCTGGATTTGCGTAATGCAACCGGCGATAATGTAGGTTATTTTAATTCAAGGGAGTTTGCTGTAAACGGAACGTATTCGCGTCAGCTTGGTAAAAACTTCTCTATGGGTTTGACCTTGAAATACATCTCTTCCAACCTTGCGGGAAGTGCGGTGATCAATGGTGTTTCATTGAGCCCGGCGCGTGTTGCAGCAGGTGATATCAGTGCTTACTACAAGAAAGAATTCAAAAACGAAGATACCGGCAGCGAATTGGTATGGTCGTTGGGCGCTGTGTTGTCCAACCTGGGTGGTAAAATTAACTACGGCTCCGGCTCCGATACTGAAAACTTTATTCCTACCAACCTGAAAATAGGTACCGGGTTGTCCTATACCGGTGACGGAAGAAACCGTTTCAACTTTATCCTCGATGTTAGCAAACTAATGGTGCCTACTCCCGATGGTAAAACAGATATCAACACCAAACCATTGTTGAATGGTGTATTCGGTTCATTCTCCGATGCTCCCGATGGATTTAAAGAAGAAATTCAGGAAGTCGCTATCGCAACCGGTCTGGAATACTGGTACAACAATATCTTCGCTTTGAGAGCGGGCTATTTTGGAGAAAATAAAAACAAAGGCGATCGCCGCTTCTTCACTGCCGGAGCAGGCCTTCGTTTTGCTGATAAGTATGCTGTGGATTTTGCATATATGTTCCCTACCACACAAGGAAGTCCGCTCGCGCAGACATTGCGGATCACTTTATCACTCGCATTGAACAAAGCAGAGAAACTGGACGTAAGCGACAGCGAAAACTAAGCGAGATCAGAAAATTTAATTTGTCGAAACGAATGGCGTTATTGCAACGTCATTCGTTTTTTTATACTCACCGTCACAAATGTTACTGGACCGTACGATTGCCCCCGATTTCAAGATTATCCAAACCATCAACCTGCCGGAACCCAGGACCTACACGCTAGATAATGGTATTGCCCTGCATGTGATCAACATCGGTGAGCAACCGGTGGTGCGGCTGGAATGTATTTTTGAAGCGGGAAACTGGTATGAGAGCCGGATTGCAGCTTCTTACTTCGCAATCAAGATGCTGCCGGAGGGAGTAAGTGGGATGACGTCCCAGGAGATCAGTGAGGCGTTTGACCAGGTAGGTGCATTTATCGAGATGACCCATACATCCGATCGCGCCGGGATTGTGGTCTACTGTTTGTCCCGTGTTCTGCCGGATGTATTGCCGCTGGTTGAGAAGTTGATCAGTAGCGCTACCTTTCCCGACAAGGAATTCCAGGAGCTGAGGAATATCACTCTTCAGAATCTCAAAGTCAATAAGGAAAAGAATGCGTATCTGGCCACAGTTGAGTTCAGGGCAAAGCTTTTCGGGACTGATCACCCGTATGGTCAAAGCCAGAGCGAAGACGGAATCGCCGGCCTGGAAGTAGACGCGGTCCTCGACCATTACAACCGGTTTATCCGAAATGGGAAGTATACTGTCGTGCTGGCCGGACAGGTATCGGAAGAGGATGTGGCGCACGTCAATCGGGCATTAGGACAAAGCTCCGTAAATGCAGACATAGCGAAGGTCACCTTTACCCCCTCAGAAGTTTATCAGGGTGCCGAATTGCTGGTCGAAAGGCCCGAGAGTGTACAGTCTTCAATCAGAATGGGGCGGATATTGTTTAACCGCCATCATGCCGATTATTTTAAGATGCTGGTTACTAATGAGATATTGGGAGGGTATTTTGGTTCACGGCTGATGAAGAATATCCGGGAGGAAAAAGGACTTACCTACGGGATTTCGTCCCATTTGGTGACTTTGCGAAATGAGGGGTATCTGATGATCGGGACGGATGTGAAGAAAGAATTCACCCAACAGACGATAGACGAAATCAACAAGGAAATACATCGCCTGCAAACCGAGCTCGTCGGTGCGGAAGAACTGCAAACGGTAAAGAGCTTTATGGCTGGGGAATTTGCCGGGTCCCTGAACACGGCATTTGAAGTAGCAGACCGTCGCAAAGTCCTTTTGCTGGACGATCTGCCGGCTAATTTCTTCAATCAATATATTGCCCGCATTCACGCTACTACGGCCGAAGATGTGATGGCTATGGCCAATACTTACCTGAGGCATGAAGATATGACCACCGTGATTGCGGGAGGCAGGTAATCATAATTTGGCCTTGTCCAGCGCATCCTTGTAGGTTTTTAAACAACGCTCCCGGGCCATCTTGTGGTCGACCATCGGTTCGGGGTAGTCGGATGTGCCAAATTCAGGAACCCATTTTTTGATATATTCTCCTTTCGGGTCAAATTTCTCGGCCTGTGATGCCGGATTGAATATGCGAAAATAGGGTGCCGCGTCGGTGCCCGACCCAGCGGCCCATTGCCAGCCACCGTTGTTGGCTGCGAGGTCATAATCCAGCAATTTTTCCGCAAAATAAGCTTCTCCCCACCGCCAGTCAATCAGCAGGTGCTTGGAGAGAAAACTCGCAGTGACCATGCGGACACGGTTATGCATAAAACCGATCGCATTGAGCTGCCGCATGCCGGCATCTACCAGCGGATAACCCGTTTTTCCTTCGCACCATTTTTCGAAATCGGCCTTGTCGTACCTCCATTGAATGTAATCGTACGCCTTGCGGAAGGCTTCGCCCTTGCCTACCTGCGGGAAGTTGAAAAGTATTTGTTGGTAAAAGTCCCGCCAGATCAGCTCGTTCAGAAATGTATTGCTATACTCCGCGGCCTGGCGCGCAAGCTTTCTTATGCTTATTGTGCCAAAACGAAGGTGCACACCTATTCGACTAGTGCCTTCTGCTGCCGGGAAATCGCGTTCCTTATCGTAATTTTCGAGTAATTCCGAGGTCACGCGATCGGGTGGGAAATTGTATTGTACATGTTCAAAGCCCATTTCTTCCAAGGCAGGAATCTCTCCCCCTTTCCATTGATGAAACTTGCCGAAGTATTTTTTAGTAGGGTACGACGACAGGTAGAAGTCGTTGCATTTTTCTTTCCACGCGCGGCTGTAAGGCGTAAAAACGGTGTAGGGAGACCCCTGCGCTGTCAGGATTTCCTGTTTTTCAAAAATGACCTGGTCTTTGCAGGTTTTAAAGAGAATACCTTTCTTTTTCAGGATTTGATAAACCTCTTTTTCCCGGAGCGTTGCGTAAGGTTCGTAGTCGGTGTTGGTATAAACTTCTGCGATATCATATTCTTCAACCAACTGTTCCCACACTTTCACCGGAAATCCATATTCTACCCGAATATCTCCACCATAACTGTGCAGTTCCTCCCGGATCTGTCGTACTGCCTGATCAATGAATTCAAGCCTTGCGTCCTTCTTGTCTTCCAGATCGTCGAGGATATTACGGTCGAAAATAAAAAGAGGGACGACCGGGTATCCTGACCGCAAGGCGTAATAAAGTCCTGCATTGTCGTGTAACCTCAGGTCCCGCCGGAACCAGAACAGTGTAATCTTTTCCTTCGTTTTCAAACTCATGTGATTGGAGTGACCCTGATGAAGTAATGGACAGATGTGAATTAATTACGAAATAAGGCCTTTTTTAGATTTTGTCATGATCTGAAATCAGCAGCCGGATTCGGTTTAATGCGGCGCAATGGAGCGACTATGGATATCGAAATAGTATATTTACCGTCTGAGCGGCGCAGTGGTCATATCATGCGGCGTCCGCACCATTCAATCTTAACTTAATCTGAATTCATGAAATTTAAACTCACAATCCTTTTCAGCCTCGTCTGCCTTGCGGTTTTCGGACAAAAGAATGCCGATAAGCAGGAATGGAAGCAATTGTTCAATGGAAAGAACCTGGATGGATGGGACATCAAAATCCGCGGCTATGACCTGAACGACAACTATAAAAATACGTTCCGGGTAGAAGACGGTAAAATGGTGGTCCGTTACGATCAATATGATGATTTTGCGCAGAAGTATGGGCATATTTTCTACAAAGGTGACTTCTCCTATTACCGCATTGCCGTAGAGTATCGCTTTGTAGGGGAACAGGCACCCAAAGGGGAGGGCTGGGCCTGGCGTAACAGCGGAGTGATGGTGCACGGGCAACCTGCCGTGACGATGGGGAAAAATCAGGATTTCCCGGCTTCAATCGAGGTGCAGTTGCTCGGCGGAAACGACAAGGTTCGGACGACCTGCAACCTTTGTACACCGGGAACCAATGTGGTCATGGATGGTAAGCTGATTACCCAGCACTGCGTGAATTCAAAATCCAAAACCTATAATGGCGACCAATGGGTGAGGGCGGAAGTACTGGTGCTTGGCGATTCGCTGATCCAGCATTTTGCGAACGGTGAAATGG
The DNA here is from genome assembly GCA_965649915.1 of uncultured Dyadobacter sp. Lineage (GTDB taxonomy): Bacteria > Bacteroidota > Bacteroidia > Cytophagales > Spirosomataceae > Dyadobacter. The sequence goes on from CBFGMV010000005.1 coordinate 90,755, forward strand.
TGTTGGAATACAACAAACCTCAGTTGGGAGGTGGTAATGTAAGCGGAAACGATCCGTCACTGATGATCGCCGGTAAGCTGCTCGATCACGGCTCGATCTCGTTGCAAAGCGAGAGCCACCCGGTCGAGTTCAGAAAAGTGGAAATTCTGGATTTGAAAGGCTGTATGGACCCGAAGGCTACGAACTATAAGTCGTATTATGTGAAGGCGGATAACAGCTTGTGTAGTTATAAGAAGAAATAACCCTCAAAACGAAGAATGTCAGTCAGAGCGGAGTCGCTAATGTCGCCCTGAGCGGAGTCGAAGGGCCATGCACGATGTTCGCGGTATGGACTGTCTTCGACCGCCGGGCGGCCCCGTCCGCTCAGACTGACATTCAGATACTCTGACTGACATGCGTATATTACAACCTTACAATCTCCGCACCGATCGCGTTCAGGCGTGTATCGATGTTCTGGTAACCGCGGTCGATCTGCTCGATATTGTCGATGATACTTACTCCTTTTGCGGACATGGCTGCGATCAGCAAGGCAACCCCTGCCCGGATATCGGGTGACGTCATGCGAATGCCCCGTAGCTGTGTTTCACGGTTGTGACCGATTACGGTTGCGCGGTGCGGGTCACAGAGAATGATCTGCGCGCCCATTTCAATCAGTTTATCTACAAAAAACAACCGGCTCTCGAACATTTTCTGATGGATCAGCACCGTTCCCTGCGCCTGGGTAGCAGTCACGAGCACGATACTCAGCAAGTCGGGCGTAAATCCTGGCCATGGTGCGTCAGCTACCGATAACGTCGAGCCATCCAGATAATTTTCGATGCGGTAGCGTTCCTGAGCCGGGATGAAAATGTCGTCTCCACGGAACTCCATCTGGATCCCCAACCTTTGGAAAACATCAGGAATAATGCCCAGCTCCGGAATACGGCAGTCTTTGATCGTAATTTCAGATTTGGTCATGGCTGCCAGGCCTATAAAGCTTCCGATCTCGATCATGTCAGGCAGCATGGTGTGCTCAGTGCCGTTCAGTTCAGATACCCCTTCTACCACCAATAAATTGGAGGCGATTCCTGAAATCTTAGCACCCATACGGTTCAACATCTTACAAAGCTGTTGCAAATAGGGCTCGCAAGCGGCATTATAAATCGTCGTGGTGCCTTCCGCCATCACCGCAGCCATCAACACGTTAGCTGTTCCGGTAACGGACGCCTCGTCGAGGAGCATGTAAGTTCCTTTGAGATTGGCAGCATCCACTTTGTAAAATCCGCCATCCTCTTCATCATAACTGAATGTGGCTCCGAGTTTTTCAAATCCCAGAAAGTGAGTGTCCAATCTTCTCCTGCCGATCTTGTCGCCTCCGGGACGTGGGATTCTGCCTTTACGGAAACGTGCCAGCATAGGTCCGAGCAGCATTACGGAACCGCGCAAAGCCGCAGCCTTTTGACGGAAAGACTCCGATTCCAGATAGTCAAGATTGATTTCACTGGCCTCGAAACGGATAGAAGTATCGCTCAGGCGCGTCCGGCGTACACCCAGGTCCCCCAGAAGGTTGATCAGCTGGTTTACATCACGGATATTGGGAATGTTATGGATAGTGACCGGCTCTTTGGTTAGCAACACAGCACAAATGATCTGTAGTGCTTCGTTTTTGGCGCCTTGCGGTACGATTTCACCCTTGAGACGCCTATCCCCGGTTATTTTGAATGATGCCATAGAAGATTTTGGGCAGTTGAGACTGTATAAAATGAAACCTGGATGTTACATTCCAGGTTTTTTGCGGTTGTTATTGCGATTGTTGTTGTTCCCGTTATTCCGGCCGGAGAATTTGTTGGGCCTGTTACGGTTTTGATTACCCTGGTTATTCCCGCCCTGCCTGTCGGAGTTGTGGCTGGATTGCGGTTTGAAGCTTCCGCCGGTGTGGCTGGTGTGGTTGATCCGGTTGCGCTCCTGGTTATTGTTCCGGTCTTTGGGAGCAGCTTCTACCGGGCCGTTTTTCCGGATGTAATCGATTTCTTCTGTCAGGCGGCCCTTACTCAGTTGTTCCAGCTGAACCAGCAAGACGTTGTCTTCGGGATTATCCTTGTTCCATGCATTGAAAAACGAGCGCATTAAGCGGAATATGTAGGAAACGAATGCGATGCGATCTTCCTCGTTCTCCGTTTGTACAGCCTTTTCCAGCAACAGTTCAATGTTACGTCCGTAATGGCGGAATGTGAGGTTTTGCTGATTATATCCCACCCGAAGCGGTTTTTTCCCGAGTGCTTCTTTGGAAGGAGGAGGAAACGGACTATCAACGTCCAGCTCGAAGCCGGAAATAATGTACAGATCGTCCCACAGTTTATTGGTGTAATCCTGGTTATCCCTCATATTAGGGTGGATCTGTCGCATCAGCTCGACCAGAATGTGTGCGTAAAGGTTGCGTTTTGCCTTGTCCTCCATCTTGACAATGTGGTCGGCAAGCTTTTGTACGTTACTACCGTATTCTTTCAATGGGATATCTTTTATATAATGGACAAAAATAATAAGTTTTTGTGGAAACAAAATGAGGAATAATGCTAAAACAGGCATCCTGTCGACCCGGCAGCGATTTGGGGTTTACCTAATGAACGTAATGCAGATGTCCCTGCGCGCCTTCGGGAATATCGGGTAACATCGTTCCTGCGCTTTGATCGGGTGAGATCTTGTAGTGGTACGACCCTGCGGGCAATGCTCCGGGCGTCCAGATCCATTCATTCAGACCAATATGAGGTGTCAACAGTTTTTGGAAGACCATTGTTCCTGACGAGTTTGTAACCGAAAGGATGAAATTTTGCCGGACGGGCCCTTGCAGGTCCAGCGAAAAGCGGAACCAATCACCAGAGGGATTCGGAGATACCGAGACAGAAACGATCCCGGGCTGAACGTTGACCGTGAAATCGATCTGGTAAGGACTAGCGAGATTACTGGCCAGGTCACGGCATTGCACGGTTAGTGTGTATGGCCCTGGTGTCAGTGGAAATGGCAGCATCAATTCCATTTGATAAGATTGCTCTTCCGTTTTTTGCCCTTTCAAATTTTTTAATCCAATCCGTTTGTCGGTACAACCCTCGCATTGTTGCCGGAGCCATATGGCCACTACCGTCGTATCATTTGGTAGCGTGGGCAAGCTATCGTCGAACATTTGTAAGTTGATAATCGGGTATTCAGAGACAACTTCGCCCCGCCTGAGCTGCCTTCCATCGACGGTAACGATCAGGGCCGGGGCGATATAATCTGTATCCGGGCTTTGGAGTATGTCAGCAGGTTTAATGGTCAGTGTATTATTCTCTTCGTTCTCTTCTGTCAGTTCCTGCTCAGGATCCAGTTGGAAGCGCCATTGCTCCTGTTTTGGATCTCCAATGTTACCTGGAATACTGAAAAATATGGTGTCCGCTATGGCTGCTGCCGGCCTGATCCTGTCCGGATAATGCGTTGTCACACCATCCAAAATTCTCGTAAACATGATTCTTAATGTTTCCAGCCTGTACCTTCCGTTATTCTTAACGACAAGACCGATCCGGAGGCTGTCGGCTTGTACACCCGGTTTGCGCGGTTCGGGAGAGACTATCACGGACCTGTCGTCAATGGCGTAATCGGGGAGCCTGGCGGGAAAAATACGGATGGCCGGGTCTCCGTGCAAAGTCATCTGCTGCACGGTAATGCTATCCAGGATCGTCGGTTCGCGGAGCATATTCCTCCGTATCGCCTCACGCTGAATGGTACCAAAAGGCTCACTCGTGAATGCCGGATCCGCAAGTACTTCATAAAAAATGTCAGTGTAGCGTTTCAGGGAAGTCGAAGACCCGTTGAACGTGTGCGCCAGGAACAGCACCGCGCCATTCCCGGGATTGAAGATCCAGTCGCTGCTCAGTGTTTTACGTGAATAAAAAATGCTGCCTGACGCGCAGCCGTTGATCAGAATTGCCGGCAAACGCGGGGCGTTCATATAGTTCCGCAAAGGATCGCTGGCAAAGCCGATATCGACGTCGGTGACGTCAGGGGCTGAATGCCCGAACACGGTAACCAGTGCTACTCCCTGATTGATCAGCCGGTCGATCGGAACTGTTTCGACGGCGTTGTCGGTCAGTTTTGAGCGTGTAATAATTTGAGCGGCAACTGCGGAACCATCGAGTTTTTTTGCGAAGGATTTCATGTAGCCTCGGAACGCATTCAGTTCATCCTTGGACCTGCCGCCGCTCAGGTGTAACAGCTGTTTTCGCCAGGAGGCTGAGGGAGGTTCCGCTTCCATTGCTTTTACTTTTTCCAAATAATCGAATAAATGTTTCGATGTGGGCGCATTGATCCGGCCTATCGGTACAATGGGGTAAAAGTCAGCTGGAAAATCCTGAGTTGCCAGCGCCACATCGGAACCTGGCCAGCCCGCGTTCGGTACCATATCCGTTTGCCAGGAGTTCGCCATTTTCCGGGCCTTTTGCGGATCGATGGATTGCCCGGCCAGCAGCACAAATTTCAGATTGGCTTTTTCATGCACCCAGCGGATCGCGTTGCGGATGCCCTGCGGCCCGGGCTGTCCGCCGTTGAACTGGTCGAAAAGCTCGTGGCAATTTATTACCGCCGGTTTGAAATAACCACCTGCCTTCGAAGAGCGGTATCGGGCATATGCGTCAACCGGGTCCTGCCCGTTTACAGGCGTGCGCATCAGCGGATGCGTGATAATCAGATAGTCCGTATCGGAAGCAATGCGCGAAAACCGGACGAGCCTGGGTGTCGGTATTTTGAATGTTTCTCGCACACCCACAATTTTTCTGGCTCCTGTCAAGGCGATTCCCGCATTGTTCCGGACCAGTTTTCTTACCAGAAAAGGATCCGAAACGTCGTACCAGACAATGCCCGAGGGGAGTTCCTTGGGGTTAAAAACACGGTCTGTATTATCGAAATGAAATGTTTTTTGCCTTTGCGTGCTTTCGAAGGTGCCAACCTGCGGGTAACGCAATAGCGCGTAAGAAATCGATACATGCCCGCCGGCATGGGCGGGCATAAGCGTCAGGACCAGCTTATCCGGGTTTTCAAAATCGGCTGGTTCCGGCTTCACACTGACTTTCTGAGTAAGACGCCCTTTCACCGTGATATCAGCCAGTTTTCTTTTCAAATGGCCCTTGTCCCCACTCCACAATGTAAATGCGTGAGTCCCTGGTGCCCAGCCCGCGATCAGTATCTCGGCGTCAACGCCACTAGATCGCTCCCAGGTAAGGTCTTTGGTTATCCAGGTGATTTCATACGGGGTGTTTTCTGCGATTTCGGGCCCTGTCCATCCTTCGCCTTCGTCATAGGCGGTGAGGACCGATCCATTTTCGAAATTGCTTTCCGGAGGGTAGAACTTGCCGGGCAGATAATGCGATGTGAAAAGCTGTAACGATTCCGCGCTATGAAAGTCGATGGCCGCGGCTGTTGGGCCGGATGGGGAACCGGGCACCCTGACGCCTGCTCCGCCATCCGTTCGCCACGTCAGGAAATAGGCTGTGGAATCCGTATAGAGGCCGTAGTAGGAATGGGGCATCGCTGACGGCGAGGTGTAAAGCCCTGTATCTCCATGTCCGTCATTGCGCTCTCCGTAGAAAACCAGACGGCCGTCACGTCCGAAAATGCCCGACAGTTGTCCTGTCGCTTCGATCGCCGTCTCCCTGCCTTGTCTGAAGATTTGAATGGAGGCCGTTGGCATCGAGTCCACGGGAATGCCCAGCCCGGCCAGCTCTTCCCCCGTAATCAGGTAAAAGCCTGTTTCAACGATGGGAATGCGTAGATACGGCCGGCCATAGTCGATCCATTCGTTGCCGTAAGGTGCTTGTGCGGCTGCGTGAAAATGTATCGTGTAGCAAAAGATCAGGAAAGTGTGTGTCAGGATCCTTTTCATCATTTGTGATCATGGCACAAGGATCGTGCAGCCTATTTCCTTTCTTTTCTTGCATACATATTCATGGAAAAAGAGTAGGCGTGGTCGTCGTCCTGATCGTGAAATTCTGAACTCCGAAGTTGCCAGTCGTCCTGATCGAATGCCGGGAAATATGCGTCGCCTTCTACCTGTGCGTGTACGATGGTTAAATAAAGTCTTTGGGCAAGCGGCATCATTTGCTCAAAGATGCTGGTGCCGCCTAATATAAATACTTCACTTTCACCGGAAAGTAACGCAAGTACCTCAGAAATATCTTTTGCGTATTCGGTAAAGGGTTCGGGAGTGGGCGGGGTTTGGGACGATAGAACGACGTTCCGATAGGCGGAATGCAGCGCGTCGGGCGCTTCATAGCTCTTTCTTCCCATGATGAATGCCTTGCCTTCCGTTACATTCCGGAAGTGCTTCCATTCGTCGGGGAGGTGCCAGGGCAGCCGGTTATCGAGCCCGATGACACGGTTTTCGCTCATGGCGGCGATGATGTAGAATTGGGGTGTGTTCACAGTAGTCAGGGTCCAAATGATACGCAAAACCTTGCAATTTAATAACGCATTCATCGCCAAAGTGTTTTTCAACCGATCGGCGCCATAAATTTACCATTCATCCAAACCGGAATATTTTTTTAACATGGTACCTTGCATCACAAAGTACCTGTGTATACCTTTGTATTGTTAGAAGTTTAAATTCTATCTGTTAGCCATGAATTGATTCATTAAAAATTAACACATGAAACCACATGAATATTGAAAATGCCCAAGTGCAGATGCGGAAGGGGATTTTAGAATTCTGTATCCTGCACATCATATCGAGGGGCGAGGTATATGCTTCGGATATGTTGGATGAATTAACTTCCGCTCACATCATGGTAGTGGAAGGTACATTATACCCTCTTCTAACCAGGTTAAAGAATTCAGGCTGGCTGGACTATAAATGGGTGGAGTCATCATCAGGGCCTCCGAGGAAATATTATGTTTTGACGGAGGAGGGGAAGATATTTCTGGATGCGATGCAGGCTACTTGGTTTGAACTCGCCGATTCGGTGCAGACCGTGATTAAGCGCTCGGAGGAATTGAGTAAAACGGCTTCGGGCAATCTTCCTGACCCTAACTGATCACTTAGAGACATTCGATTATTTCAATCATGAAAAAGACAATCAGCATTAATATAGGCGGTATCATCTTTCACATCGAGGAGGATGGCTACGAGAAACTGAAAGGGTACCTTTCGTCTATCCAGAAGTATTTTTCTTCATTCGCGGATAGTAAGGAGATTCTTTCGGACATTGAGGGGAGGATTGCGGAGCGGTTTTTGAACAAGCAGAAGGCAGAAAGCAAACAGGTTATTTCACTGTCCGACGTGGACGAACTGATTGCCGCGATGGGCACAGTGGCCGATTTCGAAGCCATCGAACAAGCGGAGGACATTCTGGCCGATCCACTGGAGACAGCCTCGCCGCAGACCAATGCTCCCAAACAGGAGAGCTACACCTCCTACCAGGCTCCGGGTACACCTAAAACGGCACCTGCAAGACCTGCTGGCGCACCACGGAAACTTTACCGTGACCTGCGCAGAAAGCTTTTGGGCGGAGTCGGGGCAGGTTTGGCACACTACTTCACAGTGGACCCGATCTGGGTGAGATTAGCCTTCCTATTTGCCGTGATCGGCCTGCCGGCTGGTTCGGGAATGCTGGACATGAATGCCGAAGATATTTTTGGACCGATTTCAGGGTTTATGGTGCTGGTTTACATTGCGATGTGGGTGGCGTTTCCAGGGTCTACGACATTGGAAGAAGATGCCCATATCAAGAAGTTTTACCGCGATCCGGACCGTAAGGTGGTGGGAGGTGTCGCCGCAGGTGTCGCTTCATACTTCGGGGTTGACCTGGGAGTGGTCCGTTTTCTGTGGGTACTTTCCATTCTGTTGTTTGGGACTGGTTTCCTGATATACATTGTGCTTTGGGTTATTGCGCCGGTGGCCAACACGCTTACCGAAAAAATGGAAATGCAGGGGGAGCCTATTACCCTCTCCAATATTGAGTCTAATATCAAGCAAAGCCTCAATTTGGAAGAAAGAGGGGGAGAAGAGCATGTGGCTACCAAGATTTTGCTTTTCCCGTTTCGTGCGATCGCACTGGTGATCGGTGCATTGGGAAGGTTGCTGAAAGGGCTGGGGCCGATTGTGCGGGTGATGATCGGCGCATTTCTGATCGGTACTTCGGTACTCGGGTTACTTGGACTTATCATTGCCGGTGGTGTGGCATTGGGCCTGACCAACACGGTACCATTCGATAACCTGCCTGTCCCATTCCTCATTTACCAGGAGCTGCCCGGGATATTGGTGCTGTCAGGTATTCTCGTCGCAGCCATTCCATTAGTTACTTTTCTTTTATTAGGATTGACCCTTGTTTCCAATAAACGCATCGTCGGTGCGAGTGTCTGGCTTACGCTGCTGGGATTGTGGATCGTGGGCGTGATCGGAGCAACGATCGGCGGGGTGGCTTTTCAACGAAATTTTGCAAAAGGTGGTGAAGTCAACGAGTCTTCCTACTACCCTGTTCCCGCCGGAATGCTGACGCTGGATTATCGTGAAGACTACGAAACGGAGAATGTCGATGTGGATATCAAACTGGAAGGCATCACCGGCAGCGACAGCATTAAACTTGATAAAAGGTTGTATGCCCGTGGCCGTTCACGCGAAGATGCTGAGCGCAACGCGCGAAACATCAAGTATGCCATTGATGTAAAAGATTCCGTATTCCTTTTCACAGAAGGACCGGCACATTCAGGTCGGGCACAGTTCCGCGACCAGCAGATCGATCTGGCGGTAAATATTCCTTACAACAAGCCTTTTGCGATGACCCGGGATTTTTACTATCAGCTGAGCGACTGGGAAAGCAGCCAGCAGAATATCAAACGCTACGACCTGGGAGGACAGGATGTGATCTGGCATAATCTTGTTTGGGTAATGAAGCGCGATTCCGGGCTGGTGTGTGTGAATATTCCTGCCAAACATATCAGGACTGAAAGCGAAGAATCTCAGAATAACTCCGGCTATTCATTCGAATACAATGACAACAACGATCTTGAACTGGGTGAGAGAGGTAGTTACAGCAAACAATTTCCGGTTTCCGATTTCAAAAAGGTCGACATCGGAGGTGCGTACTCCATTATCATTCGTCAGGGCGCTGAGTTCAATGTCACCGCGGATTCGGATAACCAGGAACATATCGATGATATTAAGGTAGTGGTCGAGGACGGCGTGCTGCGGGTGAAACGTACACGTGAGTTTAACTTGTTCGATAGCGACAAATGGGAACGGGTAGGATTGGTGATTACCATGCCGAACATCGAAGGACTTTCTCTTTCCGGTGCCAACAAAACCCTGCTTACCGAGTTTAAAGGCCTGGCGCGACTGAATGTGGATATTTCCGGCGCTTCTAAGTCGGAGATTAATGTACAAACCGAACAACTCACGGTCAATGTCTCGGGCGCGTCTAAGGCGACTTTGAAAGGCTCGGCAAAATCAGCCAAACTGGACGCTCACGGGGCTTGCAAGGTTACGGCAACCGAAATGAACATTCAGAATGCAGAAGTGGAAGCATCGGGTGCTTCCAAGGTAGATCTGAGCCGTGTCCCTAACCTGAACCGTCATGCCAGCGGAGCCAGCAAGATCAATGTGCAGGAATAATTTCGAAGTCGTGCAACTTCTGGTTCACGGGATTCATCTTTCCAACAAAATCTAACTTAGCAGACCATGAAAAGAACGCAACTATTCCTTTTCGCAGCAATATTGCTGACAACCCTATCACTCAATGCCATCGCTCAGGAGACACGGAAATTTTCGGCATCGGGCTTTACCAAGCTGTCCATGGGAAACGCATTCAAAATAGATGTGAAACAGGGCAACGGTTTCAGTATCGTAGCCACCGGCCGTGCCGAAGACCTGGATGATCTGGAATCATCAGTCAGGAGCGGTACCTTCCACCTGGGCTATAAAGGTAATGGCTGGAATAAAAACCGGAAGATGGTAGAGGTTACTGTTGTGATGCCTGCGTTGGAGGGTGTAGATTTTTCCGGCGCCAGCAAAGCGAATGTAGCACGATTCAGCGGTGTGAAAAGCATGCAGATCGATGTATCCGGCGCGTCTCAGGTAACGATGAGCCTGAATGCTCCGAAAGTATCAGTTGACCTTTCCGGTGCATCGTCACTCGTGCTGAGCGGCGAAGGCGATGTCCTGACCGGAGACGTTTCCGGCGCATCTTCTTTCAAAGGCCGCGAATTTTCCGCTAAAACCGTCAACATCGACGCATCCGGCGCCAGCAGCGCAGCCGTTGTAGCCAGCGCGACCGTCAATGCCGAAGCCAGCGGAGCCAGCAGTATCCGTTATTCGGGCGCTGCAAAAGACATTCATTCGAGCACTTCCGGTGCCAGCTCGGTTAAAAGAGATTAAAGAGAACCAATTAATATTCACCACGAACTACAAAGAGGGCCTGCATTGCGGGCCCTTTTTGTGTAATCAATCCTTACGTCGATGTATGGTAAGAAAAGGCAGACCAAGTTGCAAGTAACCGAGATTAACTTTCACAATTTGGGATAAATCCGATTCTTTTACAACTTGCGTCACTCAACACGCATTAATCACACGATCATGACCAGAAAACTTTTACTATCCGTTGCATTGCTCTGTTTCCTCAGTTACGAGGTGGCCTGGGCACAAGGCCGTTCCAGGTTCGGAGGCCGTCATACGGACCCGTTCGGTGTTTTGAGCGTAACGGCGGGAGTGGGCGTGGCCTATTATATGGGTGATCTGAACGACGGCATCAACTTGAAACATCTCGGGTTGGGGCCTTCTGTGTCGCTGGGCGCTTTGTACCGGTTGACCGAACACGTGAGTGCGAGGGGCGAGATCCGGTTTTACCAGGTTTCGGCCGATCAGAAGTATTCCAAAAATTACCAGAATAACCTGTCTTTTAAAACATTCAATCCGGACATTAACCTGGGCTTGCAAGCCGATCTGTTTGCATATAACCGTCAGGCGCCGATTAATCCTTATCTCTTTGGAGGCGTAGGTTTTACACGCTTGAACCCGAAAGCAAAACTGGACGGCACCTGGTACGACCTTGCGCCGCTCACGACGGAGGGGGTCAAGTACAAACGAATGCCGCTGGTCATGACTGCCGGGATCGGTGTTTCGGTTAAAACTACACAAAGGCTGAGCCTCGGTCTTGAACTCTGTAACAACTTCGTCAATTCCGACTACCTGGATGACGTAAGTACAGTCTATCCAAGTCCCGATCAACTGCCGAGCGACCTTGCCCGCATGCTGTCCGACCGGTCGTATGAGATCGGGGAACCGCTACGTCAGCCGGGGTGGAACCGGGGAAGTGCTAAAAGCAAGGACAGTTATCTGTTTCTTCAGTTCAGGGCGACGTATTCGATTGGTAACCGGGCTCAGAACATCGAAAGAAGAAAAACACGCTGCCCCAAATTCTAAATTTATTTGAATATCAACATGCTGAAACCGAAGAAGCCCCATCAATCCGAAGTAACCATGACCGAAATGGTGCTTCCCAATGATACCAATACACTGAATAACCTGATGGGTGGAAGGCTGCTGCACTGGATGGATATTTGCGCGGCGATCTCAGCACAAAAGCATTCCAATCGTATCGTCGTGACGGCTTCTGTTGATAATGTATCTTTTACGGAGCCGATCCGGCTGGGTAATATCGTGACTATGCACGCCAAGGTGACGCGGGCCTTCAATTCCTCCATGGAGGTATTCCTTGAAGTGTGGGCCGAGGACATTCCTGCCGGTCAACGGATCAGTACCAACCGGGCATTTTATACCTTCGTCGCAGTGGACCAGAATGGAAGGCCCATTGAAGTTCCTGCGCTGGAACCCGATACGGACGAAGAGAAAGAGCTGTTCCTGAGCGCCCTCCGCCGCCGCCAGCTCCGGCTTGTACTGGCAGGACGTATGAATGCCTCGGAAGCCACGGAACTGAAAGCGCTTTTTAAGGTCGAATAAGTCGGTGCGGAAGGCATAATTTGGTAATTTTACGGGATCAACTCTTTGTTACTTATGCCCAAACAAATCATATTTTCAGATAAAGCACCGGCTCCCATTGGCCCTTACAGCCAGGCTGTTAAAGTAAATGGTACGGTATACATATCAGGTCAGATCGCCGCTGAGCTGGCGAAATCCGGCGATATCAAGGCAGAAACCGGAATGGTCATGCAAAATATCGGGCATATTCTCGGCGCAGCCGGGCTTGGCTTCCAGAACGTCGTGAAAGCGAGCATCTTCCTGCGCGACATGAATGATTTTGTCTCCGTAAACGAAATATATGGCGGCTTTTTCACCAAAGATCCTCCGGCAAGGGAAACCGTACAGGTGGCGCGTCTTCCCAAGGATGTGAACGTCGAAATTTCCGTTGTTGCAGTCGAGTGACGTCAATTTGGTCAGGTATGGTCAAGTATCGACTGGGGATAGAATCAATGACAATACTTGACAACAAATGACACAACCTGACAACTTCTGACAATACCATAGAACTAGTAATTAATTTTTTGAATAATGAATAATAGACCTGTCAGGGTACGGTTCGCGCCCAGTCCTACTGGCCCGCTCCACGCGGGTGGTGTGCGTACAGCCCTGTATAACTATCTGTTTGCACGCCAGCAAGGCGGCCAGATGCTCCTCCGCATTGAAGATACCGACCAGAACCGCTATGTTCCGGGAGCGGAAGCATATATCCTGGAAGCTTTGGATTGGTTGGGCATTCAAATCGATGAAGGCCCGCAGCAAGGCGGTCCTCATGCACCTTACCGGCAATCGGAAAGAAAAGAAATGTACCGCGAATATGCGGAACGACTGGTTCAGGAGGGAAAGGCATACTATGCTTTCGATACGCCCGAACAGCTCGACGATATGCGCAAACGCCTCGAAGCGGCGAAAGTAGCGGCCGTCCAGTACAATGCGATTACGCGTATGGAAATGAGCAACTCCCTGACGCTGTCGGCTGAGGAAACAACGGCACGCCTGGATAGCGGCGACCCGTATGTGATCCGGATGAAGATCATGCCGAAGGAAGATATCCGTTTCAATGACCTGATCCGCGGCTGGGTCGTAGTCCATTCTTCACAGATCGACGATAAGGTACTTTTGAAATCGGACGGGATGCCTACTTACCATCTTGCCAACATCGTGGATGACCACCTGATGGGCATTACCCACGTGATCCGCGGCGAGGAATGGCTTCCGTCGGCTCCGTTACACGTGCTGCTATATCGCTACCTGGGTTGGGAGAGCACAATGCCGCAGTTTGCACACCTACCTCTGCTGCTCAAACCGGATGGTAACGGCAAGCTTTCGAAACGTGATGCGGACCTGGGCGGTTTTCCGATCTTCCCATTGGAATGGACCGATCCGAATACCGGCGACAAAGCCCGGGGCTTCCGGGAGGAAGGTTACATGCCCGGTGCAACTGCCAACTTTCTGGCGTTGCTTGGCTGGAATGCGGGTACCGAGCAGGAACTTTTCAGTATGGACGAGCTGATCAGCGCATTCAGCTTCGATCGTGTGCATAAAGCAGGTGCGCGATTCGATATTCAGAAAGCGAACTGGTTTAACCAGCAATATTTAAAACAACTGGACGATGCCGCGATCATCAGCCAGCTCAAACCGTTGTACGACGAAAAAGGGATCTCTGTTACGCAGGATCAACTGGGGCAGATCGTTCATTTGTTGAAGGAACGAGTTCATTTTGTCAAGGAAATCGTTTCCGAATCGCTCTTTCTGTTTCAGTCGCCCGAGGAATACGACCAGGATGTCGTGATCAAAAAGTGGAACGAAGAGGCAGTCAATGCGATCTCGGCATTCAAGGATGCACTGGCCGGGTTTGAAGGCAATTTTGCAGCGCACGACATTAAGGAGGTACTGTCGGCAACGATGGAATCCCTGGGCATCAAAATGGGTAAGATCATGCAGGCATTGCGCCTGGCGGTGACTGGCGCCGGCGCTGGCCCGGATTTGATGATCATTATGGAGATCCTTGGAAAAGACGAGGTGATCAGGCGCCTGGAAACTGCCACAAGCCGTTTGTCAGCGCAAATCAGGCTGGCGTAATGCAGATAGAACCGCAGGATCAAATTGCATTGGCGTCCGTGAGATCATTGTATATTTTCATAATAAGTTGAAAAACGGACCGCCCGGCGGCCCATTGCTATCAAACACATGGCTAAGAAAAAACAATCGGATACGTCCAAACCAGCACCGGAAAAACCGCGTGTCCACAAAGACCTCGATGGGTTTGATATCCAGATCAATTCTTTTGGTGAAATCACCACCAGTTTTGACATGGACCGTATCAACGAATTTTTGAATAAAAATGTGGATGACAAAAAGCTTCGTGACCGGGAAGATATTCCTGGCAGAAAGACCCGCAAATCCAAAAAGAAAACATCGGAGGAGGAGGAAGAATAGCAGGCCATCGGCAAAGTTCAGTTTGACCAACCAATAAACCTTTACGAAAAGATGATCTCACACGAAATTGACTACAAAATCATTGGCGACGATATTCAGGTCGTCGAAATTGAACTGGATCCGAACGAGACGGTGATCGCGGAGGCCGGCGCGATGCTATTTATGGAAGACGGCATTCAGTTTGAAACCAAAATGGGTGATGGTTCAGAGGCGAACCAAAGCATCATGGGCAAGATCTTCCAGGCTGGAACACGGCTGCTCACGGGGGAGTCGCTGTTTATGACCCATTTTACCAACCGGGGCGTTGGGAAAAAGAAGGTAGCATTCTCAGCACCTTATCCCGGAACGGTTATGCCGATCGACCTGTCAAAAATATATGGTAACGAGCTGATCGTTCAGAAGGACGGCTTTCTTTGCGCGGCCATGGGCACAAGCATGAAAATTCATTTCAACCAGCGATTCGGATCAGGACTATTTGGTGGAGAAGGCTTTATCCTTCAAAAACTCAAAGGCGACGGTTTGGCATTTGTACATGCCGGCGGCGTCGTGATCGAGCGCCAGCTGAACAACGAGTCGCTGCGGATCGATACCGGCTGTGTGGTCGCATTCGAGCAATCGCTGAGCTTCGATATTCAACGCTCCGGTGGTTTGAAATCGATGGTGTTTGGTGGCGAAGGTATGTTTCTGGCTACATTGCGCGGAACAGGCCGCTGCTGGATCCAGTCGATGCCGATTTCCAAACTCATCCAGCGACTTTCAGTTGCCGGCCCTAATGCACGGAAGGAAAGCGGTTCGGTAATTGGGGGCTTGGGCAGTCTTTTTGAGGATTAACGTCAATGTGTCATCCTGAGCGAAGTCGCGCGTCATTGTCATCCTGAGCGGAGTCGCACGCCATTGTCATCCTGAGCGGAGTCGCAGGACAATGACGTGCGGCTCCGCCCAGGGGGACACGGTTTTTATTTCAGAATGTAAACTCCCTTTCCTGTACCCAGCCATATTTCCCCGGCCGGGCTTTGTGCGAATGTAAATATCCCTTCGCTTTCGTCCAGGTCTTTCATTTCCCACCGGCCACTTTGGAACACGCCATATTCCTTGCCGCTTGAAAAGGACGCCCAAACACGGTTTTCCCGATCGACGAACACCCGGTGGGTCATATAGATCACCTTATCCTCCTGCGGAAGACTGATGATATTGGCCTGCTGACCGTTGAAACGGAATATTTGCGGTCGCCTGGCGACCATTGTACTGGAAAGACCGTAGTCGATTGAAACAAATAATTCATTTTGCCTGTCGGTGACGATGTTCCCGAAATAATAAGGGTTGAAACCAAGCTCCTTTGCTCCGAATACGTCCCATTTACCTTCCCTGATCCGGACAATCGAAGTAGTATTGACGCCATCGTTGACCGCAGCCCAAATGGTGTTTTGCTGGTCTACCGCAACTCCGGCGATGAGGTTGCCGGGTAATGCGGAGTTTTTTGGTGTAAAAGTGCTGAAACGGTTGCCATCATATTCGACCAGTCCACCCTCCCCGAAGCCGCCGGAGGCAAACCAGATGTTATCAGCCGCATCGATCCCGATCGAACGTACTGCCTTGCCGGGCAGGCTGAATTCTTTGGAATCAAATCGGGTGAATTTTGTACCATCATATCGGACGAGATCATCAGTTCCGATCCAGACGTTTCCTTTCTTGTCGACCTTGATATCCCAGATGGGTGCTTTGTTCAAAATGGAGTTTGTGGAATCAAAGACGACGATTCCTGAGGCGTTGTACCGGATCAGCCCCTGACTTAGCGTGCCCAGCCAGGCCGTGCCGGAGGATTCGAAGGCAATGGAGATCACATGGTAGTTTTGAAGTGAAGCGCCCGAAATATGGAGTGGCACCGGATCCTGGTTCCCTCCCTTTTTGCAGGAAGCGAACATTATAAGGAAAAATAGAGGTATCAGTTTTTTCATAGGACAAGGAGCATTGATTTGAGGCAGCGGATTGCCCTTAATGACACCTGTACACTCCAAGAGGTTGTAATGGTTTGGAAATGAGTTTGATATATATTAATTGAAGATAACACTCCGGGTTGCGGTCTGATCGGCTGAACTGATCTGCAAAATGTATTTCCCGGCGGGTAAAGGGTAGAACGGACGCACGGAAATGAGCCCTACGGCTTCCTGTTCCGAAGCTAAGACGGGGTGTTCTTTACCTGCGACGTCAAAAAGCCGGCATTGAATGTCCTTGCTTTCCGAAGGCATCAGGTAAAATTGCTGTTGCGTAACAGGGTTCGGGAAGACGGTCCAGGCGGGCGGTGCGCCATTGCGGAAGACGGTGACGATGGCGGAATAGGCAGTTTCGCTATTGGAATACACCATTCTGATGCGGTAAAAGGCGGTATTAGCCTCTGCATTTGAATCGGTGAAGCCGAATACGCCGGATTGCCCGCTTACCGGGGGCGCGAAACTTTGCAAGTCGCTGTAATTCATTCCGTCGGTGGTCTTTTGCAGGATCATTTGCTGCAAACCCGGCGCCGGCGCGGTTACCCAGGCAATGCGCAGGTTTGGTCCGATAGTCCTGGCCGAAATATGACCCACATATTCGATGGTTCTGTGCGACCGATCGATATGGAATGGTTCGGTCAAGCTGCCTGGCAACACGGGATTCAGTCCGTTGAGACGAAGCCGGTAGGTTCCATTGGCAAGCGCAGACGGTAGCCGTACTGTGAGCGGTGGGGAGTGGATAATGTCCGCCATGCCGGCAAAGTTTCCCTGTTCGTCTATTACCTCTGCACCGATCCGCAGTGTATCGGGAGCTTTTCCTGTGATATGGTAAGGCAAAATAAAACTCGCGCCCGCGTACATGCGGGAGGGGGTGACGCCTGCATGCAGTGTGTATGCCGGTTGTAAAGGAACAGTTTTGCCGATCGCAGAATCGGCCAGGCTCCTGTTCCATGCCGTTGCGGCAAGGGTAAGGCCCTGGATTCCCCCGGCGACATTCTCAAAATGCCCAGAGGTTGGCCTCGGGATTTGAATGGTGTCGAGGTAGGGGCCCTGGAAGACATTGAAACCCGGGATTGCGACCAGCCTGTTCTGAGCTTGGAGGACCGGTTGATAGGGGTCTGGTTTGGCATTACTTGCCGAATTGCGGGCCATATACCAGGCAACCTGGTAACCCGCGTCCCTGCGGCTATTCTGGATCAGGGTTTTGATGCCATTGAAATAGTCTTCTTCCTTGAAGCCTAATTGCGCATCATTTTCGCCATGTGCCCAAAGTATCGCCCTTATGCCGGTTGAAGCGGTCATGAACCGCAGGGTATTGACGATATTGCTGTAAGGTTGCCGGTTGGGCCAGAATCGGCCTACATACAGGTTGAATGCATCCTTGCCCGATGCCGCGTCACGGTAGTTATCTGCGTTGGCGGCAGCCCAGGCCGCATTAAAAAAGAGAACTGGCGTTTTCCACCTCTTAAACAGCATATCCCCCAGCTCGCCCCAGTACCAGGATGTTTCCCCATTTGGAAAAATGAAATTTTCATTTGTTAACACTTCAAACTCCGGTACAGGCATGGGCCCGTCCGGTGCCACGGTGATGTTGTCGTTGTTGAGGATTTTGTTGATCGCATTAAAAGACACCACATTGGGGCCTGCATTTTTGGAGCCGAGTCCCGGCAATCCCATTGCATTAGAATTACCCGTGACGAGAAATACTTCCCCGATTCCTACACGGTCGACAATGGCCGAATCCAGTACACCATCGTTCGAAGTTCCTGTCAGTTTGAGCCGGTACCAACCGGTTGAAGCGGTGAAGGTTGCATGGAGAAATCCCTGCATGGTTTGATCGGCACTGAACATTACTTCCTGTGCAGGCCGTGTGTTGCCTTCGATGGCTGTCAGCGTTGCCGTAATGCGGGCGTACGGGTAATGGGCATACGCCGTTACCCCGATCGTCGCAGTTCCGGAGGCGTTCCGCTGCATGACCAGGTTACGGGTAGGGGAAGTAATGATAAGCTGTCCGTCGGCCTGGTTATAACTTATGAGCAGTAATAAACTGATCCGGAGACACAGCGGCCGGCAGGCAGCACGATAAATCCATTCCAACATGGGCTATTCTCTGGGATTGTTTTGAAGATGAATATAAGGGAAAATGGCTTCGCAGGAATGCGCGCCTGTATGTAGAACGAAAAAAGCCGACCCTCAGATGAAGGCCGGCTTTCGCAAAACAGATAAGAAAATATCAATTGTAGCCTGGGTTCTGTGGTCTCAGGCTAGGACTGTTTGTCATTTCCTGAGTACCAAGCGGGAACAGCAGGTGTTTCGCCTGTAATGCTGCGCCGCCACTCACGTTAAGGTTTCTGTGACCAACGAATTCGTCGAAGTTTTTGGTTTCTTCGTTGAATACCTTGCGCAAACGCACCATGTCGAACCAGGTAATGCCTTCGTAAGCAAACTCATACCAGCGCTCACGCCATACCGCCTCTTTGAAAGAAGTGGGAGTGAATGCACCCATTGCAGGTGTTTTCAACTGTGCACGGTCGCGGATACGTTTGTAAGCGTCGTAGGCCTCCTGATTAACAGTACCCAGCTCGGCTTGCGCTTCTGCATACATAAGCAGTACTTCTGCGTAGCGGATCTGGTTTACGTTCAGGTTGTTAAGACGGGTAGGGGTAATGCCCGGTCCGCCCAAAGCAGCGATGTTGAAATACTTGAACACGTAAGGTGCACCCAGTTCGAATTTGGCTCCCGTTCCATTCGTGTAATAGGAAGTGTAAAACCATCCCTCCTGATCCTTGGTACGAAGGTCGCCCGTTTCGTAGGATTTGTAGAACGACGTGGTGGGAACCGTACTTCCGGTGCCGCTAAGCCCTGCATAGGTCACGGCTTTGAAGTTCGGGAAGTAGTCGTTTAGCGGGAAAGCCTGTACTGCGGTGTTGTACTGGATCTGGAACAGGTGTTCAACCCTGTTTTTCAGGTTTTCCTGGTGCAACTCTTTGTAAGTAGCAAATAAGTTGAGCGTCGCCGGATTAGCCTTCGAGTAAGTGATCACTTCAAGAGCTTTGTCGGCCGCCAGCTTGTAATGCGACTGTCCTTTTTGCAACGGGAAACCTGCCATCGTAAGGTACACTTTCGATAAAAGCGCTTTCACAGCCATTTTAGATACACGTCCATTGGTATTAAAATCGGCAAATCCGGCAGCTTCGGCAGCTTGCAGGTCTTCCAGGATCAGTTTATAAACTTCTTCCTGTGGGGCCCGGGTTGGGAAGAAGTCTTCCGAGTCGGCAGTTTGTGGTTTTGTGATCAATGGCACATCGCCCCACAATCTTACCGCGTAGAAATAAGCCCATGCACGAAGGAATTTCGCTTCGCCGATCAGTCTCACCTTCTGCGGCTCATTGGCAGCCGGAAATGGAATGCCCGGGATCTTGTCGATAGCCAGGTTCGCGTTGGCGATCACACGATACAGACCGTTCCACCAGTTACTGATGTGTCCTGTGTTACCATCGTAAATGAGGGCGTACAGGTTGTTGAGGTCGGAGTTCTGACCTGTTTCAGTGGTAGCAGTACCGGTAACGGCTTCAAGCATTTGCCAGTTGGCCGAGAAAATCCCCGCAGCATCACCATAGAAGCGCGTTTCTGCATAGGTAGCAGCCACAGCGGCTTCTGCGTGGTCAGGGAGGGTGTAGAAGATATCCGGTTGAAGATTGGACGGGTCCTTTTCATCCAAAAAGTCGGAGCAAGCTGTCGGGCCCAGCAGGATCGCCCCGCAGAACATTAGCTTATAGATATTCTTGTTATATAGTTTCATACTGAAATTCATTTTTTAATGATACTACGGTTTCCGTGGTTAGAATGCAACCTGAATACCTCCCATGAAAGTGGTTGGTTTCGGATAGCTGTGCCAGATCATCCCTTGCGAGAATACGTTGTCAGCATCTCCACCGCGGATCGGCGTTTGCTCAGGGTCGCCAAACGGATATTTGCTGATCAGGAAGAAGTTCTGAGCCGAAACATAGAGTCTCAGTTTGCTCATTTTCAGCCTGCTTGCAATTTCGGATGGGATGTTATAGCCCAGCAACAGGTTACGGCCGCGAATAAATGAGCCGTCGAAGATCCAGTGGGTATCAACGTTGGTTACGTAACCCGCTTTGGTATCACGGATCTGAGCAATCGAAGTGTTCTGGTTCTCAGGTGTCCATGCATCAAGCACAGTCGCGTAGCTGTTAGCCAATGCCTGACGGTCTTCGCTGGCGTGCAGGTTCATGTCCATCAGGTCGTTCCCGTACGAGAATTGCAGGTCAAGGGTCAGGTCAAAGTTTCCGTAACGCAAGCTGTTGGAGAATGATCCCCAGCCTTTGGGGCTACCGTTTCCGATAATGCTGCGGTCGGCGTCGGTGATCGCATTGTCACCATTTACATCTTTGTACTTGATATCCCCCGGAAGCATTTTCAGGTTACCGCGGTAGCTGGTGAATTTCGCAGCCTGGTCTCTTTCAGCTTCGCTCCATGTGCCCAGACGGGTAAGGCCCCAGAATGCACCGGCAGGCTGTCCGATACGGATTACGCTGGTTTGGTTGGTGATCGAAGGACCGCCCACACCGAAGATATCCGATGGCGTTGCCAGTGACAACACTTTGTTCCTGTTGAACGAGATGTTGAAGCTGGTATTCCAAGTGAACTTCGAATTTTCAATGTTAACCGTGTTCAGGCTAAATTCGAAACCTTTGTTTTCCATCGATCCGATGTTCTTTCTGATCGTCGCGTAACCGCTTGTACGTGGTACGGGCGCATCGAGGAGCATGTCGGTGGTTTTGCGATAGTAGTAGTCAGCCTCGAAAGAGATTCTTCCTTTCAGGAAACTGATTTCCACACCAGCGTCGGTTTGAGCAGTTTTTTCCCATTTCAAATCTTTGTTCGGCAATCTGTTGATACCTGTTCCGCTCACACGTGTATCATTGTAGATAGCAGCGTAGTTCGATCTCAGCAATGGCAGTGACGAGTATGGAGGGATCTCAGAGTTACCTGTTAAACCGTAGCTGGTACGAACCTTCAAGTTTGAAATAATCGTATTGCCTTTCAGGAACTCTTCGTCAGATACCTTCCACGCGAGGGCGGCCGATGGGAAGAATGCAAATTTGTGGTTATCCCCGAATTTAGAAGAACCATCCGCACGACCGGTCACTGTGAAAAGGTATTTGTCCAGTAAGGTATAGTTCACACGACCAAAATAGGAGTTAAATGCAAAACGCTGCGCTCCTGAGACGTATGGGTTATTGGATGGCAATACAGCACCCGCACCCAGGTTGTCGAATCCGAAATAGTCGGTAGAGAAGCTTTGGGAACCTATACCAGTTGTGCTGACATTGGTTTCCTGCCATGAAATACCTGCCAGGGCATTGATCGAGTGGATACCAAAAGTCTTATTGTAAGTCAGGAGGTTCTCCCATGACCAGAAAGTTTCTTTTCTGTTGTCTTTTCTGGCAGTACCCAGCTCGTTCGGCGTCAATGTACGGGTTTGCGACTGGTTGGCTTCCTGCGTGATCACGTTCACACCGAGTACCGAACGGAATTCCAGGCCTTTTGCCAGGGTAACGTTTCCGTAAAGGCTACCCAGGGTGGTTTGGGTATTCAGGTTGAATTTACGTCCGTACAACCGGTGTACCGAGCTCATTGAACCTTCTGCTCCGGGGAAATCGCGGTTGTTTGCATAAGATCCGTCTGGCCATTTCACAGGAAGGAACGGGAAGTCTTCCACCATCTGGCGGGGAACCGCGTCGCTGATGTCGACAAGGTTTTCAGCCTGGTTGTTGTAGCTCAGCGTACCACCGAGACGCAGCCATTTCTTCACCTGGTCGTCGATGCTGAAACGGGTAGCGTAACGTTTCAGGTAGGAAGTTTTAATCAAACCTTGGTCGTCGCGGTAATTGAGTGACAGCGAGTAGGTGGTTCTTTCGTTACCGCCGCTGAAACCCAGCTGGTGGTTTTGTGAAACACGGTTTTGGGTCGATTCTTTGAACCAGTCGGTATCATAGTTGGGTGCAAATGTACCGTCGGCGTTCTTTGTGAAAACGTCGGGGTGAGCAGCCGCCAATGTTGCACGACGCACCTGTGGATCGTGGCTTTTGTATTTACCTTCGGCCCATCCAGCGGGGTCGAACTTCTCCATATTCTTGTATGCGAGATCTTCAACCGCCATATACTGCTTGGCATTCAATACTTTCGCTCTCTTCGGCCCGGCTGTGGGGACGCTCAGGTCGAGACCGTAAGTAATCGTGCTTTCGCCTGACTTACCTCTTTTGGTAGTGACCATGATTACCCCGTTGGCACCACGCGCACCATAGATCGCAGTCGAAGAAGCATCTTTCAAGACCTCAACAGATACGATATCGTTGGGGTTGATGAAGTCGATCGCCTGGCTTTGCTGGTTCTGGTTACCTTGCGGAAGCATCACACCATCCACCACGTACAACGGGTTGTTGGACGAGTTGATGGAGCTGAACCCACGTATACGTACGTTGGCGCGACCACCCGGGCGGCCCGAGTTTACGTTTACCTGTACCCCGGAGATCTTACCTTGCAATGCCTGGTTCAGGGACGGAGCAGGGCGCTCTCTCAATTGTTCTTCTTTTACGGAACCGACAGAACCGGTAAGGTCGGATTTCTTTGCGGTACCGTACCCGATCACGACCACTTCACTTAATGCCTTGGAGTCAGCCATAAGCGCAAGGTCGAGTGTCGTGCGGTTACCTACGACAGCTTCCTGGCTTATATAGCCTACAAAGCTGAAAACGAGGGTCGCATTGTCGGGAACGGACAGGGTGTAATTACCTTCTCCGTCTGTGGTAGTACCGGTGCTGGTACCTTTCAGCACGACGTTCACGCCGGGCAGTCCGTCACCGGTTTCCTTGTCGGTTACTTTGCCTTTGAGTGTTTTATCGGCACGGATAATGGAAGTAATTCCTGAGTTGGCGTGGTTTGCGGTCGCTATGATGGGGCTTGCGAGCGCGGGCAGGAGCAATAGGGAATTTCGGATGCCCCTCATTCGGGACAACCATTGAATGGTATCGGTATTTTTCATGTAGTAGGCTTGTTAAACGTTTCTCATGCAGTGTTGGAAATCGCGAATTTTAATTTTCTTCAGGTCGTTAGGCGGTTGTTTTTCTTTTTTAGTCATAGTTCTCGGTTTACAGTTAACATTGTTCGTTTATTGGCAAAAAATTATACTTGGTATTCAATTAATTACATTTTTCCAGGGCCATGACTTTTCATCGCCTGGTGTTCGAAATCAAATCTTGATCACTAGGCCTGGCAACACTGTTTCAAAGAAGGCAATGGTAACGCCGCGTTTTTCTCTGACGGAGGATAGGATTAGGAGATTAGTGCCGGGCATAAGCCGGTAATCTGCCGGTACAATACTTTAAATGGGGTGGCGTCAGTAGGCATTAATAAAAGTCTTTAAAAAAACGCATTGCAATATTATGATATTTTACAATAGATTTCGAATAACGGGTGTTAAAAAACATAAATATTTATGCAAACGTTTGCATAATTTTTGTTCGAAATTTGTCTTTTGTCTCAAATAATCAGGCAGTTATGGAGTTGCATACATGCCTAAAAGCCGCCTTTTCCGGTATATTCTGACGGGTCTGCTTTTGTCAAAATCCTATAATTGCAGAGCATTATCGAGCCGGTATTGAGTCAAAATCATATACTATGAACCAGCGGCTTGTTGCTTGCCTACCTCCCGCTGTGGAACGGGGAGGGCCCGGTTTTTCTCCGTGAAAGTTTTCCTATACTTTCGGTGTGGCTTTTTAGTCGGTGTGCGTAGTCATCGGCGGCGGGTTTGGCGGGCGATATGCAACGGAAGATCCCGTCCGGCATGTCTATTCCTTTGACGTTTGGTAAAAAGGCCTTTACAGGAACGTTCCTGTGGTTATCTTTGGGGAGGTTGAATGCCGGAAAGGCCGGTTAGTACATTGTTATTTTTGTTAATAAGAGATTTTGAAAAAGGCATTTAAGAAGCTACTGTGGTTTATCATGATTTTTCTGATGGCAGGAATGCCTGTTGTACGAACGATCGATACCGGGCTGGGGTTGCACCAGCTCGCGGCTCACAAGGCGGCACTGGCAGGAGATTTCTGGTTTCCAAACCCATGGAAGTACCGCGTGTTTTCGGTGTGGCTGGTCGAAGGGAGCTACCAGCTTTATACCAATACCTTTGATAAACTGGTGCCGGTAGACGGTCTTATTCGTTTCGCCAGCCCGATCAGCAATGAGCGGTTCGCGATCACAGCGAATCTGAACCGGTTCAGCCATAACGGCTCCGAAGTCTCATTGCCCCAATATTTCTTCAAGCACTATAATTCGGGCCTGAATGACTGGGAGGTGATCAAAGAGTACCACCGGTATTTCATTGTTTTCATGCTCCTCAGATTTGCGATCAACCTGGCGATCCTGTACTTCGCATACCGGTTTTACAAGCTGTTCGTGACGAACTTCTGGATGGTCGTGGTCGGTATCGCGTTTCTGGACAACGGGATCAACAATGCATTCAGGGATACCGCTTTCGGATTCGATACCTATATCGACCTCCTGCTCTTTATCGTCAGCGCCCTCATTATTGTAAAGAACTATTCTCCGCTCTGGCTGCTTCCCATCATGGTAATCGGGATACTGAACCGGGAGACGTCGCTGCTCATTCCAGCGCTGTTTGCGACTGTGGGTTTTGTGCGGGACGGGTTCAAGATCAAACTCCGCAATTTTATCTATTCGGCTGTGCTGGGTGTGATCGGTGTGTCAGGATTTATCGGGCTCCGATGGTATTTTGGCTATGAGCCTTATATATTAGAGGCGGGATGGTTCCGTGTGGTCGAGAATTTTACCAATTATTCGATCATCAGCGGTCAATTCGCCATCATGCTGATCCTGCCGTTCCTGAGCCTTTTCTTCCTTCGTTCTTCTCCGATTCTTTTGAGGACGATCTGGATCACGCTCATCCCGGTTTGGTTTGGTATCCATTATTGGTCCTTCCCAGTTTTAGAATCGAGATATTTCCTGGTGCCTTTTGCGTTAGGGATTATTCCGGTCACAATCTGGGGCATTGAAAGCTCATATTTGAATGAAAAGACTAGCACTATTTGATTTTGACGGGACGATAAGTTCCAAGGATTCATTCCTCTACTTTTTACGCTACACGCATAGTCTCCCCCAAATAGCCTATAACGTATTGTCGGTTGCACCCGATCTGGCGGGATATGCACTGGGGTTCATTTCAAATGAAGCGGCCAAGCAAAAACTTTTCGGGGCATTTTATAAAGGAGTGCCAGTGAGCCTATTCGAGCAATGGTCGGTTGGATTTCTTTCGGAAATCAATTCGTTTATCAAACCCAAAGCGCTGGAATGCCTTAGGAAGCACCAGCAGCAGGGCGACAGGGTGGTCGTTGTGTCGGCGGGCTTTGACCTGATCCTTGCGCATTGGTGCCGACAGGAGCAGGTCGAACTTCTGGCTACCTGCGTGGGCGTCGATAACGGGGTGATCACTGGAACCTTTAATGGACGCAATTGCTATGGAGGGGAGAAGGTCGAAAGGATAAAAGCGCATCTGAATTTGAGTGACTACGAGGATATTTATGCGTATGGAGACTCTGCCGGCGACCTGGAAATGATGAAGATATCGACCAGGCCGCATCATGATAAAAGAATTTTTCGCTAGCACGCTATACCGCGGCAAAGCGGGTGCAATATTTACTCACATGCAATCTTAAACAAACTGGGATGATAACTTCGAACGAATTAATTGGTTTTCTGAAGACTGGTGAAGGAAGGAACCTGAAGGGGCTAAATCGACTGAAAACCGTATACCGGCCTGTTATCTGTCCGTTTGACCAGATCCTGGAAGCGATACCGACAGGCAAAAGTGTTTTTGACCTGGGCTGCGGATCGGGTTCGCTTTTATCGCTCATCAATCATTTCCGGCGACCGGTACGGCTCGGCGGCATCGAAATCAGTCAGGTGCTGGTAGATAATGCACGGCTTTTGCTCTCGACGGCGAAAGTGCCGGTCAGCATCAACAAATACGACGGGACGGACATTCCAGCGGAAATAGGCGAGTACGATGTGGTTACGATGATCGACGTGTTTCATCACATTCCCAAACCTCTGCAAGGAGGCTACTTTGAGCAGCTGTACCGGAAAATGGCACAGGGTAGTGTCCTCGTTTTTAAGGATATCGACGCAGCCAGTCCGTTGGTTTACACCAACAAGCTTCATGACCTGTTTCTGGCAGGTGAAATCGGGAACGAATGGAGCGGGGAAAGATCGGCCCGGGCGCTAGCCGGCGCGGGTTTCGAATGTTCGGAAATCAGGTACAAGCGATCATTTGTGTACCCGCATTATACGATTCTGGCGAAAAAATTATAGGAGGCCGGCGTGGCCGCCATAAAAGCAGAAAATGATATAGGCGAGGAAAAGTACAATGGTTAGCTGCAATGCTTTGTCTTTGTATATCAATGTGGTAGGATCTCCTTCGCCCTGATACTTGTCGATGTCTGTCAACTGGATAAACCTGAAAAGACCGTAGACGACGAAAATAAGCGAGTACTTCAGAATGTCCGATCCGATGATCCGGATGACATCTGAATCGATCGTGTAAAACATATAACTGATGAGCGTCATGGTCGTACAGGAGTGAATGTATGTATCCATCAGTTTGACGGAATAGCTGGCCAAAACGCTGCGGTGCCCGTGGGCGTTTTGGTCAAGTACTTTCAATTCTCCCTTCCTTTTAATAAAACCCAGCATTAGCGCCAGGAAAAACGTAACCACGAGGATAAAATCCGAAGGGCTTACCTGTATGGCCTCGCACCCGGCCAGTATCCTCAGTTCAAATCCGATGGAGATAATGATGCAATCTACAATGCTTATGTTTTTTAGGTAGAGGGAGTAGAGTACATTGACAACTGAATAAGCTACCAGTATCAGCGCGAATTTAATGTCGTCAATGATCACCATGGTCGCAATGGATGCCAGGATGCAGGTAACAGCACTGGCGATGGCTGTGTTCATGGACAACTTACCTGATGCCAGCGGCCTGTTCCGCTTGACCGGATGGTTGCGGTCGGATTTTACATCTTTGATGTCATTCAGGACATAAGTGGCGGAAGCCGCAAAGGAAAAAGCCAGAAAGGCGAGGAGCGACGACAGTACCGAATCCGGGTTGAACAGTTTTCCCGAAAATAGTAGGGGAGCGAAAATCAACAGGTTTTTGATCCACTGATGTACCCGGATTTGCTTTAAGATTAAGTGAACGTGGTAACCCATTGGGATGGTAATTGTTCTCAAAATATACAAAGTACTGCTCTCAGTCGTCGTAGGACCACAAAGGATCAGCAGGTTGTGATGATGGCCCAGTGAGGACACTTTTTTTGAGAGTAGTGCTGCCTCCGGCGACCGATCATCACCATAAAAACGCCCTGCTCCCCAAAATCGCTGAGAGCAGGGCATGGAAAAGTAATGGAAATGAAACCTTTATGCAAGATCCACTGTACGGCCGGTTTTCACAGACTCGTCGCAGGCAAATGCGATCTGCAGACTCGTCACCGCGTCCTGTAAATGGTCGGTCAAATCCAGGTTTTCGGTGATCGCGCGCAGGAAGTAGCGCTGCTCACGGTTGCAAAGTTCCTGGTGATCGGGCTCGTCTTCGAGGTTGATCCACGTATCTTCTTTTGCGAACTCATCGGACCCATTCAGATCGGCGTGGTGCACGCGGATCGACTCGGGTTTGGTATGTGCTTCCACAGATGAGGACTTGCCGCTTCCGCCTGCGTCTTTGGCGACGATGGAGGCAGATCCTTTCGGTCCGATCACGTCTTTCACGAAGAATGCCGTTTCGCTGATCATCGGTCCCCAGCCAGCTTCGTACCAGCCCACCGAGCCGTCTTCAAACCAGATTTGCAGCTGGCCGTAGTTGTAGTTGCCGGCTGGAATGTCGTCGGTCAGGCGCGCGCCGATTGCATTCACGCGAAGCGGTTTTGAGCGGGTCATCTGGCACATTACGTCGATATAATGCACACCGCAGTCGACGATCGGGCTAAGGCTCTTCATGAGGTTGCGGTGTACGCCCCACATGTATCCGTGGCTCTGCTGGTTGAGGTTCATGCGCATAACGAGCGGTTTGCCGAGGCCTTGCGCTTCCGTCACGAAACGTTCCCATGAAGGGTGGACGCGGAGGATATAACCCACCACGACTTTGCGGTTGGCTTTTTGAGCAGCTTCCACGACGCGTTTTGCACCTTCGACGGAGTCCGCGAGCGGTTTCTCGATAAAGACGTGCGCACCGGCTTCCAGCGCCTTGATCGCGAAGTCTTCGTGGGTATCGGGGTAGGTCGAGATACAAACGGCATCCGGTGTGGTTTCCTTCAGAGCCGTTTCATAATCGTTGAAAAGTGCGTATCCACCGCCCAGTTTTTCGTTCAGGACCTCCTTGCTTTTTCCGGTCGAAACGATCCCGCAGATCTCGAAACCATCGAGCAGCTGGTACGCAAATGCATGGGAAGCACCCATATTCCCACAGCCGACTACAAGTACGCGGATGGGGCTTTGGTTTTCAAAAGATGACATAGATAAAAGGTAATTGTTAAGATTATGGGTTAGCAGGAACAAGCGGATGCAACAAAGCATCTGGTTGGTGTGTCAAAATTAGGCATTAAAATCCGTTTTCGGCCAGTTTCATTCCAAGTGAAAAAAAATCCCGGTTCGGTGATAAATATTTTTTGAAAATCAAATTAACTGTCCGATAATGCAAGAATTTTGTTACTCCTCATCTACTTGTTCATGACTCATTTTTTACTTACTCTCAGACTGTCCGGTCTGTGCCGCAGGAACGTTTTATGCATTCAGTTCCTCGCGCTATTTCTTACTTTTCGGTCATTTGCGCAGGAAGATTTTAAACCTAAACTGGGTGTTGTCGACCGCGCTTCACTCGAAATGACGGCCTTCCCGGGCGACAGCACCGCCGATGCCGTTTATCTTTACGACTACGGGAAGGTCACCTTCTCCTACGACGACCAGAAAGGATTGCTCATGACTACCGACATGTGGGTCAGAATCAAAATCCTTAAAGAATCGGCGCTCCCCCGTGCCTCCTTGGGCATCCCGTTATACGACGGCCCCAGCTACAAAGAGCAGGAATGGATAGAAGACCTGAAAGGCTACACCTATAACCTTGAAAACGACCAGATCGTCCGTGTTGAGCTGGATAAAAAGGCTGTCCGGCGTGAAAAAACGGCAGAATCCATCGCCACTACCAAGTTTAACCTGCCTAATGTCAAAAAAGGTTCGATCATCGAATACTCCTATTCGATCGTATCGCCGATGAACGTAAAAAATGAGCCCACCACCTGGTTCTTTCAGACATCCGTTCCCTCGAAGTGGAGTGAATACAATATTACTGTCCCCAATTTTCTGGATTACAAAATGACGATGGGCGGATACCTGCAACTTCACCTGAACAAACAGGAGCCGGTCAATGTATCAGTAGGGCATTCGACCTACGACGGGCCAGGGGTGGCCTATCGCTTCGTGGTGAAAGATGCTCCGGCATTTGTCAACGAGCCTTTCATTACCACCGATGCAGACTATCTGTCCAAGATCAAGTTTGAGCTGGCCAGCGTGGCGGTTCCCGGGCAGATGACTAAAAATTTCTCACAAACCTGGGAGAACGTCGACAGGACGCTCGACGAAGCGAAGTGGTTCGGCGGGGAGCTGCGAAGGAGCGGCTTTTTAAAGGAGGTTCGCGATGAAATCGCTCAAAAAACCTCCGACCCGATGGAGCGGATCAGCATGGCCTACAAACACATTCAAGGGCATATGAAATGGGACGGATACTCCGGATTGTATGCAGGTGAGGGAACCAAGAAGGCCTATGATAACCGGAAGGGCAATGCTTGTGACATTAACCTGATGTTGACCGTGCTGCTACGCGAGCTGGATGTGGAATGCGATCCGATACTGCTCAGCACGCGTGCTCACGGATATCTGAACCAACATATCCCGATGATCGAGAGCTTCAACTATGTGATTGCCCAGGCAAGGGTTGGGGAAAAGATCTACTTTCTGGATGCTTCGGAACCGTTTGCCAAGCCGGGCTTACTCCCTGCGCGTGCATTGAATGGCTTTGGCAGGCTGATCCCGAGGAAGGGTAAGGGAAGCTTTGTGGAGATTAACCCGCTCGACTCGCAGAGCAAGCTGGAAATGATCACCGCTAACATTGTTCCCGAAGATGGCGTGGTGAAAGGTAGTTATAGTATATCATATGGTGGCTACGAGGCCCTCGACTGGCGTTCGACGTATGCTGCGCAAGCCGATAATATTTATCATGAGGTTCTGAAAAAAGGCGTGCCGGAGTGGAAGATCCAAAACCTGACGATCAAGAACAAATCCGAGGACCTGAAAGGGACGGTTAATGTAAACTGCGATTTTGAGCTGGAAGATGAAAATGCGTCGCCCGGAGTTTTCTATTTCAATCCGATCATGGCCGGCAGATGGACCAAAAATCCGCTGAAATCCAAGGAACGCATTTATCCGATTGATTTGGGTACCGGCATTTCCGCATCCTTCATCGGGAATTTTACGCTTCCCGAAGGTTATGCGCTGGAAGAAATGCCCAAGGCAGAAATCATTGTGCTACCCGATAAAGGCGGTAAGTTTTCCTACCAGGTTCGTCAGGTAGGGAATGTGATCCAGGTTAACAGCCTTATACAGGTCAGCCGAACCCGCTTCCTGCCGGAAGAATATTCCGATCTGAAGGAATTTTTCGAGCGCGTCGTGCAGAAGCATGCGCAGCCGCTTGTGATTAAGAAAAAGAACATTTAATATCATCCTGTTTCATGAGAAAAGTAAAACCATTGTTGTGGTATATAATAGGTATGTGCTTGTCATTTCCGTCGACTGTTCTGGGGCAAGCGGATTTCAGTGTGGCCAGGATCAAACCTGAATTGGTGAAAGATGCCGATGCGGTAGTGAGGGTGGATGAAATACTCTGGGACATTAAATCGCAAGCGGAAGCTGTGCGGACAACGAGGTTGGTCGTGACGATCTTCAATGAAACCGGGGAGGGGCACTATGGAACACTCATGGTAGGGTATGATAAATTCAATAGGGTAGCGGACCTCTCGGGCACTTTGTACGATGAGTACGGCAAGCAGGTTAAAAGGCTAAAAAATTCCGACATAGAAGACTACGGCAATGGTGTCAGCGGCGACGATATTTCCGACAGCAGGATGAAGCGGGCCAGTTTTGGAAAAAAGAGCTATCAATATCCCTATACCATTGAATATGTGCATGAGGTCCGGACGAGGAATATGATGTTCTACCCCAACTGGACCCCGGAGCCGGAGGAAGGCTGTGCCGCCGAATATTCCGTTTTCAGGATCAAGGCCCCTGCCGGGTTCGACTTCAGGTATAAAGAATACAACGGAGCGCCGGCTGTAAAGAAATCAAAAGATGCCGAAGGGGCCGATATTTATGAATGGACCGCCAGGGATTACGTACGGAAGAAATCTGACGATCTTTACCCCTTGCCGGACAACGACCGCAGCCCGCTCGTAGAAGTAGCGGCAGCGGCATTTGAGGTGCAGGATTATAAAGGAAACTTTACGAGTTGGGAAGACCTCAGTCGTTTTTACTACACGCTGAATGCTGGGAGAGACGTATTGCCCCCTGGTATGCAGGACGAAGTG
This sequence comes from uncultured Dyadobacter sp., assembly GCA_965649915.1. Classification (GTDB taxonomy): domain Bacteria; phylum Bacteroidota; class Bacteroidia; order Cytophagales; family Spirosomataceae; genus Dyadobacter. Next base: position 122,884 of record CBFGMV010000005.1, read on the forward strand.
AAAGCGCTGGTGAAAGACGCCCGCTCAGACAGGGAGAAGATCGAACGTATATATAAATGGATGCAGGGGCGTTCGCGATATGTGAGTATCCAGCTGGGTATCGGCGGGTGGCAGACGATCGACGCCGCTACTGTTGCCAGAACAGGCTATGGAGATTGCAAGGCATTGACCAATTTCACACTGGCTGCATTGAAAGTCGCGGGCGTGCCCGCATATGCCGCGCTCATACGTGCGGGCAAGGAGGCTAGGATCCGCCCGGACTTCCCGATGAGCCGTTTCAACCACGTGATCGCCTGCGCTGTTGCGGGGAAAGATACGGTTTGGCTGGAATGTACGAGCCAGAAAACAAGTCCCAACTTTATGGGCAGCTTCACGGGCAGCAGGCCGGCGTTGCTGGTCATGCCGTCGGGTGGTAAGCTTGTGATGACGCCTGATTACAAGGCATCTCAAAATGTAAAAGCGAGCCAGGCGAGTGTAAAGCTCTCAGACACGGGGGATGGTGCGATAGAAACGCGCGCCGTTTACACCGGCTTACAGCATGAGCCGAGGATGTCGGTGGTGCAGCAGGCAACGAAGGAGGAACAGATGAAATGGCTGGTAAGCCATATTAACCTTCCCAGCATGGATTTACAACGGTTTGAACTGACGGAGGTACTGGATAAGGAGCCCTCGGTGCTGGAAAAACTCACCCTAAACGTCCGCAACTGCGCCACCAAAACCGGCACCCGCCTTTTCGTCAAGCCCAGCCTGATGGCTCGCACATTCGAGCTGCCTGCAACCACCGAGCGCACAGCCGATTTTTACCTGCCCGTTTCCGACTACAACTTTACCGATCTTGATACCGTATCCTACGACGTTCCGGCCAACTATAAATTGGAAACGACGCTGCCTGCATTTCAGATTGCTTCCGCATTTGGTAGCTACGAAATGAAAACTACCTATGAGAACAATAAGCTCATTTGCGCGAGGAAAGTGGTAATGAACGGCGGACGCTACGGATCGAAGGACTTTCCAGCCTGGGTCGATTTCTTGAAAAAGATCAGAAAGGCAGACAGGGCACAGGTGGTGTTCGTCGAAAACAAGCTTTGAAGGGTTTTTAGGGAGTATGTTAAAATATGTAAGGAATTGATTAAAACATGTGAATATCCGCATGGAAGCATGGATTAATTTTGGACTAAAATTTTAACATAAGCAGGATATGAACAAAGAAGCATGGTCTGGCATTTTCCCAGCGTTGGTGACGCCATTCAAATCGGATGATACGGTTGATTTTGAGTTGTTCGGCAAGAACCTCGAAGCACAAGTTGAAGCAGGTATAACCGGCGTGATCGTAGGCGGTTCGCTTGGGGAAGCCAGTACGCTCACCAGGGCCGAGAAAATGGAGCTGGTGAAATATGCTAAACAGGCACTTCCTGCTGGCCTGCCCGTGGTGCTCGGTATCGCGGAGCAATCCACTGCCGAGGCGATAAGCATTGCGAAGGAAGCCGAAAGCATTGGTGCCGATGGTCTGATGATCCTGCCGCCGATGCGCTACAAGGCCGACGATGATGAAACTGTGATCTGGTTCAAAACGATCGCCGAAAGTGTATCGCTTTCAATTATGGTTTATAATAACCCTGTCGACTATAAAATCGAGGTGACGCTGGATATGTTCGAACAGCTTGCGAAAGTTCCGAATATCCACGCGATTAAGGAATCGACCCGCGACGTAAGCAATGTAACCCGCTTGTTCAATCAGTTCGGCGACCGTTTCCGGGTATTCTGCGGCGTGGATACGCTCATTATGGAGGAAGTAATGCTCGGCGTCGACGGTGTGATCGGCGGCCTGGTGGATGCATTCCCGAAAGAAACCGTTGCGATCTTCAACCTCGTAAAAGCAGGGCAGTATAAAGAAGCACTCGCGATTTACCGCTGGTACCTTCCATTGCTCGAACTCGATATTCATCCTAAACTGGTTCAAAATATCAAACTTGCCGCTGCCAAAATGGGTATCGGTTCGGAATACGTGCGTGCGCCGCGCCTGCCGCTTCACGGTGCAGAGCGTGAGAAAGTGCTCGCTATCATCGATCAGGCCATCGCTACCCAGCCTGAATTGCCGGATTATTTGAATTTGACCGCGGAAACTCCGGTGACGTAACGCCGGAGGCTCCTCCGGAGCCGACCGGCTTGGACATGGTTGCTATAAACAGGTTGCTCCTCCGGAGCTGATTGACCGAAAATGCGATTGCGGAGCAATCCCCTGTTTATAGCAATCCCAATGATGCGAAATATTCCGAACCCCGGAGGGGTTTCCTTTCGGTTTCAATGGCCACAACCCGACCATTAACCGTATTATTGACAAAAAATGCGCCATATAGTCGTTAGATTCCGGGCGCAGGATTGTTACCCTTTTGTCAAAACATCAAATTATGAAATTGTCCGATTTAGATCTTATTCTTGAAAAGGCCCAGGAGGCATTCGTAGCGATGAACGCCTATGCATTGCGCCGCCGGGTTGCATTGATGAACACCATTGCCGACGAGATCGAAGCACTCGGTCCCGAACTGGTGCAAACCGCGATGGCCGAATCCAACCTGCCCGAGGCACGCCTGAACGGCGAAAAAGCGCGGACGGTGTTTCAATGGAGAAGCTATGCGCAAGCGGTGGAAAACGGCTATTCGCTCGATGCGAGCATTGATACCGCCAATCCGCAGCGCGCTGTTCCCAAGCCTGATATTCGCAAAACGAATGTAGGACTCGGGCCGGTGGCGGTTTTTGGCGCTAGTAACTTCCCGTTTGCATTCTCTACGGCGGGTGGCGATACGGCCAGCGCCATTGCTGCCGGCTGTACGGTGGTAGTGAAAGCACATCCCGGCCATCCGAAAACTTCGCAAATGATGGCGGATGCCATTAGTCGCGGGGTGGCCAAAGCGGGCTTTCCGGAAGGGACATTTGCGCATATTTTTACGGAAACCAATGAAGAATCGCAGGCATTGGTAAGCCATCCGGTGATCAAGGCGGTGGGTTTTACCGGTTCAAACCGCGGCGGTTTGGCGTTGGTGGAAGTGGCTAACAAGCGCAAGGAACCGATTCCGGTATTTGCAGAAATGGGGAGCATTAATCCTGTGTTCCTGTTGCCGGGCAAGCTCGGTACTGCCGGTGCCGAATTGGCAAAGCAATATGCAGGCTCGCTTACATTGGGCGTAGGGCAGTTTTGTACAAATCCCGGCTTGCTGATCACGGAGGATAATCCTGCATTGGACGGTTTTATCGAGGCATTGAATCAGGAAATTGTGAACATCGTCCCGGCGCCGATGCTGAATACGGGCATTGCGGTGGCTTATCGGGGTAACCGTGAAAAAGTGATCGGTCAGAGCGGTGTGGAATTGGTCGCGGTTGCTGCGGCCGAGGCTAACGACGGTCAGGGTGCGGCGACGGTCGCGACCGTTTCCGGGGTTGATTTCCTCATTAACGACGAATTACAAACCGAGGTTTTCGGGCCATTTGCATTGATCGTAAAATGCCGGAATGCGGAGGAAATGCTGGCGGTAACCGAAAAGCTGCACGGACAGCTGACGGCTACATTGCTTGCCACAAGTGAAGATCTGGCTTCGCACCGCGAGCTGGTCGCAACGATCCAGAACAAATGCGGCCGCATTATCTTCAATAATTTCCCGACGGGTGTTGAAGTTTGCAAATCGATGCACCACGGCGGACCATTCCCGTCGTCGAGCAATGCACAGTATACATCGGTAGGTCCGGATGCGATCAAGCGGTTTACCCGCCCGTTGAGCTTCCAGAACTGGCCCGATGAATTTTTACCAGACGAACTGAAAAACGCCAACCCACTGGGAATCTGGCGGACGGTGGATAATGAGGTGACGCAAAGGGGAATTTAAAGAACTTCGGCTGTCGGCTTTCGGCAGTCGGCTTTTCGCTCCGATTCGTTTTATCGCCCCGTTTTTACCAAGATCACTGACAACAAAAAGCCGAAAGCTGACTGCCGAAAGCCGAAGTTCTAAAATATGCGTAAAACTTTTTTCTGTATCGACGCCCACACTTGCGGCAACCCTGTACGGGTAGTCGCAGGTGGCGGGCCGCTCCTGGAGGGCAACAGCATGATGGAGCGCAGGCTCCATTTTTTGAAGGAATTCGACTGGATCCGCAAGGGCCTGATGTTCGAGCCACGCGGCCACGACATGATGAGCGGCAGCATTCTTTACCCGCCCATCGATCCCGCCAACGACATTGGTGTGCTCTACATCGAAACCAGTGGCTGCCTCCCGATGTGTGGCCACGGAACGATCGGGACGGTTACCATTGCCATTGAAGAAGGGTTGGTAACGCCCAAAGTGCCGGGTAAGCTCCGCCTGGAAACGCCTGCCGGGTTGGTATTGGTGGAATATGTGCAGGAAGGCCGGAAGGTGAAGTCTGTGAAGCTGATTAATATTAAATCATTCCTTGCTGCTGAAAAACTGACGGTTGAATGCCCTGACCTAGGCACATTGACTGTCGATGTGGCTTATGGCGGCAATTTCTACGCGATCGTCGATCCGCAGGAAAATTTCAAAGGCATTGAAAACCATACCGCCGACCAACTGATCAGTTGGAGCCGCGTATGTCGCCAGCAGATGAACGAGCAATACACTTTTGTTCACCCCGAAAACGAGCACATCAAAGGCCTCAGCCATTTCCTCTGGACCGGCACGCCATTAGACCCGACTTCCACGGCACGTAATGCGGTATTCTACGGCGACAAGGCGATCGACCGTTCCCCGTGCGGCACGGGCACGTCGGCACGTATGGCGCAATGGCACGCGAAGGGCAAGCTCAAAAAAGGCGACCGTTTCGTACACGAAAGCATTATCGGCTCCAAATTCATTGGCACCGTAGAAGAAGAAACAACGATCGGCGACAAGCCCGCCATGATCCCCGGCATCGAAGGTTGGGCCGTGATTACCGGCCACAATACCATCTTCATCGACGACGAGGAGGATCCATATGCATTTGGGTTTCAAGTGATTTGAGGGCTTTAAGCTATAAGCCTCAGGCTTTAAGCTTTTTGCTGGAATATCTAAGTTTTAACAATTAGGGTAACAAAATAAAACAGCTGTAAACTTTTAGCCTAAGGCTTATGGCTTACAGCTTACAGCTTCCAATGAACACTCAAAAAGGCAGCGCCGTCATCATTGGTGGCGGAATTTCGGGATTGGCTTCGGCCTATTATCTGCTCAAAAGCGGATGGAAAGTGACGTTGCTCGACAAGGGCGATTTGTTCGATAATTGCTCCATCGGCAATGCGGGCATGATCGTGCCGAGTCATTTCATCCCGCTTGCTGCCCCGGGCATGGTTTCGAAGGGTATTAAATGGATGTTCAACAGCCGCAGCCCTTTTTATGTAAAACCTTCACTGGATTTTTCGCTGATTTCATGGGGATTAAAATTTATGAAAGCCGCGACCGAAGCCAATGTCGAGCGGGCCGCGCCGCATTTGCGTGATTACCATTTATTAAGTAAAAAACTCTACGAAGACCTTGCCCGCGACGAAAGCCTCGATTTTGGCCTGGAAGAAAAGGGTATATTAATGCTCTACAAATCCGAGAAAACGGGTGAAGAGGAAATCCACGTCGGTCAACAGGGCCAAAAGCTCGGCCTGGACATCGATATGCTGAGCCGCGAGCAAGTGCAGGCATTGGAACCAGGCATTAAACTCGACGTCGCCGGAGCGGTGCATTACCGCTGCGACGCGCATTTGTATCCCACTGCATTGGTGAATGGTTTGATCAAAAGCATTCAAACATTGGGTGCGGAGATCGTTAAAAACACGGAAGTAACCGGTTTCGATATCCAAAACGGCGAAATCAAAAGGGTTAAAACTGCTTCCAAAATTTACGAAGGCGACCTCGTGGTGATGACCGGCGGCTCGTGGCTGCCGCAACTGGCGAAACAGGCTGGTCTATCCATTCCCGTCATGCCGGGCAAGGGTTATTCGTTTATGGAGCCGAATGCTGCACATCCTATTATCCACCCTGCATTGCTCCTCGAAGCCCGCGTAGCCGTGACGCCGATGAACGGGCAGGTACGTTTTGGCGGGACCATGGAGCTTGCGCCTCTCAACAACAAGATCAACATGAACAGGGTGGAGGGCATTGTCCACTCCATTCCGAAATATTACCCCGAACTCGACGTAGCTGTTCCGCAAATAGACCGCATCTGGTACGGTTTCCGGCCTTGTTCGCCCGATGGACTGCCTTATTTGGGTTACTCTAAAAAGCTGAGCAACCTCATTGTAGCGGGCGGGCATGGCATGATGGGCATCAGCCTCGGGTCGGGTACGGGTAAAATCGTGGCTGAACTGGCGGAGCGTGTGAAACCTTCCGTGGATGTCACGCTCTACGATCCGGAGCGGTATCAGTGATGTAACCGTTTCGGTATTTTCAGGAGCCATTTTCGCAGGTGGCGGGGGAAGGATATTGTGAGTAGCCCAAATACTTCGTAGTTTACACAGTTTAACACCTGACCTAATAACCTATTACCCTTTATGCCACAAGAAAACACCTCTTTCAAGCCTTCATTAGGGCTTGTTGATGCCACGATGCTCGTTGCCGGCAGTATGATCGGATCGGGCATTTTTATTGTCAGCGCCGACATTATGCGCAATACCGGGAGCGTTGGCTGGCTGATGTTCGTGTGGCTAATTACCGGATTCATGACGCTCACCGCCGCATTGAGCTACGGAGAGCTCAGCGCGATGTTTCCCAAAGCGGGTGGGCAGTACATTTATCTCAAAGAAGCATATAATCCATTAATCGGTTTCCTGTACGGTTGGAGCTTTTTCACCGTCATTCAAACGGCCACAATCGCCGCCGTAGCCGTGGCATTCGCCAAATTCACTGCTTATATTATCCCGCAATTCAGTGAAGACCTGGTCGCGCTGGACCTCGGTTTTCTGAAAATAAGTCCTGCCCAGTTACTGTCCATTGTCGTCATCGTGCTGCTGACGTTTACGAATACACGTGGCGTGAATAGCGGCAAGATCATCCAGACCACATTTACATTAACCAAGCTGCTCAGCTTGCTCGGTCTCATCGTTTTCGGACTGATTTTCATGAAACCCGAAGTGTGGGCCGACAACTGGGGCGAAGGCATGTGGGATTTGCATAAACTCAGCCCCGACGGCAGCATTGAAACCTACACGACCATCGCCGCATTTGGCGCCATTGCCGCGTCGATGGTAGGCTCCATTTTCAGTAGCGACTCCTGGAATAATGTGACGTTCATTGCCGGGGAGATCAAGAATCCGCAACGCAATATCGGCCTCAGCCTTGCATTAGGGACGATTATCGTGACCGTCATCTACGTGCTTACCAATGTCATGTACACTGGCGTGCTCTCCATGCAGGAGATCGCCGCGGCCGATAAGGACCGGGTCGCGGTGACCGCTTCGCACGTCATTTTCGGCAATGCCGGAACGATCGTGATTGCAGTGATGATCATGATCTCTACATTTGGCTGCGACAATGGCCTGATCATGTCCGGTGCGCGGGTGTACTATTCGATGGCCAAAGACGGTTTGTTTTTCAAAAAGGTAGGTCAACTGAACAGAAATGCCGTGCCGGAGATCGGCCTTTGGCTGCAATGCGTGATCGCCTCGCTGTGGGCGCTGAGCGGTAAGTATGGTAACTTGCTGGATATGATTTCCTTTGTGGTGGTCGTGTTTTATATGCTTACCATCATAGGTATATTCATTTTACGCAAAAAGCGCCCCGATATCGACCGGCCTTATAAAGCATTCGGATACCCGTTTTTGCCTATTATTTACATCATCATGGGCATTGCATTCTGCGTGCTGCTGATCATTTACAAGCCCGAATACACCTGGCCGGGGTTGATCATTGTGTTGCTGGGTATACCGGTTTATTATATGGTGGCCAGGAAAGACGTCGCCATTCAGGAGTAAAAGTCAAGGAGGTTGGGAGAAGTTGGGCGTAGTTTCAGACTACGTCCGAGCGTCGACTGGTCTCTGACCAGTTAACAAAATCGACGTTTGCACAAGCCGGTCAGAGACCGGCGATCACTCGGACGTAGTCACAGACTACGCCCAACTGATCGCAACGGCCAACTTGCCCGTTTGTTGATGAAGTGAACTTATTACTTTTCCAACAACTCGTCCAGATTACCCAGCGCCATTGTAAAGCCTTCTTGGAAGCCCATTTGCATCATTTGTTCGATGTCTTCATATTTATCGTACTGAATCGCTACCGAAACAGTAGTCGTGCCATTGGCTTCCGTGAAAGTATTGGTCCAAATCGCCTGTGCGAATTCGGTGTTGATCGTTCCGTTTTCGTCACAAAATGCGTCGTTGGCTTTGAATTGTTTTTGCGGATCGATCGCCTTGTACTCGACTTTCGCCCAATGCTCTTCGCCCTCAGGGCCTACCATCGCATATAGCCAGGCACCACCTTCGCTGAAATCCATCGATTTCGTACGTGCCTTCCAAGGGCGAGGCGCCCACCATTGGTCGAGGAGCTCGCTTTGCGTCCAGGCTGCCCAAACTTTCCCCACTGGGGCGGCAAATTCACGCTCTACATTGACGCGGTTGTTTTCCTTGTCTACCGAAAAATTCATTAACAGGTTACTTTTCATTGGAATCGGAATTTAGATTGATTAATACTTGGTCTAGTTGATTAAAACGGTCTTCCCAGTGTTTCCTGAACTGTGTCAACCAGTGGTCAAACTCCTTCATTTTGGCTGGATTGAAATGATAATGAATCTCCCTGCCGACCTTGTTCTGCGTCAGCAGCTCACAATCGGCGAGTACCTTAATATGCTTCGAAACCGCCTGCCTGGAAGTATCAAAATGTTCTGCCAGCGCATTAGGCGTCATCGTTTGCGCGGCAATAAGTATCAGTATCGCCCGCCGCGTCGGGTCTGCAATAGCTTGAAATATATCTGGTTTCATACACGATTGAAATGTGCAACTTTGTGGTTGCAAATATATATGCAACTTTTGAGTTGCGCAAATTTTTTTAGATAAAACTTTTTGGGGGCCTATCGGTGACTTCTGAATATCCGGCCTTTTTAATGTAGTTTCGCCGACTGATCCTCTATTGAATTGTCTGATGAAGCCGTTTTTTAAACTGTATTTGGTAATAGTCTTTTTCTGCGCTTTATATCCGGCATCGGGTCAGGAAATCAGCGATGCCCGCTGGATTGCGAAGGACACAACGTCCGGTTCTGTTCAGGTTGTGGCGTATTGGAAAAAGGGAGAAAAGAAAAAATTCCGCGCTTACAAGCTTAATAAGGTATTTAGAGACGATAGCCTGATTTCTGAAAAGAAGGTGATGGACGCCATCATGCAATTTGAAGTGACCGACTCTGCTGCCAATTCATATGATCTGGTTTTTAGAATGCTCGAAAACAAGCAAAGGGACGCCAGCGCTGCCATTAGTGAACTTCCTATTGAACAGCTGGACATCCGGGACGAGGACCTGGCATTGCGCTACACCACCGACACCAATGGCATGTTGAAATCCTACATTAATCGTTCGGAGTTGGAGGGGAAGCTGGGCCAGATCATGAAAATGATCCGGCAAAAACAAATGGACGGTTTTAAAGACAAAAGTGAGGGCGAGCGTAAGGCCATTACCGCGGTCGGGGATAAAATCGCGAGTGGCAAAGTGTTGTTCAGCACGATGTATGAGACGTTTGTGAGCCAGTTTCACAATCTGCACGGCTATGCAACAGGCCTTAACGACACGCTCAACTACCGGGAGTCGATCATCCACCCGGCTACGAACAAGCCCATCAGTTTCGATTGCTACCTCTACCTCGCTGCCATTGACACGATGGGCGTAGCGCGGTTCGACATCGAGAAATTTGCCGACATGAAGGAATTCGCCAAAGACTACGCTGCATTTCTTCAAAGAACCAGGGAAGCCTCAGGTCTGAAACGTGATGAAAAATTCGAACAGGAAGCTTCCGAACTGGACATGCAGATGGATACCTACGTCACTACGATCATCGACACGGAATCAGGCTGGCCCACTTACATGAAAGTCTCCCGCGTGGTCGCCACCAAAGCCCCGAAGAGTAAGGAAACGGAGTATAGGTACGAAGTGTGGGAGCTGGATAGTGATTTGGAGGATCGATAGGGATTATCGGACCTCCGGCAGACCAGCAATGCGCAGAAGGTTGCGGACCGCCTCCATTTTCCTGATTACAGCTGGGTCATTGTGGTACCTGCCGTCTAGTTCGGGGTTGACCTTGAACCCTTTGGGGAGTTTCTTGTTGTGTGTCAAATTTTTCATAGTAATCAAATTTACAAATTTCTGTATACTAAAAAGGCATCATAAAGAACATCTTTTTCGAACGTCAGCCACGTATTTTTGTACAAACCCAAGACGGTAAAGTGGTTTATGATCATTGACAGGTTGCTGGCGATGCTAATGCGATAAAGTCGCGTTCGCGCCTGGGTGCTGCCAGTAATTATCACTCTGGCAGCCGGATATTTGTCTGTAAATGCCAGTAATGTCGAGGCCACAGTGGCCAAAATCTTGACACTATCTCCGTTATCGGTGACGATCAGGTCGTCGAATTCCCCTGTATCCGAATTTTTGTCGCCAAAGCCAAGGTTAAAGTGATTTTCAAATTCGAATCGGGTGTAAATCACAATCTTTCTGATTTTGCCTTTTGGCCCTACGCTATCAAATTCGAAAGTTGTAAAGTCAGTCGAAATTTCGACATAGGAATACTTTTCCAGCATGAAGATGAAGAGGGTTAGTTAATTTGGATTGATGTCAAAATTAGCTAATCATCGTTGTGGGTTGAAGGCACGCCGATGCTCCTAACACATTCGTATGAGCCGTCTGATAAATCTATTGCTTCAATACCACCGTCACCAGCCCCCGCGCCGGAACCTTCAACCCGGCCTTCAAACTCCCAACTTTCCCCTTTTTCATATCAACTCCTTTCTCCCCGGTAGTCAGATAAACTTCACCACTTTTTACCTTAAATCCGTTAACCTCCGGCTTCAAAATCCGCTCTTCATTGGAATAATTAATCACTACCAAAACCAGCTCCTTCTCACCCGTATAAGCCGAAACCATTAGATCCTGCGCGATTTGTACAGGTGAGAGCCCGTCATTGCGGGTGATGTTCAGCCGATGCATTCCCGGGCGTACAAAGCGGCTGTAATGGCCCAGGGCCCAGAGGTTTTTGGTTGCGGTGATAGTGCCGTCAGTATATTCTTTGTTGGTGGGTTTGAGGGCAATAAGGTAGTATCGTGTGTCGAAATCGGGGTTGCCGGGTTCCCAGCTGTTCCAAAGCTGCCAGGCGGCGGCGTTACCGTAGACGAGGTCGTCGTGGATGACTTTGGAGAGAAATAATGCGCAGTCGATGGCGGGGATCCGGCCGGTTTTGCCCTCGCGGTAGCCGTCGGCGAGCATGGAGTATTCGGTTTGCCAGAAGGTGGCGCCGTATTTGCGGGTGGTATCGGCTACGTGGCGGCGGATGGCGATGCGGGCGCTGTCACCTTTGTCGGTGAAGTAGCTGTGGCCGCCGATGATGGTTGGCAGGTGGTTCAGGTTGGTTAATGCAAGCTCGCTTTTCGGGTTGAAAAAGGCTTGCGTTTGTTGGGTGGCGTTACCGGTTCTGGTGTACAGAAAATCGAGTTGCGCGGCTTCGGTGAGCAGTATTTTCGACTTCGAATGGGTGGCGGTCAATGAGCTGTCGAGCGACTGGGCGACGCGGGCGATTTCGTCGTTTCGCCACGGACTGCCTTCCTGCTTGGCGCCCTGGCCGGGCGCGTGGTACCAGTCCCATTGCGGCTCGTTCACCGGACTGATGTAATTGAAATGCAACCCTTCCTCGTCAAAATGCTTCAAAACGGTTGCCAGAAAGCTGGCATAGTCGCCATAATGCATCGGTTTCAGATTGGAGACGTAATCTTTGTCCGTTTTATAACCCAACCCGTTCTTTGTAAACTGAACCGGCGGTGTGTTGGAGAATGCGATGAGGTTTTCAACACCATATTCCTTCGCTTTTTGGGTAAACCATACATAACCAGCCTGTTTCGACCAATCGTAAGTGCCGTCGGGCCTGAGGAAGCATTCGACACGTTTGCGGAAGTCGGTAATGCCGCTGTTGTCGCCTTGCTCGGCTGTGCCGCCACCGATGTTGAAACGCCAGGCGGAAAGCCCGATACCTTTGGGCGCACCGTCAGCATCAAATTCTTTGCTGAAAAGCCATTCGGCCATTTGCTCGCGATTTTGGGCAGGCCAGTTTCGGGCAATGCCTTCGGTAAACCAAGCCCCGGCGGCACCGAAGTTATCGATCTGTTGCGCTTTGTTTTTGAGATCGATCTTAATGACCAGCTCACGCGGTTTTTGGGCGCGAATGGAGAGGGTGACAAGGAGTAAGTAGACAGTCAGCGATAACTTGTTCATGGACAAAAGGCATTAGCAGGCTTTGAATTAGAATACATTGAAACCCATGGCAAGCAAGATCAGTACCACGGCCCAACCCGCGATTTGAAGCATGGGCGAATGCCGATAACTGCCCATTAACCGCTGCTTTCGGCACGCGACAAGCAGGATCGCGAGGGCAACTGGCAGCACAAAGCCATTCAGAGTCCCCACAAAGACGAGCACCTTCACCGGCCGGCCGACGAGGAGGAAAATGAAGGTGGAAATGAGGATGAAAAGAATGGTAATGTAGGATTGATGTTTTTCGATCAGGGGATGAAACGATCTTAAAAACGAAATGGAAGTATAAGCTGCGCCAACCACGGAAGTAATGGCCGCCGCCCAGATCATCAGTCCGAAAAGCTGCTTTCCAAAGGTTCCGGCAGCATTTTCGAATACCGATGCGGCCGGATTGTCCGGGTTAATGCGCGCGCCGGCGAGGATGATGCCGAGCGTGGCAAGGAAGAGCAGATAGCGGATCGTGGCCGTAATGAGAATGCCGGTTGATGCGCCGCGGTTAACCTCTTTCAACGCATTTTTCCCGTGTACGCCCGAGTCGAGGAGGCGGTGTGCGCCCGCGAATGATATGTACCCGCCCACGGTCCCGCCTACGAGCGTGAGGGTGGCGATCGCGTCGAATTTTTCAGGGAAGAAGGTGTGTTTTAATGCAATTTCCAATGGCGGGTGCGAGGTGAACGCGACGTAAAGAATGAGGGCTATCATCACGAAACCGAGAATTTTGGCAAAACTATCCATGACTTTACCGACTTCTTTGAAGAGGAAAATGCCGATGGCAATGGCCGCACTGATGACAGCGCCGGTTTGTACGCCGATGCCGGTCATGGCTTCGATGCCAAGGCCCGCACCGGCTACATTGCCGATGTTGAAGGCTAGTCCGCCGGATACGATCAGGAATGCGAGGAGGTAGCCCAGGCCAGGCAGCAACTCGTTGGCCAGGTCCTGTGCGCGTTTGCCGGAAACGGTGACGATCTGCCAGATGTTGAATTGCACGGCGAGGTCTATCAATATGGATACCAGAATGATAAAGCCGAAGCTCGTCGCCAGCTTTTCGGTGAAGACGGTCGTTTGGGTCAGGAAGCCGGGGCCTACCGCGGAGGTAGCCATCAGGAATGCCGCACCCAGCAGGGCGTTTTTGTTTTTTGACATTTTTAAAATTTAAACACCATAACCCCCACCACCCGGAGTCTCGATAGTCAAAACATACCCCTCATGCACTTCCAGACTACAAATCCCGGGTAGTTCTTGACTTAAACCATTAGACATGAACATATGCCGCCCGCAAGCCCCATCGCCCCCGCCATTCATTCCGTAAGGTGCATACCGGCGGTGCTGGCCGAGCAACGTAACCTGCAATGGTGCCAGGAATTCCAGTTTCCGCACCATACCATCGCCACCTCGCCAGCGACCTCCGCCTCCGGAACCACGACGAATCCCAAATTCCAGCAATCGCACCGGGTATTTTCGTTCCAGTTGCTCGGGGTCGGTAATGCGGGTGTTGGTCATATGCTGATGCACCGCCGAGCGGCCATGGAAGCCATTTCCAGCTCCCACACCACCGCCGATTGTTTCGTAATACCCAAATTGCGCATTGCCGAAAAGGAAATTGTTCATGGTCCCCTGACTGCAAGCCGCCAGCCCGAATGCTTTCAGTAAAGTATCGACCAGCCGCTGACTTACTTCCGTATTCCCGCCCACGACCGCCGGGCATCCCCGCGGATCATCCGAGAAGTGTGGGTGCAGAAAACTGTTTTCAGGCAGTTTGATCTCCACATCGCGCATTAAACCGTCATTCAAAGGGATTTCCTGATCTACCAAAAGTCTCAAAACGTACAGAATGGCACTGTACAGAATTGAAATATTTGCATTCAGGTTATTCGGATGAACGCACGATGTGCCGGTAAAATCAAACAGCTGCTTATTATCGGTAATACTGATTTTTACAACAATCCGATGATCATCGTCCAGTTGTTCCACAGCTTCAAAAAACTGTCCTTGCAGAGGCTCTAATGCATTCCGAAGCTGCGAAACGGCAGTTTGTTTCAGCATACCCATATATTTCCGGACCGTTTCCAATCCGTGATTTGCAATGAGTTTCAATAATTGTGTGCTGCCTTTTTTCAGCGCGGATAATGCGGCAATGATATCGGCCTCGTTGGACAGAAACGAACGGGTAGGATAGGGGCCACCGGTAAAAAGCTCCTGCAAAGCCTCCCATTGAAATTCGCCTGCTTTCACCAGGTATTGCGGCGCTATTACGACGCCTTCTTCGGCTAGACAAGTCGCGTCCGGCGGCATGGAGCCGGGCGTTTTGCCACCCACTTCCGCATGGTGCGCCCGGTTGATCACATAGCCGACGCACGTTCCATCCGCTGTAAATACCCCGGCTATCAAAGTAATATCCGGTAAATGTGACCCGCCGTAACGCGGGTGATTGGTGATCACCACATCGCCGGGGCCGATGCTGATGGCCTTGCGCACGAGGCGCCCGCATATGCCCATGCTGCCCAGGTGCACTGGAATGTGCTGCGCGTTTACTAGGAGTTCGCCGTCGGCGTCGAGCAATGCGCAGGAAAAGTCGAGGCGCTCTTTTACATTCACTGAAAATGCTGTCCGCTGCAACTGGACGCCCATTTCGTCGGCGATGGCTTTGAAACGGTTGGTGAAAAGCTGCAATGCGACCTCCTCGCTTTGGCTGCTTGCTGCGGTTCCGGCGGATTCGGTTTTCCAGGCGATGGCGTCCTTTCCTCCCTGGATCACCAGTTTCCAGCCTTTTGGTAAATAGGTGGTCGAGGTGTTGTTAAGCAAAATCGCCGGGCCATCGATCCGGTGGCCCGGCAGCAGGTCGTCCCATTCGAATATTGCATTCTGCTCGATGCCGGGATATGCTGAAAATGGTTTGCTATTGACGGAGAAGGTAGTTTTTTCTCCATCGGTTATAACTGATAGCGATTCGCGGTGCGGGCTGGCCTCCTGTATTTTTACTTTAATACTTTCCAGTTCTACGACCGCATTGGCAGGATAGTAACCGAACTGAATCCGATAGGTTTCTTCAAATGCATTGAGCGTTGCATTGCCCTGATAAGGTATTTCGAGTACGTTTTCCTGGCCTGCGAAACGAAGGTACAGGTGGCAAAATATGGTTTCGAATGCGTCGATACCTTGTTTGGTCAAGATTTCTCCTGCCTGTTTTTCCAACGCCTCCTGCCATTCGCGGATGTTTGGCGCAGCTTCCGTCCACGGCGACACTATTTGCCTGGAAACAATGGTACTGATCAGCGCCTCGCCAATGCCCGCCGCACTGAAAAGACCGCCATCGTAAGGCAGTAGCACCGTG
Organism: uncultured Dyadobacter sp.; assembly: GCA_965649915.1. GTDB lineage: Bacteria > Bacteroidota > Bacteroidia > Cytophagales > Spirosomataceae > Dyadobacter. The sequence goes on from CBFGMV010000005.1 coordinate 138,682, forward strand.
TCAATATCAAGCAGCTCCGCGAGCTGGCAGGCGTGCAGGCCGCCCGCGCCGCCGAAGGTAACGAGTGCGAATGCGTTTGGGTTAATGCCTTTTTCGACAGAAATCTTGCGGATGGCGTCGGCCATTTTTTCGTTGGCGATGCTTTCGAGGCCGGTCAGGATTTCCTGGTAACTCAGCAGGTTGCCGGTTTGGGACTGAATGACGGTTTGCAGTTCTTCCAGCCGGTTAATGGCCGCCGCAGGGTTTATGGGAATGCTGAACTTCGACGTTTCCAGCTTGCCAAGCAGTAAATTCACGTCGGTAACGGTTAGCGGACCGCCTGCGCCATAGCAAGCCGGACCGGGTGACGCTCCCGCGCTTTCCGGGCCAACCTGTAATGAAAAACCATCGAACCAGCAAACCGAGCCACCGCCCGCCGCCACCGTTTCGATGGCCAGCGTAGGGTTATGGAATTCAATTCCGTCGATTTCGGTCACATATTTCAGTTCCGGCTGACCATCAATGAGCGCAGTATCCGTGCTCGTGCCGCCCATATCAAAGGTGATCGCCTTTTGAAAACCGAATTTCTGCGCAAAATTGGTCGCCGCGACCATTCCTCCGGCTGGGCCGCTCAATAAACTGTCTTTCGCCCGGAAACCGCTCACTTCCGCAAGGCTGCCGGTGCTGGTCATTACTTGCAGGCTGCCGCCATGCAATGCGCTGCGAATGCTGGACAAGTATTGGTCCAGGATTGGATCGAGGTATGCATTAACCACCGCGGTTTGCGTTCTGCGCAGGTAATGCGAGAATGGAAAGAGGTCCGAGGAGGCGGAAACGTAGCGGGCGCCATTGTCTCGAAAGTAGCCCGCCACCTGCTTTTCGTGTTCAGGGTTTTGGTAAGAATGCAGCAGCGATACTGCCACTGACTTGTAATCAGCAAGCCTTTTCCCGCCCTCGATTTGTGTTAATTTCAAATTTTCAATCACATTCCCGCCCGCATCCAGCCGCTCGTCGACTTCCAGTACATCGCTGTAAAGCAATTTTGGCTCAGGAATGTGAAGCTGAAAAAGGGAAGGTCGCTGCTGATTACCGATGTAGAGCAAATCTTTAAAACCCTTCGTAACGACAAGCAGCGTTTCAGCACCTTTTCGTTCCAGCAATGCATTGGTTCCTTTGGTTGTGCCTAATCGCATTGCAATTGGCGGTAACGGCTGATCGAGCGGCGTTCGGGTAAGCAAGCGGGCTGCGAGGATGGGCGCTTCTTCGCCCGTGGTTATTTCAAAATCGGCGGGCTGGGTGAATGCCAGATCGTCGGCTAGTAGGATCGTGTGTTGCTGCCGGTCGATGTGCACAATGCGGCTGGACTGGTCAGTTCCGTGCAGGCTGAATGTATAGTTCTTTAAAAGATCGCCATCATACGGCCACGCCGCTTGGAAATAGAATGTGGCCGGAGCTACTTTCTTCGTAATGCGTCCCCGAAGGCAGCTGGAACTGAGTACTTTGATACGGGTTTTGTCTCCGGCAGGGTCGATAGCGAGGCAGTCGGTGAACGTCCCGCCGGTATCGATCCAGATTTGCCAGGCGGGTGTTGGGGTGTTTTTCAAAATTACTGATTTATGGAATGCAGGGTTTCAATTTAGCCAATTCGCGTCATAGAAGCGCTTTCTGTTAATTTGTTTTAATGATTTGTGCGTGGGATTGATGCGGCATTTGAGGGAACTAGGAGGCTCCTCCGGAGCCTGGGCTGTACGGTGGCAAATGGTTGCTAGAAACAGGGGGCCATTCTATGGCCGGAGTAATGCGTATGATTGGGCGGGAAGTGGGCGTGATAAATCTGTGTAGCGGTTTGTCGCGGTTGGCCCGCTAAGTACACGATTAATTTTGCTACCTGGACGTCTCCGGCTTTCGGGTCATTAAAAGTGTGGCACGAGTATAACCGCAGAGCGGTTCCCTGTTTCTAGGAATAATGGTGATACGACGTTCCGGGCCCCGGAGGGGCCTCCTTTCATCGTCTAGGCCATTAAATATCACGAAACCCCTTTTGATATTCCCCTGGCGACATGCCGGTTGTCTTTTTAAATACCCGGTTGAAGTTTGTGACGTGGTCGAAACCGGTCTGGTAGCAAATGTCTGCGAAGCTGTCGAACTTTCCGTTCAGGATAATCTTACATGCCTCGTTGATTCTCACCTCGTTCAGAAAGCTGACAAAGGTTTTGTCCGTATGTTTTTTGAAATAGCGGCAAAAGGCCTGAGGTGTCAGGTTGGCGATCTCTGAGATCTCGGCAAGGGAAATGTGCTTTTTATAATTGGCAACCAGATATTGGAAAATGCGGTCCATCCGAATCCCTTCCACCTCTGAAATAACCTGCTCGCTATTGCTGGTAGCAAGTGGTTTGAGGTCACGGGCAGTTGAAAACTGGTAGAGCAGCTTAATGAACGAGGCTACCCGCTGACTTTCTTTATTCTGAATGATCTCCGAAATGGTTTTCTGAATGCCTTCCCTCGCTTCTTCGGGAATCTGAAACCCATTGTGAACGCCGTTGACAAACCTCCTTATACTCGCCATCTCAGGAAGGCTCAGGATGTTTTGAGATAAATAATTCGGGTCAAAAAAAATGGATACTGAATGGATCTGCCGCGGTTCGTCGGGGTTGAAGTAGGAATCGTCGTTTTTAAAGATATGCGATTGATTAGCACCGATGATGTAAATGTCGCCCGACTCAAACCGCTGCATGTAATTGCCTGCTACGAGAATGCCGGAACCTTCCACGACCCATTCGATCTGCACTTCGCGGTGCCGGTGCAAATGCGGATAGTAATGCGGAAGAATTTCTTCCTGGACAACAATTGTACTTTCGCGTGAAACGGGAATGGTGAACTGGACGACTTTCATGTAATAAAAATAGTCAGAAACAGTAAGAATATGATTGGTGTCCAAGCCACTTAAATAACCCCGTCAGCAGAGTTGACGCGTGCCTGATCCCGTAAAAACAAAGCATTCAGACCAGCGAGCGCAATTGCGGCCGCCCGCCGGTCTGAACGATTATTGGTATACGCTAAACGCGTAGGAAGCTTGCTGTTTCAGGCTCTTGCGGCTGCATATTACAGCCCTTTTTCCTTCACAACTTTCATAACGCCGGTCATCAGACGCCAGTGGCCGGGGAACGTGCATACATAAGGATAGTCTCCAACCTGATCCGGAACTACAAATTTCAAGCGGTAGGTCTGGCCGGGATTTACGAGGGGTGTCGCGGCAAGGACCTGCGGGATATTGGGGACGTAGTTCTTTTCTGCACCGTCTTTGGCAGTAATCATCTTGTCGGCTGCCGCACCTATGATCTCAGTGGATTTCGGACGTCCCACCACGACATTATGTTGCATTGCATCCGGGTTTTCAAATACGATCTCTACGGTTTTGCCTGCTATCGCAGTAAACTCGGTCACAGTGAACTTCATTTCCTCGCGGATCGCCTTGATCGTCACGACCTGTACGTTCGGATCGGCAGCAACTTCTTCCTTAATGCCATACGATTCCAGCAGGGTAGTATAGCGGCTGCTCAAATCGTCAGAAATGGTGCCTTTTACGCTTGCCAACAGCTTGCGGCCTTCGTCGTTCGGCGTTTCCTGGCGTTTCGGGTTCCATGCGCCAAGTATCCCTTTGATGATCGCATTACGACCCTGCGGATCCAGCGATTGCGAGGTCTGAATGAGTTTCAGCACATCGTCACCACTTGCAAAGGACGTATAGCCGCGTGCGGTACGTTCCAGCGCGAAGTCGGAAAGGCGGTCGAGGCGACGCACTTCAAACGACTTGCTCATGGTATTGTTCTTATTCTCGTCTTTTTCAGGTACCACATTATCAACGTCTACCGTCGCAGTCACATTCACCTTGCCGGCTTCATCGGAAGTGAAACCGAATGCCGTTTTCCAGGGACCGTTGTTGCCTTCCACGAGCTTCACCGTTTCACCCGGAGCGATGCCGTTGGTGAGCTGGCGGCTGATGTAGTTGGTGTTCAACGAACGGCTGCGGATACCTACATTCACAACCGGCACCTGCTCTTTGGTAACAGGCACTGAGCCAATGTTGGTAATTTCAATGGTCACCCGTGCATACTCACGTACATAGGGAGTCTTTGGCTCAATCGTAATGTTCGTGATCGCCAGATCGGCAGTACCCTGAACCGTCACTTTGTTTGCGCTGTGGCCTTCGTGGTTCATCGTTGAGTGATCTGCGTGGCTGGCAGCGGAGGTTTGCTGTACGGCACCCGCTGAGCCAGCTTTCGCAACACGTTGAGCAATGTATTTTTGGCGTAAAGCTCCGTCATGCGAATTGAGGACAGCTGCGAATGCGTCCGGCATCCAGCGATCTTCCGCATTGGAATAGGTATCGAGCAATGCAAGTACCGCTGTTTCGATCTGCGGAGTCAATGGAATTTCGGAGAATGCGAGCAGGGAGTTCAACACTACCAATGGCTCCTTGTCGTGCAATGCATCGGCTGTGAGCAATGCCTGGCCGCTTGCCGCCGTGCGGGGCAATACCTGAACGGCAGTTTTGCGAACGTCGTTGGATGGATGCTTCAGTGCTTCTATCACTACCGGCAAAACTTGTGCGTCACCGATTGCATTCAAGCCTTCTAGCGTCCATAATGCGTGTATGGCAGCCGTATTCAGACCGATTTCGTCCACGGATTTATCTTTAACGAGTTCCACGAGTTTGGCCACCACATCTTTGTTTCCACGTTCCACCAGGAGGCGTTGTGCATGCTGGCGCCAGAACATGTTGCTGTTTTTCAAAGTCGCAACGAGTTCATCCGGGCGGGTTTTGCTTAATGTAATCGGCGTATATTTTGGTGCATTCTTCCAGCCGATGCGGTAGAGACGGCCATGGGTAAAATCGCGCAATGGCGTTTCATAGGCATTACCTTTACCGTTTTCAGAACCTTTTGGAGTCGGGTTGTGCTGGATAATGTAGCTGTACCAGTCGGCCACCCACACAGCGCCATCCGGGCCAACTTCCGCGAATACGGGAGCAACCCATTCGTCGGCACCTGCGAGGAGGTTGAAACCAAGCTGATCTTCATAATCCGTCCCTTTTTTCACCATTACGTTGCGGTGCAGAATGTGGCCGGTAGGCTCGGAAACGAATGCGACTTTGTTCCAATATTCTTTCGGATAGGCGCGGGCGGTATAGAAGTTGTGACCCGCTGCGGCTGTAAACCCACCGAAAACGTCGACCTGGCGTACTTTTGGTGTGATCGGCTGCATGTCTTTATGCGTATCGGTGCTGCGGCTTCCATTATCGACTTTGCTCGCGCCGAAATAGCGGTTTGGAATGGCGCTGTACCAGCCGTGCGAATTGTTGGCAGTAGAACCGAAAAGGTCGCCAGCTTCATTGAATCCCAATCCCCAGGTATTGTTGGAGGTCTTGGCAACAATTTCCATATCTGAACCATCCGGCTTGAAGCGGAATAATGCCTGACCGAAATCCAGTTGGTCGCTTTTGCCAACTTTACCTTTGAAGCCTGAGTAACCTACCGAACCATAAACCCAGTTATCGAAACCATAATGCAGGTTGGATGGTCCCGCATGGGTGTCGCCCGTGCCGAAGCCCGAGAAGAGTATCTTCTTCACATCGGCCTTGTCGTCGCCGTCGGTATCCTGCAAAAACAGCATATGAGGTGCCTGCGATACGACCAGACCGCCGTTGGCAAATGCCAGACCGGTTGGAATACTCAGATCATCGGAAAATTTGGTGAATTTATCGGCTTTGCCGTCCTTGTTCGTGTCCTCACAGATCAGGATGTAATCGCTACCGCCTGTGTCTTTGCGTTCGTTGGGGTAGTCTTTCGTAATCAGTACGTACAATCTGCCGCGCTCGTCCCACGTCATAGCGATCGGGTGCATTACGTCAGGCTCGTGAGCGAAGACGTCCAATGTGAAATCGACCGGGATCTGAATGTGTTTTACGGATTCTTCGGGCGAAAGCGGTAGTTGCTGCAATTGCACGCCGGGGCGCTGTTCGTAGTTAGGAAGTTTGGCCTCGCGGTATTCGAATGGTTTCGGAGCCAACGCTGCCAATGCTTTGCGGGCATCGTCGTTCACAGCCCAGAGGATGCCTTTTTCAAGCAGGTCCTGGAAGCCTTGTGTGCCCCAGGTACGCTCGTCGTGACCGTAAGCAGTGTAGAAAATGCGGCCTTTGCCGTGCGTTCTTACCCAGGTATAAGGTTCTTTCTGTTGTCCAGGGCGGTCTTTTTCCTGATCTTTTTGGATCAGGCGCTCGGTGAGGACGATATTGTCGGGTTGCAGCAAGGTGTGCAGGTACGTTTCATCCACTGTTTTGAAAGGCTTCACGCCTGCAATCGCGGGGTGGTCGGGCTTTGTCCACACGGGCTGGATCGTATCCCAGGTGTGTCGCCAGAACTGTCCCCCGATCAGCTTCACTACCTCGGCATTGTTGCGGAAGCAGTAGGAGGCACAGTGAACGGGGATGAAGCCTTTTCCGCTGGCCACATAGTCGAGCAGTGATTTGGCCTGTTGGGGAGCAATGGAGTCCCAGTTGGCGTACAGCATCAATGCGTCGTACTTGTTGAGCGTCTCGGGGTTCAGATCGTTGAGGTTATCCGTGTAGGTGAAGTTGAAGCCTTTGGGCCCCAACGCAGCCATGATCTGCGGAATACGCTCGGCGGGTTTGTGGTGCCCTTTGTCTCCAAGGAACAAAATTTCCAGCCGACGCGCCTTGCCTGTCTCGCCCTTGGAAGAAGCACTCTTAACCGACGCGTTCTGGGAGGATGGCTGCGAGGCACAGCCCAGCAGGACAATGCCTAAGATAAAGGATAACGCTTTGGTTTTCATTGAGATTAATTTTTCTTGTTGTATTAAGGAATTAGTTAAAATCTGTTAACTCCATTTTGAAATATCCTGGAAATCAAACAGATATTCATTTTTGTACTCAACTTCAAAGTCTTGCAACATTTCAAGGTATTCTTCGCGGAACGTCTTTTTTCTATGATGTTCCTCCTGATTGGCAATGTAACGGATCACTGTGTCTATGCTGCTGCGGCTATATGAAAACGCTCCGTAGCCTTTTTGCCAGCTGAATATCGGGGCATTGTGACGCTCCTTGATCCATTTGTTGGAAGATGTTTTGATCTCTTCAACCAATGTCGACAATGGTGTCGATGGATTGTAGCCAATCAGCATATGAATGTGATCGGGCATTCCATTAATCGCCAGCGGCTTCGATTTATGGTTGAGAATGATCCCTCCGATATACGCATACAGATCATTTTTCCACTCTTTCCTGACAAGGCTTTCACGGCCTCTTACTGAAAAAACAATATGTACGTATAGCTGTGTATAGGTATTTGCCATTTTTATAATGCGTGTTTTTGTGAAAAATCTTGCGCGTTTTACAAATCTTTCGGTGCGCTGCACCTTGGCATTTTGTGTTGGTTTATAACGCGTTTCTACAAATCTTTCGGTGCGCTGCACCTTTGCATTTGTGTTGATTTTGTAACGTGTTTCTACAAATCTTTCGGTGCGCTGCACCTTGGCATTTTGTGTTGGTTTGTAACGCGTTTCTACAAATTTTTCGGTGCGCTGCACCCACGTTGATTTGTATCCTCTACGCATGGTGCAGAGCACCAAAATACTTGTAGAAAATCCAATCGACACCCCGTTTTCCAAGGTGCAGCGCACCGAGATATTTGGTTTTGTTCCGAGGATTGTGATTTTGTTGTTTTGGGATTGAATGGATCATAAATATTCATGATGCCGGTTTATTGATCCATTCATCCCTTCAAAACCTTTCACCTACACATTTTGGAAATCCGGCAATTTGATGATCGCCCCTCCCTGCAATGCCGACTCGTGCGCGAGGATTCCGACGCTCGTCCAGTTGGCGGATTGTACTGCATTCGGGAACGGTTCGCGGTCTTCGATCAATGCGCTGATGAACTCGTGTGCCAGGTGCGGGTGCGAGCCGCCGTGGCCACCGCCTTGTACGAACGACAAATGCGCATTTTCATCCAGGTTGTAAACGCCGTGACCGGTGAAATGACGGATTTCCTCCGGCAAATAATGGGCGTAATCCGGCGTCGTCACTTTTTCCGCGATTTCGTGCTCAGGCTTTTTCGCGGTGTGAATTACAGGATCTTCGCCTTCGATCAATGGCCATTCGAATGATTTCTTGCTGCCATAAACCTCAAAGCTTTCGCGGTACTGACGTGCCACGTCGAAGAGTGAACGGTATACGTATGCTGATAAGTCGCTGTCTTTGAATTTAATATGTGCTGATTCGACAGCAAATGGTGAGTTGTGGATCTTAACCAGGTCCTCGGAGATAGTTCCTGAGCCGAAGCATGAAACGTATTCCGCTTCGAGTTTCAGCAAGCCGGCTACCGGGCCTACACAGTGCGTGGCGTAGTGCATGGGAGGCAAACCTGGCCAGTAATCGGGCCAGCCTTCCATGTCCTGCTGGTGGCTCGCTTTGAGGAACTGAACCTTGCCCAACTCGCCTTTTTCGTACAATTCTTTGACAAACAGGAATTCCCGTGCATATACCACAGTTTCCATCATCATATATTTTTTGCCCGTTTCGCGGGTCGCTTTCACGATCTCAATGCAATCTTCCACGCTGGTCGCCATCGGCACCGTACAGGCCACGTGTTTGCCGGCGCGCAATGCTTTCAATGTTTGTTCTGCGTGGTTGGGGATGGGGGAGTTGATGTGAACGGCGTCGATGTTGGGGTCTTTCAGCAACTCGTCGTAATCGCTGTAACGCACTTCGATACCATACTGATCACCGACTTCATTCAGTTTCGACACGGTACGCTGGCAGATCGCGTACATGTTGGCATGGGGATGTTGCTGATAAATGGGAATGAATTCGGCTCCAAAGCCCAGTCCGATAATAGCAACATTAATTTTCTTAGACATATAGATTTAAGGTTAATGATTCAGTGGATCAGCATTTTGTCGAAAAAATAGCCGTAATTCCCGGCTGCGGTACGTCCGATAAAAATACTGGTAACGGGCCTTCGCTCAGGGTATTATTCGACAATACAATTTTAAAGCAAAATAGTGCTAAAAACTTTTCAGGTTTTGATTAGTACTGTGCGTATTTTGACCTTTTTTTTGATTATTGAAAATTTTTAAGCAAAAAATAGCTAGAAAACATACCTGAAATGACCGATTTTGCAGTACAGAAGCCTTTTTATTTACATTAAACCTGAAACACATGATCCGCCCCGCCAAAATAGCCGATGCCGAAGCCGTCGCTCCTTTACTCGTTCTAGGAATGGGACATATTGCCGGGATATTTGCTGGTTCGGAAAACCATACGGACGCGATCCCGTTTTTTCGCAGCTTCTTTCTACATCCTTCGAATCAGTACAGCTATACGAATACACTTGTGTTTGAGACAGAATCGGGGATTATCGGATCCATTAATGGTTATGACGGAGGATTGCTTCATACGCTGAGGCAACCCGTACTCGCCAAACTGAGGGAGAGGGACCCGTTTTTTACACCCTCGGATGAAACGGGGCCAGGCGAATTTTATCTGGACTGTATTAATGTCCATCCCGGTTATCAGGGCAGGGGAATAGGAAGTCAGCTGATTGCAGCGATGTGCACACAGGCGGAAATGCTCGGGCATAAGCGGGTGGGCCTGATCGTCGATATGGTCAATCCGGCAGCCCGGAGACTTTACGACCGGCTTGGGTTTGAAGTAGCTGGCGAGAAAGATTTCATGGATCACCGTTATTTCCACATGGTTCGCGACATTTGAAATGCATTTATCCTAAACCTTATATTGATGAAAGAACGGCTGATTTCCCTGGATGTCCTGCGTGGGCTGACCATGATCCTCATGACTATTGTGAACAACCAAGGCGACTGGGGCCACGTGTATCCGCCACTACTGCATGCTGAGTGGCACGGGTGTACACCCACAGATCTGGTGTTTCCGACTTTTCTCCTGATAGTCGGCATTTCTGTCGTTCTGGCTACGCCGGTGAAGACTTTGAATGGCCCGGCTTTGCTCCGTATCATTACCCGCACGCTACGAATATTCAGTCTGGGCCTTTTTTCTGGGTTCTTCATCAGGATACACCTTTTCGGTCTGGAAGGTAATGCATTGCTGGCCGCACGGCTGGTTGTGACCGCGATCCTCGTGGTTGCATTGTTTGCTGATTACGACCGTAAGTGGCAGTTCATTACCGCAGCCGGCATTTTTACCATCATGATCGGACTGGCTTTCAGCGGCATAGAGCCGTTCAACACGGTTCGTATCCCGGGCGTTTTACAGCGCATTGCGGTTGTGTATCTCATCGTCTCCATTCTTTATTTGCAGACAGGCTGGCAAATTCAGGCGGTGGTGGGCATTACGCTGCTGCTGGCCTACTGGGCGATCATGACGCTGATACAGGTCCCGGGCATAGGGGAGCCGAACCTGGAAAAGGGTACCAACCTCGCCGCGTGGCTGGACAACTATTTGCTGCCGGGGCACCTCTGGGCTTCTTCTAAAACCTGGGACCCGGAAGGTATTTTAAGTACGATTCCGGCAATAAGCACAGGCATCGCAGGATTACTGATCGGGACGTTGCTGAGATCGGGCAGGTTGGGGCGGCGGGAAAAGGTCAGATATATGTTGCTGGGTGGAGCCGGTGGCGTGATCGCCGGCTGGATGTGGAACTTGGTTTTTCCACTCAACAAAGCTTTATGGACCAGTTCGTTCGTGCTTTACGCAGGAGGATGGGCATTGCTTTGCCTCGCGCTGCTCTATTATCTAATCGATTGGAAAGGCTATTCGCGCTGGACTACTTTCTTTGTGATATTTGGTGTCAATCCCATGGTGGTTTTCTTCTTTTCGGGAATGATATTCAGGGTTTTGAATGCAGTGAAAGTGACCAATCCGACCGACACGACTCATTCGAAGATGGACCTGGTGCCGTATTTCTACCAACATCAGCTGGAACCGCTGTTCACCGATCCCAGAAATGCCTCGCTCGCATATGCGCTGCTCTATGTAGCGCTGTGGTTCGTGATCCTGCTGGTACTGTATCGGAGAAAGCTGGTGTTTAAGGTTTGAAATTTACGGGTCGCGGTCTGCAAATTTTGGCTAAATTGCTTTTTTAAATTTTTTAAGAAAGCAACTTTACCCATGTTCCAAAGGAGAACTTTTATAAAAACAGGCGCGCTGGCGGTGGCGGGCATGGCCCTGTCTGAATGGTCGTTTGCGAAAAATGCGGCTGACTTTCCGGTTGTTCGTATCCCCGCTGAAAAACGCAGCTTTACGAGTACAGCCGTGGAAGCGACGATCGTCCGCATGAAAAAGGTGATTAAAGACCCCGAGCTGGCCTGGCTATTTGAAAACTGCTTTCCCAATACCATCGATACGACGGTGCATTATAACCCGATCGACGGTAAGCCGGACACTTTCGTCATCACAGGGGACATCGATGCCATGTGGCTGCGCGACAGTACAGCGCAGGTGTGGCCGTACCTGCCGTTGCTGAAAGAGGACAACAAATTGAAAGACATGGTCGCCGGACTCATCAACCGCCAGACCAAGTGCATTCTGATCGATCCTTATGCGAACGCTTTTTACGATCGCCCCAAGGAAAGCGAGTGGACCAAGGACCAAACCGCGATGAAGCCTATGCTACACGAGCGGAAATGGGAGCTCGATTCTCTTTGCTACACCATTCGTTTGGCATATAATTACTGGAAAACAACCGGCGACACCAAGCCGTTTGACGCCGACTGGTCAAAAGCGATGGAACTGGTGCTGCAAACCTGCAAAGAGCAGCAGCGCAAAGACGGGCCGGGGCCTTACAAATTCGGCCGCGTTACCGCCTGGTCGACAGACACCGTGCCGGGCAATGGTTACGGCAACCCGATCAAACCGGTTGGACTGATTGCGAGCACTTTCCGTCCGTCGGATGACGCCGCTGTGTACCCATTCTTTATTCCTTCCAACTTCTTCGCTGTGGTATCGTTTCGGGAAGTGGCTGAATTGCTTGAAAAGGCCGCGGCAACGAAGAATGCGAAGCTTGCAGCCGATTTTAAGGCACTGGCGACCGAGGTGGAGGCTGCATTGAAAAAATACGCCGTGTATCCGCACCCCCAGTTTGGTAAGATCTATGCATTTGAAGTGGACGGTTTCGGAAATCATTTGCTGATGGACGATGCGGGCATCCCGGGACTGATTAGCATGCCTTACCTGAATGCGGTTTCGGTGAAGGATCCGATTTATGTCAATACGCGAAAATTTGTGCTGAGTGATTCGAATCCGTATTTCTTCAAAGGAAAAGCGGGCGAAGGGCTGGGCAGTCCGCATACGCTGGTCAATCAGATATGGCCGATGGGCATCATCGCCCGGGCGATTACTTCCACCGACGACAAGGAGATCGAAGCACAGCTGAAACAGCTCAAAAATACCCATAACCACACCGGTTTCATGCACGAATCGTTCGATAAGGATGACGACTCAAAATTTACCCGTAAATGGTTTGCATGGGTGAACACGCTTTTCGGTGAGCTGATCCTGAAACTCGAAAAGGAACGCCCGCATTTGCTGGCAAAAGTGTATTAAGCAAAGGCGTTATCACGCTTTCAAATGCCTTCCGGACTACAAACCGGGAGGCATTTTTGTTGCACCGGACTATAATGTTTCTTCCAAACCGGACGCAACCCTGCCCCGGTCAGCCGGCTACATTTGGTTTGAAAACAATGCTCCTATGCAAACCGAAACCATCCGAACCGACTGGACGCCCGACGAGATCGAGGCCATTTACACTCGCCCCTTACTGCAACTGGTCTATGACGCCGCGGCTGTGCATCGGCAGTGGCACGATCCGGAGCGGATTCAGGTATGCACATTACTGTCCATTAAAACCGGCGGATGCCCGGAAGACTGTGCCTATTGCGGACAAGCAGCGCGTTATCAGACCGGTATAAATGTAAAAGCATTGATGAAAAAGGACGACGTGGTGGCCATCGCACGCCGCGCCCGGGAAGGTGGGTCGAGCCGTTTCTGCATGGCTGCGGCCTGGCGGGAAGTGAAGGACAACCGAGACTTCGACCGCGTGCTCGACATGGTCACGGAAGTAGCCGGGCTGGGCCTCGAAGTATGTTGTACCCTCGGCATGCTCACCGAAACCCAGGCCGAAAAGCTCAAAGCGGCCGGTCTTTACGCTTATAATCACAACCTGGATTCGTCCGCCGAATATTACGATCAAATCATCACCACCCGCACCTACGACGACCGCCTGCACACGGTCGATCACGTACGGAACGCGGGTATATCGGTATGTTGCGGAGGCATTATCGGTCTCGGCGAAACCCGTGAGAACCGCATTCAAATGCTTCACACATTATCCACAATGCCCGAGCACCCGGAATCCGTGCCCGTGAACGCCCTCGCCCGCGTGCAAGGGACGCCTTTGGGAGATATGAAAAAGGTAGATACCTGGGAAATGGTGCGCATGATCGCTACCGCCCGCATTCTGATGCCGAAGGCCATGGTCCGCCTCAGTGCCGGGCGCATGGAAATGAGTGAGTATGAGCAGGCATTCTGTTTTATGGCTGGCGCCAATTCAATTTTCACGAATGAGAACGGGGAGTTGCTCGTGACGCCGAATCCGGGGATGAGTCAGGATCGGGAGATGATGGAGGTTTTGGGGTTGAAGGCGTTGGTTAGGGAAGGGGCGAATGCTTAGAAATGTCGCTGTTGGCAGCATCCAGTTTCGCGATTAATGTGGCTACATGAAGCTGATTGACTATGTGTTCCCGCATTTCAGGGGTGACAGATGCCAGATTTTGAGTAAACAAATAGGATTCAACTAGCGTATTGAGGGATTCGATCAGTTCGCTGCCGGTGTCTTTCAGGAAGAAGTCTTTGACCAACTGTTGTTGAGCGATTGCTGCGTCGTGTAAGACTTTGGCGGGAGCTGATTGCGATTGAAGTGTGTCCATAGCAGTGTAGGTTGGTTTATTTTAACTTACGAAAAATTCTTATTTTTTGAGTGGGGAAACCCCACATAAAAGCGATAAATCTTTTTACTTCAACTTAAAAGTGATGATAGTCTTTTCATGAACGTCACCAAAATCTGACAGAATCTCCTTCATGCGCTTCTGCGAAATACCTTTTTTGAAAGTATAATCTCGCCACGCATTGCGGTACCTGCCTTCTTTGGTTTCTGCGGGGATCGCGGGGTAAATGTTTTTAAGCCACCACTCGAACGCTTCCTCCACAGAGCTAAAAGTCTGCATGAAGCAAAGATAATTTTTTTGTGGGAAAATCCCACTCGTTACATGTGTTTTTAAGAATGGTTATTCTTATCAAACGTGGGCCAAAATGATGTCAGCAGGAATGTCGAGTTTAGATTTAATCACTTCCAATAACGAAGCATCCGGCTTGTGATCTTCCCAGAGGATCATTTCTAGATCCTTTTGTGAGATGCCAAGTGTTTGAGCAAGGTCTTTACCTTCACGCTTCATATCATACATTCGGCGTTCAAGAAATTCTTCAAATGTAGAAGGTTCAGGAATCGGGTAAACGCTCTTTTCGTATGCCATTAATGCCTCAGCCATTGCCCGGATATGTAGTTTTTCGTCAGCAGTAACATTAGCTTCTCCTTTTTTCATCAATGCCCCCGCCAGCTCGATCAATGCGGCATGTTCATCGTCGTTGGTGACAGTGTAGGTTGGTTTTAAGTCTTTCATAGTGATCGAATGTTAATCTTATCATACTGTTGGTGCGTTCCGATAAACCTGATGTAAACGGTACGGATATCGAAATGGATTCGAGTTATGAGTCGATACTTGTTGCCTCGTATGTTGAAAATATACAGATTGTTGCCCACCGAATCCACCGAATTAAACTTTCGCTTTAAGTCGTGGAATGCGGAAAAGCTTGCCTCTTCTGTTGTTTTGAACCAGTCAATTAGTGCCTCTTTCGAATCAGGGTATTTATTAAAAAAGTCGCGGAGAGTTGAATAACTAAATATAACCATAATGTGTGATGAAGTGTTAACAAAAAAATACCCAATAAAATTAAGCTCGCCTTAATCCTATCAGGTATCTATTTATCAACGAACCGGAACAAATTATCCGGCGGGAATCACTTAACTAACGGTCGCTCCCGTGCTTACCGTTTGGCGTTTTACAGCAGGGTTTTTGCGAGCAGTCTTCTTCTCCTTCTTAAACTTCCTCCCAACCCAAATAATCACCCCCGTCACCGGAAGCGTAGCCGTAATGAGTGCTACAATCAATGCCAGTGCCTTCGTAGGCCAGCCCCAGATGCTGCCGCTGTGGATCGGGAGTACCAGCCGGCGGACTTTCATGCCGGTGGTTTCATTGTCGTAAAGGCGCTTGCTGATGAGTGTGCCGTCGGTCTGGTCGAAGTAAAGGAAATCGACAACGTTAGTGATCGAAGCATTTTCATTGACTTTGGAAACGGTAATGGAGAGGCTGTCGTATTCGGGTAATGTGAACTGAATGCGGCCCGGGTGGGGGAGCAGACGATTGGTTTCGGCTGTGATTTTGGCTAGTGTACCATTCGAATTGACTTGGATCGTGCCGGCGTTCACAGGGGCTTCACGTTTCTGCTGCGGTTTGCCATCGAAGGCCAGGAAAATCATACTGTTGACCCATTTATAACTCCAAACCAGACCGGTTAATGCGATCACGAACGTGAAAGGCAGTACATAAAAACCGAAGACGGCGTGCAGGTCCCAATTGAGGCGCTTGAATTTGGCGTTCCATTTGATCGTCAGGCGCTGTTTGGCTTGCTTGCGGCTAGGCCACCAAAGGACGAGGCCGGTGATCATAATGACAATGAACATCACACAGGCCACTCCGGTAATCGCTTTGCCGGTCTCTTCCAGGCACAGGTACCGGTGCAATTGCAGCACGATGTGGAAGAATGAGTCGTTCTCGCGACGGGTATCGGCGATTTTGCCCATGTAAGGATTTACAGCAACTGAAAAGACATCTTTTTCTTTCTTGCCTTTCACCAAACTGAAAATCACCGTGCGGTCGATGTGAGGTTCAATTTCAATGCGGGCAATGCGCCGACCGGGATATCGGTTTGCGACCGTGGCGCGGAGATTATCCAGTGAGATCTTTGACTGATCTGCCGGTACTTCCACAGTATGAAATTGCGGGTACAGTACAGGTTCCAGCTCGTCCTCGAAAACTAAAATGCTTCCGGTAAGTGCCACTACAAAAACCACAAGGCCGGAGGAAACCCCCAGCCATAAGTGTAGTTGCGATGCAATTTTCCTGAATGTCTTTTTCACAGCACTGATGAAATAGCCCGCATATTAAAAGGTGTAAGAAATAGTCGCCATAAAGTTGCGCGGCGCTCCCGGGAACAGACGCAGGTAGTCGTAACCGCCTACCCAGTAAGTTTTATTCGCCAGGTTGTTCAGGTTCACCTGGAACTGGAACTTGTCGATTTTGTAGTAAACCGCACCGTTCAGAATCGTGTAACCCGGCAATGTCTGGGTATTATTCAGTGAAAGGTTGCGCTCAGTAACGAAGTTCCCGCCGAGGCCGACCCCAAAACCATTCAGGAAGTTGTTTACAAAGGTATATTTGGTCCAAACGCTTCCCTGGTTCTTAGGTGCATTCGGTTTCTGCAAGTTCACCAGCACCTGGTCGGTTGATTTCGAACCGGCGTCGGTGATCTTGGCGTCGTTGTAGCTGTATGTCAGGATCAGGTTCCAGTTGGGAAGGATACTTCCTGTTACATCAAATTCCGCCCCCTTGGCAGTCTCCTTGCCGATTTGCAGCATCAGATCCGGTCTGTCGGCTGCATTGGCAGAATACAATGTATTGGTTTGCGTGATCTGGTACACCGATACATTCGCCGTCAGGCGGCCATCGAGCCATTCGGTTTTCAAACCTGCCTCCGACAAGCTGCTCCGGATCGGGTCAAAGGGCCCTCCTGACAGCGGATTGGTCTGTACGATAGGGTCCTGCGGATTGTAGCCCTTGGTGTAAGTTCCGTATACATTGATGTTGTTCGTCAGGGTGTAAACGGCCCCGATGCGCGGCAGCAATGCGTGCTGCGTTACATTCGATTCGTTGTTGGTCGTGTAGTTTTTCTTATCGATATAAGTGTCGTAGCGCAATCCGAGGAGGATTTGCAGGCGTTTTATTTTCAATTGTTCCTGCAAATACAAGCCGTGCAATTTGTAAAGTACCGGTGTAGTCGAAGCATTCGCCGTCACGTTGTAGGTGTATTTGGAAGGATCTTCCATGTTATTGTTCTGCAACGTCAGGTCGTAATGCGAGATGTTGGGCTTAGGGATACTTTTGGTGACACCGTTTTCGGTATAGTTGTAGAACACAAACTTCTCGGGCGTTTTGGGGTTGTACGCCGCCGCGCCGCCGGCTTTGAGCAGGTAACCGTTGGCAGTTTGCTGGCCGGAACCTTTTGGCGTCACCGACTGGATGAAGTCATAACCCGCAACGAGTTTATGTTCCGCTATGCCGGTATTGAAGTTATGGTTGAAAAACAGTGAGACATTGTCCATGAACGACTTCGTCTTGCGGATGAATACCTGCCTTGCCACCAGGTTATCGATGGCCTTACCTGCTGAATCCACTCCGTTCACATTGCTGCTGCGGTGTTCGAGCAGGTCTTCGGAGTACCCTGTGCGAAGATAAGCTACGTTGAAAGAGGTGTTTTGGGTGAATTGGTGGTTCAATGAAGTGGTAATCAGGTAGGTTTCTTCATTAAGATAATCATTCACCGCATTCAGCGATGTGCGGATAGAGCTCGAATACAGATCGTTGCCTTTTACGGACTGTCCACGGTCGAGACGGCTGTTGGACCTGTTGAAAACGAGGTCGAAGTTAATGCGTGTTTTGTTCGTTGGCAGGAACGATACAGACGGAGCGACGATGATATTCTTGTCAAACTGCATGTTGCGGAAGCCTTGTGCATTCACATAACCCAGGTTCAGTCGGTACAAAAGCGTCTTGCTTTCGTTCATCGGGCCCGTGAAATCGGCCAGGGTACGAAGGGTGTTGAAGCTTCCCGTGGTAAAGCTCAACGACTTCCGTGGCGTATCAAGCGGCTTTTTAGTCACCCGGTTGATGGTCCCGCCCGGCGAAGTGTTTCCGTACAATGCCGAAGCCGCGCCTTTGATCACTTCCACACGTTCGAGGTAGTTCACAGGCGGCTGTTTCCAGAAACCAGAGAAGGTACGCAGGCCATTCACAAGCTGGGTAGTGCTGCCGCCATTCATGCGGAAGCCGCGGACTGTCAAATCATCATAAAAAGTAAATTGGTTTACGCCGCTCATATTTTTCACGGCGTCGCCCATTAGGAACACGCCCTGGTCGCGCATTACTTCCTTCGTAATATAGGAAATGGCCTGAGGCACCTCTTTAATCGGCGTTGCCGTTTTGCTGGCGATAAACGACAGGTCATTTTTATAGCTCGTGCCGCGGTTACCTACGATTTCCACGGTTTGCAGTTCCTGTGCATTTTCTTCGGCAGTGATTTCAAGCGTTACCGTTTCGTCGGCCTTCACATGTACACTACGGTCAATGCGCCTAATGCTCACGCCGGTACCGATAAGCTGGTAATGTCCCGGACTCAATGCGGTGAATTCGAAGTCACCCTCGGCGTTGGTCAGTGTACCCTTCCCGGTTCCTTTGAGAATGAGGTTGATAGATTCGGCGGGCTGGCCGGCGACGGTCTT
Organism: uncultured Dyadobacter sp.; assembly: GCA_965649915.1. GTDB lineage: Bacteria > Bacteroidota > Bacteroidia > Cytophagales > Spirosomataceae > Dyadobacter. Next base: position 157,386 of record CBFGMV010000005.1, read on the forward strand.
GATATTACCTCGGATCCGGCCGTTTTGCGCCATGACGAGTGAGGTAGAAAAACAGAAGAAAAGTATGCAAAAAAGCCTCATGACATTGGTTTAAATAAGATACCTGTCCAAACAGGTGGACAAATGTAGTCTTATTTAGACCAATCCCAAATAATGACAACCTTTATTAGGCACTCACTTTTTAATTCGTTTTAATTGTTCAATTTTTTCTGCTAATCCTTTTATTGCCAACCAAATGTAACTCTAAGCCACATTTGGTTGGTCTGATCGTTAGCCCAGATTGGATTTAATGAAGGCAAGCCCGTCACGCATCAGCTGTTCCTCGGATTCGAACATTTTGCGCCAGATATTTGCCACCGGCAGTTTGGGACTGAATGCCTCGATGCTGATCCAGCCGTCGTACTTAATGTCACGGATAGATTGAAACACGCCTTCCCAGTCGACGTTTCCCTTGCCCGGCGTAGAGCGGTCGTTTTCGGAAAGTTGGATAAAGGAAATGCGGTCACCGGCCTTTCGGATGGTGTCGGCGATGTTTTTCTCTTCAATATTGGCATGAAAAGTGTCGAACATGATCTTGCAGTTGGGGTGATTCACCTCGTCCACAAAGCGTATCATCTCGTCGCCGCAACTGGTCAGATACAACTCAAAACGGTTGAGGTATTCAAGGCCTAGCGTAATGTCGAGCGACTCTGCATAGTCGGCTACTTCGCGAATGCCTTCGATGCCCCACTGCCATTCTTCTTCGGTGGCAGGTTTGCCTGTAAAAACGCCCAACGCGGAGTGATAGGGCCCCATCAGTCGGGTTGCGCCAAGAACAAGGGAGCAATCCAATGCACTTTTGAGGTGGTCGATCGTATGGCGGCGCATGGCCGGGTCTGGACTGATCAGGTGTTCGGAAGGGCCGCAAATGGTGTCGGTCTCGCAATGCAGGCCCAGGCTATCCAGTTTTTGCCGGAAGCCAAACCAATGTGCAGGGTCCGTATTGAAAATGGGCACTTCAACACCGTCAAAGCCGATCTCTTTAATGAGTTCAAGAGTAGGGAAAAGGCTTTCGTCAATCTGGTTTCCCCACAAAAGGAGGTTCATGCTGTACTTCATCAAAATCGTATTTATCTCGCTGGCGAATGGATAAGCCGGAAATTTGTTCCGGTGTCTTTTCAGTATACAATCTTAAAGCAAAAAAGTGCTGTTCCATATACACGATTTGACGAGTATTTGTCCTAAATTGATATGTTTAGATAGGTTTGTAGGTCAAATCAAGCAAAATAAAGTCATAGGGCTATAAACGAAAGATGGCAGCCTTTTCCGGGCTGCCATCTTTCGTTTATAGGCTGTCGGCTATCAGCTTTCGGCCTTCGGCTTTTTTGGTTCGATTGCCGAAAGCCGACGGCCGAAGTCAATTCTACTGAATTCTGCTAAAAATGAGCTGGTTGCTGTTTTCGTAATACAGAATCAGCCTGTTGGATCTGAGATCGTACAAATTGACGTTGGGCAGGGCATTGACAAACAGATTGCCCCAACTCGTTTCAGCTCGTTCCGTACCGCCGCCGCCGATCTGGATCGTGTTTTGCTGAGCGGTTTCATAAAAGCCGGTCAGGATGTTGGTGGATGTGGTCCCTTCCAGTTCACCCTTGTCTTTGAAGTTGAGGCCTACATCCATCAACCCTTTTGCGGTAGCTGGTTTTCTGATGGTGTCATCCTCCTGCACGATACTTTCCAGTTGCCATTTGCCGGTTAACTCCATGTTAGTGCTGATCGCGGTGGTTTTTCCACAACCCGATATCAGCGAAAAAAACAGCACGCATGCTGTCGGAAGTATAAGGGCTTTCATAAACGTGAATAAATTTCAGAACTACCTATTGTTGACATCGTACGCACAAAAAAGGTTGCAAAAAAAATGAGCGGCTCTATAAATTTATAAAAAATATGCCAGGCTTCCGAACCCGGTCAGTAAGAATTATAACGCGTGGAAATGAATTTTCTTTTGCCGTTCGCCCAATGAATTTTGCTAAGAATAAATCAATTGTAATCGTATTTTGATGACAATAGTGTATTATTGTCAATATTTTGGGTAAAATACTGATAGAGCATGAAAGCACCCATTCATAAAAATATCGAAAGCCAGGTACATACAGTGACCGTGCATGAGCTGAAAGAGCCTCATTTTGATCCCAACTGGCACTTTCATCCGCATTACCAATTATTTACCGTATTGGAAGGAACGGGCAAGCGGCTCATCGGAGATTCTATCCAGACTTTTGGTCCGGGCGACACGGTTTTTCTGGGGCCGGACGTGCCACACCTGTGGAGAAGTGACCCTGCTTATTTCGAAGCTGGCTCCGGACTGATGACCCACGGCATTGTGTTATACTTTCAGGAAGATTTTCTGGGAAAGGATTTCCTGGAAAAGCCGGAAATGCTCGGATTGCGGCAGTTGCTCACTGATGCTAAACGTGGCGTTTCTTACAAGGGTGCGTTGGCCGAGCATATCCGGGAGCAGCTCATCGCGCTCACGAGCATCGAAGGATTCAAAGGCATATTGCAATTGCTGACTTTGCTGGATAAGCTGGCACATGACACCTCCGGCGAACCGATTTCGAGCTATGGCTATGTCAATAACTTTAAGGTGTCGGAAACGGAACGGATGCAGAAGGTGCACAATTATGTTCTGCAACATTTCTTTCAGGAGATCCGCCTGAGCGACGTGGCTTCCCTGGCCGGCATGACGGAGGCTGCATTCTGCCGTTACTTCAAAGCCCGGTCGAACAAAACGTTTATCGATTTTGTGAATGAAATCCGCATTGGTCATGCTTGTAAGCTGCTGCTCGAAGATAAATGGACCATCGCTCAGATCGCCTACGACAGCGGTTTCGACTCACTATCGAACTTCAACAGGAACTTTAAAAAATACATCGGGCATACGCCGCGGGAGTATAAGGGAAATTATTAGTAATGTCTGACGCTTGCGAACGGCCGCTATCGAATGGTCAATGTTTGCTGGTCGACGATAATATTGAACTGAATTTCTGCTTTTAAGGCGCTGAAAACTTTCAGGATAGTATCAATGGTGGCGCTATTGGTGCCATTTTCCAATTTGGAAATTTGGGCCTTTTGCACCCCGACCAGTTCTCCGAGTTGTTCTTGAGTCAGATTACGCTCTTTTCTCAACGTACGTATCGATCGTCCGAGTAAGTCCATGCTCAAACGATGCTCAAAGGCGTCACGTCGCGGGGTACCGCGTTCTCCTACATGTTTGTCGATCATCTCGTCCAAAGTGTAGGTTTTCATTGCTGTCTTTTTCATGTGTTTACTGCCTTCTATCAAAGTATGAGTTTCTAATTCTTAATGCGCGCTCAATTTCAACCGGTGGAATCTTCCAGGATTTTTTAATGAAACCGTGAGTTGCTACCACCAGCGTATTTTCAGATTGCGTTTTATCCCAAAATGCCAAAAGCCGGATTTCCTTTCCAAAGCATTTGGTGCGAAATTCCCAGACATGTTGATGTACTTTTTTGAGAAGCCTGGGGTCATTGGTCTGTCCGGCCAGCTTAATATTATATAGCACCTTTTCCATAGTATGTGTATCAAGTGTGAGAAGAAACCGATTAGCTTCTTCCAAGATCAGTGTGTTGAAATAGTGCATTGCTTTCTACATATGGATAATGTGTGTTTCCAAATTTAGAAACTTTTTAATCAAAAAATATCCTGATCGAATTATTTTTGACCAGGATATTTTCAATATCAACCTTTCACATTATTAGTCCCGTACTTCCCACGTTGCGGGCGTGAGAGCATGGCTGTTGCTTCTTTGTCGTTAATGAATTGCTCCTTTTTGGGATCCCATTTCACTTTCCGGCCGAGCTTCATGGCTGTATGTGCGAGCAGGCATGCGGAGCACGAGCGGTGCGCAATCTCGGCATGACTGATCGTCTGCTTTCCGCTCTGAATGCTTTCGATCCAGTTCTGGTGCTGCTCGGGGCTTTCGTACAAATGGATTTCGTTCTGCTGAATAACAGAGCCAAGGATTTTGGGATCGCTTGCGTAAAAAGCTTTGTTTTCCTTAGCCGAAGCGGCCGCACCGGGATCTGAGGCGGTAACTCCGACATTACCACGCGAAACAAAGATCCAGCCGTCAGTACCTTCAAATTTCACACCATTCGGATTCGTACCCCCGATTTCCATCGTCACGCCATTGGCATAAAGCGCATTCACCAGGAAGTCGCCGTGAACATCCCATAAGCCCGAACCCTGCGCGGGGAAAGTAGCCTTTCCTTCAATTTCAATGGGACCAGTCAGCTCAGTATCCATCCCCCAATGGGCGATATCGATGTGGTGAGAGCCCCAGCCGGTGATCATACCGGCGCCGAACTGTTCGAGCCGGAGCCACCCCGGACGGTCGTTGATGTCTGTCTGAGAATGCACACGATCGAGGGTGTAGTAGATTTCCGGTGTCGAGCCGAGCCACATGTCGTAGTTCAGATTTCCGGGAACAGGCATTTTTGCCGTGTTTCCACCAGCCGGGTCGCCGGGAAGGCCTACATATACCTTTTTCAGTTTGCCGATGCGCCCGTTGCGAACCAGCTCGCAGGTGCGTTTGAACTGCGGCCACGGGTTCATGGATCGTTGCTGGCTGCCCAATTGGAATATTACCCCCTTCTTTTTGATCATATCCGCCATCTGGCGACCTTCCCTGATCGTCAGGGATGTGGGTTTTTGCATATAAATGTGCTTCCCTGCCACTGCTGCTTCCATCGCAGGCTGCGCGTGCCAGTGATCGGGCGTGCTGATGATGACTGCGTCGATATCCTTCCGAGCCAGTATTTCGTGGTAATCGTCATAGGTTTTAACTTCGAGATATTTCTCTTTACCGGTACGCTCCACGTATTTTCGCTCGATCCACTCTTTCCCTTTTGCCAGACGGTTTTTGTCCAGGTCGGCTACCGCGATGACGTGCGCCGCTTCGTTCTTGATCACCTCCGGCAAGTCGTGTGAAGAACCAATCCTCCCGAAACCGATTTGTCCGATATTGATTTTATTGCTGGGCGCATTCTTTCCAAAAACACTTGCCGGCACGATGGTCGGGAACATCGACGCGGCGATGATGCCGGCGGTACCCTTCGCGGTGGTTTTCAGAAATTCCCTTCTACCCTGATTTTGCTCCTGCTGATCTTTCATTGCAATAAGATTTAGGATTAATGACTGATGTTCATACTATTTTTTACGCACGGTGTCTTGTGGACTGGTCGCGTAAGCTTTACTGTAATCGCGTGATTTCTGGGGGCCGATCGCCCATTCAATGGCCCCGAGAATGTGTTTTCTCAGGTCGTCCTTCTCATAGTCTTCTTTCTGATGGCCTATCGACGTGTAGAATGCCCGCCCGCCATCGTATTCATGCCACCAGACCGAGGGAAACACATCCCCAAAAGTATCCAGTGCCTTTCCAGCTGGTTTCTGGATGGTGGAATGGTCGTTTACGGCCAGGACATTCAGGTTCACACCCAGTTCCTTGATGAAATAAAACTCATCGGTTGCCCGCTGCCACACCGGACCCAGATGGGAAAGAGAAGGGTTTTTCGGGTCAAGGATTTTGACGGAAAAGCTTTGTCCCGGTTCATGCCAGAAGAAAGTACCGCCCAGCATATCCTTAAACCATCTCCATTTGCGCTCGGTACCCGATGCGGAATGCAGGCCTACAAAATTCCCCCCTGCTTGTATGTAACGCATGAGCGCAACCCGCTGATCATCCGTATCGAACACGTCATTATTGGTGTTCGAGAAAACCAGGCAGTCGTATTGTTTGAGGTTCTGCTCGGTAAATTTGGAGGGATCGGAAGTCGTATCCACCGCGAAACCGTGCTGCTTGCCCAAAGCAAGAATAGCGATTTTGGAGTTCGCAATGTTGTCGTGGATGTATCCCTTGCCGTTTTTGGTATAAACCAGCACTTTGACTTTATTCCATTTAATTTTTTGTGCCTGGGTGTGCGGAGGCATTAATGCCATTAGTGCGATCAGCGCGATGAGGGTGGCTTTCAAATAGTTCTTCTTCATGTGTATGGAAAGGTTGCTTGAAATTAGGTTTGAGTTTTAACTAAAATCCAATGGAATTACCACCATCTACCGGCAGCGAAACGCCTGTAATGAACTTTGCTGCATCGGAACTTAGAAATACGGCAGCCCAGCCGATATCTTCCGGTTTGCCCCAGATGCCCATCGGAGTACGGTCCATGGCTTTGTCGCGACGGGACGGGTCGCCGTTCATCGCAGTGAGCATCATAGGCGTTTCGATGAAGCCTGGTGCAACGGCATTCACACGAACGTTGTAGGGAGAAAACTCTGTGGTTAATGCCTTTACCATCCCACCAACTGCCGATTTGGATGCCGTATAGGCCACTACCCGGTCGATACCGTACAATGCGGCCATGGACGTGACCATCAGAATGGAGCCGCGCCTGCGTTCGATCATCCGTTTTCCGCATTCGCGCGTGATCGAGAAGACCGCATGCAGGTTGGTTTGGACAATGCGGTCAAAATCCTCGTCGGAAACTTCAACAGCGTGCTTTTTCATGTTGATGCCGGCGTTGTTGACGAGGATGTCGATCGCACCGAACTCCGCGATCGCGCG
>CBFGMV010000006.1:0-159925 GCA_965649915.1 uncultured Dyadobacter sp.
TTGTAGTGACGTAATTTTTCAGGTCGAGCGCTGAGTTGGGTACTGCCGCAGGTTTTCCGAAAAGTCCCAATATGATGCTCAGTGTAAATATCAAAGTTGTCATTCGTGAAGTGATTATAGATTTATGAATGGAAGTAAGCTGCTGATTGATTCGCTGTGGAAGTTCGTTCGCGACAAGGCGCTCCGGGTTTGCGGGTCATAATGTACCCAATAGTCGTAAAGCTGCTTCCCCGGGTTTTTCGGATCGCTTGCTTTGAAATGAAGGAATACCCGGTTGTCGGCGGAAAGGAACGCGCCATGGATGCTTGTCTCCTTGAAAAAAGGCAGGTCGAATACCTTTCTTTGCTTCCCGGTAACGCTATCGACAATACGTAGGCTGTTTTGAGCGCCGTCTGAATGACGTGAAATGATCGTTAACTGGCCGGCGATCTCCGAAAGATGGCCGAACGGAAAATAACCGTCGATGCGCCAGATCTCTTTTTGCGTGAACGGATCGATCCGTCTCACAAATGAGTTGGTTTTTTCAAAAAACCGCTCTTTACCGATAGGGAAATAGGTGCCTTCCGTCACGCCGCGATACAGTTCCTGTCCGGTTTTGAGAGAAACAATCTGAAATGAATGCCCCGCTCCGACTTTTTGTTCCGGGTTGACTACCATTACTTTATCGCCGGAAACGACAGGTTTGTATTCAATGGTAACGATCTGTTTTACAGGTGGTAAAAACCATGCTATTTCATTGGTGAGCCAGTTTTTTGCGGTAATTCCAATTTGCAGGGTAGTGTCTGTAACGCCCTCATTGTTCGCGATAACGCTGCCATAAAGTGGTTTTGTGGTAATGTAAAGCAGATCGGTGAACGCCATGCCCATATACAGGCTCGACGGGCGGGTTATAGCATCAGGCTGCGGCGAGATTTTCCGGGTAGTCCTGCCATTAACCGGATTGATAAAATATACCGTCGATTCTGCCGGTTCATACATCAGCAACGCATCGTCTGTCTGGCCGATCAGCTCACCGGAGAAGTTGATACTCCACAACATCTTCGCCGTTTTGCGGTCATATCCGGTAACCTCCGACCTTCCCGACGCCTTTCTTCGCAATCCGGTGATGATGGATGGATCGGGAGATGCCTCATAAATGGGCCCGTCGGGAAACGGCAACGGAATGTCCATCTGTTCGATTGCTGCGGCAGCCCCGAAATAGGGTTTAGGAGCCTGATCGGGAATGTATTCGCGATAAAGGCCTAATCCTAACATGAAAAGAGCGGACAGCACGACAAGCCCGGCGATCACTTTAAGCATCATCTTTTATTTTGTCAAAAATGCATGGTCGATAACCCGGGCTTCCAACGTTTGTCCTGCCTTCTGAGCCGGTCTTCGCACTTGAGAAGGTTGGATGTTACCAGCTGCTGCCGGCACCGCCTCCGCCCGAGCTTCCTCCTCCCCAGCTACTGCTGCTGCTTGACGAGCTGCTGCCCGACGACCCGCTCCACGAGCTGCTGCCGGACGACGAATAAGTGCGCGACGGGTTGGTGCTTGCGGCCGCAGCGGCAATGACCTTCGGAATGCTGTATCCTGTTTCCCGGTGCTGACCGCAGGCTTTACAGGTGTTGTCTTTGATGCCGCTTCCTTCCTCGTCCTCCGTGGCTTCCTTTACAATGCGGTCGCCGGTAAGGCACATGGCTTTTGAATTGCACCGGTTGCAGCGTTCGTACTTTGTTATGGACATGTTTTCGTACCCGACTATCTGCATAACATGATGCTTTTCATTCCGCCAGACATCATAGTCGACGGTCTTCAACTCCTGTTCTACTTTCTGGTAGTCTGATAAAAATGCGTCCCGCTCCTTATTTTCAGTTTTAGTCAGCACAAATCCGTCTGATGTCTGGCGGGTATGGTTTCGCAGGTGATCGAGTGCCTGGTTATCCTTGATTTTCAGCCAGACAAAAGGCATTGGAAAGACCACCATATTCAGCCAACTGTTCAGGCCGGACGCTTTTTCGCGGGAGTACCGTTCCGGTTCCGTAGAGTTTGAAAAAAGCTTTTCGAAAGCATTTTTCCTTCTCCTGCGGCCATCCCACGCAACGGCGGCGGCGTCGGCGTACATGATCGTTAATATTTGCCAGCCTTGCAATGACAATGGGGCACGCAATTCGATCACGATCCAGCCAAGGATTAACGGCATGACCATATGCAGCGCCAGGCCCCAGGCCCACCTCCCCCTGGCTTGCGATACGGCCTTTTCGATCTGATTTGCAACCGGATTCCTTTTTTTGGCTAAAAATGCAACGCCTCTGAACACAAATAGGCACGGGACCAATAGCAGGAAAACGACGAATACGCCTGAATCTTCGAGCGGTTTGCCGGGATCATATTTGGAGGTGTCGTATACCTCCGCTTTGGCCGCAGGCTCGCTGATGAGCCGTGCGATCTCCTTCGATCCTTCGATTAGCGCCCCGTCGAAATCGCCGGTTTTAGCCTGCGGGACCATTTTTTCAACCTGTATCCTTTTGCAAACCGCGTCAGGAAGAATTCCTTCGAGGCCATAGCCGGTTTCCATCTCTATCCGGTGCTGGTCTTTGACGAGCAGTACCAGCAGGCCATTGTTTTTCTGCTGATAACCGAGTCCCCATTTCTTGAACAATGCCGTAGCAAAGTCCTTGGGAACCGCCTCGCCGATCGTATTGACGCACACGACGGCCACTTGCGTGGTCGTGGAATCTTCCAGGGTCCTGAGTATCGCGTTGATCTGCATTACGGCATCGGCACTCAGTATGTGGTCGGGGTTGCTGACGTAATCCGGACTGCTGCTTTGCTTGGGATTGGGAATTGTTTCAACCGTGTAAGGCTGTGCGGACCCGCGCAGTCCCGATAGGAGAAGGAGCAACAACAAGCAGATCCGGGTCAATGCAGAAGTCTGATTCATGGCAGATTATTTCGGAGAAATGACGACAGCGCCTGATGGATTTCGCCATCTTGTTTCCCCTGTTTTTCTGTTCCGACCCATGTCTTTTGATGTTGTGTTATTTTAAATCAAAACTGGCATAAAAAGCCAGGCTGATTTTGCAAGCTTGATAAACGGGGAGAATCGAATGAAAACCGGTGGAATCGGCTTTATAACTTACTGCTTCCTTTTGAGAAAAAAAAGATATGGAACCGAAATCCCATATCTTTGATCAGGCAGGTATTTTGCAAATACGCCGCTAGCTGGCTGGCTAGGCGACATGGCTCAATCAGAATGCCGATGCCGCGAGCGAGACCGATAGTTTTTGGATCAGCGGTTTAAGCACCTTTGCTGCCATTTCCGCCGCTCCCCCTGTAGAGACTTTCGAAATGGCTTGCTGCGAAGTGGCCGCGGTATGTTTGACCTTCCCTGTCGACACTTCTACCAGTCGCGTTGTGAGCGTCGCGGAGCCTTGGGTATTGTATTCCGTGACAATTCCTGTCAGTACATAACTGACACCGAGTTGCTTTCCAACGCGCACCGCAGCTTCCGTCGACTCTCCGTTTATCGCCGTCAGAATGGCCTGCGAGGCATCTCTGGTGTGCCTTACATCTACTACGTCAAACTTTTGAGTTTTGTAAAGTTCGAACGCGATGCTGGCCTGAAGTTGCCGTTTGGCCTCGAAGCTCATGATCGAAATATCCGGACCGGGCGTGAATTCCACCACGGCAACCTTAACCTTGTCTTTTTGTTCCGCAGGCATCGTAGTGCCTCCGGTTGCTCCACTCGTGAATGCGGCTCCTAAAGTGATCGCCGCTAATACGTTTTTTATCATTTTTTTCATGCTGTATAGATTTTAGTGATTTCAGTACAAAAGCATCAGCTGCCGGTAAAGGCTAAGTGTTTTAATACTTTCGTTGTAAAGTTTTGATTTCCATAAGTAATCGTTACCAGGTACAAGCCGGGAGGGAGCGGTTTTCCCTGGTAATCGGTGCCGTTCCAGGGTAGCTTATGCGGCCCGGACTTTGCATTTTTAGTTGAAAAACCCGCCACACGTGCTCCGGCATGCGTATAGATACTGACCGATACAGCGCTGTTTTCCGGAAGCTGGTAGGCTATTTCGGTCTGGTCTTTGAATGGATTGGGGTATGCTTTGAGCGTTCCGGCTGTTTCCGCCTTTTCCGGTTGCTTAAAGGAAGCCATCGTCTCCGCCATTGCCACCTCTTTGGCGAAACCTCCTTCGGCTCCCTGCCTGGCGCCCGCATTCGATGCACCAATGGTAACGCTGCCTACCGGCGCGCGCAACGTCATGGCGCGGTTAATGGTGAGCGGTCCCTGATACGAGCTGCGGGCAACATATACCTGTGAGCCTACGGGCGCATGCTGCGCCGCAAATTGCAGCGTGAGATAGGGCTTGTCTATGGCACCGGTAGCGGGGTTATACAATCCATCGGGGTCCACGTACACGGAATTTGCAGAATAGAAGTAGGCTAGCTGGTTTCGGAAGTCGTCGTCCCGGAAACCCATTGCCACGGGTGCCATACCGTCGATGCCATCGTTCACATGTACTCCGATGGCCACATTCGATCCCTGGTAGGCGACGGGTGCTCCGCCATCGCTTCCGTATGCAGGTCCGGGTGTATGGACAACTTCAATCTGATCGTGGAGCGCAAATTCATCGCGATTGGCGCCAGCCCAAACCGAGAGGTAATCGTTCTGTTTAAATAAGGATGTCTGCGCCACATGAAGTGTCCTATACCCGCTACCACCCGCCATGCCCGGGAGCACGCCGTAGTGAGGTATTTCGACCGGAACATCACCCATCGATTCGATAATGGAAGAGTTGGGATTGCGCACGATCCGAAAATACTCCTGCTGCCGCTCTCCGGGCCTGAATCCGGTGCTGTTGGGGAGCGGAGGGATGATCGCGTAGCCGGCCATGATAGTTGTCTGTTTTTCCAGGTATTTATAGGGTACAATGGTCGAATGTTCAACTACCTCGTTGTTTGCGGTCGATACCGGATACTGATCCTGGGGAGAGGGGTGGTTCACGGTCGTCCCATTCGAAGGTGGTACATTAAACTCAATGACGTCGTAAGATTCGTTCTCGATGTAGTTGCTGTAAATGAGGGCAGACGTCACGATGGCTCCGTTGGGGGCGATCCAGCCGGTGCCGTGCGATTCGCTTCCGTTGGTAAATCTGCCGACTGCGCCCGCATAGGGGTAATCACTGGCCGAACTCACCGATCTTGCCGCTGAAAGCTGCTGATCCGCGAAAGCTTGCTTAGACCGACTCGCCGCCCCGGCAATGCCGACTGGCCCGCTACTTACCTTAATGGAGCTTATGATGACCGTATTCCGGTCGCCAGGTGCCGCCACAAGCGAAACATTCACCGATTGGCCATTGAAATAGGCAGAACTGTAATGCCAGTTGTCCAGGTCCTCACTCCGAAGTTCTTGTCGGGCGCCATCGGTGCCTTCCAGCACCAGCAGGCTGCTTTTACCCAATTGAGTGCCTTTGAAATACAGCCGAAGAAAAGCGGTATTCGACCAGGTTACCTGCGTGAGGAACCGCGGATGATTGTCGCCGCTCGTATCCGCCTGGTAGTGGAATGACTGCGGTATCACCGTCTGGGCCACTGCCGGCCCGCAGTACAAGCAGGTCAGGCCGAGGAATAAGGTGTTGATTAATTTCATGATCTCCAATGATTAATGCACCTATTGAAGACTAACCAACACCAGCACTAACCCACGGCCCGTTTCCAGTCCCGTCATCGCTTTACCGATAATAGCTCCCTGTGCCTGCCCGCCATCGGCCACTTTCATAGCATGGCCGGCCGTGGCGGAAGTGGTCAGCAAATCGCCCGGGCGAATGGCCCCGAACTTCGCGTCGACCCGGCAATAAACCCGTCCCGTCAGGGCAACGGGATATTTTCCGCTGGCGAGGGTGCCTGCCTGGCCCATCAGCATACCGGGCTGAACTTCGCCGGCGCCGCTGATGATACCGGCGACTGTTTTGTCGTAGGCATCACTGGCTTCCCGCAGCTGCCCGGGCTTGGCGGGGTCAATGCTTACTACCGTGCCTGGAAGCAATGCTTCGCCGCCATCGATATCAAAGTGTTCGGCCAGGTCGGCGCCACCGGTAATTTCAAGCACTTTGGTCGATGTAGTCCCGTTGACGTGTAACGTTTTGGAAGGGGTTGTCAGGCCGATGCCGACGTTTCCGGCGGGTGTAATGACCATGGCTGCGTCGGAAGAACTTGCGGTTTTGGAAAATACAAGCTTCCCGGCCCCGGCCGACCAGTTCGAGTTGGCCACGCCAATCCGCCAGGCGGCACCTCCACTTCCCGGATTGATCAGTTTAAGCTGCATGTCGGCTTCGGAAGCAATGCTTAGCCGCGCCTCATTGTCCGTTGTCCCAACTTTGACACGCCCTCCGCCATTGGCGAGCAGGACATCTTTATCCGAGGTATTGTTCAGGTAGAATGGGTCCGAACTTTCCATCTGGTTTCCATCGATGTGCACGGTATGCGTGTTGCTGCCCACCATGGAGGTCAGCGTGAGGGCGCCGCCATCCAGAGAACCGCCATTCTGGGTAACATTCTGCCCGTGGATCGTCACTTCGACGGGGTCGTTGACGGCGGCACCCATCCGAACGGCCGTCGGGCTCATCGCAAACAATGCCTTGCCGTTATTCCGGATGCGGAAGGTAGACTCATTGTTGATCGACCAGGTGGTGGAGGTGCCGTTGAACAAACTTCTGCGGAGTTCCAGACCCGCAGTCAGGTCACTCATTTGATTGCCGCCTAACGAGCCTACCCGGATGTAGGTGTCAACGGTGTTTAGTACGTCCAAATTTCGCTGGGGATTGGGTGTGCCAATCCCGACTTTTACGCTGGGTAGCACGTACTCATTGCCTCCGACTGTAAACCATTGGGCGAAGAGCTGATTCGGATTGACCAGGGAGAGCAGGATAAAAAACGCTGCCGCGTTTACTGATTTCATTGGTTAAAAAGTAAATGGTGAGGATGCCTACTGCTTAGAGGTGATTCGGCGAATACCTTGTGACAGCAAAACTAGTATGGACCCCGGCGAACCGTTTAACACGCATTTCCCAAATATTAGCACTGATATAACATGCGCTAATATTTATATTAAATATTTGTAAATCAGTTATTTGAAATTATATTTTTGAACTGCTGCTGCTTTTTTGCCTGGCAAATTCGGAAGGTAGTATGCCAAATTGCTCCTTAAAGCATTTGGAAAAATAGGAGAGGTGATTGAAACCCGACAGGTAGGCAACCTCGGCGACCGGGCTGCCGGATTGCCGCAACAGGTCGGCTGCCCTTTGCAGGCGGATGTATCGAATGAAATCGGATGCCGACTGATCGGTGAGGGCTTTCAATTTTCTGTGCAGCTGCATTCGGCTCATACCCATTTCCTGCTGAAGAATTTCCACGCTAAAGGATTCCTCGGCCAGGTGTTGGTCGATGATCCGTATCGTTTTTTCAAGAAACTCAGCCTCTCTGTCGCGTATGGGCGCCGCGGTGGGTTGCAGTATCACTTCCCGGCTGTATTTTTTGCGTAACAGATGCCGTTGCGTAAGGAGACTGTTGATGCGCGCTACCAGTTCGTCCAACACAAAAGGTTTGGCCAGGTACTGTTCGGCTCCAAGTTCAAAGCCTTCCATGCGGGAATCGATATCGTCTTTGGCCGTGAGCAGGATCACAGGAATGTGGCTTGTCAGATCGTCTTCTTTAAGGCAGCGGGTTAAGGAAAAACCATCCATAACCGGCATCATGATATCGGAAATAATCAGGTCGGGGATCAGACTGCGCGCCACCAGCAGCCCTTCATCGCCCTGCATGGCATGCACCACCTGGAACCGGTCGGAAAGTTCCTGCCGGAGGTAGTGATTCAACTCCGGGTGGTCTTCTACCAGCAAAAGCGTTGGTTTATCTTCCTGGGTAAGCTCCACTCGCTCTTGTTTCGTGAGGAGGTCGGGAATTGCATTGGTTGTGTCGGACGATTGGGTGTTGCCTATGGTCGATACCACCCTGTGCAATGCATTATGATGTAGCGACGGCACGTCGGTCTTCAACGGGAGCCATACCACGAAGGTACTTCCCGATTCGGGGAGACTGGTTACGCGGATAGAGCCGTTATGCAGGTCGACGAGCTCTTTGGTCAACGCCAATCCCAGACCGCTGCCCTCGAATGCGCGCGTTTGAGAAGAATCGATCTGATAAAACCGATCGAAAATTCTGGTTTGCAGCGATTCGGGCATACCGACACCCGAATCGCTTACGATAAGCTGGATACCGGTTTGATCGCTCCCTTCGGCCCGGAGCTCCGCCCGGAGCGTCACTTCGCCGCCGGAAGGCGTGAACTTGATCGCATTCGACAATAAATTGTAGACAATTTTTTCAAGTTTGTCGGCGTCGTAAGCAACCAACGGTTCGCTGGCCGGTAAATCAATTTGATAATGCAGCTTTTTAGCCGTAGCCATCGGCTCGAAGTAAAGGGCCGTTTGGCGAAGGAAACCAATTAAATTATCCCATTGATAATGGAGTGTAAGCATACCCATTTCAGCCCTTGCAAGGTCGAGCAGCTGGTTCACCAGCCGGAGCAGGCGGTTTGCGTTGCGCTCCATCATGTGAGCTTCCTCCCGGGTAATGGGTGACTGTTTTTGAAGCGGGGCCAGAATCAGTTGAAGCGGCGTACGGAATTCATGGGAGATATTGGCAAAAAATTGGGACTTGACCCGGTCCAGCTGTTTGATATTGGCCGTTTCGGTGAGCAGTAATTCCGTCTCTTCGTTGCGGAGCTGCAATTTCTGCGAAAGTTGATATTGCTGGTTTTCCAGTGACAGCTTCAGGTTATGCTGCCGGAGTTTGTAACGGTTGAAGAGGAGGTAGCCGATGAGCCCGCAGAGTAGTACAAATGCGATGAGCACGGCAATCAGTGTACGTTGCTGGCTAAGCGAAGCCTGCTGGGCTTGCAGGCGAAGGCTCTGCAACCGGATCTCGCGATTTTTTTGCTCGGTATGATACCGGGCCTGCATGTCCGCAATTTGTTTCGAGAGCTTCGCCGACTGAAGACTGTCCGAAAGGCTGGTGTATCTCTGGTGATGCAGCAGCGCCAGATCCAGGTTTCCCAATGCTGCATGGATGAGTGGCAGTAGCGAGAGCGCCGCTTGTTCATGCGCTTTGCCGTCAATTTTGCGGGCGAGGGCCAGTGATTTCTCCGCATATAGCAACGCTTCCCGGAAATTATTCCTGGCGATATAAAGCCGTGCAAGGTCGCTGTAAGAAATGGCCATATTACCCAGGTTATTTTTCTTCGTATCAATCGCCAGTGATCGGTTATAATAGTCCAGGGCCTTATCGTATTGCTTTTGTATCCGATATATCATGGCCAGGTTATGGAACGTATTTCCCATGCCTTGTTCGTCTCCCAGGGCTTGATGAATTGGCAGGGATTTCTGATGGTACTCCAACGCATGGTCGTAATCTAGCTTATCAAAGTAAATGTTGCCCAGATTTCCGTAGATGGCGGCCAGTTGAAGGGTGAATGAGTGTTGTTCGGCAATTCTTTCTGCCTGTAAATTGGATTCGATGGCGGCGGGGTAAAGTTTGAGATACCGGTTGATGATGCCCATTCCGATGTACATTCTGCAAGTCTCTTTCGCTTCGCCTAACCGGTGAAAAATGGCGATACCCGACTTGCTGGCTTCCAGCGCTTTGATGTATTCGCTCCGCTCGGCGTAGATGCGGGCCAGTAATTGATAAGCCTTGCCTTCGGAAAAAGCCAGGTGATTGGTTTGTGCTCCTTTTAAAGCTGCAAGGGCAGTAACCAGGGCTTGTTCCGGCTGCGAGGTGATCAGTGCTCCCGCCCGGTCGAGTTGCCTGCTTACCTTATCCTGGGCGGCACCCGGCTGTGCCAATAGGAAAGCCGGTCTTGCACAAAAAAACAGACAAAGCAATACTCCAAATCGTAGGTTCATCGATACAGGCGAAAAAGATTTGAGGGAAGTCTGCAATTGAAAAAGCTGAGCATTCAAAAAAGGGGTTGGAGGCAGTTCCAGGTATTCTCAGTTGCTTCGAAGCAGGGTTTTCGTAGTGTAAATTAACAAGTTTTTAAGGCAAAAAGTATTGACACTTCAAGTTCACCGCAAGCGACCGAAATCGCCTTTGTCAAACATAAGCACTTGGTAACCTGATTTGGCGGATGAAACAGGGTACCAAGTGCTTTGTTCTGGGCGGAATCAGCATGAAAGGCTTATTTTTCCAAACAGTGAAAATGCCTTTTTTAAGAAAAAAAGCGCCTGAAAAGGCGCTTTGGGTAACCTCGGCGGGATCATACCGCTTTATCTATTTCCGGCTGGAAAGGCTGATTATAAAACCGCTTACCCTTATACTTGTACAGTGCGTTGGCCACCGCGCCGAATACCGGTGGAAACGGAGGTTCTCCCAGGCCAGTGGGATCAATGTCGTTTTGCACGAAATGCACCTCGATCTTCTTCGGAGCTTCCTGGTGGCGAATAAGGCGGTAATTGTTGAAATTGGTTTGCTGAGCAACGCCGTCCTTATGTGTAAGAGCGCCGTAAAACGCATTACCTATCCCATCCACCACCGCTCCCTGGACCATGTTGGTTGCGGCATCCGGGTTGATGACAATGCCACAGTCCATTGCGCTGAATACCCGCTCTACATAAGGTTGCCCGTCGCGGGTGACGATGTCGACGACATGGGCAGCATAGGAGGCGTGGCAGAAATAAGCAGCCACACCGCGGTGGTATTTCTGGTTACCAGGGCTTTCCTGCCCCGGTTTATTCCAGTTCGATTTCTCGCGCACCAGTTCCAACACGCCCGCATACCTGGCGGGATCGTACTCGTTGTTTTTACCGACCGGATTATCCTTCGCCCTTTTTAAAAGTTCCAACCTGAATTCGATCGGGTCTTTCCCCATAGCTTCGGCCACTTCATCGAGAAACGATTGTTCGGCTGCCGCATTGAAGTTGGAACGCGGTGCCCTGAACGCACCGATGGTGATGTTGGACGGGATTTGCCAGCCTTCGGCCAGGTAATTGTCAATGGCCCCGGCCGGGAAACGGTTGGCATGCACCGGATGTTCGGGTATTCCGCCTCCCGTTACATGGAAGGCAATCAGCTTTTTGTCCGCATCCAACGCCGCGCGGTACGTTGCAGTGTACATGGGGCGATAAATACCGTAAGTCATGTCATCCTCACGGGTGTATATTAGTTTCACCGGTGCCTTCACTTTCCTGGAAATCAACGCGGCTTCCGAGATGTAATGCCCGTAAGCACGGCGCCCGAAGCCTCCGCCCATGCGTGTCATCTGTATCTCAATTTTGTCGGCAGGAAGATTCAGCAGCTTCGAGAGGGTAGGTTCTATCCAGCCGGGAGACTGCAAGGGACCAGCGAACAACGCTTTTTCATCTGTTACATGGGCAAAGAAATTCATGGGCTCCATGCAGTTATGTGCCAGAAACGGCGCATTATAGGTACGCTCGATCACCTGTGCCGCATTCTTAAACGCTGTTTCGGGATCACCGTCTCTTCTCAGCTGCTGGGCAGGCTTATTAGCATATTCCTGCATTTGCTGCATTTGTGTATTCGTGCTCTCAAGCGCCCCGGGAACGACCACCTCCCGTTTTCCATTCCGTCCCGCCATCGTGTCTTTGACCTCACCAGCTGCTTCCCAGTTAGCGATGAGCTTTTTGCGGGCATTCATGACTTCCCAGGTAGTGCTGCCCACGATGACCAGCAGGTTATTAAAGGTACGGGTATCAAAACCGGCCTGCTCAAAACCATCCTCGTACAATTTCAGCTCAAATACATCCTTGATACCAGGCATTTTGAGCGCTTCCGCCGCGTCAAACGATTTGAGTTTCATTCCAAACGCAGGCGGGTGCTGGATCATGGCGATGAGCATGTCGTCCGCCTTATAGTCCAACCCAAAAAGTGGCTTGCCCGTGACGATCTTTTGCCCCTCCACATTTCGTTTGGGTTTTCTGACAATGGTAAAGTCTTCTGGCGTTTTGAGCTTCAATTCCTTGGGTACGGGCAGTGTTGCCGCTTTACTGGCCATTTCGCCATACTTTGCTCTTTTTCCGCTCGGGTGCGACAACAAGCCGGCCTTGGCGGTTACTTCACCGGCCGGTACATGCCATGTCTGTGCCGCTGCCTCCCGGAGCATTTGCCGGGCCGCTGCCCCGGCTTCCCGAAGCGGCTTCCAGTACATTCTTACCGAATTACTTCCGCCCGAGAACTGCGCGCCCAGTTTGGCATTGTCGTGCGGGCCCATTTCGACGGTGACGTTTTTCCAGTCCACATCCAGCTCCTCGGCCACAATCATAGGCAGGGAGGTCATTACATTTTGACCAAATTCAGGATTAGGACAAATGAGTTTGACCTTATTATCCGGCGTGATGTGAATGTACCCGTTCAGCCGGGCCCATTGATCGGGCAGGTTCAGCGCCTCCGCCTCACCGGCAGATTTGAAGCTGGATAACCAGCTGACGGTTAACAGCATCCCTCCGCCGGACAGCAACGAAGCTTTAAGGAATGAACGCCTGTTCAAAGCAGTTTTATCGTTGTTCATGTAGAATTCGTTTTTCGGTTTAAGGATTCATTATTTCTTCGATGCGGACCTGACGGCCTCTTTGATGCGCAGATAAGTGCCGCACCGACAGATATTCCCGCTCATCTGAGCCTCGATTTCCTCATCAGTCGGCTTGGGATTGCTTTTCAGCAGCGAAGCGGCGGTCATGATCTGTCCTGCCTGACAATAGCCGCATTGAGCCACATCGTGTTCCAGCCACGCCTTTTGGACAGGATGGTCGCCTTTTTCGGACAATCCCTCGATGGTAGTGACCGCCTGCTTGCCTACGACCGATACCGGTAGCTGACAAGATCGAACTGCATTACCTTCCAAATGGACCGTACAGGCACCGCATTGAGCGATACCGCAACCGTATTTGGTGCCGGTCAGGTCCAGATGATCGCGCAATACCCAAAGCAGTGGCGTCGCCGGATCGGCATTCACTTGCCGGACCTTACCATTAATTTTCAGATTGTATGTAGCCATGGTGTTTGTAGTTTCGATTACAATGTCAATGCATAGTTCTTATGAAGATGAAAGGATGTCAGGGTAGGTAACTAACAAAGATCTGCTTTACGTTTTGAGCGAACGGTATATGAATTCCTGATTTTCCTACCATTTTTCCTGATTCTGATTCAGAAGCCAGGTGCAAATATGAAGGCGCTCTCGCTCATCGGGAAGAATTCTGGCGGGATTCCGCAGAATGATTATACGATCGAGGTTTCCGGCTGGGATGTTGTTCTTCATTCAGGTGAATGGAACGATCTTCGGAGAAGTAGATTTTAGGCTGGGTAGAACAGCCCGGATTTCAAGTCCCGGGCCAATCCTTGATTTTGTTATGTATGACGCTAGCTTGTTTTGACAATTTTGATCCTCTTTGCCAATTCCGACCGATTGGTGTCCGGGATTGGAATAGGGTGGAGTATTCCTTTCATCCAGATCTGACCGACTTCCAACCGCTCCAGATAATTTAGATTGATCAGGGCTGAGCGGGAGATTCTGAAAAAATTGTCGTGCCGGAAATGCTCAACCAGTCGCCCCAGCGGCATAGAGTAAACTCTCGGGAGTTTTTCATGCAGTAGAAACACGCGTACATATGCTCCTTCGGCCTGCATGAAAACGACTTCCTGACTCAGCAGCAGCTCGTATCCTTTATTGCTTGGAAGGTACAGTGAGTCAGTGCCGGAGCCAAGCTCGGTTTGCCTGCGATTCGCGTAAGCCAGTTCCACCTGAAGAACCAACTCGCGGGCCTTGTAAGGTTTCAGCAGATAGGCGGATGGTTTTGTCTCTTTAGCGCGACGGATCGTGTCAGGCTCGGAATGGCCTGTCAGGTAGATGATGGGAAATGAGTGGTATTTCAATAATTCTGTTGCAATTGAAATACCATCATAGGAGGAGTTCTCCAAACGGATGTCGAGTATTGCCACGTCGGGAACAACATCCCTCACGGCTTCCAGGGCCTGCGGGAGGGTTCTGGAAATGGCCACGACTTCGTGGCCTGCGGCTTCCAGTTTATCCTGAAGATCGTTGGCAATAACCAGGTCGTCTTCCACAATCAATACTTTTATAGGTTGCTCCATCATCGAAAAGGGATCACGCGATTTTGAACTGCATTTGAAAAGATGTTCCGTTGTTGTTGAAGAATTTGAAGGTTCCATATAATTGCTCTACCTGGATTCGGATCAAGCGCATACCAAAACCGCCGCTCAGTGTCTTTTCCCTCGTGTAAGGTAAGGGATTCATTCCGGGACCATTATCATTAACTTCCAACATCGCCAGATTCCTGCTCTTGGAAAAATTGATTTCCAGCCGGGGGGACGTACATGCGGGGAAGGCATATTTGCACGCGTTGGTGGTGAGTTCATTTATAATCAGTCCAATCGGCAGGGCTTTGCCAACAGGTAACTCAAGAGATTGAATCGAAAAAGACAACTGTACATCGTCAAACCCGTACGTCTGGGTTACCGAGTCTACCACCTGGGTCACAAAATCGCCGAGGTTCACCATCATGAGCCCTTCCCCGTCATAGAGATGTCTTTGCAGAATAGCCATGGTCTCTACCCTTAACTGGCTTTCCTCCATGGCAGAACGGGCCGAAGCGTCCACTAAACGACCGGATTGAAGACTCAGCAAGCTGGATACCACCTGTAAGTTGTTCTTGACCCGGTGGTTCTGTTCCCTGACCAGCTCTGCGTTGTGTTGGCTGATCCGTTGATTTTTGCGGTACAACCGGTAAAAAACGATGCTGGTAGCCGTAACCAGAAGCAGGGAGCACGACAGAACCCAAACAAACCACCGGTTCACGCGCAAATTCTCGGCACGCAGACTCAATTCCTGTTGCTGAGCTTTGAGCAGCGCTTCTTTCTTTTCAGTTTCGTATTCCAGGCTAAGTCGGGTGACAGCCCCATCCCTGTCCGACACAAAACTGACACGTTCGAAATCATAGAGTTTTTCGGCATGCTTATAGGCGTTATGCCAATCTCCAATCGACACAAAGTAGGCTTTATAGGCGAGTTCAAGATTATGCCGGTCATTAATCCCGTGTTTGAATGCACTTTTATCAAGAAATCTTTCAGCTTCCTGCAATACTTTCCAGGCTTTTTCGGGCCTGTTCATGTCTATATAGAGGTTTGCCATTTCATTCATAATACGAAACTGCCAGGTGGGCTCATTTTGTTGAATAGCCAGTTTTAAGGCCTTCTCAAAATAAGCAACGCTATTGGTGTCCTTTTTTTGGGTCCAGGTCTTCCGGCCCACCAGCAGATAGTAATCTAATTTGGCGACAGAATCCTTTGCACTCAGGGTATGAAAATGGGCGTTTGTAAGGGCCAGGTAATGCGCAGCGCTATCGCGGTTTGGTACCGGCACGCCTGTTTTTTTTCCTCCCTGTGACCAGTCCCTTTCATAAAAGCCAATCATGTTTCCTATGACCAGATTTAAGGCTTTTTCATCTTTAGTCCTGTACGCCACCCCCTGCGCCCGGAAGAGATAGTGTCGGGTTTGGGCATAATGCCACAGCTGCATTTCGTTCAGGGCCAACCGGCAATATAATCGGCACAAGTGAAAAGAATCCCCGCGGGGCTCCAAGATCGCCAGTGATTTTAGGAGCCATCGTTGTGAAGTCAGTAAGTCTCCTGCACCTTCGTAGGTTTTCCCGTACAGATAATAAGCCTCTGCTAACAGCAATGGGTCCTTCTTTTGGGTTGCTTCCCTGTAAACCGTATCAGCCCAAAGCAGCTTATGCTGTTGGAGCGGTGAAAACTGAATTTTCTGGGCTGTTGCCCGGTGAGCAACAATAATCCATAGAAAATAAATAGCTATCGACGAGGGAATTACCCGCATATGCGCTGAACGATATGATACCCTGAATAGAGAAGGCGTTGAACCACAACAATACGACATTTTTTTCATTACTGAGGCCGAATGCAGCCGATATCCGCCAATCTCATAAAGGAGGCGGAAGTGAGAACTGCATTGGTACATCGGTTCAGGAGATGTTTCGGAAAAAAGATCCGGATGTTCGGAAACCATACAGGCTGATTGGAAAAATTGCCATCTCACATACCACTCAAATACATCAATTTGTGGATAGAGGTTGCGATTTTGGCCTTCGGAAACACCTCCTTAACTACCGGATATAATGAATTTAACTATATGAGAAAACCAACATCTCTTTACTGCCTATTGTGTTTGTCGGCGATGAATTGGATGGAAACTATTTGATCCCGTTGATCGAATTAAACACAGGCTCCTTTATCGACCACATAGCTGGTGGGACATTGTATCAATAATTTCGCATTACCATTAGTGAAAACTACACGTAACTATCATAAAGTATGAAAAACACCCTCTGTTGTTTGGCATTTCTTCTAGCTTTTGTCGGAAAAGTTTTTTCGCAAATACCTATTAACATGGATTACTATAATGGGGTGGGTTTTAAGCCCAGTCCTTATGGTGGATTCCAAATATACCCAAGATGGGGTAACCCTGGCCAGGGACATGGCGCTGTGTTTTACCAAGATTTTCAGGAATGGTGGAAAAAATATCCCAAAACCCTTAAAAAGGAATACAGAAAGAAGTTTTACCTCGTAGAACAGGGGTCTTACGTGAAAACGCCGAACGTGGGCGAATCAAAAGCTGGCATATACATTGGAGGGAGACCGCTTAATCCAACTAGCGCAGATGACTACAAGAATTTTTGGACACGATTCACGGCAAACGACATTAGCCCTAAGGCAATTGTTGCCATGCTACATGTCGCCTATGAAGAGGATCTTGAGTCGGTCTACTATAAAATGGCACTCGATTCAAAATTGTCAGAAGATTTAACGTTCGATACAATGATCGAATACTGCAACAACTATCTAACCAAATACCCTAACGGGACATTAGAAAATCGACGTGCAGTGAAAAGGCGACTCGTTGACATTACCGAGATTCCTTTGGAAGTAAGACAGCTTCAGGTGAAAGAAATTGCCGCCGAAGCGAAGAAACGAAGGGAAGCAATGTTTGATGCGGACAAGAAGTCAAGTGAACTATTTTGGGCTGGCGTTACCGATTTATTTTTCTCAGATAATGGCGGTTCATCTGAAACCGGAAACGGAGAAGCCCGAAAATGTCAGGGGTGCTTTGGTAAAGGCCGGATGTACCAATACAGTTGTTCAGGATGCGACGGAGGGGGATATGTGACTTGTCCAAACTGCGGTGGATCAGGAACACAATAGTAGCCTGGTTCAACAAAAGTTTACTTGGTTCGTCACCTTTACCTCAAATAGCAAAAAGCTGAAAAATGAAAACTAAGCTATTCACCCTAGTTCTATTGATTCTGGGATCCTTCTCCATTGCAAATGCCCAAGATCATCTGTACGGCCGCTGGAAGAACGAAACAGTCAACAATTCCGGCACAGTGACGACCTATATTTATGAATTCCGGAGCGACAATCATGTAATCTTTGAGCGCGCTATAAGGTCGGACAAAAGGAAGTTTACCTCCAACATTGTCGTTGAAGGCAGTTGGTCGCAAACAGCATTCACTCCCGAGCAGTGTCGGGAATTGGCACAACAGGACGCCATTTTACGAGAATATTATCTGGATGATCAACTGTCCTCTTTGCGAAAAGTAAGCATGCAGCTAAATAAAGTAATATCATGTGTCGCAAAAAACGATGACGGCACTATCCTTGCCGGAGAGCAGAATTCCCTTGTCGAGATATTCAAAGACGTTTCCCTTTCTGAATATATCCCCAAGCAATACAATAGCGGTCAGATGGTTGTCCTGACTTTTGTCAAAGATCACATGGAAAAAATGATTTATGAAAGAGTCCGATGAGAAGATGGATTGTATTGTTTGTCACAATTATTTATGAATTTACTGTAAATATTTGATTGGACAATTGTTTTAATGACGGATTTCGTGCGGTTAAACATGGGTGCTATGATCCAATAAAAATGAAACTATTTGCTCGTAACATGTATATGTAAATCATTATACTAATTTGTAATTTATCACCCATTATGACTATTAAGAAGATTATTTACTCATTTTATATCACTAGTCTGCTCGTTTAGTGCAAAGGGGCAAGATTTGACATATGATGACATCATATTATTATTTAAATCGAAAAATATAGCGGAAGCACAGGATCTTGTTATTTCAAAAAAATTCTCGTTTCATAGAACCAGTCAAATTTCAGGAAAGACTCATTGGACATTTTTAGGTGACAAAGTAAGAATATCCAATAATCCAAGTATTGGGGCAGAAGATATAATTATAATCGTCACAGATTCAGACACAAAACAAGTATTAACTTGTTCTTTTGGGACAGTAAGTAATGATGTTTTTTTGGCTATTGTAGGTGGAATGAAAAAAAACACGTTCACTGCTGTCGACTCTTTTGAGGGAGAGAAGGATGAAAGTATGCCAGAATCGCTGGTATTACATTATAAGAACCCTGTCGGTACTTCTATTTATACAGAAACATATAAAGTGCGGAAAAACGGGAGCGAGAATCTGAGATTTCGTGTATATAATTAGTAACAAAATATTTTTTAAATAATATCGGGCATAAGGGTGTGGTGCTGGGCTTTCAGATTCTCAGTACGGTGATCAAGGGGTGGCGTTTTTTATGTGGGCACAGGGAAGAAGGTATTGGTCTGTAATACAGAAACATTGGCCGGAAAATGGGAATTTTTAACCGATATGTTTAACACAACAATTAAGTCAGGATGCATTGTTACTCAATAGCTCTACCTAGACCGATAAAACATTTTAATATTACTATGAAAAAGAACCTGTTCGCTTGTTTGCTTTGCATTGCCAGCATTGCTCATTCAGAAGTTTATGGCCAGAAGGTCTCTATTACGGAATTAATGGATAAGAGTTACTGCAAGGAGTTTATGTGTTATCAAAATTTTATTACTGAAAAGGGTTTCAGTTTTATGAACTATACAGACGGTGAGACAGGAAAATACTATACCTATCAGTCCGATCTATTTACGGCAAAGGAAAATGGAGTGTCATTAAAAAATATATCCACAGTAGGGTTTCTGAAAACAGGCTCGGTTACCTCCGGAATCAGGAAGTCCGACAAAGCCTATTGGAAAGTGTTGATGGATGAACTGCAGTCGAAAAAATTTAAAAGCCGATCTACTGACAATGAAGATGGGGATACTGTTAGGGTTTGGTATCGGTCACCAAGTTTTACGAACTTTGAAATACTTATTACTATCGAGACCGTGCATGGTCACGGAACAAGCTGGCCGAGCTATGATGTGACGATCAGAAGAGATCAATAGGATCGCACTGCCTGGCCGGGAAATCTTTACTTATTTAAAGTTATTGAGTTCGCAACGGTGACCGACGTCGGCTTCGACGCCGGTTTCCGTTGCTTTAACTTGTACAGTCCATTAGCCTAGTTACTTATTGCATCTACCGGCGAATCTCGCAAGATAAGCGAGCGTTAGCCGGCAAACGTATGTAAGGAATGTTTTCCTACCCATAAATTGCTTCCCACCGTTTGATGTCATTGCCACCAGCCAGGTCGATTGTTTCTCAACAGACATGACCGAGTGCAGGGAACTTCCCGTCTTCTGAAAAAAACTTTTTGACATTGTAAGTAGTAGGCCCGTCCCAACTTGTCTTAGTATTGACCACCGAAGTTTATAAGCAAAATGCATCAGACTTTGAAATGGGAATAGATCCGTACATCCGCGATTCCGACAGCTTCCGTGTCTCAGACCCGGGCCGTGAACATGAGCAACAGCCACCTGCGACAGATGAAACTGCTTCGGACAGCGAGTTTTTTATCCGGACTACGCTGAGGGAGAACCATCAGTTGGGAACCGAGTTGCTGTTCAACAGGTATTATGGAGTGCTCTGCAAGCATGCCATGCGGTTCGTAGGATCGCGGGAAGTTGCGGAGGATCTGGTTGGCGACATTTTTTACCGCTTCTATTCCGAAAGGATCTTTGAGCGGGTTACGACCTCGTATCGTGCCTATCTTTTCAGAGCGGTGCGTAACCATGGGTATAATCATTTGAAGTGGGAAGCAGCCAGGAACGTGCCCATGACGGAGGATTTAGAGCTTTCGGCAACAGAAGCATCCCGCCCCGATCATATCACGCAGTATGAAGAACTGCACCAGGATCTTGACCGGGTAATCAGCGACTTGCCGATCCAGCGCAGGAGCATTTACATGCAGTTCCATTTCGAAGGAAAATCTCAGAAAGAGATCGCGTCAGGTCTTGGCATTTCCACGCGAACTGTCGAAGTGCAGATTTACCGAGCCCAGCAGACGATACGTCTGCTGCTGCGGAACAAATGGTTTATTTCTGCAATCATGGTACTTTTCATCACTTGACCCACGCTATCACACGAATCATCAGGGTATGGAAAATCAGGATATAACGAAGGAAGTGCTGTTTGCCCACTTTGAGGGAGCGGTTTCGACCCGGCAACGGCAGTTGATCGACGAATGGGCGCGCAAGCCCGAAAACGAGGAGCGGTTTTATCAGTATCTGATGGAATGGGAGCTGGCTCAGACGCATCAGGCGGTGGACACGGAGCGGGGCATCGCGCGGTTCAGAACACAGATACAAGAGGCACCGGCAATTACGGAGGACATCGCATTGCCCATACGGCGCTATTGGCCCCGCTACGCGGTCGCCTGTGCGGTGCTGGTGATGACGATAGGGGGCATTATCTTTCGTGACCAGATCCGATACACCCATCTGACCACCGGCCCGGATGAGCTTCGTTCCTGGACATTGCCCGATGGCAGTCGCGTAAGTCTTCATGCGAGTTCGGAGCTGCGATTCCCGAGATGGGGGTTTGGCCCGGATTCGCGGGAAGTGGTATTGAAAGGTGAAGCTGCATTTGTGGTGACGCACCAGCCCAACGACCAGCGCTTCGTTGTGAAGGCCGGCGAGGGCGTGGATGTGACTGTCCTTGGCACCGAGTTCTCCGTATATAGCCGACCGGGCAAAACGCAGGTAGTGCTTTCCAAAGGCAAAGTGAGTCTGCAGCGCCGGGAAGAAGTGCTGTTGATGAAACCCGGGGATCGTATTATCGTGGAGCATGGAACGCTAAGCCGCAATCGGTTCGACAACGCCGCGGAATACTCCTCCCGGCGGGAATCGAGGTTTGTTTTCAATCGCACTTCACTGGCTGAAATAGGCCAGTTACTTGCAACGAACTATGGCCTCCATGTAGCATTCAGCCAGCCGGCACTGGAATCTCTGACGGTTTCGGGCTCCTTCATGGCCGCCGACGCCCACGACCTGATCCGCTCTGTTTCCCAGATACTCGGCATCGGTTATACCCTGAAAGACAAGCGGGTGGTTTTCCTGCCGGAGCCGGCCGAACGTTAAGCATTAAATTCTGAACCAGTTAACACCCTTTACTTATGAAAGTTTTTACATGGCTGCTGAGCGCCGCTCTTAGTGGTGGTATGGTGTGCGCGCAACCATTGGCGATGAAGTTTTCCTATCAGGAGCAGAGCAACCTGCAACCTGCGCGGACGAAGCTCGCCGATGTGCTTCAGCGATTCAAGGATCACTACAAAGTGGATATACTGTATGCCGATCAGTTTATTAATAACCAGTACATTACGCCTTCGGTGATCCGCTGGAACGACAAGCTGGAAGCCAATCTCGACCGTATACTTCCAGCGGCCGGCCTTCGGTATGTAGAGCAAAAAGCAGGTACATTCCTGCTCATTCCGGCGACAAAGGTGCCGGAACAAAAGTCAAACCAGGAAGCGGTGAAGACGAATGCACCGAGAGAGGAGGCATTCCATGCTTCGCCCGTGATTCAGCAGACGGTAAGACAACTGAGGAACGTTTCGGGAATCGTGACGGACGACAAACAGGAGCCGTTACCTGGTGTGAGTGTGGTCATCAAAGGCACCCAAAAGGGTACGATCACGGACACGGAAGGCCGTTTTGTATTTCAGGACTTGTCTGACCAGGAGCAGGTGCTGGTGTTTTCCTACGTCGGTTACCAGCGGCAGGAAGTGCCGATCGGTACCGCAATTGACCTGAAAGTGGTGCTGGCTGCCGATGACAAGGAGCTCGAAGAAGTAGTAGTTGTGGGTTATGGCACTAAAAGCCGGGAGACGGTGACAGGCGCTATTTCGCAGATCAGCGGCAGTGCATTAACGAGCCGGCCTGTCACCAAGGTGGGGCAGGCATTGCAGGGGCTCATTCCGAACCTGAATGTGACCAATCCGGACGGTAACCCCAACGCGAATCCTTCGTTTAACATTCGTGGGAACACGTCCCTGAGTGGTGGGAGCGCGCTGGTGCTTGTAGATGGTATTCAGATGGATATGAACCTGCTTAACCCGGCTGATATCGAAAGTATCACCGTACTGAAAGACGCTGCTTCCGCAGCGATATATGGTGCGCGGGGAGCATTCGGAGTGATTTTGGTGACGACTAAAAAGGGGACGAAAGACCGCAAGCCGCAGATCAGCTATTCGGGGAGTATGCAGTTCAATAAGCCTACTTACCTGCCTGATCTGCTTTCCACGACGGAATATCTCGAATCACAGAACATTGCACAGATCAATTCCAATGGGACACAAAAATATTCGGACGAGCAGGTGCAATGGGTGCGGGATTATGTCGCCGACCCGGTTAACAACCCGAGCTATCACATGTTGCCCAATGGTAAGATCTTCTGGAATGCGAACCCCAATGTGCTGAAAAACATGCTGCAACCATGGGCTCCGGGGCAGAACCATACGCTGAATGTCAACGGGGGCAACAGCAAAACGTCGTACTATTTTTCGGGCGGGTTTCTGCGGCAGGAAGGGTTGTTTAAGACATCAACCGATGTGTTCAAACGGTATAATTTCACCACCAACGTCAACACCGAACTGACGGAATGGCTACGGCTGGGTGCCAAGGTGAACTACATTTCCACGGGTTACGACGAACCGCACAAATATCCCAACAAAGGTTCCGACTGGTGGGAGCAGATGACGCGCGGAGAGCCCCAGATCCTTTTCCCGATCAAAACGCCGGCCGGATCGCCTGTGGGAGAGGGTTTGGCAACTGAGAATTTCGTGAACTTCCTTGAAAGCGGTTCCAGGAAAATTACCAACAGCAGTACCGGTATTTACAGTATCGATGCCCAGGCCAAGGTCATGAATGGCCTGAAAGTGAGCGGAAACTTCTCGTACACTTCCACCAGGCAAAACCTGAAAGAGAACCAGGTCGCATTCCCATACATTCGCGACACCTGGATTCCTCAGATTTCCGGAACCTCACCTTCTTTTGTACAGCGGGATTTTACAACCTCGGACTACTTTGCTGCCAACCTCTATGCCGATTACAGCAAAGTATTTGCGGGCAAACATGCCATTTCGGCCCTGGTAGGCTATAATCAGGAATGGCTCAACCTGACGATGGCGAGTGTGAAGCGGCAGGATCTGGTCAGCGGACAAGTGCCGGTGCTGAACCTGACGACAGGTACAATTACCTCCACCGACCAGCAGACCTCATGGGCGATCAGGGGTATTTTCGGCAGGCTCAACTACGATTATATGGGTAAATACCTGGTCGAATTCAACAGCCGGTATGATGGCACCTCCCGTTTCCCATCCGGCCGGCGATTCGGGTACTTCCCTTCCGTGTCGGTTGGCTGGCGAATCTCGCAGGAGAACTTTATGAAGCCGCTTGCGCGCGCATTAACTGAGTTGAAGCTGCGTGCATCTTATGGTAGTCTGGGCAATCAGCTGGTATCGAGCAACTTTCCATACATTTCGCTGTTCGAGGTGAAGGCGCAGATACCTTACATTATGAGCGGGGTATTGCCTGTGGGCATTACAGCTCCCGGATTGGTAAGTCCTGATCTTACCTGGGAGAAAGTATCGACGCTGGATTTTGGCGCTGATGCGATCCTGTGGAGCAAACTCAGCCTGGGTTTCGACTGGTACCGCCGTACTACTTCGGGCATGTTGGTGGAAGGTGACAGGCTTCCGGCAGTACTGGGAACAGCGGTACCACAGCGTAATGCGGCCAAATTGAAAACGACCGGTTTCGAGTTCAGTGCCAAATGGACGGAACATGCCGGCGAGCATCTTCGATACGACGTGGGCGTGATGCTATCGAGCTACAAGGCGGTCATCGCCAAGTTTGATAACAACCCCAATAAATTGATTACCAACTATTACAAGGGGCAGAACATCGGAGAGATCTGGGGATTTGAAACGGCCGGCATATTTCAGAATTCGGGCGACGCGACCGCAGCTCCCGATCAGAATCAGTTAGGTAATTCCGGCAAATGGGGAGCAGGTGATGTGCAGTATAGGGACCTGAATGGCGACAACAAAATTACCCGTGGTGATAATACAGTGGCCAATCCGGGCGATCAGCGCGTGATCGGCAACATCACGCCCAAATACCAGTTCGGTGTTACCGGTAATGTTACCTGGCGTGCGTTCGATTTTAATGTGCTTTTCCAAGGAATCGGTAAGCGCGATTTCGTGCCGAAAGGAAGCTATTTCTGGGGTGCGATCAACAACTCCGGGGCCGTAGGGACCGGTGAAGTTTATCACGATGCATGGTCTGCGGACAACAAGGACGGCTACTATCCGATATACAAGGCGAATTCGTCCTACAATATTCTCTCCCAGACAAGATACCTGCAAAGCTCGGCTTATGTGAGGCTGAAAAACATCTCGCTGGGCTATTCGCTGCCGGCAAAAGCCTTGGAGAAGCTGCATCTGACGCAGATCAGGATTTATGCCACGGGTCAGAACCTCTGGGAATATACCCGATTGAAAGGCAGTTTCGACCCGGAAGTGACCGGTGTTACCGACACCAAAGACGCTTCCAAGGATTCGGGGGATGTGGGGATGTTCTATCCGTTGCAACGTGTGGTTTCATTCGGCATTCAGCTTACATTATAATACTAATCCAGCATGAAAACATTTCTTAAAATATCTGCTGTTACATTGCTTGCACTCGCGCTTCCGTCGTGCTCGGACGATTTCCTCGATCGTGTTCCGACGGACTCGCTCAACGAGAGCAATTTCTGGCACAATGAAGGCGAGCTCAAACAGTACGCAAATAGTCTTTACAGCACTTTCACAGGACATGCAACCGGCACTGGTCTCAGCCCGATCGTAAGCGGCGACAACCAGAGCGATAATATGGTACCTGTTGATTTCAACCTCATTGCGGCAGGCAGGAACATTCTTCCGACATCCGGTGGCGGGTGGACCTGGACGACGATTAGAACCTGCAATTATTTCCTCGCACGGTATCAGCAGGCACCCATAAGCCAGGATGTGAAGGACAAATACGCAGGAGAGATCAGGTTCTTCAAAGCACTTGATTATTTTGATAAGGTCAAAGCATTTGGTGACGTGCCCTGGCTTTCCAAAGACCTTACGACTAACTCGCCGGAGCTCTATGCCGTCCGCGATAGCCGCGTGCTGGTAATGGATTCAGTGCTGACGACGATCAATACCGCAATTGCAAACCTTCCGGCAAAAGCTTCGGCTGAACCGGGCCGTATCAATAAAGATGTCGCATTGGCGCTCAAAGCGAGAGTTTGCCTGTTTGAGGGAACTTTCCGCAAATACCATGGTATCGATGGCGGTGAGAGATTTCTGCGTGAGGCGGTGGCTGCCAGCAACCAGCTCATAACGGAAGGACATTATCAGGTGCACGGCACCGGAAACGCAGCAGCAGACTACGCAGCCTTGTTCAATTCCCTGGATTTGAGCACCAATAAGGAAATGATCCTCTACAAGTCTTACGAAACCGGATTGCTCGGCAATTCTACATCGTGGAGCATCCAACTTAATAATTTCAATACAAGCGCGTCGAAGGCACTGGTGGAGTCGTATCTATGTACCGACGGTAAGCCCATTTCGCAAAGTCCGCTGTATCTGGGCGACGATAGCATTCAGGTGGAAATGAAGAACAGAGACCCCCGATTGGCGCAAACGATTGTCGTGCCGGGAACAGGCATTCAGACAGGCTTCCGATTGCCGGCTATACCGGGCTCTGGTTTCGCTGGGATCGGGGTGGTACCAACGGGCTATCAGCTCACGAAGTACTGGGTAGTGGATCAGACCGAGTTCGTAAGAATTCAGAACGGGATACTCGATGCGCCGATCTTCCGCTATGGTGAGGTGCTGCTGATCAATGCGGAAGCCAATGCGGAGCTCGGGGAAGCCTCGCAGGAAGTGATAGACAAAACGATCAATGTGCTGCGCAAGCGGGCCGGCATGCCTGCGATGGTTGTGGCCGCATTGAAAAAGGATATAGATTCCGAATTTCAGGAGATCCCGGTTCTGCTCGACGAGATCCGCCGCGAGCGAAGAGTCGAGCTGGCTATCGAAGGTCTGCGGTTCGACGACCTGGTGAGATGGAAAGCCGGAAAGCTGCTCAACAAGCCAGTCCTGGGAATGAAATTTGTACAAAAGCAATATCCGAAAGCCGTACCCGGAAGCAGCATTTATCTGAATGACAAGGGTTTTATTCTGCCTTATGGAAAATCTCTGCCTGGCGGACGTACCTTCGACGAGTCGAAAAATTACTTCCTGCCGCTTCCGCTCGACGAGCTAAGTCTTAATACGAACCTTAAACAAAACCCAGGCTGGTAAAACCAAGCAGCATTATGAAACGATCCGGTTTTTTGATCCTGATATCGACAGTATTACTATTTTCCACGGGAGGCAAGCGCATAGACGAGGCGGCACCTTCGGCAAAGCCGAATATCATCGTCATTTTCACAGACGACCAGCGCTACAACACCGTACACACGTTGGGTAACAGCCAGGTGATCACGCCCAACCTGGACGGACTTGTCCGTGGCGGAACGGTGTTCACGCACGCATTCAATATGGGCGCGTGGCATGGGGCCGTGTGCGTGGCTAGCCGCGCCATGCTGTTGACCGGCATGTCTGTCTGGGATGTCAAAAACCAGGAAAAGGACTATTCGCCGCTTATCGCGAGGCAGGGTTTCTGGCCGCAGCAGTTGAAAAAGGTTGGTTATGAAACCTATATGACTGGTAAATGGCATGTGGCTACCGATGCATCCAAACTGTTTGACCATTCGCGGCACATTCGCCCGGGGATGCCTAACCAGACGCCACAAGGCTACAACCGCCCGCAGTCGCCTTCGGACACCCTCTGGCAGCCTTGGAAAGAGGAGTATGGCGGCTTTTGGCAGGGTGGCAAGCATTGGAGCGAAGTGGTTGCCGACGATGCGGTCGATTACCTCGGTGATGCTTCGGAAAGCGAAAAGCCCTTCTTTATGTATCTCGCATTCAACGCTCCGCATGATCCGAGGCAGGCACCCAAACGATGGGTCGACCGCTATCCGGTGAATGACATGATCGTGCCGGAAAGTTTTCTGCCTGAATATCCTTACAAAGACGAAATGGGATGTGGCAAGGACCTGCGGGACGAGCAGCTGGCGCCATTCCCGAGAACCGAATATGCCGTTAAAAAGAACATCCAGGAATACTATGCAAGCATTTCTTATATGGATGAGCAGGTGGGCCGCATTCTTGAAGCCTTGAAAAAGAGCGGAAAGGCCGATAACACCTACATTTTCTTCACGGCCGACCACGGCTTGTCGGTCGGTCACCACGGTTTGCTGGGCAAACAGAGTATGTTCGATCACAGTGTCAGGCCGCCGCTGGTTGTCAACGGGCCAGGCATTCCTAAGGGGGAAAAGCGCGGTCAGCATGTTTATCTTCAGGACGTCATGGCAACGACTTACGAGCTTGCAGGGGTGACCAAGCCGTCGCATGTTTTTTTCAACAGTCTGCTGCCAATGGTGAGGGATCAACGGAAGAAAAGCACTTATTCTGATATTTACGGGTGCTACATGGATCGCCAGCGAATGATCCGGACAGACCGTTACAAGTTGATTGTTTATCCCGAAAAGTTACGTGTGCTGCTTTTTGATCTCACAAAAGATCCGCAGGAAATGCGCGATATTTCGAAAGAATCATCCAGTCAGGTCATTCTTAAAGACCTGAAATCGCGCCTGCAGCAACGGCAGAAGGCCATGCACGACGATCTGGATTTGTCGTGGCTGTAAGACACCCGCCGGTTGGGACTCCGAGGTATGAGAAGGCTGTGAAATAGGTTAAATGCCAGCCCTTGTAGTTATCATCAGCGGAGCAGAACCGGAAACGTGCGGTAACTTTAGAATGAGGTTATTGAACACTTTGAACACAGAAAAGCCTTCCGGTTATTCGCTGGAAGGCTTTTCTGTGTTCAACCGGATGCCGAACCAAATAACACTGTTGGTAATGACATCATAACGGTCGCCGCTTATCCTCGCTCTTTACTTTGCCGCTCCGCCCCGGGTAAAACCGTCCTGCTGTTGGGCAAGTAGCAAGGTTTTCAGTTCCCTGGCAATTTCCGGCTTTTGCATGAGGAGGTTTTTTGTTTCGCTCGGATCGTTTTCAATGTCGTATAGTTGGGCCGTCAGTTCCCTGGTCGCAGATTCATCTTTCGACCACCCGCCGCTGCCTTGCCCGTCCACATACTTCCACTTACCCTTCCTTATCGCAAACATCCCATTGATCGAATGATGGATAATGCTCTGGCGAACTGGCTTGTCGCTGCCCGGTTTGGAGAGAATTGCGGAAAAATCAAAACTATCCTGACCCGCGTTCGCTGGTATTTTCTGCCCGGTAAGGCTGGCGAATGTAGCCATCAGGTCCGTGAGACAAACCGTCTGACTTATTGCACCCGGTTTCCTTCCGGCACCCGGCCAGCGCACGATAAAAGGCACCCTGTGACCACCTTCCCAGATATCCGATTTCTGGCCGCGAAGGATTCCGTTCGCCTGGTGCCTGGGAAATTTCTCCTTGTCGCCCGGTTTCCAGTCAGCCCCGTTATCGGATGTAAAAACGATCAGCGTATTGTCCTTTAAACCGAGGCTGTCGAGCGTCCGCACGACTTGCCCTACCACATCATCGGTATGTGCGACAAAATCCCCGTAAATACCAGCCCCTGATTTTCCCTGAAAACCCTTTGATGGAAGCCAGGGTGTGTGTGGGCTGGTGAGCGGCAGGTATAGAAAAAATGGCTGCTTCGATTTGCTTTGTCCGATCAGGAACTCTTTTGTTTTGTTACCCAGATGATCGAGCGTTTGTTCCAGCTTAAAATTTCCGGCTGCTTTGCCCGCCCGCCAGAAAACCCCTCTCGGATCATTCCTTCCCTCTATTTCGACTATATCCCGGTTGGTAGGCTTGCCATTTTCGAGGTAAATGTAAGGCGGAATGTCCAGGGAGGCTGGGATAATGTAGCTGTAATCAAATCCAAGGTCGTTCGGGCCTTGCAGCAGATCCGCTTTTACATTCAGTTTGTCGCCCGCCGGCCATGAGTCCGGGGCACCTGCCGGCTGAGGCAGGGACGCATCCCGTTCAGGCCAGTTGAGCCCCAGATGCCATTTTCCTATCACCGCCGTCCGGTAACCCGACTGTTTCATCAGATCTGCCACCGTGAACCTGTTTTCCTCGATCAGCGCAGGAGAATAGCCGCCCAGCACACCCTTTTTCAGAGGCGAACGGAAGGCATACCGGCCGGTTATCAGCCCGTATCTGGTGGGCGTACAGACCGCCGAACCCGAATGTGCGTCCGTAAAGCGCAACCCTTCTCCGCTCAGCCGATCAAGGTTAGGTGTACTCGTTTGGGAACCAGGGTTATAGCATTGCAGATCGCCATAGCCGAGGTCATCTGCCAGGATCACCACAATATTCGGTTTCACGGCAGCGGCTGCCTGGCTGTCTTTTTTTTCTGGTTTATAGGCTGAAAAAACCAGAAGTACCGCGGGTACGGCTGCTGCCGCAATTGTTTTGTATTTCAAATTCATCGTCAATAATTTAGTATCATTTCAAATCACTTGCTAGTTGTACCCGGGATTCTGTTGTCCCAGCTTGGCATTGTTGATAAACTCCGTCGCAGGGATTGGATACAGGTAATACTTTTTGCCTGTTATCGGATGTAAGATCGTCCTTTGCGCCGGAAATTTCAGCGAAAGAAAATCCAGCTGAGGCTGCATGGTACTTTCCATGATCCCCCATCGGTTCAGGTCAAAGTATCGTTTGGTCTCAAATGCAAATTCCACGCGTCTTTCGTTCCGCAACGCTTTTCTGAAACTTTCCTGAGAATTTGCCTGTACAGCCGTCAATGCGGCCAGCCCGGCTTTCGTCCTAACCTGGTTCAACAATTCCAACGCTATCCCTCCGCCCTGAAAAGCCTTCTCATTCATCGCCTCAGCTTTCGCCAGCAGGATTTCCGAATATCTTATCAATGGGAAATTCCAGGTGCTTCGCTGGTTTGGATCTTTGGTATTGTAATATTTATGCACGTAAAACAGGCTTCCAGCCGGTTTTGAGGCGTCAACGAAATTGGGGAGGTTGTAGGAATTCAGGTTCACATCCTTCCGCAAGTCACCGGTCTCGAATGCCTGTACGATACCGTTACCGGACGAGGGCCCGCCGCCTTTTCCGCTCAGGTTATCGTCCGTCGGCAGGATGATCGCCCCTCCGTTCTGGGTACTGGTTGGAGCCAGGAATGTACTCAGAGTGCTGGTCGTAACCGCGTCTACCCCGCCATACTGTACCTCAAACAATGTTCCCGGATTGTTCTCGGCCGAGCCATCAAAATAGGAAGCGTAGTTGTTT
This sequence comes from uncultured Dyadobacter sp., assembly GCA_965649915.1. Taxonomy (GTDB): domain Bacteria; phylum Bacteroidota; class Bacteroidia; order Cytophagales; family Spirosomataceae; genus Dyadobacter. Next base: position 30,739 of record CBFGMV010000006.1, read on the forward strand.
TGAAGTGTCTTCTTGCCAATCACCAGGTCGGCGGCTGCAATCGCTTCATCCCACTCCCCAAGTTCCAGATGCACAAGGGTTTTCAGTCCGGCGGCTGCAATATTAACCGGCCGCCCAACTTCGTTCCCAATGCCGGAACCATAGGTCGCGGGCAGCAGGTTGTAGGCCTCTGTCAGGTCGGTCTTGATCTGTGCATACACTTCTTCCATGGAAGCCCTCGGCAATTCGGCATCCGTACGACTTTCAATCTGCCTGACGATCAGCGGTACTCCGCCAAACAGGCGTACCAGGTTGAAATAGTAGAAAGCGCGCAGAAACCTGGCCTGTCCCTCGATATTTTTCCGCAATTGTTCGCTGGAAAAATTGGTCACTTTGTCAAGATTGTCCAGAACTGTATTCGTTCGCGTAATGCCCTGATAGGTAGTCGACCAGATATTCTGCGAATGCGTAAAGACAGGCTCGGCAATAAAGAGGTCGGGTTCCAGCTCGTTCCGCCAGGTCCAGCCGTCGTCGCTGGCCAGGTCCGTCAGTCGCTGGAAAGGCCCGCGGTACATGACCTGTAAAGGTGCATACATGCCATTCACGACGGTGAGCATGCCGCTTTCGGTCGTCAGCAAAGTTTCCAGCGGTATCTGTCCCTGGATGTCAGGCTCGAGAATATTCTGGCATCCCGTACAAACCAGAATTCCGGCGGCCAGAACAATTTTTTTTGCATATTTTTTATTGATCTTCATCATCTTGCATATCAGGTTTCCTGTAATGATTTCCATGTTCTTGCTGCCGTTTAGAATCCAATCTGGATGGATGCGGAATACATTCTTGTCAGCGGATAAGGCGTATTGTCTATGCCGGCCGACATCAGCTCCGACCTGCTCGAAGCCTCCGGATCAAGCCCCTGGTACTTGGTAAAAGTCAGGAGATTGGTCGCCTGCAGAGAAAGCCGGGCCCGGGAGATTTTCAGGCTCTGTAACATCGAAGCCGGGAATTCGTAGGACAAGCTTACGTCTTTCAATCGCAGATAGTCGGCGTTTTCAAGAAAACGGGTGGACACCCGCGTTGCCAGGTAAGTCGTATTGCCTCCCTGCGAGGGGCGTGGGATGGTATTGGAAGGATTTTCAGGTGTCCAGAAATCGGCAATTTCCGCAAGCTGCTGATTGAACGGCACCGACCGCGCATTCAGGTTCCGCATTGAGTTGTACAACTTGTTGCCCATTGAGTATTGTAAAAAAACAGAGAGCGACAACGGCCCGTAGGTCAGGTTGTTCGAAAGCCCCCCAAAGAGTTTGGGCGTGGGTATGCCCGCAATTTCTTTGTCACCTACATCGAATTTCCCGTTTCCATTGAGATCGCCGTAACGCGGATCACCAGGGACCGCCCCGAATTTTGCAGCTTCATCTTTATCCGCCGTCTGCCAGATCCCATCAAAACGGTACATATAATAACTCGCTACCGGTTGGCCGGCTTTGGTGAGGTTGGCAGGCTCACCGGGTAATTCCAGTGTGCCACCCGGTACTTCCAGCGGATCGCCAATCGAATTGGTGCCGATATCGATCACTTTGTTTTTGTTCAGCGTCAGGTTAAATCCTGTTGTCCAGCCGAGCTTCCCGCTAAGGTTTCGGGAGCTGATATCCAGTTCAAATCCTTTGTTCTGCACCGACCCGATATTGACCGTAGGGTTTTCAGGTACACCGGCTGTAAAAGGCAGGGGTGTGTTGATCAGCAGGTTTTCCGATTTTTTGATGTAATAATCCAGTGTGATCTGTATGCGGTTATTCAATACCGAGAGGTCAACCCCGGCGTCGAATTGTTTGGCAGATTCCCATTGCAGGTTGGGATTTCCGATGTTCTGAGGTGCATTGCCCACCACAACTCCGTTACCAAAAACATAGCGCGCCGCACCAGCCCTGGTAATGAATGCGTAGTCGCCGATATTCTGGTTACCCGTAAGCCCGTAGCCAGTCCTCAGTTTCATATCATTGATAAAATGCTGGCCTTTCATGAATGCTTCCTCGGATAGACGCCAGGCGACCGACGCCGACGGGAAAATACCGTATCGTTTGTTGCTTCCGAACTTTGAAGAACCATCCCTTCTGACCGTGGCGGTAAGCAGGTAACGATTATCAAAACCATAATTGACACGTCCGAAAAGAGAGGCCAGCCCCGCGGTCACGTCCGAGCCTGTGGCGGAGAAGTTGGTCTGGTTGGAAAGCTGGTTCAATGTATTATCGACCGTTCCGGTGCCCGTTACGTTGTTTCTCTTGGAATAAAAAGCCTGGGCCGAAGTTCCTGCCAGCATCTTGAAATCATGCTTGCCAAAAAGTCTTGCGTATTGCAGCGTAGCGTCGGTAACCCAGTTGATCTGTTGCCCCGATTCTTCGGTGACACTACCCTGATCCAGCGCATATATCCCGATTTTATATACCGGCAAGAATGTATAATTATCTTGCAAAACCAGGTCGGCCCCAACATTACCGGATAATGTGAGCCCCTCGGCAAGCTCCCAGTCTGCTTTTACATTGCCCAGCAGCCGGTTGGTTGCCGCTTTCCGGGTCGGCAGGTAGAGGTCGATCAGCGGGTTTCGGTTTTCACCAAAATAGGGATCAGCAGTGCTGGAAATCCCTGCCAGGTTTCCGTGTTCATCGAAAGGCTGCACATAGCTGTGAACCGAAATAGCGCTTTTGTACGCCCCGCCATGGAAGGTGTCATTGCTCACCGGAGACTGGTCCTGATGACTTCCGGAAAGACTGCTGGAAACCTTGAACTTAGGGCTGAAAGTGATGTCGTTGTTGGCACGAAAAAAGAAAGACGAAAGATCCGAAGTCCTTATGATGCCCTTTCTTTTGAGGTACGAGGCGGAAATCGCAAACCGGCTTTTTTCCGAGCCTCCGCTCATGCTCATGTTATACTCCTGCCGGAAACCGGTTTGCGTAACCAGTTTCTGCCAATCGGTATTCACACCCCACGCTGCATTGCCCAGGTCTTCGTACACCGAGGTGTTGCGGTTTGTGTTCTTAAAAGCCTCAATAAAAAGAAGGCGTTGCCGCTCCGTTGAAAGCACGTCATATCTTTTTGCAATTTCCTCGATCCCCAGCGAGGTGCTGAACGTGAACTCCGTCTTTCCGGATTTCCCTCTGCGGGTAGTGATGATCAGAACACCGTTTGAAGCCCGCGAACCGTAAATTGCCGTTGCAGAAGCATCCTTCAAGACATCGATCGACACAATATCTTTGGGATTGATGGATGAAAAATCACCGCTGAACAAGGGTACCCCGTCCACGACGATCAGTGGATTATTGCTACCGGTCACGGAGCCGATGCCCCGTATGTTCAACGAAAATTTACCGGCCAGATCGCCACCGGTCTGCCGGATCTGAACTCCGCTGGTTCGTCCCTGCAACGCTTCCTGAAAATTGGATACCGGTCTGCTTTGAAGTGTTTTCTCATTAACCCGCGCTACCGAGCCCGTGATATCGGATACCTTTTGCGTGCCGTAGCCCACCACGACTACTTCGGAAAGTGACCTGACGCTGGCTTTGAGCGAAATGTCCAGGGTAGTCTGGCCGGGGGAAACTTCCAGTTCGCGTGAATCATAACCGATATAGGAAAATGCCAGGACGGCCACGCCCTCTTCCAGTATAAGGTCAAAGTTTCCGTCCGCATCCGTGGTCGTTCCCAGTACCGTGCCTTTCACCACAATGCTCACGCCGGGCAGGCCCTTTCCGTCCTCCTCGTCTTTTACCGTCCCGGAAATACTCCTTCGGGAGACCGCTGTTGCTATTGTGGCTTCGGAAACCGCCGGTCTGACAGGTGCTGTCCGGCCTTGCGAAGCTTTTGGTCTGATCACATAAGTTTTGGTGTCGATCTTCTCAAAAGTAAGGTCGGTCCCGGTCAGGAGTTTTTTCAGGATTGTCTCCACGTCTTGCCCGGTTTCCATTTTAAAATCCGGCACCTGGTAATCTCTTACGCTTTCGGTGTCATACAAAAAATAGATTCCCCGTGCCTCGTGAATGCTTTGAAGGACCGTGCCAAGCAATTTCTTTTGCCCCGTCGCGGGCAACCCACCATTGTTTTTTACCGCCCGCCTGGTTTTCTGCTGTCCGGCATCTGCGCCGAACCAAACCGTGAAAAGTAGCAAAGCGCTCATCAGTATTGTTTTTTTCATCGGAGTCAAAGGTTTGGATTCATTGTGTTTAATTAAACTATATAGATTATAGATCAAATATATTATTAGGGAATTTTAGTTACATCCATGTGCCCGGCGGTCATTTCACCGGATCAGATACTTGCTATCGCTGAGTTTTTCAATGCGAACCCGGTAAATGGCCTCTAGGGCAGTCAGCAGGTTCTGAAGATTTTGAGAAGGTAGAACACCCGATATGGTCTTTTTGGCCAGTTTTTCATTCCCGATCACCAGCTCAACGCCGTAGAGATCGGCTAGCCTGGCTGCGACTTCATACAGCGGTGTTTCGTCAAAATTCAGCAGACCATTTCGCCATGCAGCATAAAAGTCCGGCCGGACCTCGGTGATGGCAAACCTGCCTTCCGTCCAGCGCATCTTTTGCGCGGGGTGTAGGTCTGTTTCCGTGTCCCGGCTTTTCAAACCAACCAAACCTTCCTCGAGAACCACTTCGGTAACGGTTTTTCTGCTCATTACATTGAAACGCGTCCCTTTCACAACCACGTCGAAATCGGGTAGATGCACCAGGAAGGGAACCTTGCCTGGTAATTTGTGTATGTCAAAAAACGCCTCGCCGTCCAGCCACACTTCACGGGCGGATGCTCCGTCCCAGCCTGCCCATTTCATGCGTGTATTTGCATTGAGGCTCACGGTCGACCCATCGGGCAACTTTACAGTCTTCATCTGCCCGAATTCCGTTGCATAGGTGGCAGCAGGTGACTTTCCGTTATAAAGCCACAAGGCCCCGGCGAGGATCAGGAGGGCGAGTGCAGCCGCCGCAAGCCGATAGTACGGATAAGTATTTTTCCTCAATGGAATGACGGGGGTAGCCGGCTGGATTTTTTCACTCAGGATATTCCAGCCCGATTCAATGGCCTGCTCGCTCACCTTGGGCTGCCTGAGAGCGGTAGCTTTGGTAGCAAGCCTGGCCTGCCGTATCAATCCTTCTTCCTGCGGAAATGCCAGGAGGTATCCGCGCCAGAGCACTTCGAGCTCGGACGTTGGGTCGAGTACCCACTTCCGAAACTTCGGTTCCGACATTAGCTGATCCCAGGTGAAAGGCGTTTCTCGCATATTTTGAGCTGTTTAGTATCAAGACAGCCTTATGAAACGGTTGTACCCTATTTAATTGGAATATTTTTAGAAAAAATTACCATTGGCTGGTAAGCTCATCAGAATGAGGCTGATAGCTGAAAAGGTGGTTTGGAGAAACTCCCGGATACGCATAAATGCTTTGTGCAGCAGGTTGCGCACCGACTGGTAGGTCAGCGACATAATCTGGGCGATGTCGGCGAGTGATAATTCTGAGTAGTAACGCAGGTAAATAGCTTCCCGCTGACGGGGCGGCAGGTCTTCCATCGCCTTTCTGATCCGTAGAATATCCTCCTCCTGGGCCTGTTCCTGAATCATGATATCTTCAATGCTGTAAATGTATCCATCCGTGTTGAGTTCAAAACTGACTTCGTGATGGGTACTCAGCTCCCGTATACGCAGTTGATCCATCAGCCTGTTGCGCAGGGACTTCAACAGGTAGGCTTTCGGAGATTGCAGCCCGGCGGGTAGTTTTGCGGTCTGCCAGAGACTTAAAAAGAGGTTGTGGACTTCGTCTTCAACAATGGCAGGATCAGAGGTGAACTTCTTGCCATACCGAAACAGAACCGGATAAAAATGCCGGTATAGCTTTTCAAGAGCGGCTTCGTTCTTCTCGCAGAATTCAATCCATATCCTGTTTTCTTCGGAAATCATACCAGTATGAAACGTTTGTAAACCTTGGCCGGGGCGGACACGAATATATCGACATTTTTAAAGCAGGCATGGTAATATTTTATTTTATATCAAAAAACAACTGTGTGCGTAGAGCAAGTATATTCTTCTCAAAACGTTTGACTATTGACCTTCCATTTACATTGCCATGCTGCGATATCTTTCTCTATATCTTACCCAAATTGGCCTGCTCGGCCTTACGCTGGTTGGGTGCCAGACCGACGAAAACCCAGAACCGTCTTATTCGGCTGATTGCCTGGTCGCAGCCTCCGAAAACAGCGGCCAGGTCGTTGCCGGGGCGTACATTGTCACTTACCAACCTGGGCAGACATTGCCGAATGCTGCCGGCGCACGTATGGCCGCCGCAGAGTCGTTCGCCGAACGGTTTCTGGATGCGAGGAAAATCGCCGATGCGCAAGCCGAGGTGCTTGCTATGGGCGAGCAAACGACTTTCCTGGCACACCTGACAGAGGAGGAGTCGGTGGCCCTGGCAGAGGATCCGTCTGTAACAGTCGTAGAACCTGACAGGTTCATGTCCATTTGTAGCTGCGTCGATGTGGGTACGGCTTCGACGCTTACCTGGAATGTTTCGCAGACGGGGTATGGCAGGGGGGATTTACAAACGACAAAAACGGCCTGGATCGTCGACACGGGCATCGATCTCGACCATCCCGATCTGAACGTGGATGCGGCGCGTAGCAGATCGTTCGTGAGCGGGCAAACGTCTGCTGATGACCAAAATGGTCATGGCACACATGTCGCCGGGATCATTGGCGCTGTCAACAATACCATTGGCGTTACCGGCATAGCGTCGGGCGCAGCATTGGTTTCACTAAGGGTACTGGACGATGAGGGCGAAGGCAGGCTTTCGGGGATCATTCAGGCGGTGAGCCATGTAATCCAAAATGGAAAAGCAGGAGATGTAGTCAATCTGAGCCTCGGTGGGGAGGGGATATCGACTACCCTCGAAAGGACGATTCTTCAGGCGGCAAATGCGGGTATCCTGTTTGCGATCGCGGCTGGAAATGACGGTGAGGACGTCGGAAAATATTCGCCTGCACGCGTCAATCACGCCAATGTTTTTACGGTGTCGGCCATGGATCAGAACAACCGGTTTGCTTCCTTTTCGAATTACGGGAGCAGTGTTGACGTGTGCGCCTACGGTGTACGCATCAGATCGACTTACCTCGAAGGCCGTTATGCCACATTGAGCGGGACTTCCATGGCTGCCCCTCACGTTGCGGGGTTGTTGCTGATCAGGGGAGGCGATTTGCCGACGCATGGAATAGTATCCGGTGACCGTGATGCTGTTGCAGACCCGATGGCGGGCGAAAATCAATAGATCTTTCCATTTAACCGGACACCGGCGCCGTATCAATTATGAAGTACCGCTGGCACCGATAATGCACACTTTCTTCATGCTCTGTTTCGAAATATGCCGATACCAGGACTGAGCCTGGTATCGGCATTGTTTTATTTATTCACCTGCTGTGCCGACTGCCCGGTGTAGCGGTCGCCTGTAATGGTGATCTGATTGAGATCCGCTGTCAACCGGGTGAGTTCTTCGGGAGTGAACTGGTAGTTCATAGCCCAGAGGTTTTCCTGCAAATGCGCGAGTTTGGTCGTTCCGGGAATGGGAGCGATCCAGGGCTTTTGCGCCATCAGCCACGCCAAAGCCACCTGTGCTGCGGAAAGTCCGCGTTGGTTGCCGAAAGTAGTGAGCGTATCGATCATGACCCAATTCGCCCTGATCGCCTCCGGTTGGTAGCGGGGAAGCGTGGGCCGGTTATCGTTGGCAGGGTTGTATTTGGTATGCTCGGTAATGTATCCTGACAGGAATCCGCGGCTTAGCGGGCTGTAAGGCACAAATCCGATGCCAAGCTCTTCACACGTTTTGATCACATCCTTTTCCGGCTGGCGGGTCATCAGAGAGTATTCACTTTGCAAAGCGGTGAGTGGCTGCACAGCGTGGGCTTTGCGGATCGTCCCGGCATTGGCTTCACTCATTCCGAAATGCTTGACCTTACCTTCCTTGATCAGATCTTTTACCGTACCTGCCACATCCTCGACGGGAACGTTCGGATCGACGCGATGCTGGTATAGCAAATCGATGTAATCCGTTTTCAGCCTTTTCAAAGACTGCTCGACCACTTGCCGAACGTGCTTAGGCGCGCTGTTGGTCCCGGCCAGTTTTCCGTCCTGAATGTTGAAGCCGAATTTGGTACAGAGCACAATATCCTTGCGTCTCGCACCCAGTGCCTCGCCAACCCGTTCTTCATTCCGATAAGGTCCGTAAGCTTCGGCGGTATCAAAGAAAGTTACACCCATATCCAGCGCTTTTTGAATCAGCGAGATCATGTATTTTTTGTCGGGGATAAAGCTTCGGTGGTAGCTCATGCCCATGCAGCCCAGGCCCAGCGATGAAACCTCGATTTTGTTTTGGCCAGTCCCAAGCGTGCGCGTTTTCAGTTTCCCGACAGGTTTGGCGGGCTGCGTGCCGGACCCGACCGACGGTACGAATAGACCGGCACCCAATGCCGTTGTAGTTTTGATAAAGTTTCTTCTATCCTCCATTGGTCTGTCTTGATGTAATTTGATACTGCAAATTTCAGCCGCTCCGGCGAATAAAGAATAATACAGATTACGGATTAAGCTACCATTATTACGGATTCGGAGGCACGCACTTTCTGATCGCGAATGCGCTGCTTAAATTTGGGTTAACAAAAAATACAGGATGATGGAAGAGATAGTTAAGCTCGATAGCGTTGCCACCTACAATCATATGAGAGGCGTAACTACCCGGCATCCGCTGGTAACTTTGCTGGACTTGTCCAAAGCGGAGGCCATGCCTGCCAAAACCTTCAATTTCGGCCTTTACGCGGTATATTTAAAAGAGCTGAACTGTGGGGAGCTGAAATACGGCCGGAGCCACTATGATTATCAGGAAGGTACGCTGGTATTTATCGCGCCTGGGCAGGTGATGGCTGTCCAGCCGGGTGTGAAGACATTCGAACCGAAAGGATGGGCGTTGCTTTTCCATCCCGAGCTGATCAAAGGAACTTCGCTGGGGCGCCACATTCACGAATATTCGTTCTTTTCCTACGACGTCAATGAGGCCCTGCATATCTCTGAAAAAGAACGGCAGATCGTCCTGGACCTCTTCGGGAAAATCCAGCACGAGCTTGACCAATCCATTGATAAACACAGCCGCAAACTGATTTCGGCCAATATTGAATTACTACTGGATTACTGCACCCGTTTCTATGATCGCCAGTTCATCACCAGAGATCATTCGAACAACAGCATTATCGAGCGCTTCGAAGGTGTTTTGAATGGCTACTATTCGTCGGACAAACCTTACGAAAACGGTTTGCCGTCGGTTTCCTGGTGCGCTTCTGAGCTCAACCTTTCGCCGAATTATTTCGGAGATGTGATCAAAAAGGAAACTGGCAAAACGGCCCAGGAATGCATTCAGGAGAAAGTGATTGATTTGGCCAAAGAACGGATTTTTGATTTGGAAAAGTCCGTGGCCCAAGTGGCTTATGATCTGGGATTTAAGTATCCGCAGCATTTTACGCGGCTATTCAAGCAGCGTGTCGGATGTACACCCAATGAATACAGAATGCTGAACTAGCTATCAAGCCGCGTACACCGCCTTGACGTCCGTCCGAATACAATCAACGTGCATTTTTCAGTGACGCGAGATCAACCACAAAACGGTATTTGAGGTCACCTTTCAGCAGTGCCATATGCCTTGATTTCTGCTGCTTCCATCATGTTGATTTTGTGTTTCTTAAATCAGTTTTTCCCTTACAACTTTCGCCGGGATGCCAGCTACCACCGTATCAGGCGCGACATCACGGCTGACTACGGCACCAGCGGCCACTACGGCATTCTCACCGACGGTCACGCCGGGCAAAATGGTGGCACCGGCTCCGATCCATGCATTCCGTTTAATGTGCACGGGTTTTAGAATTAATGCCTGGCGATCGGAGGGATCCAGCGGGTGACTTTCGGAGGTGATGTTGACCCGTGGGCCGATCAGCACATCGTCTTCGATGGTAATGCCGCCGATGTCGAGAAATGAGCAGGCGTGGTTGATGAAAACGTTTTTGCCCAGTTTCGTAAAACGGCCCAAATTGATATAAAACGGCGGGAATACCGTGGTTGATGCGTCGATGGGGTTGCCGATGATCTCGCTCAGGCGTTCGCGCACCTGATCGGTGCCGGTCGCAGTCGCATTCATTTCCGTGCAAAGCCGGATCGTCCGCGCCACAGCCTGGCCGAAGTCGAGATAGCCGGCGTCGTCTTTTCTGATTGTTTCCCCGGCTCGCATGCGGCCGAAGATGTCCTTATTGTTTTCCATTTGAGAAAAATGGGTTATTTGAATACTGGCCGCGCCGACAACAAGCTTGTACTAAGCGTTGACGCGACCGCCCTTTGAATGCCGGAGACCGGGAACACTTTTCTTTGTCATAGGTTTTCATCCTGATGAGCTGTCACAAAATTACCCGATCAAAACCCGAGGCGGTTAAAGAGAATCAAACCGATTATTAAGAATTTCAAACCGCTTCGGTCCGTACCCTTCGCGGGTTTGTGCCGGTGAGGCGTTTGAAAAAGTTGTTAAAATAGGTGGGATATTCAAAACCCAGCGCGTAGGCGATCTCGGAAATGTTCCAATCCGTATGCTGCAAAAGTGCTTTTGCTTCGGTAATGATCCGCTCGGTAATGTGGGTGGTGGTGGGTTTTCCGGTCACTTGTTTGACGGCACGGTTGAGGTAATTGACATGCATATTCAGGTTTGCCGCATAATCCTGCGCCGTCTTCAATTGCAGTGGCCGGTCGGCACTTTCAATGGGAAATTGTCGTTCCAGCAGTTCCAGAAAAACGGAGGTTATGCGCCCGGCGGCGTTCTTTTGCTGGTTGTAGTTTTCGGAAGGCTGTAATTTCAATGCTTCGTGGATGATGAGGTTAATGTAGTTGCGCATCAGATCGTCCTTGAATGAGTAGTCGACCTTTTGCTCTTCTATCATTCTTTGAAACAAGGTGTTAAGAAATCCCCGCTGGTGCTCGGAAATGTGCAGGATGGGCGTGCCGCCGATCTTGAAAAGTGGAGATTGTTGCAGGCTTTCCGAGCGCTCTGCCGCGTTCAGGAACGCTTCGGAAAAAAGACAGGTGTAGCCCATATAACTGGTGGACAGCGTTTCCCAGGAATAGGGGATATGCGGATTGCCAAAAAACAGCACGGTGCCGTCGGTCTCGAAACTTCTGTCGGAATAGTGGATCTTGCTCTTGCCGGTAGTGAGGCAGATCTTGTAAAAATCCTTCCGGCTGTACACGCGTGTGGCATTGCCATCCTGCTCGATCTGGAATACATTAAATCCTTTCAGCTTCAACTCGTTGTTGAATTCAGATACCGGGCGCTCCTTTACATTTTCCATGTTTACGAAATTAAGAATTGCACGAGCTTTAAGCACTTGCATTACAAAAGTAGCAAGGCGTTCTTTAAGCTGTATCGGTACCGCCCCTTACCGGCCCATTTGGTTTGAAATTCTTAAAAAATAGTTTGAAAATCTTTATCCGTACCGGAGCACTCAACTGATATTTGTACATTGAAAGCATATTTTCGGGAAACAACTGACCATCATGGAGATTACACGAATAGGCAGCCGGCCATCCGGCAAAGGTCCTCAGGGCTGGTTTACGGGTGCGGTCCGCATCGATCCGCTTTTTGAGCCGAACGGAGCCCGGCGCGCCGCTTCGGCACTGGTCACCTTCGAGCCCGGCGCTAGGACTGCCTGGCACACGCACCCGCTCGGACAAACCCTCATCGTGACCGCGGGTGCCGGATGGGTACAGCGTGAAGGCGGACCGGTGGAGCAAATCTTCCCTGGCGATGTGGTGTGGTTTGAAGCCAATGAAAAACACTGGCACGGTGCAACCGCGACTACGGGCATGAGCCATATCGCTATTCAGGAAAACCTGGACGGGAAGGTGGTGGACTGGATGGAGCAGGTGGCAGATGAGGAGTACATCGGGCCGTGAACGAATGTAACGGATGAAGACTTTCCTTAGCGCACAACAATCACGTTTTAAAAGACTTCCGACACAATGGCACATCAGATATTATTCCTACACGGCGGCGGTTCAAAAGAAGACTATGAGGCCGACCAGAAACTGGTTGATTCGCTGCGGGCTAGCCTGGGTCCTGCATACGCGTTTCGTTACCCATTTTTACCCGACGACGGCACTCCGGACCTAGGGCGAAGACAGCAAATCGCCCGGGAAATATCAGATTGCGAGGATGGTGTGATACTGGTTGCGCATTCATTTGGCGCATCGATGCTGCTGGCCTGTCTTTCTGAATTCGAGATCGGGCGGGACATAACGGGCATTTTCCTGATTGCTACGCCGTTTTGGGAGGGAAGTGAGGATTGGGTTGAGCCGTTCAAACTGCGTGCGGATTTTGCCACCGGGCTCGATCGAACGACCCCTCTGTTCTTTTATCACTGTCTTGATGACGAGGAGGTACCGGTCGCCCAGCTTTCGAACTATGAGCAACAACTTCCCTGGGCAAAGTTTCAGCGAATACCCGCCGGGGGCCATCAATTGAATGATGATTTGACCATTGTAGCGAAAGATATCCGGTCGATCACCTGATCGTTGCCGCATGCCGGGTTTGGTTGTCAGATCGTTTCATCCGGCGTGCCGCTGAATGCAAAATGATGGTCGGACCGCAGGTTCCAGGTGGGATGTCGTTCTTTATTACAACATCAACATCTCCGATACCCCGAGCAACGGCGTCGGGCGCATTGCACATTCCTGCGCGATACGCTCGACATTGCATGGGCAAAAATAACTCGGGGAGACTACTTACTGCGGGTGAGATACGGACAATTTACGGAGGGCATATGCTGATTTCAGAAAACTACTCGACAAGCGGATTGGGTTGGCCCACGCCTTTTGTAACGAGACTTTTTAAACTTTCTTGAATGTAAAACGTCCACGCGTCGAAACAGATGTTGTAACATTCGTGTTCCGGAACGAGGCCCCGGTGGGTAAAGGAGAGGGCCGTTTTTCCGTCTGCCTCGGAGAGCTCGAATTCAATCCGGGTGCCGATCCATTCCGACTGGTCCTGCGCGAAACTAAAATAGTTGTCAAGTACGAGCCACACCACTTTTTTGTCGGGGATGTATTCGACAATTTTCATGGTGCACTTGTGGAGCTCTTTTCGCTGGTAGGTGAATTCCTGGTCAATCTGGTCGGTCACGCCGTCGATCCGCTCGGACCACCATCCGCGGACATTGTTTACTGCGCTGAATACCTCCCCGGCAGACTGGGCTACCGAGAATGTGGTGCTAAAATCTTTGCTCATTGTACGGATTTGGTAAAGCCGGCCACACTGGTCTCGTTATGTGGCCAGCAATGGGGGATGTGAAAAGTTGAATTTATTTTGAGGAGCAGGCGAGGGCCTCAGGCCAAAACGAGCTGCTGTCCTTTGCCTGTTGTTATCAAGCTGTGCAAGCTCTGTTTTATCAATTGGCTCCATGTGTTTGAGCAGGAGTCGAAGCATTCTACCGCCGGAGTCAGGCCCAAATGGGAAAAGCGGAGCTCGGTTTTGTTTCCCTGAGGCGTAATCTCAAAGCTTATTTTAGTTCCGGTCCATTCATGCCGGTCTTCCACATAAAAAAGCTCGCTTTCAGTTACCATCCAGACGACTTTCTGCTCCGGAATGAGCTCCACGACTCTCTGCCGGGAATAATGCAGATCCTTATAACGGTAAGAAAATTCGTCATTGAGTTGCAATGCTTTGCCGGTCACTTCGCCTGACCACCAATGCTGGGGGTTGCTAACGGCCTCCATTACTTCCTCGGGACGCTGGTCGACCAGCAGCGTAACCGTAAAATCGGATGTTTTCATTTTGTTTGTTGTTTATAATTGATCACTAACTTTTACTTTTCAGGATCATCCAATGCTGATTTGTCGTTTAACAGATCTTCCAATTTTTGCAGTTTGCTGAACCAGAATTGGTCGAAGTAGGAGATCCATGCCTGCATTTCATCGAACCCGTCCTTTTTAAGGGAGCAGTACCGTTCGCGACCGACGTCGGTGATCGAAATAAATCCCGCCGTTTCCAGTATTTTGACATGCTTGGACACTGCCGGCCTGCTCATATCGAAATTTTCGGCCAGATTATTGATCGTCATACTGCCGGCGAACAGAAGCATCAGCATCTTTCTTCTGCTGGGGTCGCCAATTACCTGGAATACATCAAGTGTTGGTATCGCCATATTTAAATGCGTTGAGAAGGTTTGCGATTTTTTCGAGTTTTTCCACCCAGCCAAGCAATAGCCCGTTGTACATCTCGAGGTTCTGTTTTCTGGCAAAGCCGCTATGCTCCAGGCGTAGATCGGTGCCGCTTTCCGTTGATTCAAGGGTCCAGTTAACAACGGATTCCAGGGTGATGTTTCCATCGCCGGGACCGCCGTTCCATGAATAGGATAGGTGCTTGAACGGAACAATATCCAATACCTTGCAATAAAAGACACCGTCGAAGTCCAGCGACGGGATCGGGCCTGTTCTGAATTGAAACTCATGCCCGATTACCGGCTTGAAATCGTTTTTCATCAACCATGCTGCGAGCAGGTCGGGATTGGTAAGGTAGTCCCATACTCTTTCAACAGGATGGGGGAAGGAGAACTGATGTTTGATAACTTTTGTCATATCGGGTAACTTTGAAGTTACGCAAATGTAAACGTAACTTCTGAGTTACGCAACACTTCTTGCAAAATTTTTAGAATAAATTAAATGGATGCATTTCCAGGTCAGATGCCTGGTTCGGGGGCCGCTTCGAAAATCGCTTCTTTATTGTATTTAGTCCTGTATTCCAATGGCGACATGCCTGTCAAACGTCTGAATAATTCGCGAAACGCTTTCAAATCGGAGTAACCGACCTCGTACATCACCTCATAGATGGTTTTTCTTGTCGTCTCAAACGCTTTCTTGGCCGACTCGATTTTGACGCGCTGTGAATATTCTGTGGGTGTATTTCCTGTTGCCTTGATAAATCTCCGGTCAAAGTTCCTTCTTCCGACGGCAAAGCGGGCCGAGAGTGCTTCGATGGAAATACGTTCATCCAACTTGCTTTCTATGTACGTCTGGGCTTGCCGGACTACATCGTCTCCATGTCGTTTCTGACCGCTGAAAATGCTGAATGCCGATTGACTTTGCCTGTCGATTTCGACCTGGAAAACTTTGGAACAGAAGATTGCGGTCCGTCTGTCAAAGTATTTTTCGATCAGAAAGATCACGAGGTTCAGAAAGGAATAGGCTCCACCGTTTGTGTAGACACCATGCTCATCAGTGATCAGCAGGTCGGTTTGCAGGTCTACCGTCGGGAACCGGGTCCTGAATGTCTCGGCAAACCTCCAGTGCGTAGAGCATTTCTTACCGTCAAGCAATCCCGTCGATGCCAACATGAAGGCTCCGCTGCACATGGCAGCCACCTCAGCTCCCTCTTTATATTGCCTTACAATCCATTCGATCAGCAATCGGTTTCCTTCCAGCACCGGGTCAAAATTCTCCGGAACTGCCGGTATCAGGATCAGATCGGTTTTGGACAATTGCCTGATCGTTTTATCTGTTTTGATAGTTAACATACCGCTGCCAAGATCCGCTTGTCCGGCCACTCCGACAACCTCAATGCGGCAAGCGGGTTTGTTTCCCAAGCCGGCCTGATACGAATTAGCCTCGGCCAGCATTTCGCTGGCCCCTACAATGCAGGCCACAGTGGACATGCTTGTCTGCCCGTCGGGGGCGATGATACTGATATGCCTCATCGATTCTTTTTGTGCAAAGTTACCCGTTTTACTTGTCCATATCCACCCATCAGAATGTCTAATTCCCCCATTTACAGAGCGTTCGGATCACAATACCTTTGTGGCTGACTTAAAAATTCGAGGTATGCAACAGGAAAGCTTCAGTACAACAATTTTGGTAAACCAGTCACCTATGGAGGTGTTCGACGCGGTCAATAATGTCCGGGCCTGGTGGTCGAAAGCGGCGAAGGGCGACAGTGACCGGCGGTATGATGAATTTATGGTTGATTTCGGAAAGCACTGGTGGGCAATCAGGATCATGAAAATGATTCCAGGGGAAAAGGTTGTCTGGGAGGTTACCGGCAGCTACATGCCGTGGAACGCAAATAAAAACGAATGGACAGGCACAACCCTTGGTTTTGAAATCTCGCGGCAAGCTGAGCAAACTAGGCTGGAATTTACCCACTTCGGCCTTGTCCCTCAGTTTTCCTGCTTTGATGGCTGTTCCAGGGGCTGGACCGGCTACATTAATATCAGCCTGAAAAATCTCATTACTACGGGCGAGGGGACACCTGATCATCCATATTAAGCGTCGTAAAACAGAACGCATCAAAGTCCTTTGCTACGGCAACGGAGCATTTTTTCATAATCATAAACCCAGGGAGACAACTATGTTACTAAGGAACAAGAATGCCGTAATTTATGGAGGCGGCGGCGCCATCGGCGGAGCCGTGGCGAGGGTGTTCGCAAGAGAAGGCGCAAAAGTATTTATTTGCGGCCGGACGCAAGCCAGGCTCGATGTGGTTGCCGCTGACATTATTGCTGCGGGTGGAGCAGTGGAAACCGCACTGCTTGATGCGTTCGACCAACGGGCGGTACAAGCGCATGCAGACGAAATCGCTGCCAAAGCCGGGGGCATCGACATTGTATTTAATGCGGTTAGCGTCATGCACGACCAGGGAACGATGCTGAGGGACCTGGCGCTGGAAGATTTTATGCTGCCTGTTGACGGCTTTCTCCGGACGCTTTTTATTACCAGTAAGGCCGTTATCCGACATATGGGAGGTAAGCGTCCCGGCGTCATACTGACCATCTCCACGCCGGGCGCCAGAATGGCGGCGCCGGGTGTCCTGGGTCACTGCGTCGCCTGTGCCGGTACGGAAGCTTTTTCACGGGTTCTGGCAGCTGAACTCGCGCCCGAAAATATCAGAGTCGTTTGTATCCGGTCGCACGCAGTTGCCGATGCGCCCGCAGCGGATTCATATACCAAAGATCTTTTCAAAACACAGGCCTCATACAAAGAGACGGGTGCTGACAGGACGGTGACGGAATGGCTGCCGGAATCGCCTATGGCCCAGGGCACAATGCTGAAACGTCTGCCGACGCTATCCGAAGTTGCGGAAACGGCGGCATTCCTGGCTTCTGACCGCGCAGGCGCCATGACCGCAACCATCGCGAACCTGTCGTGCGGCGCGGTTGTGGATTGATGTTAATAGTATCAAAAATAAGATAAAAATAATATCAAAACATAGTGCATTTCTCGGGCAGCGATTATATTTTTGTTGTACTCATCAGCAAACTTTAAATATCATGCGAAATTCATCAAGAGAAGATGCGAAGCAACTTATTGAGAATGTGACAGAAATAGAAGGCAGATTACTTACGCCGGGCTATGTGTGGGTTGTATACGCGGGAACGGAGTCGCAGCAGGCGCAAGCGGCATTTACAGATCGTAAGTATGCCGAAAAGCTAGCCGGTCATATGATAGGTACGACCGATCCAGTCCTCCGGGAGCAGAATGAGGTAGAGGCAATGGACCTGGTGGTCGATCAGTATAAGGAGCAGGTCAGCGCTGGCAAAATGCCTTTCGAGATCATCTTGAATCATGAAGGAGCGGTATTCGATAGCTGGGGGCCGGATGATGGGATACCTGTGATTGAGGAGCCGGTCTTGATGAACGAAAAGCACCATACGTTGGCGGGAACGTTCTGGGGCTCGACCCGTGATGAGGCGATTGAAAATGCTCAGAGATTGTTTCGCGAACTAACAGGCAGAGGGGAGGTGATGCGATGAGAACAAAATTCGAGCAGCCCAATGTCGCAAAGTCGGTAAATCCCGACCAGCTTACTACCCCGTACGTTCCCGATTTTTTCAAGGAACATGGAGCGATACTTTATCAGTTTGTACCAACCGTCAAGGGTGACGAATTGTTGCGAGGCGAGGTAAGATATGGTTACAAATTCTATCTGCTGGATGATCCCGCCAAGGAAGGCGTATTCTATTTATCCTCCCACAGGGATATAGACATCTTGAAATCACGATCCAAGTTTTTAGCAAGGGTGGAAAAGGAGATTTTGAAAATTGTGTGAACAATCAGGATCAGCCGGGTCAGTGGCCTGGGATCCTTTGAGTAGGAAATGCAAACGCTGACACGCAGAACAGCTTCAAAAAAGTGACCGGCAGGAATTTGCCGGCCACTTTTTCGTTCTCGATCACCCATTTTTTAGCGCTCCTGAATGTAATGATCTGATTGGTCCTGGATTCTCACATCGCTATCATGGCCTGGCTGTGGTAGTCCTGATATTTGCTGTGCTTAAATCGGCATGGGTGTTAACTTTCATATTATATAAGTATGAGAGTGCAAGTATGACTCCAACTACAAGAGGTGTCGCAATGTAGCTGATATTGGCATCTACCACGGCATGGCTAATCACCGCAAACATCAGGTTGAATGCCAAACCTGCGTATGCCCATTCTTTAATTTTCGGGTGTAGTTTGGGAGTAACCAATGCTGTTGCACCTAATACTTTGAAAATAATGAGGGTGTAAGCGAAGTAATCCGGATAGCCCAACGGCTTTGTTCCCGCATTAAAATACTGAGAGGCGAATAAAAGAGTGCTGAGGGGCATTAGTCCTTCAAAGACAAATATAAACCCAGTGGCTAGCCAGAAAATAATCTTGTTCCTTTTCATTTTTATTTGTTGATATTGGTTCGTTCAGCGTACTACGATGCCGGAAACTGGCTCTCATCCATATAAGCAAACTCCCATTGATGACCGTCCAGATCGGCAAAGCTGTGCTGATACATCCAGCCATGATCTGCGGGCTCTTTGTAAATGGTCGCGCCCAATTCCTTTGCTCTGGCTATTGTCTGCTGTACCTCGTCACGGGAAGCAGCATCAAGGGCGATTAACACTTCGGTGTTTTCGTGGGCATTGCAAATCGGCTTTTGAGTGAATGTCCCAAAATACGGTTCGGTCAGCAGCATCGCATAGATAGCGTCGCTGATCACCATGCAGGCGGCATTTTCATCTGTGAACTGAGGATTAAAGGTAAAGCCAAGACCTTCGAAGAATGCTTTTGATCTGTTAAGGTCACTTACCGGGAGATTGACAAAAATTTTAGTTGCCATTTGTTTTTTCTTTTAAGCTGTTAGTGAATAAATATCACTGCAAAGAAAAAGCTCCCGGCTTAATTTGGCTGGTTAAAAGCTTGGCTATGATGGTGAATTCTATTTGTCCTTGCGTTTCCTGAAAGCCAAAGGAGACATTCCTACATTCTTCTTAAAGAAACTGCCAAAATTAGCAGGGTCGGAGAAACCAAGCTGGTAGGCAATCTCGGCCATATCGACGTGGGTGTACAGCAGCAATGATTTTGCCTCGGTCAATAAACGGGCAGCGATGTAAGAAAGCGCATTTTTGCCCGAAACGGCTTTCACCGATTGAGAAAGATGATTGGGGGTCACTGAGAGCAGGTCGGCATATTCTTTTACCGTTCTTTTGTCGAGGTAGTGGTTGTTCACTAATTGAATGTACTTACTCAACAGCAGTTGCTGGGGTGTTGCAAACCGCGTCATTTTCCTTCTTTCCGTGACGAATGCATTCATGAAATAAAACAGTGCAAGCAGCCTTGCCCGGGCCTCCATATGCGATTTATCTCCTGATCTGTCGTAAGCTGCAAGTACATCTTCGAAATGCGGTGACAGCTGCTGAAAGGTCGCCTGGTCCAGTTTGAAGAGGTTGGTGTATAACCGGTTGAAGAACGGGAATTCTTCATGAAAATCAGGCTTTAAAAACGAAAAACACTCGGGTTTGAAATAGATTACGTATCCCTCCAGTGTTTCATCGTGAGAGAAACTGTACACTAAATCGGGAGAATGGAAAACCAGGTAAGACTCGGGATTCGTAACGGTTTTGTCGCCGTAGTTGATTTGTGCATTGCCTGAGTTGACAAACAGCGCAAAGAAATAAAATGACCTCTTGAAGGGAGGTTTATAGATCTCTACCGGGTGTTCCAACTTTCTTAGCCGGACACAATAGAAAAGCGGATTCGTTGTCCTCCCTGGTGAGGGAATCGACGCCAGGAAGGTATTAATATCTGTATAATAAGGAATTGCTATTTTCTCTTTACCCATGGGAGCACGATTGAGGCATCCTGATCACTTGCTATTTACGCTCGGCAACATTCAAATATAGTACAGAATCGGGACAGCCGAGTTGGGTAAGGCTGCATTATGACCAGGGAAGAAGGAAATGAGGCGTGGGCTTCAGCATGCTACGGAAGCACATTGACAGTCTGCCACTAGCATACGGGCCCATTAAAAAGCTGCCGCAATTCATTTGCGACAGCTTTTTAATAGGCAGTTGTTTACATTGTTTAAAAAATGCCGGTTAAAGTGGTACAAACGAATTTTCGTACATCTGCGCGATGATAGTCGGATCTGAAATATCACTCTGAGGTGAATTGGCAAATACCGCTACCTGCACAGGGCCAAAGTCGATAAAGATCGTTTCGCAATGATAGCCGACCCCGCTTTTATAAAAATAGTTGCCCTTCGTTCCGGTAAGTTTACCGTCGAAACCAAGTAGTTTGGTTTTCATAGTGTTGAGTTCGTTGATTGTAAGTAGTTCATTTTGAGCTACTTTTGAGGCAAGTTTTCCGAATTCGGAAGCGCTCAGGTATAACCCGGTAGCACCGCACTCCCAACGAATGATCGGCTTGTCGATTCCAGGCTCATCACCATTCCTGGCCGGGTAGCCCTGCGTGGACAGACCCGCGCTGATCGGCCCCATTTGTCCCCAGGGATTTTGCCCCCAGGCTTGCCAATCGATTACCGTTGCATTTTCAAGCCCGGCAGGAACAAATACATTGGTGCGCACAATGTTGCGATAATGCTCGCCATATAACGCGAAGTTTTCGGCTGTCGCATTTAATTCGTTCCATTTAGCAGCATTACCCTGTTTTTTAAGTTCAGTTGCTTCCACATAAGGAAGTATGATTCCCAGAAGCAAATAGTTGATATTGTTATTTTGTTTTGTTTTAGAATTGAATATACTTTCATTGACGGGTCCTTCAACAGTCAGCTTGACTTTATCCCAATGATTCGGATAATAAATAAGGCCTGTTCTATGTGCCAAAAGTCGCTCAAAATCCAGTTGTTTGAATTGAGAACTCGGTGCCCAGTTTTTGGGAAGATAGTTCCATACTTTCGTAGTAAGAGGTAAGTTGTATTTTTTGAGAATTTTTAGAACAGCAATGGCGGTCACGTATTGTGTCGTCGTCAATACTTCCTGTTTTACGATCGCACCGTGCAGCTGAAAGTTTCCTTCAAAATGCTTTCTGGCAAAGCCATCGCCGCCATTGGCCCGGTAAAATTCCTCTCCGTTGTTGTAGACCGCGTAACCGAAACCAACTTCACCTTCCAGAAGATTTTCTATTTTGATTGCAAATTCATTGGCGTCGAATTTGGTCGGAATTCCCAGTTTAGCATTTTTATTTTCCCCTTCTTTTTGTGCTGATAGTTCCTCCGTTGGAATGAGTTCTTCTTTGCAGGACGTTGTGAACAGTACTGCGGCTGCGAAAATGCCCAGACTTATTGATTTAAAAAAATGTTGCTTCATTGTTAAATGGATTTGAGTATGGATATTAGTTTAGTTTATATCACAAATGTATAGTGAAGACTAAAACCCATTTTTTAACAATTCTGTAAAAAGAATAAAAAATTATAAATGGAGAATCGGGCTGAGGTGCCGGTTGTACGGATGATATCGACTGGGGAACTATTGGTATCAAAGCCCCGATCTGTGGTAATCGGAGTCGTGATGGGAGCTGTCACGGGTATGCCATGAGCGCTGGTTCGCGGCATGAAGCAATCAGATATGGAGGGTCCTTGTCAACAAGGTGCCCCTACGAGCTATGAAAGATTTCATCCAGGGTAACAACCCTAAGTTGTTTTGCTGCGACTTTCGGCGCGTTTGCTAGTTTTTGGGCCAGTAATTGTGTCGGCATGGGGCGAAACTTCTTGAATAAGCCAAGGCCATTGAAAACCCGGAGCATGGAGGCACTGGCCCGTTCACCTAGCCGGTCTGAATTTTCCCGGAGCAGCAGGCCGGGTTTGAAAATAACCAGGTTTTCAAATTTGAGGTCTTTTATTTTTTCTTCCAGTTCGCCTTTGATCCTGGAATAGAACACGTTGCTGTCTGGGGAGGCCCCATATGCAGATAACAAAACCATTTTGGGAACACCGTTTTGCCGGGCGATACGGGCAAATTCGAGTGGTATGTCATAGTCGATATGCCGTTGCTTTTCTTTGGAGCCCGCGTCTTTAAGGGTCGTTCCCAGACATGAAAACAACACATCCCCCTGAATACTGCCTGATACTTGTGCCAGTTTGTCGAAATCGGTTAGGACTTCGGTAAGTTTGGGATGCGCGATTCCGGTGGGGCGGCGTGCAAAAATCGTCACTGTATGATATTGTGAATCATTTAAAATGAAATCCAACAGGTCTTTTCCGGTGGCACCCGTAGCGCCGATGATCAATGCTTTCATATGCTATAAATTTAAGAGTTAGTTGCTTTGGTTCAGCGGAAGCTGGCGATAATTAGCTATCGCCAGCCCAAAAATTCCTCAGTTGTTATTTAATCAGCCATTTTTCCACGGCCCGGGAAAAATCGGCGACATCGATCGGGTGCCTGCTGGTGATCAGGTTGCCGTCTGTCACTACCGGTTGTTCGAGGACTGTACCGCCTGCATTCTTCAAATCGACCTGGATATTCCAGTAGCCGGTCAGCTTGCGTCCTTTGAGAATGTCGGCGGATGCCAGCACGACCGGCGCGTGGCAGATCGCGGCGATCAGTTTACCGGATGCATTGAAATCGCGGATAAATGTGATTACATCCTTGTCCTGGCGGAGGTTATCCGGGTTCCAGGCTCCGCCGGGGATAAATACCGCGTCGTAATCATTTACTTTGATCTGGTCGGCCGTGCGGTCGAATTTGATCCAGCCAACCGGTTGCAAATACTGAATGGCCATGATATGTGTTTTTGCCAATTCGGGGAACATCAGCCCGTAGCGCTCGGGCGCAGGTGTAAATTTGGGCGCGACAATGTCGACCTGCGCGCCCAGTTCGCGGAAGTACCATACGGGCCCGAGCAATTCTATTTCTTCGAAGCCGTCGGCTGCCAGCACGGCAATGCGTTTGCCTTTCAGCAATGCCTTGTTCTGGACAGGCGTAAAAAAGAATGCACGCAATGCTTCATTTCCCGGCGCATTCAGCAGCTGCGAGACCGGCATGTTGACAACCGCCGCGGGCGATCCGAGTTTGTTTAATACCGACAGCTCGTAGTCGGCTGTTGCATTTGGGTTATCCTGGGCCTGCGCGTTGGCTACGGCCGAAATGCCCATCAGGCTTGCTACTGTTAATTGTTTGATCGTTTTCATTTTGAAGTTTGATTTAAAAAAGTTTGATTTTGAATTCTCGAATTGTGGATACGAACGTGGCTACCGGTCGGCCGGGATTGCTATAAGCCTGTGAAGCCCTTTCTGGAATGGCTGCGCCTGGATACTGGTATTCAGATAGTCGATGACCGGCTGTATCGGCGGGAAGTTCAGATGGTATTGAAAAGCTTCCTCGCTTCGGAAGCGCTCGTAAGTCACAAACCTGGTGCTATCGCTCGTGAATTGCGAAAGCTGGTAGTTGATTACGCCGTATTCGCTGCGGAATTTCGGCATAGCTTCATGATATACTTCCGCGAAGCGCTTTTCCGTGCCGGGTTTGGCATCGACAAACAACATGACTGTCAATGGTGAATCGTCACAATGAGCATCAGTCCGCCACTGCTGTTTGGATACCGGTTCCAGATCGTTCAGATAGATTTGTTGTGCCGTTTTGGACAGAGCATTTTCGGCCAGAAAATGAATGGTTTGAAATGCGGGACGCACTGCATTCCCTTCGAAACCGGCCTGGCTGTTCCATCTTTCAATGACCCAGAACACCAATGGTTGATCTTGCTCGGTGTAAGCCTCGGCCATGATGTTGTTGTCATTGACCAGCGCCATCGCCACGTAATTTTTTAGTGCTTGACGAAAATCTTCCCGATGACTTTCCTTTACATCGTACCTGGTCAGCACGGCTATGGTTTCACGGCTGTTTTTGTCGGACGCTGCTGCCTGGACGGGCAGATTGCCCAGCCCGAGCCAAATCACCCCGAATGCAAGCCATCGATAGGTTGAGAAATTAGCTTTTGCTTTCATGGCGGTGTTATTGAGCTATTTTGATCAGCAGGTCCGATACCGTATGGGGCTGCGAAAGGAAGGGCGAATGGCTGGTATTCACAGGGTAAATTGCCTTAATGCCGGCTGCGGCGATCATCCTGTCCTGCAAGCCCGGGCTGATGACTACGTCCTGCGTAGTTTTGATATAAGCCTTTTCGACAGAACCGAAGTTGGCAGTGGTCAAAGTCACTTTATCGCCGAACGGGATGGCGGGTTCCGCACGGTAGTTGGCCAGGACCTGCTCTTTGGCGGCCTGCGAACCGTCGCCAATAAACAATGCGGTCAGGGCTTCACGCTTCACATCGAGCGTCAGATGGTCTGCTGACTCGACAAGCTGCCGGCCTAATTTAGAATCCGGGTCGCTCTGTGCGAGCTCGCCCAGGTTTTGTCCTGAGGCAGGGAGGAATGCCCCGATGTAAACCAGCTTGCTGATTCTGGCCGGGATCTTTTCGGCCGCACTGGTTACCACCATGCCGCCCATGCTGTGGCCGACCAGGATCACCTTGCCATCCGTTCCGGAAATGGCTTCCACTACCTTATGAGTGTATACGTTGAGGTTGAGCATATGCGTCGGGGTATGGTCGCTACCGTGGCCGGGGAGCTCCACTACGATCACTTTGTTGCCCTTACTTTCCAGATCTGCCCTTACGGCGTCCCAAACATACGGAGCTTGCCAGGCCCCATGCACCAGCACGTAGGTACTGGCTTTTAAAATGGCAGGTTCATCGCTTTTGGCGCAGGATGAATACGCGAAAACTGCAAGCACTGCGGATAGCAGTGACGAAATCGTCTTTTTCATTTTGAATAAAAGTTTGATTGTCAAAAAATGAGTTTGCCTACTTTGTGTGACGGTGTTCGGCTGGTTCCGTTTTCTTGAATTACTTCTCGTGATTCGTTGTCGGGATATCGAAATCGTTCAGAATGGCGGCTATCACGCAGTATCCGTTTGCACCGTAGGCTTTCACAATGCGTCCGAATGTGTTTTGCTGCGTGCTCATGCGTGTGATGGTTAAAGTGCTGGGGAATGATTTAGTGTCTTTTGGATTTTTGGAATACGAACACCCCCAGGTAGTGAAAGACGATACCTGTTGCCCAGGCGCCTGTTTGCCACAAAGGCCAGAGGTAGGTTTGGTCGGTAAGGGACCAGATAAGCCAGATGGACGGCACGGTAAGCAGGAATACGAGCAGGTGAATGTTGAAACCCTTTTCGGAATTGACAGGAGCAGTAGCGCCCATTTGTTTGGAATGTAACATGATGTTTACGGGTTGAAGTTTTATGGAAATGGTTGATTGATTCAAATGAGTTTCCGGCCCAGGCTTGCCACCTTTTCGAGCCATTTAAGTCGTTGCATGTCGGTCGATTTCCGCATGAAACCAAAAGTGGAAAACCGGATCGGGTCGAAGCCGACATAGCCGAACACGATGTCTTTCAGAATCTGGTACTGCGACGCGCGGTAGACGATATAGTACCACCACCTCGGAGTGTCCATCGTGACCAGGATCCGCATGCTTTTGCCCTTCAATAGTTTCTCGGGGAATATTTTGCCGGACTGATGCTTGAATGCGAAGCCCGGCAGCAATATCCGGTCGATGAGGCCTTTCAGTGCGGCGGGCATGAAGCCCCACCAGTTTGGATAAGCGAGCACCACATGGTCGGCCCAGCGCAGGAGATGCTGTGCGTCGGCAAGGTCTTCTTCGAGCGGTAGGTTCTCTCCATTTTTGTATCCGTCGTGAAGGTTTACATCGAAATGCAGCCGCGATATGTAGATCGTCTTGCAGATAGCGCCGGCGCCTTCCGCGCCCATTTCGTAGGCGTCGAGCAATGCTTTGCAGAATGAATGTTCGGACGGGTGGCCCAGGATGAGTAAGATGTGCTTTGCCATTGCATTATCATGTTTAAATTGACAATACAAAGTTGGCACTCCGACGGCGGGTGTACCTGACACAAATGTGTCAAAAACTATCGATGTGCTAATTTCTGCCGGATGCGGGTGAGCGTCTGGCGTTCAATGCCCAGGTAGCTGCAAAGGTGGGAGAGGGAGACCCGGTTGAAAAGACCCGGATGTCTTTCGATGAAAGTCAGATAGCGCGCTTCGGCTGTCTGAAAGATGAAACTTTCAATGCGTGCCTGCTGGCGCTTCAAAATCTCTTCGGCTACCAGGCGTCCGTACCGCTCGAAGCCGGTCGACTGCTGGTACGCCCATTGCAGATCTTCGTAGGAAAGGCAGGCCATGACGGTAGGTTCCAGGCACTGGATCGTGTAGTTGCTGGGTGTGCGGGTGAGAAAGGAGTGGTAATGCGTGGCATAGTCGCCGGCCTGGTAGAACCCAACCGTTATTTCATTGCCTGCGGAATCGACATAGAAGGACCGGACGAGTCCCTGTGCAATAAATCCCATCGCCTTCTGGACGTTGCCAGCCTCGATAAAGAGTTCTTTCTTATGTAACTCCTGAAACGAGAGTTTTGAAGCAAACAATGATAGCTCGTGATCCGTTAATGCCGGACAAAAGTGCTTCAATGAAAGAAGATACATCTGCTTTACTGATTCCATGAGCTGCCTTTTTTCTTAAAATCCGATTTGAAATTGAATTATTCCAAGTTAGTGAACTGCATTTAATGAGGATCACCTAAACTTGATTTTACGCAGCGCAAATGCGGTCATTCTGAGGAGTAACCAGCCGTGCTTGAAACGTGAAATGTTGGTTTCGCCGTAGGTCCGGGCGCGGTAACGGATTGGTATTTCAATGAATTTGAGATTAAGCTTGGCTGAACCAAAAATGAGGTCGAAATCGCCGAACGGGTCAAAATTGCCGAAGTAGGATCGGTTGGCGGCTAATTTCAGATAGTTTTCTCTCGAAATGACTTTCGTACCGCAAAGCGTGTCCTTTAAATTTTGCCCCAAAAGCCAGGAAAATGCGAGGCTAAAAAATTTGTTACCAAGCAGGTTCAGGAAGCGCATGGCCTGTTTTTCCATGGGATACACCAGCCGCGAGCCATTGATATACTCTCCTTTTCCGGAAGCGATTGCATTAAAAAACTTGGGCAGTTCCTCGGGCGCAACCGTCATATCCGCATCCAGGATCATCAGAATGTCACCGCTGGCCAGGTTAAAGCCTTTTCTCACAGCATCTCCTTTGCCTTTTCCATCCTGCTGTGCCCATTTGATGTCATAATTTTCCCGGTAATGCGCGCCCAGCCGCTGGATTTCCTCCCAGGTCTGGTCGGTGGAATTTCCTTCAATAAAGATCAGCTCGGTATGGCTGCCCATTTGCGGAGTGCGCTGAATAAGTGCTTCAATATTACCCTTCTCATTGCGGGCAGGAATAATGACACTGACGCTCAGATCCTGGGCGGGTTTTTGCTCGGTCCTCTTACTTCTGGCCACCAGGCAGGTGATCAATCCCAGACTATTGATCAATGGCAGGTTCCCCGCGTACCGGTTCAGAAGCGGGGAAATCAGCGGGATGTATTTGGGGAAAATCATCTTCCTGTTATGATCGATGAGTCGAAATCAGTCAGATGGAGAAGGGAAGTAATGTCGCTGATATCAAGCCAGTTTTGCCTTTTCTGAGGCATTTTCATTCCCAGCTTTTCAGCCAGGTTCAGTATGGGCCGCCAGAGGAAACTGGTGGAAGTAATGACCAGTCGTGTTTGCGGGGTAAATACCGGGTGAATGGCTTCGAACACCATCTGCACATCCCTGAAACTGCCAACTGTGTCACTCATGATCACATAATCAAATGTCTCGTTCAGGCTTAACTGCTCCGCATTCATTTCATAGTATATGCAGGCGGGCCGGTGCACCCTCGCGAAACGGACCATTTCATCTGAAATATCGATTCCTACACCTCTTGATGGTCGGAGCTGTTCGAGCAGATATCCCGTTCCACAACCGATTTCAAGAACAGCAGAACCTTCCGGGATAATGAATTTCAAATACTTTACCAGTGATCGGTGGTAGTAAGCATTTTTCCTGATCCATTTTTCTCTTTGTTCCCCATTCATTTAAATGTCTGATTATACCAGCTCGAATCAGCCAGAATTAGTAAATGCTCATTTGGGATTGTGGTGTAACCTTTACCAGGGAGTTTGGGATAAGCGCCGGTTTGGATCAGGTCTTTTTCATAAATATACATCAGCGGTTTTCCAAGAATGTAAGGCGGGAACTGCCCGTCCAACGGCCAGAAACTTGGGTAAACGCTTTCGAAGTAACGAAAATATAGGAACGGGACAATGACCTCAGATCCTGCGGGCAATGCCTTCGCAAAGCGGTGCAGCTCCCGGGCGACGCCGTCGGGATAGGGAGCAAGACCGAACCGCGATTTGATCATATAAGACACATTCTTGCTCAGCGTGCTCGGCTCGGTCTCGAAAGTGAAATGATGGGCAACCAGAAATGTGGCCAAAATGAATTGCAGCACGCATCCGGTCAATGTCCAGCTGACGGCATCCCGGTCGGGCCCGAGGCTGGGCATAAACCCTGCCTGTGCCATCCGGTAACTCAGATAAATGAATGAACTGAACATAAATGCCCACAGACCGCTGATCCTGGGCGGGTAGGAAATGCCGGGGTAAATGGTTGGAAAATAGTAAAGTCCCTCTGTCGCGAACATGACCAGTAACACGGCGTAGCAGCCTGCCAGCACCGCGATAACCAGTGTTTTACGGGGGAGCACGCGGAGCCAGGGCATGAAAGGGATTAGGGCTAAGCCAAAAGTGAGCACACCCACCGCGAGTGAAAACAGGATGTAGTAAATGAATGTGCTGTTGAGTTTTGTGTTGGCGAATGCCTCGCTTAGGCGGCTGGGTTTTGATCCGTTCAGATGAGAAAGCCACCATAAACCGGCCAGGAACAAAATCACGGAAGTGCTGACAATGATGAGATTACGTTTGTTCAGCAGATAGCTAAACCAGTTTTTTGCCGGATTGCGCATCACCATATCCACTACCGAAAAGAACAGAAAAAGACAGCAGATGAGGACGATGGAAGATTCTTTCAGCAAAAAAGTGAGGGTAAGCCAAACGGTAAACATGGCCCATTTGCGCTGCGCCAGACTCAATGCAAGCAATGCAAGCAGCGGAATAAAATATTGCTCGGGATGCCAGCCGAAATAGTCGAGATACATGAAATACGCCATGGGCCCGAATACATAGGCCAATGCTGTCACCCAAACGGCCCTGCGTTCGGCCATATTAAATACGGCAAAACTTCGATGATAAACGTAGAAAAAAAGGCCTGTCAAACACACATAGGCCAGAAAAAGCCCATTAACGCCCAAGGGTTTGGTGAAGATACCGATCAGCGGAATAAAGTAGTAATTGTGTTGTTGGGCATGGTTTCCGTAAATGGTGTCGAACAGAAACGGTCGCCCTTCCAGCCAACCTTTACTCAGTTGGAGGATGACCATTCCATCTGAATATTGTTCGGGGCTCGTTTGAAATTGAAATACTTTGAGAAAAAACCAAACTATGCAACCAATAGCGGGAAGCATAATAAGAAGTGCATTCGCACGTCGGCTGATAGCATTGAATGACATAACCGCAACTTACCATTCGTTTCCGCTATCTGAAATAGATTTGCCGATTATTTAGTTAAATGCAATGAAATACAAATTTTTCTGCATTGCTGATAGAAAACAGCTCCTCGGGAGGAAGCTGCCAGGTTCACCGACAAGACAGCTTCCTGCACTTTTAACTATTTAATTGAGCTCAACACCGACCGCTCTTCGAGTTGGCCGTCTTTGTTGAATGACTCGGTTTTAATTACGCCGACGCCCGGACTGTACCATTCCAATACTTTTACTTTCATTGGGATACCGATACCCATTACCTTAAACCGGACGTCCATGTTGTAGCTTAATTTGAAAGCATTATAAGTTCCGGCCGGGGTGCTGACCTTTTCTTGCCCCCACACCTTACGGTCTTCGATTTTGAAATAAACGTCTGTTTTCTTGCCGTTGACTTTTCCTTTGATATGCATTTCCATTTTGGCTTCCAGGGCCTGGCCCGCTTTCATATTGGCCGGATAGGAGAAGAAAGCCTCGTTGCTCGTGCCATTTTCCATATCAGGCACCTGGAAACCGATTTTCAGATCACCGTTATTACAGCTGATGAGGGCGTGGCCATTTTCCTTGATGTTATTGTTAACATCGTATTTGACTAGTTTATAGTTGGAGGAAATCACACCGCCGTTTTCGGTGACCTCGGTAACTGTACCGACATCCTTCCCGGTAGCGGCGCCGTTTTTGTCGTATCGGGTGATGGTAACTGTTTTATTTTTACTGAAATAAAATGCGTCTTTGCATTCCTGCGCATACGAGCGCCCGTAAAAGAAGAGGATCAGACAGATGAGAATGTTGCTTTTCATAGGTTTTAAGTTTGTAAATAAAATAGTGGAACCGGTTGTCCGGGATTACTTGGGAAGACCGAATACAAGGCCCGCATTGATAGCCCACAATTTGTCGGCGTTTTTGTAGCTGATGTTGCCGAGCGATCCCGTATTGACGCTGCCGTCCTTACTGCCGAAAATAAAATGATAGTTGCCTTCCACGAATACTCCGAGGTTACCCAGGGCAAACGTGACGCCCGCCTTGGGTGTAGCGCCGAACTTCCGCGCATTACTGTCCGTCAGTTTGGCGCCGTTGTGCTTCACTTCCGTATTCCGGATGTACATGCCCGTTTCCGCGCCGATATAGGGGCGAATGAAGCCCTTCCCCAGATATTGGTCCAGCGTAAAGGTGATGGGAAGCAGCGAGCCCGTGGTTTCAATGCGCTTTCCGGCATTTTCGGATTCCTCATAGCTAAGCCTGATATACTTGGCCGAAACACCGATGGCGGTCAATGGGGTGGCAAACAATTTTAGGCCGATACCACCGCCCGGCTTGACTTTTTTCTTCGATACGGTAGTGCTGGCGGCCGTACCATGGATACTGAGACCAATTTGCGCGTGTGAATTGTTTTTTGCTCCGATGAGCATCGATAGGGCAAGTGCCGGTTTCCAGATTGCTTTCTTCATGGCAGATACGATTTGTTGAATTGGAATTGTTTGATCTGCTGCGAAAGTCAGGAAAATGGGAATGCGGGATTCCGGAATTATACCAAATGCCTCCTGCATTATACCAACAGGCAGGAAATGGCTGATAAGGGAAGTTTGTAATGGCTGCCGGAGATGCGGCAGTGCCTTTTGTATAAAAAATAAGACCCTTCATCTAAAATCCCTGCCGCGGCAGGTTTTGTACCGGTATCTTGGACAAAAGAATCAACAAATGCCTTTTCGCAACACACCGGAGCAAGCCTTGCCTGAGGACATCGTCCAAAACCCGCTACTCAATTTTTTGGTCAGCCCGCGCATGCGGGTATACCGGCATCTGGTTCCCTGGTTGCTGTTTCTCCTTTTGCCGGATAGCGACACAAAGGAGTATCGGGGAGGTTCGGAAGTTATCATTGGATTAGGGGTATTGGCATTGTTTATGAGCGTGATTTATACCAATATGTACCTGTTGGTGCCAAAGCTGCTGTTCAGGAAGCATTATATCGGTTATTTTGCCATCGTGATCGGTGTTGTGGTGCTTTCATTTTTCATATTGGAAACGATCGACAAACTGATATTGAGTGGCTACCGGATCTTGCCGGCAAAGGATGAAAACGTGGGCTTGTGGGAAGGTATGTTCACCTACACCCTTTTGTTCTGCATTGTGGTTTCAGCTTCAACGGCCGTCAGGCTTTTTCAGCGATGGGTGCTCGATTCTTACCGTATCAATGAAATGGAAAAGCGCAGGCTGCAATCCGAGCTCGACCAATTGAAAAATCAAATCAATCCGCATTTCCTGTTCAATATGCTGAACAATGCAAATGTGCTCACGCATAAAGACCCCGAAAAGGCTTCACAGGTCCTCATGAAACTTTCGGACCTGCTGCGCTACCAGCTTTACGACAGCATGCGTGAGAAAGTGCTGCTTACTTCCGATATCCATTTTTTGACCAACCTCCTGGAACTGGAACAGATACGCCGCGACCGGTTTGAATATATGGTGTCCCGAGAAGGCAACATCAGCAGCATCATGATCCCGCCATTCCTGTTTGTTATTTTTGTGGAGAACGCGGTGAAGCATAACCTGGACGCTCAGAACGCATCTTTTGTGCAGCTATTCTTCAAAGTCGAGAGGCAGAGGGTCTATTTCAAATGCGTGAATTCGAGACCGGTATCCATGCCGGCCAGCGACAAGGTCGGCGGGCTTGGATTGATGAATGTAAAAAGAAGGTTGGAGCTTATTTATCCCGGAACCCACGAGCTGGATATCCGTCAGCAGGCAGAAACCTACACGGTCACCTTAGCCATACCTATATGAATTGTATCATTGTAGACGACGAACCGCTGGCCCGTGAAGGGCTGCAACGCATGATCAGTGAAATGCCTGAATTATCCCTGACCGGCTCTTTCAGCAATGCAGGAGAGGCGGCGGTGCACCTTATGGCTAATCCGACCGACCTGGTGTTGCTCGACATACAGATGCCGGGTACCAACGGCCTCGACTTTGCCAGGAATATTCCCGCTGGAACGCTGGTCATTTTTACAACGGCCCACGCTTCGTATGCACTAGAGGGTTATGAGCTGGACGCCATCGATTATCTTGTTAAACCGCTCCGTCCCGAGCGATTCAGAAAAGCAGTTGATAAAGCGGTTTCTTACCGGGCATTGCTGAAAGGGGCAGATGCCGACCATAACATCGAAGCCATCGCTGCCGACTTTATTTTCGTCAGGTCCGACCGCAAGTTTTTTAAACTCCATTTCAAAGACATTCTCTATATCGAAGGTCTGAAAGATTACGTCGTGATCCATGTTTCCGACCAGCGGGTTATTACGGCCATGAACATCAAAACGATTCACGAGCGTTTGCCGCAGTCGATATTTTTCAGGGTCAGCAAATCCTACGTTGTTAATATCCGTCATATCGGGTCGTTTGACAATAACACAGTCTACATTCGTAATGCTGAAATTCCGATCGGGAATAGTTACAGAGCCTATTTTTTTGAGGAAGTAGTTTCAAAGCGATTGGTGAGCAGGTGAATGGCGTTAGCTGCCAGTTGATAGGTTGAATGCATCACGTTAAAAGCGGACTATCTGATTTCTTAAAATTGGACGTTTATGCCGATCCAATTTTGCCGAAGTTTACATGATGAATCAAAATGAGCAGCCATGATACAAATTTCTGACCTCGTATGGTTTGCATTTGCGTGCCTTGCATTGGTAATTACGCCCGGTCCAAACATGATTTACCTTATTTCGCGCTCCATTACACAAGGTAAACTTGCCGGGCTGATTTCGCTGGCAGGGGTCATTTGCGGATTTCTGTTCCACATTCTCATGGTCTCTTTCGGGCTTACGGCCGTTTTGTTCGCGGTCCCTTTTGCCTACACAGCTTTGAAAACGGCCGGAACTTTTTATCTGCTATATCTTGCATATCAGTCCGTTAAACCCGGGAGCCGGAATGTTTTCGAGGAGAATCCGGTATTAAAAATCGATAAGCCCGGTAAATTGTTCGGGATGGGGTTTTTTACCAATGTTTTGAATCCGAAGGTCGCCGTATTTTACCTATCCTTTTTTCCTCAATTTATTAAGTTGGATAATGGTAATGTCATGGTGCAAAGCTTTCAACTTGGAATAACTCAAATATTGATCAGCTTCACTATCAATGCCTTAATCGTTCTGACCGCATCCCGAATGGCCCACTGGTTCACAGAGAGACCACATGTGGTAAGAATTCAAAAATGGTTTATGGCCTCTGTGCTGGCGGGATTGGCTTTGAAGATGGCTACTGATAAGCGTTAAGCGCACGGGACGAAATTCCGGAAAACCCCACCGGAAGGCATCAGTTGAAAGGCGATCTGAGCGTTGCAGCAAAGGATTTTTTTAATTAAATCGTGGTTATCGAGTGCAACGAAAACTAGCGAAGGTGAAAATCAGCAATGTCGTCGAGTTATATGAACTTCTTCCGGAGAATGAAAAATTGATTGTGGATGTTTTGCGTCAGATAATCCGCGAAGCGCTTCCCGCTTATTGCAAAGAGAAAATATCTTACAACGTTCCGTTTTTCTACGGCAACAAAGGCATTTGCATTGTTTGGCCGTCAACGATTCCGCGAGGCGGCATTATCGAGGGTGTACTGCTCGGTTTTTGGTACGGCTGCAAATTGACGGATGAAGACCGGCATCTGTCGCATGGAACAAACAAGCAGGTCTTCTATAAGATATACCAGAATGTGGAGGAGATCGATGAGCTTGCGATCAAAAAGCTTTTACAGGAGGCGATTAAGCTCGATCGTAGTTTTCAGAAGAGGTCATGAGGTGAAATCACTAAGCCCAAGCAGAAGGTAGTCTGGCGTGCAATGCAAAGTTTCCGGATCCTCGAATCACCTTGTGTCTCCATCCGATAATGCTACGAATCGCAATATTCCAGGATATCCCCCGGCTGGCAGTCGAGGGCTGCGCAAATTGCTTCGAGCGTGGAGAAGCGTATGGCTTTCGCTTTGCCGGTTTTAAGAATAGACAAATTAGCGAGGGTAATGTCCACCTTCGCAGACAGGTCGTTCAATGACATCTTCCGCTTGGCCATCACGACGTCCAGATTAACAACGATAGGCATGGACTTAGATCGTTAACTCATTTTCGTTTTGAATTTCTACCCCTCTTTTGAATAGCTGAGCGATCACAAACAGGATGACGGCCATAAAAACCCAGACATCGGCCCCTCCGAGAATCAGGGATTGGGTATCAGGCATCGGTACGCCCTGGGCTGAAAGCCACTGCGTATAATTTCTGCCATAGGCAGACAAAGCCCCGATTAACAGCGACAGCATCGAAAGCAGGGTCATAAACCGTTGGACCTCCCTTACGAATGGATTTTTAAAATTTAGCTCCTTGCTACCCAGCATTCTGATGATCGCAAAAAAGAGCCACGCCTTGGCGCCGGTAGTGATCCCTATCAGCATTGTCAACCCGAAGTAATGACGGTGGTCGAAGGAAAAAAGTGCCGTCAGATCTACTTCGTGCCATAGATACCTGACTGATTCGGGTTTAACCAACGTGAAGACGGCATTGGTAAGATAGCCGCCAGCCTGAATGCAAAGGCCCACAAAAATGACCCAGGAAAAAACGTACAGCACATTGAGGATCTGTCTTGTTTTCATGGTAGAAAAGGTTTTGAATGTGCTGCTAATCTAGCAAATATTTATTGATATTCAATAAATATTTATTGTTAATGGAAATGAATGTCAGGCCAGATATTTGCGGTGTTAAGGAAGTTGTATGATTTGGCCACGCTATGGTACATTTGAGTTGTCTCAGAAAATCAGGCTTTTGTAAAAACCGTGAAGTATATTTTGATCAACTAAGACTTTCGTTTACAGTTTTATGCCGATCAACCTATTCAGATTCACGAGATGAAATGCTTCATCGTCCTAAGCTTGGCCTTTCTTATGCAGACCGTAGTTTTTGCCGGCGGAACGCGCAATGATGACCCCGAGTATAATTTTGAAACGTTTTGGAAGCTATTTGATAAGCATTACGCTCATTTTGAAACGCGCCAAATTGACTGGAAGAAACAATATGACAATTTTCGGGCAAAAGTAAGTCCATCGACTACTCAGGAGCAGTTGCTCGCTATTTTCAACGATATGGTATCGCCTCTTAAAGACGGCCATGTGGTGATCTCAGCAACCGGAAATTTGCCGGCAAGCGCAAAGTATGCGCCATTTTTCAAAGAATTTCCTACAAAGGATTTGCAAGCTCAATTCCGGCAGGTAACGCTTGATATGCTGTTACGGAATGGCTTTGGCAGCATGAAAAAGTTCAGAAGCCAGCCCTATGACATTGGCGGCTATTGCAGGTCAGCGGATTTTGGCTATTTGCAACTCAACGGCTTCGGTGGAATGCCGCTGGATGATTTCAGTCAGCAATTGGATGAAATGATTATTGAATTCGCGGATGTGAAGGGGCTCATTATCGATATCAGGATCAACGGCGGTGGTTCGCCGGCATATCTGGAAGCATTGGCCGGTCGGCTAACCGAGGTAAAGCGTTTGGTAGGCTACGGCCGGACAAGGATTAGCAGAAATAAGTACGAGTACAGCCCCTGGAAGCCATATTACATTAATCCCGCAGGCAAAAGCAAGCTTATCAAACCTACTATTCTGCTGACAAGCGGATCAACCATTAGTGCAGGCGACCACTGCGCTCTTTACCTGAAGGAATTCCCATACATAAAGCAGGTGGGAGAAAACACAAATGGAATTTTTTCGCCCATGCTGGGCAAAAGGCTGCCAAACGGCTGGGAAATTGCATTATCAAACGGGCAGACCGTAAGTAGCAGACGGATAAGTTATGAGGGCGGGGGAGTACCAGTTGACATAGCGGTAATTCACAGACGAGCACATTTGGCAGAAGGTATCGACAAAGGGCTACTGACCGGCTTATCGTATCTCAGGGAGCATTTGCATGAGTTGGCATTGAAAACAATCTGCTTTGAGCAGCTTGCTGTGAATTTTTACGCAGATAGCCTGTTGCCCGGGAAAACCTACGGTGACGTGGCTGCATACTCAACAGGCCTGGTGGAAGAAGATGCAACTTTGCTCACTCCGTTTGCCAATAAATGCAAGTCGCTTAACGAGATGGACAAATCCGGTCGGCTTATGGAAAGGGTAGGGACAGAGCAGCATGCCGATTCCCGCTTCTACCAGAATAATGTTGAAAGAAGATTCTATGTCGGGCTTCGGCGACCGATCCGGTCAAAATCAGGATGGCATCTGCGTCGGAGAAATGGCAGGAATCTGACAGTCGCGCACCACATTACACTCGGGGAAAATCATTATGTGCGCCTGCATCTAAGTACAGGAGGATGGAATGGAGAAACGGTGCTGATCGTTATCGACAATGCAGGTAAGATCGTTGAGCATTGCTTTGTGTCGTACAACTATCTTCGTAATCAACCTTTTATATAAAATTGTGACGTTTGGATTGGGGTCAGAGAAGCAAATACACATTGGCTAAAAAGCAATGTGGTGGTTTGGGTGCACAAAGTACTTCCCTTCATGCATTAAACACACGGTCGTGGCTGTTGCAGAACTCATGCACCTACTATCGGCAGTAGCTAGTCTTTGCATGAATTGATGAAGAAGCCAGCATTAGTTAGTTCATCCCTTTAGGTTTGTTATCTCTTCTAACATTTTTGTCACCTCATCTCTAGAATACCTGACCTTGTTAATATAGTCTAGGTATTCAATTATTTCTTCAATTGTCACTTCCTCCCGATTATTAATAAATTCTCGCAGGACTTGTTTTAAGTTCATTGATTTCATATTGAAAATAGCATTTATGGACTGTTTTGCCGTTTAGTTCGCGTTTCAATTAGCTGTTTTTTTCGTAACTTCAGGAATGCAAGGAAAGAAAAATTACTCGGAAAAGCTGTCCATAAGCTTCCAACTTTCAGATCGTATTCCGAAGGAAAACTTTTACCGCAGGCTCGGTGAAACACTCGACATGTAGTTTTTATACCGAGACACCAGCAACCTTTACGGCAAACGGGCAACCCATCGATCGATCCCGTTGTGTTCCGCCCGGCGGCCCGGTTTAAGCTAATGCTGACCGGTTATTTGGAGAACATAATATCGGATCGGCTTCTGATAGAGCACTGCTCGATGCGAATTGACATTCTTTACTTTTTAGCCTATGATATTGATGAGCAGCTGCCTTGGCATTCGACTATCAGCAGGACTAGGCAACTATATCCAGCCACTGTTTTTGAAAGTCTGTTCGACAAGGTTTTTGGTATGTGTGTTGACAAAGGGATGGTCAGTGGACATACTCAAGCCCTGGATTCCGCACCAATCAAAGCTAATGCATCAATGGAAAGTGTTGAGTTGAAAAGGCCATTTCAATCTATCAAGAACCACTTTGCGAATGTTGATTCTGAAAATCAACAGCAGACAACCACAGTATAACTTCGCCGCCGGGTTAATAACAGCACCACCGCATTACCTCAGACGCATGAAATCTCACCAGGAAAAACTTCGCGAGAATCCTGTTAGTGCCAGCGGTGCTGCTCATGAAAAAGCACAGCTATTTAGCAGTAAGACCCATTGCAGCCCCATGATCCAGATGCGCGTATTTCGGTTAAGCCTGCCAAAGCAAGAAAACTTAATTATCACCGCTGTATGGCAGTCGATACGGGGCATGGTGTAATCAGCCATATACAGGCGGACTTTGCCGATGGAAGGGATAGTCAATATTTGCCAGCCATGACTGAGAAGGTTGAAGGCCGACTAAAAGCTAATGAACTGTGCATGACCGAGCTCCTAACAGATGGCGGTTACTTCAATGGTTACAACTACGAATTCTTAGAATTACGGAATATCATACCGTGGATACCTGTTTTTGGAAACTATAAACCGGAAAGGGAATGGGTCACCTACGACTGAAAAGAGGATGTTTTTATCTGCGCCATGAATAAGAGAATTCCATTTAAAGGCTTTGGCCGGACTTCCGATGGACAGCCCATAAAGAATTACCGGGCTTCTAAAAAGGATTGCATTCCCTGCATTCTCAAAGATTCTTGTGTCCCCAAGTCGCTATTTAAAAGAATATTCACGATAACCTGCGAAGACTAACACCATAGAGCTCATGAAAGGCAACACAGCAGGCAAGGCAAACAAATGAAACAACTGCGACAGAGTACAATAGAGCCAGTCTTTGGAAGCCTGGTCCATCACTAAGGATTAAGTAAAATTAACGTTCCGGGAAAGGCGGCGGCTCACAAGGTGATGTTGATGCCAGCTATCTGCTTTAATCTTAAAAAGTCCCTCAAAACATTTAATAGGAAACTGGTGCGGAGCGCTTCAAAAGAGGCCATTGATCTATCTGATGCTACATTCTTGACGCCTTTGATCGCTTCACGATGACTTCCTAAAATTCATGGATAATACATATTGAAACTAACTCACCAGAAATCTCCTACTAGTTCCGAAACAGCCACGGTGGTTTTTCCGTGCTCATCATCACCAGAGCCTACCGGCATCAGAATTATCAGGCACATCCAGGAATATCACATTTTGATAGCTAGATTCGACATGCTATTTTTGTATTGATCAATACAAAAATAGCATGCGAGGTAGACCGTCATCATTCGATCAAGAGCAAGTAATATTGAAAGCGCAGCGCGTTTTTTGGGAGAGGGGTTTTGGAGCGACGTCTTTGGGGGACTTGCTGAACGCGACCGATATGGGAAGCGGAAGCTTTTACAATAGTTTTAAAGGTGGAAAGAAGGAGCTTTTTTGCAAAGCTATCGCCCAACGCAGGGAGGCATTCCAGCAATTCCAGGCAGTGCTGGACGCCACCGACTCGCCGGTGCGGGAGATCAAGCGCTTTTTTCGTAGCATCGCGGACGCCGACAATGATACGCATATGCGCGGCTGCATCATTGCAAACGCAGTGACCGAAATGACGTTCCTGGACGCGGAACTGGAAAAAGAAGCTGCGCAGATCTTGTTGGAAGTGGAGCAGATGTTCGCCAACGCCATCCGGAAGGAACAGCTTGCCGGAACTATCGCCAACCCTGCGCCATCGGAAGTGCTGGGGCGTTACCTTATGACGGTCTGGAACGGCCTGAATGTGACGCGTCGTGTACACCCGGATAGAGACACCCTGCGCGAGTTGATTGACTTGCAATTGTCAGTGATCAGCTGACTTTTTTTGCAGCATTTCTGGAATGATCAATACAAAAATAAATTAATAACGATTAATGGACTTAAAACTAAAAAACAAGACAGCTTTTGTAAGCGGATCCGCGCGAGGGATTGGATTTGCTATTGCCCGACAACTCCTCAATGAGGGAGCGAATGTGATTGTCAATGGCAGAACCAGTGAGAAGACCGCGGAGGCAGTGAGTCGCCTGCGCACATTCGGGCCATCGGGTAATGTGACGGGTGTCACGGCTGATTTTTCGAGGGCAGTGGAAGTGACGGCGCTGATTGCCCAATTGCCGCAGATCGACATCTTGATCAATAACGTGGGTATTTTCGAATTGAAGCCATTTTTTGAAATCCAGGATGCTGATTGGCAGCAGATGTTTGAGATCAATTTACTGAGTGCGGCCCGCTTGGCGAAGGCGCTTATGCCTGGCATGCTCGACAGAAATTGGGGCAGGATCGTCTTTATCAGCAGCGAATCGGGAATCAATGTTCCGGCGAACATGATCCATTATGGCGTTACTAAAACGGCGATGTTGTCACTTGCGAACGGACTATCCAAACTCACTAAAGGGACCGAAGTGACAGTAAATAGCATCCTGGGCGGGCCGACCTATTCCGACGGGGTGGCAGGGACGGTCGAAATGATTGCAGAGACGCAGGGTAGTACGGTGGAGCAAATGAAGGCAGCTATTCTTGCCGGTACCAACCCGCATTCACTTTTGCAGCGTTTCATCGAGCCGGAAGAAATAGCGGCGCTGACAGCTTACTTGTGCAGCCCGCTTGCCGTAGCGACCAATGGTACATCGGTACGGGCCGATGGCGGCGTGCTTCAAACGCTGTAACCCGATTTCGGATACAAATCTCCTGAATACGGTTTATTCCGCGGCGGCGGGCTTCCCTAGTTTTGTATGGTTAAAACAAACAAATACCAAGAATATGAAACTAGTCAAATTAGGAAGCCAGGGGCTCGTCGTGCCGTCGATCGGACTGGGCTGTATGGGAATGACGGGTATGGCCAATATGGACATTTATGGCAAAGCGGATGAAACCGAAGCGATCGCTACCATACACCGGTCGCTGGAACTCGGTGGGAATTTTCTCGACACAGCCGATCTTTACGGTCCGTTGGTTAACGAACAACTCATAGCCAAAGCGACGAAAGGTCGCCGGGGCGACTTTCTGATCGCGACCAAGTTTGGGTGGGAAATCGACGACCAGGCGCAGATTACCTGGAAGTTCCGGGCCGACAAGGCCTATGTGAAAAAGGCCGCGGAGCGCTCTCTGCAAAACCTGGGAACCGATTACATCGATTTGTACTACCTGCACCGGCTCGATGCGAATACGCCGATCGAGGAAACGGTGGGGGCAATGTCTGACCTGGTAAAGGAAGGCAAAGTGCGTTACATCGGTTTGTCGGAGGTTTCGGCTGAGACAGTCCGGCGAGCCCATGCAGTCCACCCGGTAACTGCCGTGCAAACCGAGTATTCGCTTTTTGAACGCACTCCCGAAGAGGCGGGCATGATGCAGGCTTTGGAAGAACTGGGCATTGGTTTTGTAGCGTACTCACCACTCGGCCGCGGGTTCATTTCAGGAGAGTTGAAGAGCCCGGATGACCTGCCGGAGGACGATTTCAGGCGTGGTATCCCGCGTTTTCAGGGCGCCCAGTTTTACAAAAACCTGGATTTGCTGACGGAAATACAGCGTATGGCCTTGGAAAAGCAGGTAACGTCGTCACAGTTGGCGCTGGCATGGGTGATTGCCAAAGGTGCTGTGCCTATTCCGGGCACGAAACGCCGGAAATACCTGGAAGATAACATCGCCGCTACTGACATCGCGCTCCGTACCGAAGATCTGGCACGGCTGGAAGCCATTATCCCGCTTGGCACCGAAACGGGCGACCGTTATGACAAATTTGGGATGGACGCGATCGACCGTTAATCCATGTACGGGCAGGGCAAAGTTCCTGCCCGTATGTTTATATTTAACCAATGAAAAAACAGGCACCCCATATCATCCATTCCATTTCTGAGAAGCATCGCATACTCGGCCTGCCCCGGCCCGTGCACCCGCTCATAAGCGTTTTCGACTTCGAAGAGATGGATCTCATCCATGCCGATACCAGTAAGGAAATGCTCGTCATGAACATGTATTGTATTTCCCTGAAAAGAAATGTAAAAGGAAAAGTGCGTTACGGGCAAGGTTTCTGCGATTTTGATGAAGGCATTATGTTTTGCACAGCGCCCGGCCAGGTGACCAGCAATATCTCCGAGGATCACCGGCCCAGCGGCTGCTGTGCGGTTTTCCATCCCGATTTCATCAGGCGTCACCCGCTCGCACAGCGCATGAAAGAATACGGTTTTTTCGACTATGCGGTCACCGAGGCCCTTCACTTGTCGGAACAGGAGGAAAGCCTTGTACTCTCCGTCATGAGGATGCTTCGCGACGAAATCAGCGGGCGGATCGACGCCTATTCCGAAAATGTGATTATCGCGCAGCTGGAACTGCTTTTGAGCTACGGACAACGGTTCTACGGCCGCCAGTTTCTCACCCGTAAGCCCGTCACAAGCGACGTACTCATACGCCTGGAAAAACTCCTGTCCGACTATTTCACCGGCGACCGACCCATTTCCGAAGGCTTGCCGACTGTATCGTATCTGGCCGGCGAACTGAATTTTTCCGACAACTACCTGAGCGACCTGCTCAAAAGCCTTACCGGGCAAAATACCCAGCAACACATTCACCGGTTTGTCATCGAGAGGGGCAAAGCTTTGCTTACCCAAACCAGATTGACCGTGAGCGAGATCAGTTTTCAATTGGGTTTTGAATTTCCGCAATCGTTCAGCCGGCTGTTCAAGAGTAAAACCAATGTAACGCCGCTATGGTACCGGCGCTCACTAAATCAGGGCTAGAAAAACTTGCGTAACGCATCCAATGCTGGCAGCATGGAAAAACTCCCGATTTTTTCCAGCTTGGAGGTGACACGTTTTCTGCCCCGGAATCTACTCCTTAGAGCGACAGGTAGCTGAGCTTGTCCATTTTCACCCCACCGCAGAACTTTATCACATACGCTCTGCCCTGATCCATCGGAATATTTGTGCATCAATGTTGCATTTTCTGATTTTGATTTATATTTGCAACATTGTTGCATAATTATTCTTTTAGTATGGATCAGAAAAAAATGCCGGTAACGGTGCTCAGCGGATTTTTGGGTGCGGGTAAAACGAGTTTACTCAATCATATTCTGCATAACAAGCAGGGTTTGAAGGTGGCCGTGATCGTGAATGACATGAGCGAAATCAATGTCGATGCCCGGCTTGTTGGCGAGCAGAATACATTAAGCCGCACCCAGGAGCGGCTGGTAGAAATGTCCAACGGGTGCATTTGTTGTACCCTGCGTGAAGATTTGATGATTGAAGTGGAAAACCTGGCCAAAGAAAACCGCTTCGACTATCTGCTGATCGAAAGCACGGGCATTTCCGAGCCTGTTCCCGTGGCGCAGACTTTTTCGTTTGTCGATGCGCAGAGCGGTATCGACCTATCGAAATGGGCCATGATTGACTGCATGGTGACGGTGGTGGACGCATTTAATTTCGCCAGGGATTTCGGCTCGCTCGACACGGTTTTTAGCAGGAAGCTCAATGACGACCGGTCCGACAGGCGAACGATTGTCAAT
Organism: uncultured Dyadobacter sp.; assembly: GCA_965649915.1. GTDB lineage: Bacteria > Bacteroidota > Bacteroidia > Cytophagales > Spirosomataceae > Dyadobacter. Next base: position 74,465 of record CBFGMV010000006.1, read on the forward strand.
TTACTGACCGATCAGATTGAATTCGCTGATGTGATTGTTCTCAATAAGGCCGATCTGGTGTCCGGGCGTGAGATCAAAGAGCTCCGTGCTATCCTGGTCGCACTCAACCCCGGTGCAAAGGTGATTGAAAGTTCGTTTTCCAATGTGGATCTGAATGATGTGGTCAATACCGGTTTATTCAACTACGAAAAGGCCGAACAGTCGGCCGGGTGGATTCAGGAGTTGAACAAGGCCGAGCATGGCGGCCATGTGCCAGAGACGGAGGAATACGGGATCAGCTCTTTTGTCTTTCGAGACGCGCGCCCGTTTCATCCGAAGCGCTTTTGGGACTACATTCAGGGAAATTGGCCAGCAGGCATTATCCGTAGCAAGGGCTTGTTCTGGATTGCATCGCGACCGGCCGATGCGCTCAACTGGAGCCAGGCCGGGGGATCGGTGAGAGCCGAGTCCGCGGGGGTGTGGTGGGCAAGCATGCCGGCAGCGCAGCGTTTGCGCTATCAGGCGTATATTGATAATCGTGATGCTATCGATTCGCGCTGGGGCAGGTTCGGGGATCGCACCAACGAACTGGTTGTGATCGGGCAGGACCTGGACCAGGATCAGGTAATGGAAGATTTACGGCAGTGCCTATGCACCGAAGCAGAGGTCCGGCTGATGGAAAGCGGCGGACGATTCGACGATCCGTTTCCAGTTTTATAACGGCCTGATAGCAAAAGATACTGCCCGGCGTGGCCGGTATCTGAATGTCGATTCTTCCAAACACCTGAACCCGGTACTATGCACCAACCTTACTTCCTGAAATGTTCGAAGTGTGTTACCCTGGTAGCACTTTTGTTTTCTGTCCAAAGTTTTGCGCAAACTCAAAAGGCCAGAATTTACGGTCAGGTAACCGATTCCAACCGGCAGTCCATTCCGGGGGCGCATGTGCGATTGATCAGTCTTGACGCGCAACAGGAGAGGCAGACGATGGTCAGTACCGAAGATGGTGGCTTTGCGTTTGAAAGCGTAGGGCAGGGGCGTTATGTCCTGAGCGCTTCGATGGTCGGTTATGTCGCCGGCCATGCCGATACCGTCGTGGTAGCTGCGGAAGTGTCAATGACTATTCAACGTAATCTGGTTTTGACAGAAGCGGCGGTAGAACTGAATGCGGCGACGGTGACGGCCCGCAGACAGGCGATTGAAATGGATCATGGCAAGCTGGTATTGAATGTGGGTAACAGCGCGCTCAGCTCCGGGGCGTCGGCTCTTGACCTGCTCCGCAAGGTGCCGGGCGTTAGCCTGGGGCAGGATGATCAGATCCTGCTCAAAGGCGCCGGTGGGGTCAATGTGATGATCGATGGAAAAATGACCTATTTGTCGGAGCAGCAGCTTGCCCAACTGCTGAAAAGCATCAGTGGGGAAAGTATCAGCAAAGTTGAGCTGATGCCGACACCGGGCGCAGAATTTGATGCGGCGGGCAATGCGGGTATCATCAATTTTGTCACCAGGAAAAACCTGTCGTCAGGGTATTCGCTGGATTTTTTAACTTCAATATCCAAAGGCAGGTTCTGGATGAATAACCAGAATGTGGCCGGCAGTTACCGGAACAGCAAACTAAATGCATTTGCATCTTTTGACTACAATACCCCACACCGGTTTGTGAAAAGCCGGTCCGGGAATTCGGTCACAGAAAATGGTCAGCGGATCTACATCGACCGCCAGCTCGAAACGCCTACCAAAATCTATTTTTATACCTTCAGAGCAAACGTCGAATGGCAGATAGCAGCCGCTCACCAGCTTACGGCCGGTTATAATGGTTATATTGATGATTATGTGAAGGACAATGCGCTGTCACGCGTCAGCAAATACAATGCAAGGCAGGAGCTGACCGGCGTTGTGAACAGTACCAACTACCTCGAAGAACCTTATCATTACGACGCAGCCAACGCGGGCTACCAGTTCAATATCGACAGCGCGGGAAAGAAACTTACCGCCGATGCACATTACATTTCCTACCGCAATTTTTCAGATGGATTATTGACAACCGGCTATACCAATGCAGCCGGGCACCCTGATGGTCCCGATGAACAATTACGTGTGCACCAGCCGGGAACCGTCGCGATCCGATCCATCAAAGCAGACCTGGACCTTCCTTTCGAGCGGGTTAATGTCAAAGCCGGAGTGAAATATGCCGACATCCGAAACCAGGCGAATTACCGTTTTGACTCCCTGCTGAATGGCGGATTTGTAGAAGCAAAGTCAATGTCGAACCGTTTCCGGTATCGTGAGCAGATCGCGGCAGCGTACACATCTTTGTCGGGAAAATCGGGCAAAACGCGGTGGGAGGCTGGCTTGCGGCTGGAATGGACCCGCGCCCGGGGTTATACATTAGAAACAGGAATCGATAACCGGTGGCAGTATATCCGTCTTTTTCCCTCGTTTTCTGCGGAGCATCTACTGAATGCGAATAACAAGTTTAATCTTTCAATAAGCCGGCGGATCAACCGGCCGGCATATTCGACGCTCAATCCCGTCCGCTGGTACTATGACCAGTACTTTTACTTTTCCGGAAATCCTTACCTGCAACCGGAAATGGCGTGGAGCTATTCGGCCGGTTATACACTCAAAGACAACTATGTGCTTTCGGCCAGTTATTCGACGAGGAGCAATTTTCTTTCGCGCAGGCTCGGGATCGAGGAAGGCACCGGCGCGGTCATCAGTCAGCATGCCAATCTGGGACGTATGCGACGGTTGGATGTGACGGGCAATGCTGGTTTTCATCCATTTTCATTCTGGGATTTGCAGCTCACGGCGGCTGCAAGCCACACCAGCTACCCCATTCCGCTTTTGGAAGGGGAGCGGGTTGCGGGCATGTGGGCTGCCCATACCATGCTTACCCAGCAGTTTAAGTTATCTGCCGGCATTCATATAGAACTTGCCGGCGCCTGGACCTCGCGTGAGCTCCTGGGGATTTATCAAAAGAGACGCATCTTCGTTGCGGATTTTGGAATGAAAAAAACCTTTGCAAAGGGAAAACTAGACGTACGCATCTCGGTTAATGATTTTTTGAGAACCAACCGCTACCAGGGCCGTTCGCTGACCGACTACACCAATTACCGCTACAATGAGCTTCCGGACACCCGGCGCGCGGCACTTTCACTGAAATATCATTTAGGCGGCCAGTTACAACAGGGCCGGTCCCGCCGCATTGAAGAGCAGGACCGGCTATAAGTCAGAATTTGAAAGTCAGCGTCAATGTCACATTCCGGGGCGCGCCGGGAAACAGGCGGAGATAGTTCTGTGCGCCGAGCCAGTAGGTTTTGTTGAGCAGGTTACCGGCATTCAAAGCGAGCTGAATGTTGCTCCGGGCGGGCGTGTAATACACCGCCGCGTCGAGGATGGTGTAGGCTGGTACCAGAAAGTCCCTGGTAAACCAGGGCACTTTATTGGATTGGTACTGCACACCCAGACCCACTCCGAGGTCTTTAAGCGCTGTTGAGCCTCCGAAATTGTAACGTGTCCATAGATTTGCGCTGTGTTTGGGCGTGTTTTGTTTGCGTGCGCCTACGAGGCGCTCGTCCTGGTCGCGGGTAATCTCCGCGTGAATGTAGCTGTACGAAGCATTCACCTGCCATTCGGGGACAATGTACCCGGCCAGGTCCCATTCGATCCCGCGGCTCCGCTCTTCTCCGCGCGTTACGAGGCGGTCGGGATTGACGGGATCATTGGCATTCATCAGGATGTTTTTCTGGATGATCTCATAGAATGCTACATTGAGGCGCATGTGGTTGTGAAACAGGTCTGTTTTCAGGCCGGCTTCTTTCAGACTGCTCCGCAGCGGATCGAACTGGCTGCCGGCGGGCAACGTGCCCGTTTGGGGCATTAATGTTACCGTGTTGGATTGCGGCTGAAAACCTTCCAGGTAAGTACCATACACATTCACAGCTTTGCTCAAAGCGAAGGTTACCCCGATCCTGGGAAGCAATGCATTCTTTTTGACCGTCAGCGTGTTGGGTGCTTTGTAGTTGGTAATATCTTCAAACCATTCGTGGCGCAGGCCGAGCAGCATCGTCAGTTTTCCCAGCTGCGCCTGTTCCTGAATGTAAACCGCATTGGTCGTGGTCAAAGCCGATGGAAGCGCTGTCCGCACGTTCAGCTGGTAGTCTTCCGCATTCCGGATCGTGTATTGCGGATTTTGAACGTCAAAATGGTTAACATTCGGTTTAGGGAGCGTTCTGCCGTTGACTGTAATCGTTTGATAATTTGCCGCATTGGCCGGGACGAAAGAGCTGGCTACCGTGCCGTCCTTCAACAAAAAGCTCCTTGCCGCATTTTGCCCGCCGCCTTTGAGCTTGTGCCAGCTGCTCAAATCATATCCGGCCAGCAGCTTGTGGCCCAGCTTTCCGGTTTGGAAGTTGAAATTGAAATAGGCATTCAAATTGTCGATGTTCCAATACTGCTGCCGCTGTACAAATTGCATGGCAGCGAGGCTGGTGACGGGCTGATTGGTGATATCCGGGGCAAAGGCATTGGTGGTGCGGTGCTCCTGCAAATCTTCCGTCCAGGATTGTTTCATGTAAGAAGCATTGAAACCGATATGGGAAGAAAACTTGTGCGCCAGGCTGCCGGTGATAATCACTTCCTTCGAGTTGAAATGGTCGTTGGGCGCGCCCAGGTTGAGGCTGATCGGCGTACTGTTCAGTTTGGTTTCGCCCGCTACGGCACCGAACACAGGCTGGCCGCGATCGAGGGTGCCGGCCATATTGCTGTAAATCAGTTCCGCATTGATAGCCGTTTTCTCGTTGGGTATGTAGCTCAGCGACGGGGACAGGAGCAATGCTTTACTACCGACCATATCCCGGAAAGAGCGGGCCTGCTGGTAGGCGCCATTCACACGGTAAAGCAGCGTTTTAGATGCATTGAGCGGCCCTGTGAAGTCCAGCGTGCCCCTGAAAGTACTGAAACTGCCCGCGCTCAGGCTTGCTTCTTTGCGTACAGTGGCCAATGGTTTTTTTGTTACGAGGTTAATGCTCCCGCCTGGATCAACCGAGGAAAAGGTAGCACTCGCGGGCCCTTTGATCACTTCCACGCGTTCGATATTGGCTGTCAGTGGTTGGAGGAAATAGTACTGCCGCGTGCGCATGCCATTGATAATCTGCCCTTCCTCATTCTGACTGATGCCGCGGATGGTGTATTGGTTGTAGTAGCTCGAAGGGATCACCCCGCTGGCTATTTTGACCGCATCGGCCAGCTGGAACGCCTGCCGGTCGGCCATCAGCTCCTTGCTAATGGATGTAATGGACTGCGGCACATCCTTATTGAAAGCCGAGATACGTGTTGCCGAAAAGGAGTAGTCGCTCGTGTAATCCCTGGCAACGCGGCCGGTGACTTCCACGGTTTGAAGCTGCGTTGCCTGAGGAACCAGTTCCACGTGCATAAAAGCGTTCCCGCCATTCAGCCGGGCCGTTTTATAGCCCACCGCTGTGATGTGTATGACGCCTTTTCCGGGCAATGTGAAAAAACCAGCTGAGTCGGTCACGGTGCCATTGGTGCCTAGTTTAACGGTCGCTCCCTGAATTTTTGCTCCGGTGGCGGCATCGGAGACCGAGCCGGTGATCGTTTGCCCCTTTGCGGAAATGGCTGCAATGATAAAAATGAGAATAAAAGTCCTGACCATACAAGAAGGTAAAAGATGACTTGCGGAAATTTTAAACGGTTTTCAGATATAAGTTTTCCAGCTCATTGGCGGAGATCGAGCCGGCATGAATGACTGATTGCAGGTTTCCCTCCTTCATGATGCCAATGCGGCTGGCCACCTGTTTTGCCCTGAAAATGTCATGAGTCGCCATCAGGATCGTCGTTCCGCTGGCGGCCAGGGTTTTGATAATCTCAGAAAATTCGTTGGAAGCTTTCGGGTCCAGGCCACTTGTAGGTTCATCCAGCAACAGCACCTTGGCCCTTTTTGCGACGGCAATGGCAATGCCCACCTTTTGCCGCATGCCTTTGGAATAACCTGACAGCTTCTGGTCAAATGCTTTGGATTGCAGTCCGGACGTTGCGAGCAATTGTTCCAGTTCTTTTTTGGAATAGTCGAATCCTGCGAGCGACGAGAAATATTTCAGGTTTTCAATGCCGGTCAGGTTCGGGTAAAGCATCACTGTTTCAGGAATATAGGCTAGCAATTTTTTGATTTCCTGCGGGTTTTCGGCGACTGAAATGCCGTCGATCTGTGCCTTGCCGCTGCTGGGTTCGATAAAGCCCAGGAACAGGTTAATGGTCGTCGTTTTTCCGGCACCGTTCTGGCCGAGTAATGCAAATATTTCACCCGGACCGATCGTCAGGTTCAGGTCATTGAGCGCCGTATGTGCGCCGTATTGTTTGGTAAGGTTTATTGCTTCAAGCATTTTGTATGTCTGTTATCCGTATAAAATTCTTATTGATCAATGCCAGCGCAACCGCCAGCGCGGCGACTATCCATATGACGATCGTGTAAAGCCCTCCCGCGACTTTTTCCGTAACATAACCATTCGGCTCATAGGCAGGGTAGCCGGCCCAGTCGATGCTTTCGGTAGGTGTTTCTTCAAAAATGAAAGGATAGAAGTACTCGCGGATCTGCTTGTGATGGGCTTTTACCGATTGCAGATAACGGATATGACTGGTTAAATCCGAGTTGGCGATTTTGTTCATCGATTGCTGCGCCGCTATCACCGGATTGTAGCGTGCGATCAGTTCGGACAAGCGCTGTCTTTGAAACAATTTTTTAAAGAGCGTTTCCGATGAATGCGCCGATTCCAGGTCGCCCGAAAACTGCATGGCGTAATACCAGCCGGGCGAATATTTGTCGTCCGGAATAGGGTAACGGCGATATTGTGGATATACCGCATAAAACTTTTCCATGGTCGGCTTTTTGGGCTGGTCCCATTTGGCATGGTAGCCCTCTCTTTGCTGAATGGCCGTTTGAGCAGCCTCCGGCACGGCTATCAGGTCATTGATCACGATGTTCGCAGTCCCGGGAAAGAGAATTGCCAGGAAAATCCAGATGCAGACCAGCGTGGTCGCATTAAAGGAAGAGCTTCTGCCCAAAGAGATCACCAGCACCGAAAGCATAAACCAAAACAGCACATAGAGCAGCACCACAATTAAAAGCTGGAAAGTAGGCGTTGAAAACGGGAGTTGAAGTGCCAATACTGCAGAGATGAAAATGGCGAGGGCAGCCAGCATGATAATGGCAAGCCGTACGAGCAGCTTACCCGCGATGGCACCGGCTATGCTTGCGGAGGTCGTGCGTACGATTTTCCAGACGCCATTTTCCTGCTCCTCCGAAATCGCATTGTAGGTAAACGCGATGATAAGCAGTGGAAAAAGGAAAATAAAGACAAACGAAGCGTCCAGGTTGCCAACCAGCAGGGTAAGCGGGTTGGTCAGCTCGGAGTCGTACAACTGGCCCTCAATGGCCAGCATCTTGACTTTCAGCGTTTGCGGGTTTACATCGCGCTGCCCGATCGAAAATTTCGCCCAGGGCGAGGCTGGATTGGTGGTATAGAAAAAAGGGTAATAGGCTGTTGTACCGACGGGCTTGCCTGTGCCGTGCCCGACTATTTGCGCCAAATGATGCTTTTGGACTTGCGGCACCGCGGCGATACTTTCTTGCTGCCGGCTGATCACCTGGCTCCCGTGGAAGAATCCGTAAAACCCGAAGAGCAGGAGACTGATGGTGCCGATCAGGACGGTTTTTCCTAGTACGAAATTTTTTGTCTCAAGAAACAACACCTTTCGATTGGTAATCATAACTGGTATACACGTTTGGAGGAAACATAAGTCAATGAGGCCAGGCCGACGGCGGCCCAGCAAAGCAGCGCCAGCAGGCTTACGCCACTGCTCGCCAGGCTGTTTGCCATGGAAGCAGGCTGATAGGCGAAGTCGGGCTGCTGCTGCCAGTTTTCCGCACTTACTCGTTGTTTGCTGTCGTTCTGGAATTTGATTTGGGTCAGATGGATCTCGTTCAATAACCTGGTTTTTTCAAACCGATACGCTTCGGTTTGTTTCTGGAAGGCGGTAAACGAGTCAAAATCGGTGCCGGAGAGGCTCATGGAAATGTTCCGGATCGCGAGGTAGGGATCGACGAATCCGAGCACGGCGGAAACTGCGTTTTGTGATTTGTAAATGCGGATCAGCCGGTCAAAATGTTTGTTAAAAATACCTGAGGAGATATTTTCGCCTTCCTGCATGACCAGCGCGCCATAATTCACAGGTAGTGCCGAAATCGAATCCACGCCGTATTTCTTCAATGTCATTGCCTTCAGACCGGCAAAATGCGGATCATTGGGGTTATGGCTGTCACCCTGCTTGCTTACATCCTCATGAATGGCACTTTCGAATGCGATTTTGTCGGGTGCGGTAAACAATGCGCTGCCGAGCGTCTGGCCGCTTTTGGGTATCACAATAAAAAACAGGATCCATATCAGTACCAATGATACCAATGCATTTTTGGACGATTTGCTGACGGCCGAAACAGTAACCACGAGCATGTTGATGACGAGGAAATAAAGGGCATAAAGCGTAACAATCACCATTATACGCAGTAAAGTTTCCGCTTCCAGACTGCGCGTAATGAGCAGATTTCCCCCAATCAGGCTCACAAGCAGCAGCGGCAGAAACAAGGCCCAGGTGACGGCCGTCAGTCCTGCGGTTTTACCCAAAAGAATGTCCAGATATGACGCCCGCTGGCACAAGAGGATTTTGAGGACGCCATTTGCTTTCAGTCCGGCTACGGTTTGAAAGCCCACAAAAATGATGAAAAGCGGCACCAGCAGCTGTAACACAAACGCCATACTGAGCTCCCCGAACCGCAGCATGCCGTTGGAGAACCCTGCCTCACTCATATTCACCGTGTTCTGCCGGTGGGCTTCCAGGAACACAGAATTCCCTACATAACTGTCCAGGCCAAAATCAAAGAAGCTGAGCGGCGATTTTTCCCTGAAAACCAGGTACCCGTAATGCGCGACCCGGTGCGGATGGCGGTCGGGTTGGTTCACCCATTGGTCGTGGACTTGCTGGTGTGCCGATTCCTGTTGTTGGTTGAATTTGCTCACGTATTGCCAGCCGGTTACGGTAGCCAGCAGCGAAACCGCAAAAAGCACTGCAAACAATGCCAGGGGCGTCTTGCTTCTGAATGTAGTTGCCCATTCCTGTCGGGCAATGATCTTAATAAAAGTGAAATGGGCCATATAAACGGGTTTTGTCCACGTTGCAATCCAATGACGGTCCTACCAGCCAAAGTTTGCTGTGTGTAGGAGACGTTTTGCAATATTGTTGCAAGTAACAAAACAAAACATTTATATGCAACATTGTTGCATTATTGTGCGGGAAAGATTTAGGGCTCTTATTCGCAGTATTCGACATTTCAGGCAACGAAAAGTATCTTCCGGCGAAATGTCGTCGATCGGACAGAGAGGCAATGGTTTGCCATTGCCTCTTATTGATGAAGGTATTCCATCGCGGTCATCGCCGTCGAAGAGATTTTGAAAAACTGAGCGAGTCTTTATGTAACAAATAATGGAAAGACATCTGCTTTCACGCTAGTAGTGCCCGCAGGCTGGCGATCTTGCGAAGCCGAGTCGTATACGATCAAAATTGAATCGGGTTCGCTGTCACCGGTTGACGAAAATAGTGTTATTCCTTCTGCATGATCCACCCCTTCTCCAAAAGGAACATCCATTATCTTTTTTAAGATATCCTCATTAAAAATCACGCTCTCATTCCCCGGATTGACGCCGCCCACCCATCTATAAATTACAACGGGTCCGTCCAGATCCATTGTCGGCCCTGCCAAAATGAGTATGTCTGATTCATGGATACAGAGGTCGCGGACGCCAAGGCCACCCAATGGCAAAACATGTTTTTTGTAGCCCTTCAATAGCAATACCGAACCGGATTGATCAATCTCGTCATCCAGCAGTAATTCGAGTATTACCGCCCAGCCCCTGAGAACCGGACCGCGTAGTCCCACAAATACCTTGTTTCCTGATACTGCCAACCCCTCGATATCGAAGCCATTATCCTTGCCTGGAATATCAATGAACATGCTAAGGTGTTTGTCATTTCTTAATCTGATAATTTCGTTGGCTATAATCCCATCTTTTAATTGGGCCGCCACGCGAATGCGCCCGTCCTGCTCGACCTGATCTTTCGGAACAAAGGTCCCGCCTTGTTTTACAAGGGGGATCCGGGCAAGAATGAATCTGTTTCCGTCACTTTTGACATCAGATAGTTTAATAAGTCTCTCCTCATTGGTTTCAGGATCGCCGCTTTCAGTTTTTTTGCGCTTTGCGCTATGTGACCCAACCAGCCACAGATAGCCGTCCTTATAATCCAGACCTTCAATATCTGCTTCCTTAAATTTCATTTTGCCGCTATTACTGAAAGTGGGCGGCACCGGAAGCTCAATAAAATTGCTCAGTAAAAATTGCTCGTGATTTCCATAAAAGTAATTACCCTGATCATCCTTTTTGACGAGCGAAAGCCGTTCCAGGCTTATCGTCTCGTCATTAGCCACCCATAGCGTGTCCTCAATAAGGACAGAAACTGACAAGCCGGAGCTAAGCTTCTTGTCATCGTTGATCTGGTTGTGCTCCGGATCAAATTCCAGCAAGGCGAATTTCATGTTTTTATCGATTTAATTGTCTTACGTTACTCCATACTGTGATACCCCAGCTTCCGGTAGCTTTCAAACTGCTCTTCGGTGAAGAACTGATCCGAAGTGGGCTGCTGCGGGAATTTCGGATTTTGCATTTTGTATTGGCGGATATCAACGGGTTCGTCGCCGTTAAGGGCTGTTTTGATATAGATCAGTTTGCCGGGAATGCGATTGCCGGGATAGAGAATCTTTCCTTCCACCACATGGGATCGACAGAGCCTGGTGTCCGGATCCTTGGCGGTGATCGGGCTGGTATCGATTACAATTTCAACGCCGAAATCGATGCGACAGCGTCTTACGGCCATGGCCAGGCCCTCGCACAGGGATTGGTCGTCTTCCTCGGCGTCCGACAGGATAATCAGCGAACAACGGCGGCGGATGAGTTCGTACAATCCCATATTGTCGAAATGCCCGCCGTCCGACAGACTGACGTATTTGGAGGTCATGTCGGACTTCCCGATCAGATCGGAGACCAGATAGGCGAGGCCGAACCAGGGTTCGGGATTTTTCCATTTGTCGCCCCGGGGGTTACCGATCCACCAGCCAAGTTTGACATTGAATACGCTCAGCAGGAAGGCGGTGGCGGCCGATGAGTGGTAGCCCATGTTTGGGTTCACGGCGGCTCCGGAAATAGCCATTGCTGTACCCAGGCTTGGCCCGCCGGCAAAACTGGTCGTAGGCCGGTAGGCATAATTGGGCGTACCTTCTTTATGATAGGACGCCGCACGGGTAGCACTGAAATCGAAGCCGCAAAAGAGAGGGGTGAACAGGAAGGACTCCGCTTTCCGGTCCTGGCGGTCGAGCTCCGATATGACGGTCGCATTGAGCGCGGTGTTGATCAGCGGATAGGGACCATAGTAGTTTTCGCTGGAAAATGCATCCAGTGAAATGTCGTCCTCGCTATCGAAATTGGTAAAGCTATTGGCGGTTTGCTGGCGTTCGGTTCTCCGGCGTGTAGCGCCCAGGTAGGCACGCACGAGGCGGTTGCGATAAAAGTGGTGGAGCGTAAACTCGTTTACACCCGCGCGCTGGCTCAGATAAATGGTGAGCAGCCCGATGACGACCGTGTTGAGGATGCTGCGCCAAAATTCTGCCGTTGATGAACCTTCTATCCGGTCGGTCAGAAATTTGATCTGGTCGGGATCCGCAATCCGGTTTGCAACTTCTTTAATCACACCCCAGAAATTCAGCCCCTGAAAATACTCGAGTGTCGCGGAACCGATCAGCAGAAAGCCGATCATAAACAGGTAAGGTACGAGACGTACGAAAAGCTCTTTGAAACCCAACCCGTTATTTTTTGGATCTTCACCCGAAGTGTTGGAATTATAAGCCAGCCTGACGCCTGCCCCGACGATGGCCGACCAGCCACCCAATGTGGTGACGATCGTCCCGAATTCGAGGTTACACAGCACATCTTCCGTGATAATGGGAAGGATGAGCACTGCGGCGTTGACGAGTATCCATATTAAAATAAGCCGGTGCACCATAGCGCCCACCCGTCCCCACCACTCACGCCGCTCGTCCGGAAAATAGATGCCCATAATGTACATCCTGATCACGACGCCGATACAAAATACTTCCAGAATAATTGGTATCCCAAACGTGTATATCAGGACTTTGACGTCCTTGAAGCGTTTTATTTTTTCTAGCAAGGATATCTTCCCGCAGCTATCCAATATAGCCTCATACCCGCCGCGAAGCTCTTCGAAAATTTTCCAGATACCTATCAGGAGCAGGAAGGAAACCAGAATGGCCAGCAAGGAGGAGATGAAGATGTGAACGATAGCCCATCTGCGGACCCTGATGCGCTTGTACAGGTGGTATTTCCCAAAAAAAGAAATGGCCAGGATCCCCAGCAAGGTGACGATGGCGGGAACGATCAGTACATAGAGCTTGTCGGGAAATTCATGAACGCCGGAAGTGGTGTTGTAGAGCCAGCCGGCGAGCAGATAGGCAGCCAGCAGGGTCCAACCCAATAGCAACGAGGCAAATCCGGTGTTTTCACCGTATTTCCAGAGTCGGCTCGGTGGCAAGTCTTTATCAAAGGTAAGCATGCCCATAGCTGCAAAGGCTGCACCGAGTGCCATCATGACAATGCTGATGGTCATGACCAGCCAATCGTCATAGGGTTGATGATCGGCCATCGCATTCCACAAATACTGGAAGCCTTCCACTACCGACAGGGCCGTGCATAACAACAGCAACAGAATGCTCTGATTAATGAGCGTATTCCGGAGCCAGGTGACGCCGATCGTCCATGCATCGGCGGACATGATGCTTGCATTTGGCGCGAGGTAGTTGCTGTACATGCGCAGCCACCGGAGCGGGCGGACTTCGTCGGCGAGCGGATCGGTGGATTTGCTCGCATTGAGGCGATCAGCAACTTTGGATATCGATCCCGAGCGATGGATCCACGAAAGCAGCCAGGAGCCGATGTAGCCGCCGCCCGAGACCGTGGAAAGATAATCGATATGATGCAGCACGCCTTTTTCCGCCAATTTTTGGATAACCCCCAGATTGAATGTCGCCGATCGTATCCCCCCGCCCGAAAATGCAAGTGCGGCGAGTTCCATGCGCTCGGCCCTACGAAGGGGATCGATACTTCCCGATGGTGGGATCGGAACAGAAATGTGATCGTTGAAATTCAGCTGGATCGTGGGATCGTTGTTTGCTGCTTCCGGGGCGTCTTTGCCGGTTTTTTCTTCCTCACAATCTTTTTTGCATTGAGAAATAACCTTTATTGTCAAATCTTCTACATCCAATTTGCTTTCCGGGTCTTTCAGCCTTTGTGCGCGCGACCTTTCCACTACATCCAGTTCATGGTTAAAAGCCATTTCGAAGGAGACCGGCTCCTCGTCGGCCACCCATTTATACAGCTCCCTGTCATCGGTCAGGAGAATTTCTGCTACTTCCAGCCGCTTTCCAGCATAGGTTTCTGTTTCGAAAATGGCCGCCGCTGCTGAGCCTTCCATAGTGGTTTCTTCCCGCTCGCTGTGGTACGCGGTGATGGACCACCCGTCCCTTATAACTGTCTCAGACCACCATTGCTCTACCCGGGCATTGTCTGCCGCGGACAATAACCGATAACCTTTGGCATCATTGAAAACCCGGAGGATTTTTTGTTTTTCATAATCTTTTTCACCCATTGCCTGAATGAGCAGTACCGGCATATAATGGATAGTCCTTGCCAATTTCAAACGTTCGGCCGGGAAAGTATACAGAATAGATCTTAGCTGTCGTCTCCATTCATCAGGCGACATCAACGGCAGCGGAGTGTCGGTGAATTCCACCATTATTGCCGGAGACGTCCTGGTCCAGTTATACAGCCATTCGAAAAGCCTGTCTGAAATCTCAAAAAACACGCTCACCAACATATCCTTCGCTTCGTCCGGCGCAACTGTGCAGACCAGTATTTCGCTGATGCGGTTGACGCGCTTCTCATCCACCGAGAACACCTCCCTTGGTGCACGGCTATTTGGCCGGTATTCGGAGGATGGCGAGGGCTTGAAGCTTTTGATTTTCGAGCGCACCATTTCTTCATAGCCAGGAGCATCCCGCTTTTCAGGCAGGATCTCATTGTCTTTGAGAATGTCTTGCAGTAGTGTGAGGATCGAAACGGCTTGCGAGGAAAGGTCGGTGACGATGTCCATATCTATGAAATTGAATGGGGGAGTTATGTCGGTTAGCGTGCTGGGTTTCTCCGCCGGCAACTTCGCCAGGTTCAATATCTGCTTTGCCGACAGGCTACGCGATGAAAGTTGGTTTGGGAACGCAGGTGCGTATACGTGGGTGTCTCTCTATTCTTTGAACGGCAGGTTTCAGCTTGTTTGCAGATGCCGCTTATCCGAAAATTAATCCCACTAAATAATGAGGGGTTAATCCGGCGCTGTTCAAGAACATTTAGACTACAAAGCGTCAATAAGTGACCTGGCAATAGCTTGGGCAATTTCGGTGCGAACTTGCAAGGAGTTGGGGCCGATGTTTAATAACTGGTCAACCGCCTTCACATCGATAAATTCAAGTTCCAATAAACAGCTCCGGGGAACAGGGCCTAAATTGAGGTCACTCAACACACCGAGGCGTTGATCTTTCACGCCTCGGTCGGTCGCTTTCGGATCATGACGCCTTATAGTATTGAAAACTGCATTTTGAATCATTTGTGCGAACGCACGATCAGCCTGGTGATTTGTATTTCCGGAAGTTACGGGACTAATGAGTGTCTCAGTACCTCTGGCTCTTCCATTGAAACCATTGCAGTGAATACTTAAAAACAAATCGGCCTTTTTGGTTTTCGCGACTCGTGCTCTCGCTGCCAGTGCCAGATTTTTGTCCTCCTCTCTTGTAAGTATAGTTGTTAGGTGATGTCCTTCGCTGGCAGCAATCTCTTCAAGTGATTCCCTTATCAAAAAGGCCATTCGCAACGTGATGTTTTTTTCCAGAACACCACTGGCGCTGATTGCATTGTTCGCGGATGATCCTCCTATTTCATGCTGACCTCCATGCCCCGGATCTAATACGATTGTACCCGTCTTTTCCATTGTATTCTTGTTTAGGGTTTACGTGTAGTTTTTGGAATCGATCTGATTCCCTGGAAACTCTTATGGAGGAAAAGTTACCGAGATTTAACATGTAGATCTGCACCGGAAACTAATTGCTTAGACAAAAGTTATGTGCTTGTTGCGAGGTTCCGATGCGTATAAACGCAACTTCCAAAATAGAAAGCCTGAGGCAAACCTTTTGACAAAATCATTAGTGAAATAAGCTGACTGTAATTTGGGGTAGAAATACAGTATTTAAGCCAGCTCATTACCCCGGTAATCAATATCCGGGGTAACGAACTGGCTGACAATGCAATGGTTCAGAATTTGAAAATTACATTAGCTACGAAGTTTCGGGTAGGGTTGGGCGCCCCCCAGAATCCCCAGCTTTTTTGATCGCCGATGTTGTTCAGCTTGAAACCTACCCGCATTTTATTGTTTTCGTAGAATGCACTGGCATTCACCACATGGTAGGAAGGCAGCAGAAAGAGATTCGAATCGTCGAAATAGGCATCCGAAACATAGTTTCCGCCAGCGCCCAGGCCGAAATTGCGCAACGCACCCTGCTGGAACTGGTAGTTGACCCAGTAGTTGGCCACATGTTGGGGAGAGTTGTTTGATATGTTGCGATCAAGATTTTCTGCACCCAGGATCCTGTTGTTGTTGTAGCCGTAACCCAGAATCATGGTCAGGCCCTGCACAGGATTGGCCGAGAAGTCCCACTCGATTCCCTTGCTTACCTGCTTGCCGTCCTGGAATGCGAACGAGTTGCCGCCGTAACGCACCGCATTGTCTATATTAATGTAGTAGTAGCTCAATGTCGTGTTGACCTTCTTGTCAAACAGCTCGGCTTTTACGCCGCCTTCGTACTGGATCGCATAAATCGGCTTCACCTGCAATGTCGAACCGTCGGGTTGGACAATGGCAGGGTAGTTCTGATAACCGTTCATGTAGTTGGCAAACAGCGAGACATTGTCTTTCACCAGCTGGTACACCAACCCAAGTTTGGGCGACAAGGAGCTTTGGGTATACGGTGTCGACCACGGCCCTACGGATTTGTCTTCGAAATACTCATAGCGCAAGCTGAGCATGGCATATAACCGGTCGCTCAAACTGATCACGTCGGCCGCATAGGCGCCGTAGCTCATCGTGTTGGAACGGCCCCAGTTGAGCATGGTGCCCGGTACGAAGGCGCTGTCCACGAGAATACGGTCTATTTTAGGCAGATTTGCTTTGCGGACATCCAGCGTCCGGATAATGCCCGTGCCGCCGCTCTGACCCCGACCTGTGTAGTTGGTTACATTAGCACCGGCCAGTACAGTGTGTTTCAACGGGCCGGTCTGAAAACGTCCGTTGAAGTTCTGCTGCAAATTCAGGTAAGTGTTACCAACCGGGCCGTACCGGGACACATCGATCGTAACTTCATTGGGAGAAATCCAGATGGGATAATCCTGGTAGCTTCGCTCGGTGGCTTCATTCACATAGGAAAAATTGGTTGTCGAAGTCCAGCCGCCATTCAGCCGGTACTTGGCTTCGGTAAAGAATTTGACGGTGTTGGTTTTCGCGTCGAGGTCATTTTCCAGCAGCGATTTTTTGTAGTCCAGCGGAATGTCGGCATAGGAGCGGATTCCTGCGTCAGGCGCAATGCGCACATAGGTGGGGCGTATGGAATTCACGCTGTACACTTCCGCGTCTACCAGTACCGATAACCGGTCGTTGGCCTTGTAAAGCAGGCTGGGTGCAAATAGTGCACTGTTATAAAAGCCTCTTTCATTATAGCTGTCTTGGCGCTGCAATGCGGTGTTGACCCTGAGTAATAGGCTGCGGTCGGCATTCAGCGGCGTATTTACATCGGCGCTGATACGACCGAGGCCAAAGCTGCCCACCGAAAGATCCACGCTGCCTTTAAACGTTTCAAAAGGCTTTTTGGTTACGAGGTTGACCACCCCGCCAAAGGAGGAAATGCCCGCGCCGAACAGCGTGCCCGACGGCCCTTTGATAAACTCTATACGCTCGATGTTGGCAACGTCTGCGCTACCCCTTCCGGATGTGGTTTGCAAGCCGTTACGCGCGTCTATCCCGGTAGAAAACCCTCGCGACAACGCACCGATCCCGCCGCTGGGGTACAGCGCGGCTACCACGCCCGGCGCGTTTTTGAATGCATCGGTAATGGTGACGACGTTCTGTTGTTTCATCAATTCTTTTCCAACCACATTGAATGCCTGCGGATTTTGCAGGTTTGTGATCGGCATTCGGGCGACCATTTCGGTGCCTTTGTCGGTCACTCTGTTGGCAGACGACCGTACGATTACTTCCTGCAATTGCTGATTGTCTTCGGTGAGTGTAAAATCGAAACGCGCGGTTTCTCCGGCCTCGACAGTCACTTGTTTTTTCTGAGTCAGTAGCCCGGTAAAGCTCGCCACCAGGGTGTAGTTGCCAGGCTGTACTTTGTTTATGGTGTAATTACCTGCCTGGTCGACGGTAGCGCCCCGGCCTGTGCGTTCGAGCACCACGTTTACGAATTCCGCGGGTTTACCGTCGGAGGTGATCACGGTTCCCCGGATGATGCCCATCTGCGCGAAAGCCGGCAGGCTTGTCAGGATGAGAATGCAGCTTAAAAGTTTTTGCATAAATAGGGTGGATTTGAATGTAAGTGGCGCCAAAGATAGTGCGAAACCTTACTCACTTTGCAATTATTTATAATTAGTTTAAATTGTAATAATAAATTTATTCCTTTGTGGAGCTTTTTGGGGCTGATTCCTAAAGCTTAAACTAACGTCACCCATAGCCTAATTTGGCCGACGACGGCTCGCTGTCTGAGGCGAAATGGAGGCTGCTTGAAAACAACTTTATGAAAACAACTTTACTTGGAAAATTCCTGGTAGTATTATGGATGCTACTCGCAGCTGCGGGCCATGCCAAGGCACAGTCGAACGCGCAGCCGGGCCGGATCGAGGGACGCATCACCAGCCGGGACGACAAGCCGGCCGCATTCATACATGTCACTTTGAAGGGATTGAAATCGGGGGTTACCACTGACGAACGGGGGCAGTTTATCCTCCTGAACATTAAGCCTGGCCAGCATATTCTGCAAACGTCGGCCGTGGGATACCAGCCATCGCGGGAGCAGGTGAACGTGGAGCCGGGGCAGACCGTGCAGTTAAAGCTTACCATCCTGGAAGCCGCCGAGCAGTTGCAGACCGTGGAGATAACCGGTCGGCGTGAGACGACTTATAAGAACGAATACAGCTTTTCAGCCACGAAAACGCAGGCTCCCCTGAAAGACATTCCGCAGACGATCTCCACAGTTACCAAGGAGCTGATGCTGGACCAGCAGTCTTACCGGTTGCAGGACGTGGTCAAAAATGTTACCGGTGCCAACCAGTTTTCTGTATACGACGATATTGCTATCCGCGGCTTCCGGTCGTCGGAAAACCGTTTGCTGAATGGGCTGCGGTTCGCGGGCAATTTCTGGACGAGCCCGCTTCTGGTCAACATCGAGCGGGTAGAGGTGATCAAAGGGCCCGCATCGGCGATGTTTGGTAATACGAACCCGGGCGGAACGATCAACATGGTGACCAAAAAGCCTTTGGAAGAGAATCGCGCTGGGATTCAATTGAATGCAGGCAGTTTCAAGACGACGCGCACGACCGCCGATTTTACCGGTCCGCTCAACGCGGATAAAACCTTGCTTTACCGCCTGAACCTGGGCTATGAGAATTCAGGCTCATTCCGTGAACAGATCAAGTTCCGGACATTTGCAGTGGCACCGTCCATTTCTTTCCTGCCTAACCCGAAAACACGCATTAACCTTGACCTGAACTACCAGGATATCAATACCGTGCTCGACCGCGGCCGGACAGTCATGCAAAACGAGCAAAACCTGCTTGCGACGCCCATCGGATTCAACATCAGTCAGCCTGGCGATATGCTCCGCCCGAGGGTATTCTCATCTGCGTTTTCCTGGTCGCAGCAGATCAGCGACCGGTTCAATATCACCGCCGCATTCCTGCGGTTTCATGAAGACCAGCAATTGCAGGAACATGGTTTCAACAGCTACATTACCCGCGATTCTATTCAGGTTTACTACACGGATCGGCTGGTGGATTATACCAACAATAATCTGAACCTTTACGCGAGTTACAAGCTTAATGCGGGCCAAACCGAGCATTTACTGCTTGCCGGATATGATTTCGCGGATTACGACTATAATTTCACCCAAAAATATGCCGACGATGTTTTCACGCTGTCGCTCCGGAATCCTACCTATTACCCTCGGGATGTTTCAAAATACAACTACCAGCACGACCCGCAGGAGAAAAACCGCGATCAGTATAGTACGAACGGCTTTTATATTCAAGACCAATTCAAATGGCGCGCACTGCAATTGCTGCTGAGCCTTCGCCACGAGCGATACAACATTCCCGCTACCAGCGCCAGCGCACAGGAGGGCAAAGATGTGCCTACCAATGCCACCTTACCCCGCATCGGCCTGGTGTATAGCGTAAGCAAGGGGACCAATGTATATGCTACCTACAATCAGGGTTTCCAGGTGCCCGATCCTTACAGCGTCCCGCTCATCATCGGCGGTTCACCGAAGCCGGTAACCAGTGAGCTGTACGAGGCAGGTGTGAAGAGCGAATGGTTCGGCAAACAGTTTCTGACGACCTTATCCGTTTACAACCTGATCCAGAACAATGTGATAACAAATGCGAACGACGCCGGTAACCCGGACCTGCTCGTTCAGCGCGGACAGGAACGGGCCAGGGGCGTGGAACTGGAACTAGTAGGCAACCCGGTCCCGAATCTGAGCATTATACTCGGGTATGCCTATAACCACGCTACCATTACCCGCGATGCGGACGAGAACCTGGTCGGCCTGACTAAGGAGAACGCGCCACGGCATAACAGCAATTCGTGGATCAAATACACGTTCACCGGCAAGCTGAATGGTTTTGGCCTGGGGATAGGACATAGTCATAATTCAGTGCGCAACGGATTTCGTGATGCCAAATATGTGGCGGTGATCCTGCCGGAATTCGTCGTTTTCAATGCAATGGCCTACTATCAGGTAGATAGAGTCCGGGTGTCGGTAAATGCCAATAACCTGGCTGATAAAACGTATTTCACGGGTGGTTATAATTTTCAGCGTAACTATCCGGGTGCTCCGCGAAATTTTCTTGCGAGTGTCGCTTACACTTTTTAGCAGTTATATCATTGAAAGTGAAAAAAATAATCGGTGTTGTGCATCTCTGGCTGGGGATGATCACCGGCCTGGTGGTGGTCGTCAGCATGACTGCCGCCGCAATTTTTGTTTGGGATGCGGAGTTGACAGACTGGTACTATGGCGATTATGTATTCGTTAAGTCGCAGCAGAATCAGCGTCTGCCAGTTTCGCAGCTACTGGAAACGGCCCGAAATACCTTGCCCGGCAAGAAACTGGCCTGGATTGACATCTTTAACGATCCGGGGCGGGCCTACATTTTCTCGGCTTACAAGGATAATGCGCAGCCGGGTGGCTGGACGCATTGGGATGATTATGCCTATTGGGAGCAGGTTTATATCGATCCATACACCGGGAAAGTGCTCGGCGCGGTGAACATGCTGCGTAACCCGATCGATCTAACCAGGCGGTTGCATCAAAACTTACTTTTGCGTTACGACATCGGTCATTACATTGTTGGCTTTGCGACGTTGTTCGTCATGATACTTGCCATAACGGGTGTGGTATTATGGTGGCCGAAAAACAAGGCGGCATTCAAACAGCGCTTCACCATTAAATGGGACGCCCGGTGGCGCAGGGTCAATTACGACCTGCATAATGTGGGCGGATTTTACACCCACTTGCTCATTCTGTTGCTGGCGATTACCGGACTCGTATGGACATTTGACTGGTGGACCAACGGCATTTACCGGCTATTGGGCGATGATCCGGGCAAGGTGTTTCCCACGCACGAGAGTCCGCGCGTAAGCCTGCCGTTGTCTGACGAGCCGATCGACAAAGTTTTTGCCGATGTGGTTACCAAGCGTGCGCATTGGAGATCGGTAGGTTTATACCCGGCGGTTGCCGAAGAGGGCCGGGCGGAAATAGGTGCTTATCTGTTGTTTGACGGCGAAAGCGGTTGGGACGAAGGCGACCAATATTCCTATCATCCGGTTACAGGGAAGCTCTTCTATCAGGGGCGCCAGGAAAGCAAAACCCTGGGTGCCAAGTGGCGGAACTCGAATTATGCCATTCATGTGGGAAGTATTTATGGCCTACCTACGAAGTTACTGGCGACATTTGGGGCGCTTTTCCTGGCCAGTCTGCCTGTGTCCGGCTTTCTGATCTGGTTGGGGCGACGAAGAAAGAAAGGCGAAGCTCGGGCACCAGTGCAAGCCGCAGGGCGCAAAAGACCAGCGCCCGTTATACGCCGTCAGGCTGGATAATGCTCATTTTAGTTTTAAAAATTTACCCCAAAATGAAGGCCCGGCTGCCAGAAGAAGACTCTCGGCCATCTATCGTCAACCTGTTTAAACGAACTAGGCATTGTTGATTGATAGGGGCGATGAGTCATTGCTATTGAAGGCTGAAAAAAAAGCCTATCCCTGAAAAGTTTAATGTGATAACCAATGGAATAAGTGTTAAATATTTGAAATCCATTGTCAATCTTCTTACCATTATCATTTACAAAAGTTTGAAAGGCAGGCATCACGTCAACCTGAGCGAAAAGGCCATTCCATAAAAACCTTTGGTAATTAAGTGAAACTCCGTATTCACGAATATAACCTGGAAACCCTTCTCCTTCTGCTTCATATGACTTTCCAAAAGGAATGCCAATTGGCCAGGCATATTTCCAGGTTTTAAATTCAAGTGAAATTACATCCTTTCCTGTAATTCGATACCCTAAGTTCAGATAAACCATCTCAGGCGGATTGTTATCGGGTACAACATTAGCCAGCATAAATAAGGTACTGCCTATAAAGTACTTTTTATAAGTACTGTCTTGTTTGGCATATTGAGCGTTACCTTGCAGAGTGCTTGCCATCATGAAAATGAAAGGAAACCATAGAATTTTCTTTTGCATGTCTTTTTTGCTGAATGATATTGCAAAAGTAAATCGGGAGGTCGCTCAAATACGTTCACTTAGGTTAAGAAATGACTCTTAACCTTTATTTTTCTCCAAAATCCTTGCCCTTAACCGGCTTAATGATTGTGGTTTGATGCCAAGATAACTTGCCAGCTGGTGTTGGGGGACACGTTGAATCAGGTCTGGCCTTTTTTGTAACAGATTCAAATATCGTTGCTCGGGTGAAGAAGTCTTAAACTCATCAAAATTAATTTGTTGTTTAGCCAAAAACTCTTCTGCCAATATTCTGCAAAGGGTTTCAAACTTTGGGAACTTACTAAACATTTCAGTTTCCATATCGGGATTTGAAATTAACAGAATGGTATCTTTCACACAGGATACATAATATTGGGAAGGTGCTTTATTGATAACGCAATGCGGTGTCAAGGCTTCCATTTCTGTGTAGAAGGCGGTCGTTTTTTCTTCTCCGTCTATCATGTAGTATGTCCGAATACAACCTTTAAGAACAAAGTAGCCATCGTCAGACTTTTGCCCTTCTTGAAGTAGGATTGTTCCTTTTTTTACTGAGTGAAAAATAGCCAAAGAAACGATTGCATTCTTTTCATCTTCGGTCAGCGAAATGTATTTTGATATAAAGTCAAATAATAAATCTTGCATTGTTTCAAGTTGTTACTGTCATCTACTACACCTGCCACCAACCCATAAATATACGAACCTTTCGGTTTGCACAACATCGTGCTAACCAATAAGCCCACATCAGTATTTTAGATATAAAAAATATATAATGTGCTCATTTTTAGTTGTTTATTTGTATTTTTGGGCGTTTGACAATGCGAAACACGCCCGTCTGGTGGTCGTTCATTTGCTGCTTATCGGGTACTGGGAGAACAAGCCCGTGAGGCTCACAAATGGAACAATCTTCCTATCGGGCGCAAATGTTGACAATCTTACGGAATATCTTCACGTGCAAAGAGAAAGCCCGCTAATCTTTTATTTGCAGGCTTTTCCATTCAACCAGTCGGAAGAATCTATGAGCAATTTATGGGGCAGGAACAAGCGGCACCTATCTTTTCAGTATTTTCAAACTTTGAGTCTGAGTGGCGGTGCTAACCCGCAGGACGTACATTCCGGTTTGTTTTTGAACCATCGATAGGGTCTCCTGGCAGGCGCCTGTTCCTGCCGCGACCACCTTATCCAGGATCGTGCGGCCAGAGATATCCAGCAGCTGCAGTCTCACTTTTTCTCCCACGGCCCCTTCAACATTAACGGAAAACTGGTCATCCACCGGATTAGGGTAAGTAGTAGCACGGAATGCCGCTTTCGGGGTTTCTTCTCCGGCTGCTGCATTTTCGTCCAGGGCGGTGCGGCAGACGTCACAGGGAGCTTCCTCGGCTTGCGAAGCCGGGGTATCGGGATAAAACAGATAGTCAACCGATGCCACTAAAGCTCCGGCGCTCCCACCCGCCACGTATCGTCCATTTCCATAAGTAATGGTATTCAGGTGTTTATAGGTGGATGATGATGGATTTGACCACCATGTTTTAGGTATGTATCTGACTATCTTGCCGTTGGTGCCGGTGATCACAAAATGAGCGTGGGCGTAAATGACATCTGTAAAGTCACTCTTACCGATGCTGATGTCGGGGGTTAGCGGCGTCCATTTATCGGTGTTGGGAGAAGTGAGGATAGTATTATTGGCTCCAACCAAAATCCATTTTTCGCGCCCGTACGCCGCGCTTGTAAGGTTATTCGAGGTGCCGCTGTAACGGTACGACCAGACATTTCCATCCGTCGAAGTGCCGATAACACCCGAATTTCCCACCGCTACGAACATGCCGTTTGCATAGGCCACGCCATTGAATGCGTATAGGACCGTGTTAGTTGATTTCTTCCAAACCTTTCCATTGTAAGAATATAAAATAAGGCCGTGTTCACCGACTGCCACGAACTTGCCATCTCCGAATGTGACCCCGCGAAGGTTCTGCCCAAATTCGACCTGGCTGTAACTCCAGTTCTTTCCATCCTGTGAAGTCTGGATCAATGCATCGGACCCCACAGCAACAAACAAATTATTCCCGAAGGCAACATCATGAATGGATTTTCCGCCGCCAACGAGCTTTATCGTTTGGCCAATCGAATAGTTTACCCCGTCTGTGGAGACAATAGCGAGGTTTGTAATTCCCAACCCCGTTGTTCCATTGTCGAGCGGGGCACTTCCTACCGAAACGAAATATCCGTTTCCAAAGGCCGAGCCATTCAGCTGCATGTTCCTGAAATTTGTGGTTGCAGAAGACCAGGAATAGCCGTTGTTATACGATGAACGGAACGTTCCCTTACTTCCGACGGCCAGAAATGAATTTTGTAAAAAGCGGATGCGGTTAAAATACCAGGCCGATCCGGTTGGCATGGGTGCGTCACCCCAGTTTGAACCATCGGGAGACACGAGCGCCACGTTTTTATTCGAGCAAACGGCCACGAACCGGCCGTTCGACGGATTGCACTCGACGCCACTCAGAGACAACGTTTTGTCCTGATTTGGAATGGGTGTCCAGGTTGTACCATTGTTGGAATGCAAGATTGTTCCCTTGTCACCCACGATCACGGCACTGCCGTTCAGGCCGCCCTTGACGGCCCGCAATTCGTTCACAGTGCCCGATCCTCTCACTGACCACTCTACGCCAGTGGCAGAGGATGTTTTGATCACTCCGTTGGGGCCCACAGCAATAAAACCGTAATTCACATAGGCTACGTCGTTCAAAAAATCCTGGCCATTTGGCCGTTGTGTCCAGTTTTCACCGTCTGCCGACGTCAATAATGCGCCTGCTGAACCTACGATTACGAATGTTCCGGAACCGTAAGCGATACTCTTGAGAATCTGTCCGGTTCCCAGCGATTTTGTGCTCCACGAAATTCCGTCCGGCGAAGTGAGGATCACGCCCGGACTGCCGACCGCGACAAACCGGTTGTTGGCAAAAACAATACCGTACAATGTACCATTGTTACCCAGGCTGGATTGCTGTGTGTTCCAGGTGGCGCCGTCTGTTGAAGTGCGGATGATGTTATTTTCACCCACTGCAACATATTTACCCGCCCCGAAGGCCACATCCAGCAGCTGTTGTTCCGGGCTCGGCGTTAAGCTGGTCCATTGGATTTGAGCGTCGGCGGTGAAGATTTTCAACAGTATTAATGTAAATGTCAGTGTGTGAATGAAATAGTGGAATGGTCTGGTGGTAACGATTTTTTTCATGACAAATATTAATTGATTTATGGCTGAACGACCGTTGGGGAAGGCAAACTGGAACGTCTGTTCCCAAAGCCAATACAAACCTAGGGCTGATCGATGTCGGCAACAATTTCAGGAGGTACACAAATGGTAAACGACCTTTAAATGGGGGTATACAAAAGGTGAACAAGGCCGGCTAAACCCCTTGCGTGAGCTGCTAGGGGGCAATGCAGCCCAAAAAGCCCCCCAACGCAAGTTGAGGGGCCTTCATTTCGCAAAGACTTTGAAACTGAAATTTATGGGCTGCCGCGATTTGGAACGGATTCCAGCCTATGGGTTGATCACAATTTTCTTTACTGTTTTTCTTCCATCAAGCCACCTGATTTCCACAAGATGTACCCCTGCCGTGAGGTTATCGACGCCGATTGCTTCGGTTTTCATCGTGCCGGCTTGGTAGACTACCTCCCCATTTACATTAATGATGCGGAGGCTTGAAACATGAGTGAAATCTTTTACGAATAGCTTATCAACAACCGGGTTGGGGAACACTGCGGGATTGTTATCGCTATCGAACTTCACGCTTCTGATAGGGCTATAAGCAAACGCACCGCTTCCAGGAGCCGTCGCTCCGGGAGCCGATGCTCCGGGAGCCATCGCATCCCGGTCGATCATCTTCAAACGGTACAGATTTTCCTGAGAAAGTACCGGCTGCTCGTCTGTAAAGCGGTAGTCTGCCCAAACTTTGCTTTCGCCATTGGCCCTCACGGTGCCGATTTTCTGCCAGAATTTTCCATTGATGCTGCGCTCCACTTCGAAGCGGTCGCTATTGGTCTCCTCCGTGGTCGACCAGCTTAGCAACGCCGCATTCCCTTCCCGTACCGCATCGAAACGGGCGAGTGTGACGGGAAGCGGGCTGTTGGGGTTGGTCACCGCGAAGGGCGAAAAACTAGTTATACCCGAGCGGCTTTTGGTGTAAGGGTCACTTCCCTCCACGGGACCTGCCGGAATCTCGTCCCATTTATTGTTAGTGTAATGAGAAATAAAGCAACTGCTGCGGTCAAAAGAGGGTAATTCATCAGCCGCGTGCCAGGACAACGACATCGTCACATTGGAGCCGCCGGGCACGTCTTCGCTGACATACCAGGTTTTGTCTACCGCCATGCTGGAAACTGGGCTTCCCAGAGGAACATTATCCGCGTAAGTCGGGTAGGCGCCATCACCGGCGCGAACGGTGAAGTTGTCTGCAGTGCCCAGGTTGCTCAGAACCACCGGCGAGTAGCCGGTTTCGGTGCCTACCGGAAAGGTGAAGTCCTGGGAACCGACATTGTCTTTTTTTAGTCCTCCCTTACCATCCGTGATAAAATAGCTTTCCGCACCGGCGCCGGTAATTCCGGCATTATCAATCAGGGTCAGCGTGTTGTCGCCCAAGGCAACCTTGGTAGTGCCGGACAACAGTATTTGGCTGCTCACACTTGCATCGCCAGTGAGCAGTTTCCTGCCATCGCCGGCGACGGCGAAGATCCAGTATTCTCCACTCGGGATGGTTTGCGGACCGGCGCCTACGAAAGCGACAACAGCACCTTCAAAACCTGCGTACAGCCCCCCATTGCTGACAGCATTTCCCGATATCGTTAATATGCCTCTTCCCGTCACTACGAGACTTGCGCCTGCTGCTATCGTCAAATCATTGGTGACGGGCCTCGTGGAACTGATGACCGGATCATTCGGCGTACCGGCGGGGATATAGACATTGGTCGTCGCATCGGGAACTTTGCCATAAGCCCAGTTTTCAGGATTATTCCAGCCAGAATCGTGCACGCCCAGCCAGGTACCGGGAGGGCCGGCCATTTTATAGTTAAACGGTACCATATAAACGCACTTCGAACGATTGATCACCATTTGCACATAAAGTGTCTGATTTCCGGGGGGCAAGAATGGGTCTGGTGTAAAATCGTACCCGTCATAGGTGCCAGCCGACTGGGTGCCCTCCTGATCGCGGAAAATGCCTAAAACTTCCAGCCCACTTTCCGTTCCATAGGCGGTAATCAAGAGCTTCGGGTCATCGGTGACCAAAGCGGAGCCCTTTCTTGCTTCATTGTTATACACAATTTGGAAATAATCCGGGTTGGCTGCGTCGAGCGTTTTATATTTTAGAATGCCCGCATTTACAAATAGCCCCTCCGGCAACTTCAGTGCGTCGGTAATGATAGTGGTTCCTTTATTGGTCATGCCTGAGCGAGCGTTGTAGTCGATGGTTAGAGAGCCGTTCACATGGAAATGCGCACATTCTTCGTTTTTTATCGTTCCAGCCAGGAACATCGCATTGCCATTGCATACAAACTTGCCGCCATTAACGAGGTAGGGAGCACCAAGGATAGAAAAGAGCATACCCTTGGTCCGTATTTCACCCCCGTTTTCATTGACTATGTCACAGTTACCTTGGGAGACCAATCCAAAGTTGTTGTCAAGGGAAATAAGCCCACCCGAGGCATTCAATAGCTGACCCGAAATAACATGAATGCCAACCGATATGGTGCCGGTTTCAGTCAGGGTTCCAGCGTTGCCAAGCACACCGCCATTATTTATCTCAATTGCGGCCCACTCCTCAGGACCGACTGCGTTGTTGCTGATCGTTATGGTTCCATAGCTAATAAATCTTCCCAAAATCTCCAGGGTACGATTCTGCGAAGCGGTGGATGTCATGGTGGCGCCGGCTTCCACATCAAAAGTAGCGCCGGAATTGACTTTGATACTACCGAAATTAATGTTTGAGCCGGCCAGAACAACCGGGCTGTTAGGAGTGCCCTCGGGAATGGTTATGCTCGCAGTGGAGGATGGTACGCCCAAGGGTTGCCAGTTGGAATCGTCCGTCCAACTGCTGCTTGATGCTCCTGTCCAGGTTTTCTGAGCAAATAACGTGGAACTTACGGCGCATACGAAAAATAACGGAAGTAGAAGTTTGAGCATGAGGTTAAGGTTGGTTGATATTGAGCATAAGATCGATCCGCACAGCCGGTGGAAGAGGCCCTGACTACGGATTGATCACAATTTTCCTTACTGATTTTCTTCCATCAAGCCACTTGATCTCTACCAGGTGCACCCCAGCCGCGAGTTTGTCGACGTTGATTGCATCGGTTTTCATGGTGCCGGATTGGTAAACTACCTTTCCGCTTACATCCATCATGCGCAGGCTTGAAACACGGGCAAAATCCTGTACGAAGAGCTTGTCACTCGCCGGGTTGGGGAAGACCACGGGACTGGCTTCGCCATCAAATTTCAGGCTTCGGATGCGACTATACGCAACCGCACCGTCTTCGGGAAGCGCCGCTCCCGGAGCGGCGCGGTCGATCATTTTTAAACGGTACAGATTTTCCTCGGAAGTTACCGGCTGCTCGTCTGCAAAGCGGTAGTCTGTCCAGATTTTGCTTTCACCGCTTGCCATGACGGTGCCGATTTTTTGCCAGGTTTTACCATTAATACTACGCTCCACTTCGAAACGGTCGCTATTGGTTTCTTCGGTGGTCGACCAGCTCAGAAGGGCGGTGGAGCCCTCCTTCACCGCATCGAAGCGTGCTAGTGTAACAGGTAGAGGAGAATCGGGGTTGGTGACTGCGAAAGGGGAGAAGCTGGTAATGCCGGATCGGCTTGCAAAAAACGGATTGCTGCCGGAGGCGAGGCCGCTGGTGGTCGGTTTCCAGCTGCCGTTTTGATAATGTGAAACGTAGCAGTTGCTTCGGTCGAATGAGGGAAGTTCGTCTGTCGGGTTCCAGTACAGGGACATTCCCACATTTGATCCTCCCGGCACGTCTTCGCTGATGTACCAGGTGCTGTTGACTGCTTTCAGGGCAATCGGGTTGCCTTGTGGTACATTGTTTAAATAGGAAGTATAAACGCCTTCGCCCACGCGTGCCGTAAAATGGTCGGGAGCGCCCGTATTGGAAAGCACCACCGGCATGTAACTCGTCTCCGAACCGATCGGGAATGTGAATGCTGAGGCGCCGACATTCTTTCTCAGGCCTCCGGTACCATTGGTAATAAAATACCGCTCCGAATTGAAATCGTTGAATGGTGACGGACTGGCAACCGTAAAGGTGTTGTTGCCCAATATCATTTTTGTATTACTCAAAAATACAAAGTAGTGACTCAGGGTGGCATCGGCAGTAAGCGTTTTATTGCCGCCACTAATGCCCAGGATCGAATATGTACCTCCTGGAATGGTTTGAGTACCAGTGCCCGAAAATAGGGTGTATGCTCCGTCGGCACCTGCGTTGAAAGAACCGTTGTTGGTGAAATCCCCTTTTACATCGAGTGTTGCGTTTGCATCCAAACTGAGGGTTGCATTCGGCGCTATCGTGAGATTTTTGGCCAAAGCCTCGGATTGGGATATTTTGATGACCGGCGGGTTGGGTGTACCTGCCGGGATGTTAACATTCGTGCTGGCGGTAGGAATGGCCCCGCCGCACCAGTTGGCGGGCAGGTACCAGTCGTTACTGGTAGTGCCAAGCCAGCTACCCGGCGTGTTCACGGTGAGCGGCGCCTTATTTGAGGAATTATCCGAGTTCGAAGAAATTTCCACCACGCCGGGTGTTCCGTTGGAAATGAAGTTCGCGGTGGCCATGCCGTTTGCCTGAATCTTCGATTGTACCCCGGAAATAATTCCCATACTGCCTGGAATGGCTGAGATACTTACAGGGCGGCCGATAAACGCACCCAGGTTGGAGGGGTCGATCAGCTCATTGGCAGAGTTGGAGGTAAAACCCGTCGAGGCTTGAACCGAATTGGTGCCGGGGTAGCAAATGCTTTGCGTGCTGACGGTTGTTTTCAATTGCAAATGAGGGGTGAAAATCTCGGCGAAACCGTTCGGCGATATACCATAGTCACTGCATCCCTGAGCACCCTCATTGCAGCCCCACCAATTGTTTTTTACATTGAGCAGATCGGATGGTGGATTGATTATATCAGAGCCAGCCTGCTTGAGTAAGTTAATGAATACCGCACCGTGATCCCGTTCAGTATTACTCAAGAAACGGTTGTAATTGATATTGAGCTTGGATCCATCGATCCAACTCGTCCAGCCAATCGCCCCAACCAACCCTTTGGCGGAATTGGCCACAAATGTACATTCGGTAATAGAGGTTGAAAAAGTACCGGGCCCGCCAACCGCAAGTATGTAAATAGCGCCTGCATGGGCCTCAGTTGCCTTGTTGTTAGAAAATAGGGAGTTAGTAATATTGATTTGCGCGGAGTTAAGCTTGTCAGATCCCATCTCAAGTTTTATGCCTATGGCTCCCGCGTTGCCGACGTAAGCCGTGTTACCTGTAAACGTACAGTTGTTGACAGAAAGGGATACATCGAAGCAGCAGATTGCACCTCCAAAAGGTTTAGCTGTTTCGTGAGTTGCCTTATTATAAAAAAACCAGCAATTATCGAAGCTGATAGCATTTCCACGCCCGTTACGAGCCAGAACGGCGCCGCCACCGATAATGGAACCGGATGTACAGTTCTGAAAGGTCATCCCGTTAAAAGCAACCTTGACATTCGTTTGATCGGCGTTGGGATTTATGACAAAGCCACGACCAAGGTTGCGGGCATCAATGATTGTATTCCCGGGGCCGGCACCGTTGATGGTGATGTCAACCCCGCTGACCGTCCCAATTTCAATGGCAAGCGGGTCTATATAGTAAGTTCCGGCAATGACATTGACGGTATGCGTGCCGGGCGTGTTACCTGCATCCACGAGCGCCCCTCTCAATTGGTCAAGACCACTCCCGTCGGTAGTATTGGTCACATTATACACTGTCGCATGCACAACGCCGGCAGAAAGGCAAAAGGCGAAACCAATCGACAGAAAGAGTTTTTTGAGATCAAACATATAATGGTAGTGTTTTTTCAGGTGTTGGTTTTTTGATTTTGAGAAAAAGCGTTTCTGACTTTCGGAAGGAGAGCAGGCTGAGAATTCTGTAATGGGTCGGATTGCGCCCGATGTCTCCATGAACAATGCACCATGCAAAGGAAATTGCCATGCGCGAAGCATTTCCTACCCATCCGGGTAGTTGTCTATACGTTTGATTGATTTTGCAGAGTTACTTAGCTAATCCGTCGCGAATTATCCCAGCGGATTTCTGAAACGCAGCAACAGCTCGCTGCGGCTCGATATTTGGAGCTTGATGTAGATGTTCTTGATGTGGTACTTGACGGTTTCCACCGATATGAATAGCTTATCGCCAATGTCTTTGTTGGACGAGCCGCTTTGCAGCAAGGATAATATCTCGATTTCGCGGACGGTCAATTTAGCGTCCGGCTGCTTTTGCTGGGGACGGTTGAAAAACCGGATCACTTCCATTGCTATTTTCGGGGAAATGGCGGCGCCTCCGGCCAGCATTTCTCTGAGCCCGGCCCGTAGCTCGCTCAATTGGGAGCTTTTGAGCATATACCCGGTCGCACCCGCACAAAGCGACTGGAATATTTTGTCCTGGTCCTCAAACACGGTAAACATCATCACCTGTGTCTGCGGGCTGCTTTCTTTAATATGCCAAACGGCTTCGATCCCCGACCTGCCGGGCAAGCCGATGTCGCATAGGAGCAGGTCAAGGCGTTGCGCGGGATTCCAGCGATCCACGAATTCTTCAAATGACGCGGCGGAGAGTACGAGTTCGAAATCGGGTTGCACCGCAAAAAAGTCGGCCAGGACTTGCCGAATGCCCGCTGTGTCTTCAATAATAGCTAGTCTGTTCATCGTAGCTGTAAAATTAAGCGGGGTCCTGGGTGTGTTTTCCCACCCATACAGGTAGTTCTACACCATTTTGCTTTTTTGCCAATATAATCGTTACTCCGCGTTTGCCGGATTCTACTTTTAACTCTGCACGAATCTTGTGCGCCCTGTTTTGCATGTTTTTGAGGCCATTTCCCTGGCTGGAAAGATCACCGAGCCCTTTTCCATTGTCTGTAATGCACATTCGCCAGTGCGAATCGTTGAAATCGAGGGTGATGCGCGCTTCTCCGGCCTGCGAATGTTTGCACACATTGGTGATCGCCTCTTTGTAGATGAGCCACATATTCTGCCGGACCTGCTGGGAAAGAAAGGTGAGCTCGGTAATCCCTTCACTTTCAAACCTGTATTGTATCCCAAGCGGTTTCAGGGCAAACTCGGCATAATCTTTCATGCGTTCGGTCAATGTTTTGGCATTGTCGTTCCGTGGATCGATACTCCATACCACGTCGTGCATGCTTTTAACAGCCAGACGCCCCGTCTCTATAATTTTGCGGAGGTATTCCTTTCTTTGGCTCTCGTCGGCATATTGGAGAAAATCGGCCTGAAGGGCTAGCCCTGAAATCAGTCCGCCTACCTCGTCGTGAAGATCTTCCGCGATTTTGAGCCGTAAGCCTCTTTCTTTTTCCCGTTGCCGCTCCAAATACCGGAATACAGCCATCCCCAAGGCCAGGGCGACAATGACTATCAATATTTTAAACCACACCGTTTCCGAAAATTGCGGTTTAATGTTGATCATTTCCGCCGTCACAATCGCGCTGACTTTTCCGTTGGGCGCGGCGGTGCCCACTTCGAGGCGGTAAGATCCGGGCTGGGGCCTTACGAGTGAAATCTCCTTGTTACTTCCCAGTCTGCTCCATGCCATGTCCTTGTCGAGCCTGAAAAAATAGGGGGTTTCATCGGTTGTTCCGCTGATGTCGCCGCCGAGGTGGATCGTGAAGGAAATAACATCAGGTGGAATGATAATTTCCTTCCGTGAATGATACGGAAGCGTTAAATTAGCTTTCCGGTCATTGTCTTTCGTCTGCGTGAGAAGCTGGGTCACATAAAGCGCGCCGGGCGCTTTGGGGCCGGATGCCAGCAGCTTGTCGATGGGTATGACCACAACGCCGCTGACGGTTCCCAGCAACAGCGTATCGCCGGACAAAAATGAGGCGCCGGTATTGAATTCGTTCGAGGGCAAGCCGTCGTTTTCTCTGTAATTACGGATCAGGCCGGTTTGCAGGTCGATCCGGCTGAGCCCGTTGTTGGTACCGGCGAGCAGCACATTTTTCCGAAAGCTGATGGAATAGACCAGGCTACCGGCCAGGTTCTTCGTTTCATCGATCCACGCGACCCGGGCGAAGGTACGCCGATCAAGCACGACGAGCCCCTTTCCAATGGTAGCCGCATAAACCCGGTTTCCCACGAATGCCAGCGAGGTGCAGCCGGTCTGGTCATTACTTTGATAAACAATCTTCCCAAGACCTTCTTTACCATATTCAAAAACAAAAAGGCCATCGGCAGTACATACCCATAGTAGGTTATCCTGAATGTACAAGGCGGAGACATGGACCTGCCGGGCGGCAAACTCAACGTTGTTTCCATTCCTTTCTATTATTTGCCCTTTTTGAAGATCGGCAAGATAAAAACCCTGGTAGCATCCCACCCATGCAAGGTTACCTGTACGGACAATAGAGGTGACGTATTTTTCGTACAGCTGCCCATACTTATTCATGGCCTGTGAAAAGGTGCCTTTCGGAATGTCGTACCAATACAAACCAGCACCTTCAATGCCCAGCAGGAGCTTATCTGCCGACCAGGGGACGATTTTGTAGACGAAAAGCAAATCCGTCAGCTGTTTTTTGGTGCCGGTATTCCCGTCAATTTTGAGGAACCCCTCCGAGTAGGTTCCCAGGTATATAGCTCCGTTGGGATGTTTGTAGATGGATCTGATGCTATTGCCCCTCGTCAGATCAATCGCCTCTATGCCGGGCTTGTCCGGAGCGAGGGTGACACGAAAGATTCCCCTTTCCTGGCCGGATTCGTACACGAGAAGCTGGCTGAGGTTGTAATTGTTGTGTTCAGGAATGCGCTTTCCTGCAATCATGCTCTGGATTCCCTGGCCGGCAGGTGTAATGCGGCTGCTATTGAAATCGTAGATAAAGAGCTCATTTTCGATGGTGGTTATCAATACCTGATGCCTGGAAAGCGGGGTCTGATAGGCGCAGCGCACGGGGTGGGGTAACCCGACGTTTTCTATGACCTTTGAATTACAATCCAGAATTTTCAGCTCTCCGCGATCGGTCAGAAACAATATTTTCCCGGAGTCGTGATAAACCGGGTGTTGAATGGATTTATCAGCAAAGCCGTCCTGTTTGATGATATCTTTCAGCAGGTATTGGCTCTTTTCAGGGCGTAGCCTCACAATGCGGGCCACGTAGCCGGTAGTGAGCCATAAATCGCCGTCGGCCTGTTCGTGAATCCAGTTGACAGCGCCTTTTCTTGTTGCCTCATTAATGTTGTCTTTTAGATCAAATACCAGCCGCAGGCTATCCGATTTTACCTCATACAATTTTCCCCATCCTGCCGCTACCAGTACACGTCCAGCCCTGGTCTGCATGACATAGCCGGTAGCGCCCGCGTTGTCGGGATCATGTGCAACGGTAGGAAAAGTGAAGGCATGATGTTTCCAGGTCTTAAGATCTAGCCGGATGAGCATTTGCCGGGTGCCTATCCAGAGGCGGTCCTGACCGTCGCAGTGGATGAATTTGATCGTATAGGGCTGTATCCCGAATTGTGGGCCCAATCCGATGACATTGTTCCCGTCGAAGCGGTATATATCTCGGTTGGTAAAAAACCAGAGGAGCCCTTTTGAGTCGTACACCGCCTGTTTGATATTGCGGTCCTTGAACTGCCTGGGAAGAGAGATGTCTGTTATCTGTAATCTGGCCCCGGCAGCATGGACATTGGAAAGTAAAGAGAAACCCAGTAATACCGGGAAAATAAACTTTCGACAAAAATCGCCCGGATTGCCGGATACACTAAATACTTTGGCTAAATCCGGAACGGAGAAAATCTTCATAGCACGAGATCCGCTTAATGAGTTGGCAGGTACATGGTAAAACGAGTGTCAGAATCGGTTCCTGGAATCAATGCGGACGCGACTAAGAAAGCATTTGGTGTAGACGAAGTGTTAAAACCGGGCGACGCAAAAATATTACAATTTTGAAGCGTTGTTATATAGTTTGTCGAATTTTTGGGATAGGCATGGCCGGATGGGAAATGCCTATATTGCAAAAAAATACCTCTGCAATCTATGAAATACGTGTGCGTTCTCCTTCTTCTCCTCGTTATCAACAGTTGTAAAAAAACAGACATAGAGCAGCCTCCTGAGTTTCCATCTACGCTCAATTTAAATCGCATCAGTATAAAATCGAAAATCCGGCTGTACACTGATCGGAAGGAGATAACTGATAAGGCTTTGATAGATAGGTTCTTAAAAATCAATGGAGGTTTTGAATTGAAAGACTCCTCTTTTGTAAGCGATGAATGCATCAAATTCTTTTCACCCGACTCCGCTGAAATACCTGACTCGTTTAACTCTTTGCTAGTCACCAAAAATGACAATCAATTGGTATTCAAGTCGACAAACAGGCTGATTGTAACAAGAGAAGCTATTCAGTACAGCTACAACATGTCAAAATACAGGAGCGAGTTCGTACCCGTTTGGGATAGTAAATTCAGCACTTACAATATGCTGGTAGGCTACGGAAACTATTCCGAACTAAATCTATCTGTGTTTGAGTACAGACGTGTATCCTGGAATACATTCACTGACCCGGATAATTATTACTTGCATCCGCAATTATATAGAGGCTCTTCATCCGGTAGGAGGTTTAATGAATTTGATGAATCTTATGTGAATTCAATCAGTAGAGCGGACACGCTGGCCATTCGGGAATATTTTTATTCATTCAAAAAAAGGTAGTTACTGCCCTGCAATAGCTCACCCCGAATCCGGGATATGGGGGTTGGTAAAAAACAGAAATGGACCGGCACTTTGGTCACATGAAGGATATATATGCTATCCAGAATGTCAAAACAGGGCAAAGACTCAGCGCTTACAATGCCTGTTGGTGGAATGGCAACAGGGTCATCCTGCATGACCTCAATGACTGGAAATGTATGACCTGGCGGCCCACTCCAACTGGTGAGCATTCCTTTCAGCAAAAAAACCTTCACAAAGAAAAAATGATGAAATTCAGCAATGGGCCTCTGGCAGCAGGATATGTGATTTGACGTTCGTTTGCCTCCGCTCGCTGAAAATCCACTGCTCAACATTAGTCTCTCGTGTTATTTGGCATTTTTCGAGCTTCTGAATATCGGAGTAAGCACTGGCGCTTTTTGATAATTCTTCGGCTTCTTCAAATAGAAGAGCAGACTCAGCTTTGTTTTCATAACCATTCTCTGGTTTAAAGGTTAAACAAATGTAGTCTTGCAAGCCTAGTCAGCGCAAGATGTCCATCGCGTGGACATGTTGTCTTTCAATTAGTTACGTGATTTCTGGTGAGTAAACTTTGCAGGCGGATTGACTCACCGAATTACTCACCAAAACTTTGAGAATATTTGAACGTTTTGGTATAGTTGCGGCAAACAAAAAAGCCTGCAATCGTTTGATTTGCAGGATTTTGATGCTTTTTGTTACTACTTCGAGTGATCCCGCTGGAATCATTTTTATCGCCTAACTGTCTCGAACACAGTCTCGTTTCTGACTTCAATTTCCAGGTTACCCGATAGGTTACCGGTTGGAATGATGACAATTGTTAACTATTGACCAACTTTCCTCCTCCAATGTACGACAAATTTTTGTTCGAGATATTTACACCGACCGCAGAATGTTCGATTTAGCCCAAAGTATTTACTGATAGTATTCTTTCATCCATTTGGCGATTTCAGTCCATTAGTCGTTCGGATCGGGGTCAAAATCCAATTCTCTAAGAGTTGTTCTAAGCCGCAGTAGACTTTCACTTTTATCCTCTGTAAAATTTTTGTTAGCCATCAGGTAAGCGAAAGGTCCTATCACTGCTTCCATTGTCGATATTATTGCCTCAGAATGGTATCGCCATCCGTCAATAAACTTTCAAAAATTAGTTGATCATACCAGCACCTTTTAGTCGAGCAAGCAAGGAATACCGTACATTATTGAACCTGCTTGTGAAAATCTTTTGACAAAAGTGGTCAACGACATCCTCTGTGATACCCCAGAACCGAAGCACATAGGCTAAATGGATGAGCTTTTCTTCAATTAGCGACACCTTTTTGTTCCACCCGGAAAAAGAGGACACAAGTATTAAATGCAGCGTATTATTTTCCGGTCAAAAACGCCAACTGCGTGGTAATCTATGTTTTTGATTAGTAACGCGAAATAATGAGCGATGGAAAAGAAGGGCAAGCAAACGGAGGAGAGTTCAGCGTTATACGCGCATCAATTAGTCACTTTGGCGGATCTGGAAAAGTTGAAGGAGCAAATACTTTCTTAAATGAGAAGGCTATTTTCGGGTGGGGGCCTCAGCCCTCCAAGCAATGGCTCAAATCTCGGAAGGTTAGGAAGTTGCTTGATGTTTCGCCCGGCAAGCTATATGCAATGCGTATAAACCGGCAGCTCAGCTATATGCGTATCGGCGGTGTGATTAATTATGATCGGGCAGACATCGAGAAAATGTTCGCGAAGTTCAAAATTCCTGCGATCAAATGAAGAAGACACTATCTTCATTGGGCTTTGGAATCCAATGCACCATAACGAAAATCACGTCAGGGTTTATTTCTTGCAACAAGGATCGACGGTTCAAGATGCTACCAGGTTTTTCTGCCATTACAACACAAAACGATGGTCAAATACCAGTCGGCAGCGACTAAAAAATTGGAAAACGCTCGCTTGGACCTGGATTTGGCATGGGACTCTTACCGAGCAAGAATCCTGACGTAGCGGATTATTTTACAACGCAAGATTTAAGTGCCCCTTGGAAAACTCTATAAAGCAATAGTTGTCCTTTTAAGTTTCCTACTGTAAACCAATGCGCTTGGCGAGTGCATCCCGATAAAAATCGCCCACCGGAATTTCTGTTTTTTCGATCATGATCCGATTGCGCTCGATGGTTTCTATTTTCGCTAGTGCAACAATAAAGGAGCGGTGTACTCTGAGGAATTGCTCGGTCGGCAATTTTTCCAACAACCCGCTAAGGGAAACTTGGGTGCTAATGCTGCTACGGTCTGTCTTTATTAGGACGTGGTCCTTTTTTCCTTCGATAAACAGAATTTCCGCCAGGTCAATCCGGACAGTTTTGGTACCGGATTTAATGAAAATGTACCCTTCTGATGGCGTGAATTCCTGTTCGACAGGCGCTATTGAAGCGGCCCGTTCCAACAGTTTTGACTGAACTTTTTGAACCGCCGTCAGAAATCTCTGAAAAGAGATTGGTTTAAGCAGATAATCCGTCGCATTGAGCTCAAATGCATCGACCGCAAATTGTGGATAGGCTGTTGTTAAAACAACGGCGGGTGGATTTTTAAGTGTCTGCAAAAACTGTAAACCGGTAAGGCCAGGCATCTCAATATCGAGAAAGATGACGTCGACTGCATTTCTTGATAAAAAATCAAGGGCGTGCAACGGCGTTGAGCACAGCATTTCAAGATGCAAAAAGGGCACTTTTTCAATGTAGCCCTCCATGACCTCCAAGGCCAGTCTCTCATCATCCACGACCAGGCAACGAATCTTCATGTTTGTAAATTTATGGTCAAAGAAAGGCGGGCATTAAAACGGTTCGCGGTCTTCTCGAAATTGAATTGATGTCTGCCCGGATATAAATGGGACAATCGCCTTTGCAGGTTATCCAAACCGATCCCGCCTAGCTCGTTCCGGGTAGGTTGCTGGATGCCGTTACTGGTCAGTACCGTCAGGCTATTTTCCTCTATGCTCACTAAAATAGAAGCGAATTCTGCTCCGTGCTTAAACATGTTTTCCATGAGGGGCATCATCAGGAACGGCTCTATGAAGACTTGCTCGATATTTCCCTGGATTTCAAAATGAATGGGGAAGTCCAGAGGAAGTCGTAATTTCTGTAATTCGATGAAATTTTCGATCATTTCCATTTCCTTCGAAAGTTTGACGCGCCCCTCATTGGTTTCATATAGTGCATACCGCATCAGTTGTGACAGCTGCATAATGCCCTCGGGCGTGTCCGGTGATCGTTTGAGCGCCAGCGCGTATAGGGAGTTGAGTGTGTTGAATAGAAAATGGGGGTTGAGCTGAGAGCGCAGAAAAGCCAGTTCGGTTTTCAAGTGTGAATTTTCCAAATCCCGGGTCTTTTGTTGCAACGAAAACCAGTCGACGGTAAACCGGACTACGCAGGCGATCAAGGCAAACAGTACCAATTCGAAGAATCTGAGCAAAAATTGCTCTGAATATGGCAAAGGAAAAGGCGTAACCGTGGGCCCAATATACCAGTTGCGTAGCCCATGATATATTGGGATAAATACCAATTCTAGCACAGTTATGCTCATCACATTCAGGAATAGAAATTCCGGAAGTTTTTTCTGTGCGAGCAGCGAAGGAATCAAAAAGCAGTAATTCAGATAAAAGATAGCGGCCTGGGCGAAAATATGGATACTCGGATGGCCGACTACAAAATCAATATCTTGGTAATTACTAACATATACGACAAGCAGCACATATAATACCCAGCCCATGCCATGAAGCAGAAACGGTAAATGAGTTGGAAGGAGCCTGTAAAAGAGCTGTGGAATTCGGGAACACATGACCCGGCGAAGTTACAAAAATGGCTTATCGTATTTTTTGGTTTACCCTCAGACGCCTCCAATCAAGACTCAGACACCCTGATCCGGCCCCTTAACAGCCTGCCAGGGTATTATCTGTTTTCCACGGCCTGTAAACCTGTATAGGACGAAAATGTGTTTTGTTTGAAATTCGCAGGGTTTTGATTTGACCAAAAATCAAGACAATATGACTTCATACATCATCCAAACCGACCGGCTCAGCTATGCTTACGGCGACCGGCCCGTGCTCCACCATGTAAGCCTGCAAGTGCCTACAGGGAGCATTTTCGGCTTCCTGGGACCGAATGGTTCAGGGAAAACGACGACGATTCGTTTGCTGCTGGGCCTGATTCATTCCCAAAAACATCGGATTAGCTTGTTCGGGCAGGACATCGACGCTAACCGCCTTCCGATATTGCGCAGGGTAGGAGCGCTCATTGAAACGCCGATCCTATACCCGCACCTTTCGGGCTGGCAAAACCTTGAAATCGGAAGGTTGGCGCGCGATTCAAATCGCGGGCAGGTGGACAAAGTATTGGAAATGGTTGGGTTAACGCGGGATGCTTCACGAAAAGTTGATAGTTATTCCCTGGGTATGCGGCAGCGACTGGGTATCGCGTTGGCGCTGCTTGACGATCCGGAGTTGCTGATCCTGGATGAGCCGACCAACGGGCTGGACCCGGTAGGAATCCGCGAAATCCGGACATTACTGGTGGATTTGTGCCAGTCGCATGGTAAGACCATATTTATTTCCAGCCATTTACTTGCCGAAATGGAGAAAATGGTGACCCATGTCGCGATCATCGATGCAGGGCATTTACTATTCCAGGGGTCGATGGATGAGTTACGCGCAGACCAGCACATACTGGCGGGTGGAACCTCCAATGATACTTCGTATGCGATACCGACACTGGAAGATATTTTTTTGAACTTAACAAACCCGTTGATATGAACGCGTTGAGCTATTTGTGGCGGAGCCTTTTGATGGAAAAGATTAAGGTCAGCAGAACGCTGGTGCTATGGCTGGCATTTTTTGCCCCTGCATTTGTGGTGTTGGTGGCATTTGTGGCGGCTTATGCGGACGGAGATAAATTTTATAAGCCGGGTGTGAACCCTTGGTTGAATTTTTCTGGTCATGTCCTCGTTGGTTGGGCATTGTTTGTTTTTCCGATCTATGTTTCGCTTCAATCGGCTCTGTACGCCGCTATTGAACATCAGAACCGCGCATTCGCCTATCTGTATAGTTTGCCTGTTCCCAGGTGGAGTATCTACGCGTCCAAACTGCTGGTCCTTACGGTGCTGACCGGATTGAGCCACGTCGCATTATATGGATCGGCAGAGGCTGCGGGATGGCTACTGGGGCTGCTCAAACCACACTACGGGTTTCAAAACCATTCCATGCACGAGGTGCTATTGAAGGCCACCTTACGGATGTTTTTAGGGGGCGGGGGAATAATGGTCATACAACTCTTTATCAGCATACAGTTTGCAAGCTTTATTATACCGGCCGGTTTCGGGCTTTTCGCAACCATGGCCGGCGTGATCTCGCGGGGATTTACGATCAGTACTGCCTCACCCTATTTGTGGCCTATCTGCTTTTTGAACAATTCATTGGACATGACAGACTGGCGCTATTCGTACCTGCTAGTCAGCATAGTAGTTTTTGTTTTGGGCGCGGTGGTAAGTATTCAGGTTCTCAACCGGAAAGATATTGTCTGAGGCGTACTTTTTTGATAGTTACCGGCGGTTTTTCAATCTGTTGATCCGCTGGTTCGTCCGAAATAGGTAGTAGAATAATCCTGTGAAAACGATAAAGATAACCGTGACAACCACCCACAATTTGCCGTCCTGCCGGAGCAAATCAGAGACCGGACCTTGGGATTGGGCGTGGCCCATCAGGGGGAGTAGCATCGATAACAGCAATAGTAGTTTGGATATGTGTTGTGAAAATGCTTTCATTGTGTCAGGGAAGTTTCGTTTGATTTTTGAGTCAAATCCTGCTCTTCAAGTACTTTCTGGATCCTTCGCATTCTGAACCGGAGTTGGGTTATCCATAGGCCCAACAAGGTAAATCCGATAAAGGCGGGGCGGATGATCATCGTAATGCTTTTGTCCTGGTCATACTGGTTGAAACCGGGATTGCCGCCATTGCCCGGATGCAGTGAGTCGGTCAGGCGGGGAAGGATCATGATCAGGGGGATGAACATTGCAAAGGCGAAAATATTATAAACCGAAGAAATCCGGGCGCGTCTTAATTCATCCTCGAACGAGCCGCGCAGTATGAAATAGGCGAGATACAGCAGCATACCCACGGCGACGCCATTGGTCTTTGGGTCATTGGGCCAGAAATCGCCCCACGCAAAATAGGCCCAAACCGAACCCGTAATGCAGCCCAAAATTCCGAACAGAATCGCGGTATTGGCCAGCTCGATGGCCCATAAATCGTCCTGAATCCTCCCCTTGCTTAGGTACCGGATAGAGAAAATGGCCGATAATAGCAGCAAAGTCATCATGGCAATCCACAGTGGCGGATGATAGAATGCATTCCGGATTGTTTCATTCAGGATCGGCAAACGCGGCACATTGTTGATCAGGCCGGCAATCAATACATATAGTAATATGGCAATGGTGAGGGATTTCCACCAAAACTGCTTGAAATAATGCATAGAGGTTACAATGGTTAGGGTACACAAAGGTAACCGCCAGATGCTTTCACTACTCAATTTTAATACAGGTTTAATCTGGGTTAGTGGATCTGGCATTGCGACTCAAAGCTTTGTTTGAATTGCCAGGTGGTTTTCGGATATTGGATACTTAAAATGAGAAGATAATGCGAAATGAAATTAAGCTGCATTTCCTATTCTGTTCGGTAACACTGCTGCTATTTGTTGGTCAACCGCTGATAGACGGCCGCCATTCCGTTTTTGGCTACTTCCTTTTTCTGAGCGGTATCTATATAGGAAGATGGATATACGCTCAATCGTTTGCAGCCAGTTGGGTCGATATGTTCCGAATGTCCTTTCTTAGTTTTTTTACCATAAGTATCGGAGGCCTGACTGTGTTTGCCAGCTACGTCGAATCTGGCCTGCGGTGGACACATTATCTAGAATCGCTGATTAATATCGGATGCTTTACGACATTGAGTCTATTTTCGGGGTTTATCGTCTCAAGAATAAGAGAAAAACTGCGACAAACTCTAAAAAGAAAGCCCGGGGGTGACCCCTCACGATCCGGAACTTAATATCGCGACAGTAATGTTGCTGTGTTGTGATTGTTCGCTTACTTAAAACGTCACATATTCAGCTTATTACACTTTGTTTTTCGTGGTCATATGTTCTCAGTTTGCCGGAATGCAGCCGCCGCTCTATTATGCCTTATCACCGGGCATGTTATGTGCCAATCCTCCCAGCCCGGACTCACCGGGACTGCGCCCTCCAAATGGCTGACGTTCCGAAACACGCATTCGCCGGGCAAGGTATACAACTTTGCAAACGCAGGCCCGAAGACATATACCTATGAAGAGTACTTCGCAAGGGTATGGCTGCCTGTCGTGCACAATAAAAGGGTAACGGTGCTTCTTGGCCCCAACTACCGGACCGAGCAGTTCGAATCGAAAACACCGGGTGAAAACCCGATACGCAGCATGTCGGGCTGGAACCTGCGCTCGTACGGGCTGGATGTGAATTCTTTTGTGAAGCTGGACAGCACTTCCTGGGTGGTAGCTACAACGCATTTTAATAAGAGCGGCAATATGGCCGAACTGTCCCTGAAACAGGTTCCGCTCAACTACACGGTGTCGGCATCTTTGCTCCGCAAAAAATCGGCGAATAAGGAAATTGGGGCAGGGATTATGCTCAACCAAAGCTATAAGATGACCATTCTGCCTGTGTTGATATTCAACTATAACTTCTCGGAACATTCCGGTATCGAAATGATGCTGCCCAGGCGTGTGGCCTGGCGGCAAAACCTGTCACGAAACGACATCCTGTACCTTCGCGGTGAGTCGGTCACCCGCACCTATTATACCAATCCCACCGGAGGGGAAAACCCTTCCTTATACAGGCGGGTTGATGTGGACCTGGGCCTAGCCTATAACCGGAGATTAGGAAGCTGGGCGGGCGTGGAGGTTTCTGCCGGATACCGTAAAAATTTGACCACCAAACTAGTCGAAGGGGCATTGCCGGTGAGACCTTCCGGGCTAGCGATGACACTCGATTTTTATGTACAGCCTCCCAGGTTCAAAAGCAGAAAATGAGAATGGAAGGCTCACTAACTCATTGCCTGGCACGCTAAGTTCGTGGGTAGCCGTGTTGCTGGGGATCAATCATGGAAGCGCGATTTCAAGCGCTCTTTGCAATATCACGTCTTTTTTTGCTAGCACCTCCCAAATGGAAGAGCTGACAGGATAATCCGGAATAATGCCTCTTCCCGGCTCAGTGCCAGGCGTCACGGCATTAGAATACCTGATGGTGGAAACCGCCACCCGGATGCCCGAATGCGGAAGATTGACGAGGACGGTCCCACCCGAATTGTTGCCCTCATAACCTCCGCCGGTTTCCT
Organism: uncultured Dyadobacter sp.; assembly: GCA_965649915.1. Taxonomy (GTDB): domain Bacteria; phylum Bacteroidota; class Bacteroidia; order Cytophagales; family Spirosomataceae; genus Dyadobacter. The sequence goes on from CBFGMV010000006.1 coordinate 119,115, forward strand.
CGCCGATAAAAATACCTCTTGCATTACTTCGGGCAATGGCGCAAAAGTCGGCCGCAGTAGAAAATGTCCGTCCGTCAATTAGCACGTATATTTTTCCGCCGAAACTAACATTTGCAGGTTTGTGAACGGTTAACCCGGAATGATCCTGCGGGGTCATCACCGGTTTGGGCTTGGATTGAAGCGCTGAAAAGTACCGGAAAGGTTTACTGGTCAGGTAGGAATAAAGCAGCGCCCCGTACACATCGTCGCCACCACCGTTTCCTCGCAAATCAATAAGTAGATGCTGAGTTTTTCGCTGCCCTATTTGCTCAAATGCGTTTTGCAGGAAAACCGGGAAATCCTGGCTAGCATTGGAAATTCGGTCTTTACTGAATGTCCGGATTGTCAGCAAGGCGCTAGTGCTGTCGGTGAGGCTGATTTCGAGGGGTTTGTCGTTGTCAGTGGTTTGATGTGCAGGGCATTGGGTATTTTCAAAATACGTCGCCTGCAAGATTACTTGCCGGTTCTGCCGGTCAGGCGTTGTTAACCTGACTTTGAAATGCGGTTTTTCGCCATAAATAAAATTGTATAGAAACAGGAAAGCGTCATTGTTCAGGGTTGCATTTTTCTTGGTCTGAATTTTGCCGTCCGAGGGCAGGTAGTGAAATAACTTCTCACGAATCTGCTTAATAGGCCTATTGTCGATCGAAAGGATTTCTGATCCGACAGGTACAAGGGCTTCTTTACTGCACAGCACGAACACCCGGTCGCCGGCAAACCATAATTTGAGCGGAAACATGGGTACCGACGCCGCGTAGTGTTCCATGAGCTCACCCGGTAAACTACCACTGGTGTGGCCACATTCAATGGCGCTTACGGCAAAACGGACCAGGTTCCCGAATGCAATCAGGTCCATCGGACCAGCAATGCTCATTTGGCAACTGTCCAGCATCTGGTCTACCAATTCCTGGGAGCGGTGACGATACAAATCAGGATGATTTTCGGTTAACGCCGAGCGAAATATTTGAAAGTCCTCCCTAAGCTGCGGTGTTCCCAGCAAACGACGAAAATCGACTTGCTGCGTTGCCTGCCCGAAGGCATTAAAGGTCGAAAGAAGCAGAGAAAGGGCAATAAGAAGCCTGTCCCATTGAATGGGTGTTTTAGCGTACAGCATGATCGGTTGATTGATGAAGTCCTAGTGAAGAGATTTTTTTATGAAAAAGTAATAAGCCAGAAAACTGCCAGCCAGACACAGCGCGATGACCGCCAGAGCGCCCCAGACCGGCAGCCGGGTAACAGCGACGATGGCAAAACCGCAGGCGAGACCCAGAAAAATAGCTAGCCATTTAATGCTGGCCCGTAGATGTTCTCGCGGGTCCCGTTGTAACAAAAGCGCCGCCAGCTCTTGGGTGACGCCTGATTCAAGGACTTTTTCTTTAAGACGGTAGTCCAGGTACCGTTTGAGGAGTTCTAGCAAAAAAGCCAGAATGATTACAACAAGCAGTACCGCGACACCAAGCGCAATCTGGTCGCGGTCGATGTAGGTGCGCTCGAAGGCCTGGGCACTTGTCAGCCTGGAAAATAAAATAAAGGGTAGTATCGATAAGATGTTTTTCATATTCGTAAGCCGGTTTTTTGAGTTAGACAGCACCGCGGAGATTTTGTTGCAATGGTGTGGAGGTATCCAGGCTGTGAATTTTATGGGTATACTGTTTCCACAGGTCTGCCGTCAGCAAAGCAAAGAGTAATGTGCAGAGAGCGACAATGCCATAGATTGCCGGTACGTAGTCCAAAGACACTCCCGTCAGTGACCCCTTACTCAAATAATAGAAACTGAAAATACCGATCAACACGCCCATTATCGCCACCGAGGCTACGATCAACTGGATTTGCGACTGCCGGGGCTTTGGTGACGGTAGCTTTGCCAGTACCGCAGGCACGAGCTCGCAATCGAAAACCGGCTCGGATGTGACCGCAATTGACGCCGCTAGTTCCCGGTACAATGCGACGCGAGCTGAGCAATGCCTGCATTGATCGATATGCGTTGTTACACCATCGTTCAGCCTTATTTCGTCGAATGCATATTGCTGGATTTCAGCATCCGTTAAATGATTTTTGTTTTTCATAAACCTTTGTTATAAATCACTTCAAGCTGCTCTCTCAGCCTTTTCCGTGCGCGGAAAAGGTAACTTTTAACCGTTCCCTCAGGAAAGTCGACGATCTGCGCGATCTCTGAATAGCTTAGTTCCTGGTGATGGTAAAGCGTGACAAGCAATTTGTATATCGGCGGGAGCTTTTCAAGTTCCAATTGTAGGATCGCGTCGAACTCGTTACGGATCAGCTCCTGTTCCGTATCATTCGTGTCGTCGTATTGCTGAATATGCCCGGTCTGATCGTCATTGCAGAAATCATCCAGATTTTGGAAAGGCGAAGACCGGTTCTTTTCCAGATGATTGATGCAGGTATTGTAGGCGATCCGGGCTACCCACGTCGAGAGTTTGGCCTGAAAGCGGAAAGTGTTCAACTTTTGGAAGACTTTTACATAAATATCCTGCGCCAGGTCACCACGTTCTTCCCTATCTGAAATCATTTTGAAAACAATCTGTGCGACTAGGTTTTCGGTATGCTTGATGATCATGCCAAAAGCCCTCGTGTTTCCACTGAGTACTCGCTCAACCAATATGCGGTCTGTTGGCCTGTAATGTTCTTTCTGATCCATTGCTAATCATTGGACAGCCATGGCTTCAAAAAGTTGCAAAAACCGATAGACTATTAACGGATAAGTCAGCATTGAACCTATTCTTTTCGAATAAGGCTAATAACTAACCTGCCCGCCGGTTTACGACCGCGTCAGACTGCACTTTATTCACGCAAAGTAATCGGTAAGTTCTGCGTGTTGGTAGGTAAAAAGTGTGCATTGACGCTGATTTTTTACAGTAAGCCTCAAAATCAGTATACTCGCATATGATTGAACCGACCAATGAGGTATGGCAACCGCTGCTGGAAAAGAAACTTCCGGTAATGCTGCATTTACTGGCCTGGGGGATTTATGCAACCGTAGTTTTCTACGGCAATTATGCCCGAACATCTCCCGATGTGTTTTTTATACACTATGGAATAGCATTAGTAGCCCATGCAGGCAGCTTTTACCTTAACTACGCCTACCTGATTCCCAGAATCCTCCCGCGACATAGTCTGGTACTCTTTCTGGTCGGAAATGTGATGGCGATGATGCTGATCGCCGTATCAGCGCTCGTGGTTGAAGATGCACTTTTGCACTTGGGACAGTTTTCCCGGCGAATATCCAGTGGGGATTTTTCGCCATTGCTGACCAGGGGTAGCAATTATATCATTTTTGCTTTATTTGGGCTGGTTGTGAGACTGAGCGTGGATTGGTACAGGAAGCTGAGCAAGGAGAAGGAGAAGGAAAATGAGTATCTGAAATCCGAGCTCGCAGTCCTGAAAGCGCAGATCAACCCGCATTTTCTCTTTAATTCGCTCAATAACCTCTACGCGCTGTCGTTACGGCAAGCGCCGGAGACACCCACCGTGATCCTCCGCATTTCCGAAATGATGCGCTACCTTCTATATGAAACCAATGCCGAAATGGTTCCACTCGAAAAAGAGGTCAGCATGATACGGACTTATGTTGCCATGCATGAAATGCGCAGCAAATCGGAAGAGGGGATCTGTTTCGAATCTTCCGGTCAGCTACAATCTGTCATGATCCCGCCACTGCTGCTTTTGCCTTTGATCGAGAATGTTTTCAAGCACGGATCGTCTCCGATTGTTATTGCTGTCCGGCTAAACGATCAGGTGCTCAGCGTCTATACCAGTAACAAACTGCGGGCAGCGGGGCCGGAGATATCCGGCGGGCTGGGTATCGCCAATTTACGGCGGCGGCTTGCATTGCTTTACCCAGGAGCGCACGAACTTTCCTTGCAGCAAGTGCAGGACATATTTACCGCCGACCTTGCCATTCAATTTGACAAACCCGCCCGATGATCAGATGTATTGCCATCGACGACGAGTTCCTTGCATTGGAAATAGTAGACAATTATGTTTCCAAATGCCCTTTTTTGGATCTTATCGCCAGGTTCTGCTCTCCGTTGGAAGCACTGCCGCTGCTGAACAGCGGAAAATGTGATCTGCTGCTGTTGGATATTAATATGCCTGATGTGAATGGCCTGGATTTCCTGAATGCGATCCAAAACCCGCCGTTAGTAATTCTTACCACGGCCTATCCCCAGTTCGCGCTGGCGGGTTTTGAAGCAGATGTCGTAGACTACCTGGTGAAACCTTTTTCCTTTGAGCGTTTTCTGAAAGCAATTCAGAAAGCGCAGCTACGTCAGGCGCCGGTGGCCGCAAGCGCTCCCGGTTATCTCTTCATACGTTCCGCGCACAGGATGTTACGCGTGGATTTGGAGGATATTCTACTGGTGGAAGGGAAAAAAGACCACGTCGCCTTACATACGTCCGGCCAGGTGATCGAAACGCTGATGACCCTGACCGCGTTGCTTGAAAAACTGCCTGCCCGGGACTTTGTCCGCGTGCACCGCTCGTTTATCGTGGCGGTCAACAAGATCACGTTCATCGAGCGTAATATCATTTACATCGGTAATCAAAAAGTGCCGATCGGCGACCTTTTTCGCGATGATTTGCTGAGGAGGATCGGATGACATGAATTAATAGTCATTTTTTTGGTCGGTTATTCAGGCTGGTTTGAAGGCAAAAAAGGCCTGTTGGCGATTTTATTTCCTCATGTAAAAAGGTGCTTATTTCTTTGATGCACAATCAAAAAATAACACCTGCCATGAAAAATGCGGTTATCGAAACCAATCATCTGGATTATGCCTTTCAGAAAGGCCAGCCAATCCTGCATGACATTAATCTGCACGTTCCCCAGGGAAGCATCTATGGTTTTCTCGGCCCAAACGGGGCCGGAAAAACCACTACCCTCCGCCTTTTGCTCGGCTTGTTGCAAAATGGGCAGGCAGGTATCAGGCTTTTCGGGCAAGAGATGGCCAGCAGCCGGATCGACATTTTACGACGAACAGGCTCTCTCATCGAACAACCCTCGCTTTACCTGCATCTGACCGGGCAAGAAAACTTGGAAGTGTTCAGGCGCTCCTATGAATGCACTAAAAGCAGGATCGGGGAAGTATTGCGCATCACCGGCCTCTCCGACGCGGCCCACAGAAAGGCTAAAGCCTATTCACTGGGTATGAAGCAGCGGCTAGCCATCGCGATCGCATTGCTGCACGACCCGGAACTGCTGATCATGGACGAGCCTACCAACGGTCTGGACCCTAATGGAATCATCGAAATCCGCGAATTGATAAGGGAGCTTAACAGTCAGCAAGGAAAGACGGTGCTGGTTTCCAGCCATTTGCTGGCAGAAGTAGAAAAGGTAGCAACCCACGTAGGCATTATCCATCATGGGCAGTCGCTTTTTCAGGGCACCATTGGGGAACTTCAAACGATGCAGTTCCAGCATTCGCTGGTGGAAGTAGAAGTCGACGATATGGTCAGAACGGAAGAAATCCTCGCTGGCCGGTTTGGTGTCATACCGCAGCAGGGCCACACCGTTCATATCAGTCACTCAGAGCCGGATGAATTGGCCATGATCAACCAAATGCTCGTGCATGGCGGGGTACGCGTCAGCAGGCTCGCGGTCGTGGGTAACGATCTGGAAGAGCTTTTTCTACAAATCATTTCAGCTTAATCTATGAAATCAAGGTTCATTTCCAACACGATGGGCGAATTCATCAAAACCAGAAGAAGCTTTGCATTATGGCTTACCATTCTGGCCGCCGTTTTTATTCCGGTTATCAACTCCATTATTCTTTTGCAAAGGCCGGAAGCACTCCTTCTCAAATTCGAGCAGACGCCCTGGTTGACGTTCTTCCGGTTCAACTGGAAAAATGTAGCGGCGGTCATTTTACCCATGTATATTATTTTGATTACAAATCTGATCGTGCAGATCGAGTTCCGCAACAATACCTTCAAGCAGGTACATGCTTCGCCACGAGGGTTTGCAGATATTTTCTTTTCAAAGCTGGTGGTGATCCAGGTGCTGGTGCCATTTTATATTATCTGCTTTGACTGTTTCGTGCTGCTTTCAGGACTGTTTGTCCACCAGCTCAATCCGGGCTATCGCCTGCTTGGCTACAATATCGACTGGCACTCCCTGCTGGTAGTTTCCGGGCGGGTTTACTTGGGTTGTCTGGCGATGAGCATTATCCAATACTGGCTAAGCCTGCGTTTCCGCAACTTCGTGGTTCCCCTGGGCCTGGGCCTTGGCTTATGGATCACCGGTATCGTGCTGATGGATTGGGAGAAGAGCATCTATTACCCTTATGTGTACAGCGCATTCATGTTTTTCATTGATTTCGATAAAGAGCCGCGGCAACTGGTCGTGCTAACAACGAGCTCCGTTGTTGCAGTGATTCTCAGTCTTTGTATTGCATATTTTGATATCAAAAGCCTGCCGGAGAAAGGATAGGGAGGTAGTTGCCTAGCATTGTGACAAATGCATTGATCTAATGTTCCGAAGCTACTTTTAAATCGCCATTCGTGGAAGCGCAAGGTTTTTCAGTGATCCATTAGTGATTTAACGGCTAAGGATGATAAGCACTGCTTACTGACTTACCACTACCATATGATAACCAAAGTGCCCCCGACAATCATCAGCGCACCTAAAATGGTTTTCAGGTCAACCGGTTCTTTCAGTATGACAATAGACAGGCCAATGGCGATTGCGACACTCAGCTTGTCGATCGGTGCTACCTTTGAAACGTCTCCCGTTTGCAGTGCTTTGAAATAAAAGATCCAGGATAGCCCCGTTGCAACTCCCGAAAGCGCCAGAAACAGCAGGTTGTTTCCGTTGATTTCCCTTACCTGTTTCAATTGGCCACCAAATAGCACAATGCCCCATGCAATCACCAGGATCACGACCGTCCTTACCGCCGTCGCTACATCACCGCTGATTCCTTTAACCCCGATTTTGGCAAGAATAGACGTAAAGGCGGCAAAGAGCGCTGAGAGTAATGCATAATATTTCCACATGTCAATTTGGTTAAGACCGGCTCGTTTAAGGGTTACGCCGCTTGAAGTTGCAATAGTATTTGATAAAATTACAATTCAATTAACTGTTTTACTCCGGTACTTTCTCGACCAGTAGCAACAATGTCCCGTCCTTAGCTTAGTCTGGGGATCTATTTGAGCATTCACTGCTGACTGGGCCTGTTGACTACCTTGATCAGCTGGGTGGCCGACATTGCCTCGTCGACACGCCGTGACAACACCCGATACCCTGGGAATTTCAAACACCTTTTTTAGTATTCTTCCAAAAAAATTCAGTTTTGGTTCGGAGTTTTATGTTTATCAGCTATCGGTTTAGCAATTCGATATTTAAATAATAATCTTGTAATGAATTACGGCGTGTTAAGTCAGATCGTGGAAAGCCATATTGTCCGTCTTTTCGAGCATCATCGCAATCCGGATCTGGCATTTCATAATCTGACCCATACGCGCACGGTGGTCTCGCGTACGCTAGAGATTTCTGCTTACTACGAACTACCCGAGCACGAGCTGTTCATAGCGACCACCGCCGCCTGGTTTCATGACTCAGGGTATTTATTGGGAGGACAGAAAGGCCACGAGTGCCAGGGGGCCGATATGGTCCGGACATTTCTGACAGAGCATCACGTTCCCGGCGGCCTCATAGACGCCATCGGAGGCTGTATATTGGCGACAAGACAGCCTCAATGCCCGGCAGGCCTGCTGGAGCAGATCGTTTGCGATGCTGATCTGTATCATTTCGGCACACTGGAATTATTCACCCGCGACAAGCTGATGCGGCAGGAAGTAGAAATCGTAAATAGCTGCGTGATTGGTGAAGCAAAATGGGTGGCAGCCACAATCCGGTTACTCGAATCGCACAGCTACCACACGTCGTATTGCCGGGATACGCTCAGCGAACAGAAGCAGATTAACCTGCAAATACTGAATCCGGCTTCAAGCGAATTCGTAGCGGCCTAATACCGTCTTTTCCCCCATTTGTATCGGTGCGTCCAGTAGGCGGTTTTCATCGCCAGGTAACCAATGCCCGCGCCCACCAGCACATCGCTGATGTAATGCCGGTTGTTGGCCATACGCAACAGCCCGACGGAGGAAGCGACCGAATAGGAGGCGTAGGGCATCCAGGGATAGCGGTCTTTGTACTCCTCACTCAGAAAGGTGGCCGCCGCGAATGCCTGCGTCGTGTGCCCGGATGGGAATGAGGTGTACGAACTTCCGTCGGGCCTGAGCGTGTGCGTGGCTTTCTTCAATAGTGTGGCCGTGCCGAGCGCAAGGATTTCTCCTTTTGCCAGAATGGCCGTCCGGTTTACAAAGTCGGTTTTGGATTTAACACCAAATGCATCGAGGCCATAAGCAACAGCCAGCGGAGAAAATTGCAGGTAATCGTCCAGGCGTGTTTTAAAATGAGGGATCATTTCATTTCGCTCTTCGACGAGTTCATGCTTAATGGATTCTTCCGAATGTCCGTTGGCGATCAGGCCCCCGAGAATAAGCGAGGCGGGAGAATAGAGTTGCCTCGTGCTGAAACGGATATAGTTATGAACGGTTGAATCGGCAGACTGTGCGAATGCCGCGGTGCTCAATACCAATAATACGGCCAGATTATACAGAAACAGTTTCATAATAAGTAATCTTGATTGAAGGAGGATTAGTTATCGCTATTTGGGGCGCTGTGCAGGAAGTCGTTGCCCTGTTCTTTACCTTTTTTGAATTCGAGTTTGCCGAATTTGTAGGTCAGGCTGATGCCGAACGACCGGTAGGGGATCAGGACGGTATTGGTCGAAATATAGTTAGCGGTCCGGATGGTGGTAACCTGGCTGATGTATTTGGTAAATGGATTGGTGGCCGTCAGCCCGATGCTGGCATTTTTGTGATAAAACTGCTTGCGGAAAGCGAAGTTATAGGTTAGCTGCTGCGGCCGCTTGCCCTGAATGGTGTTGATCGCCGACGAGTAATTTCCGAAACCTTCGAGGATCAGGTTTTTGGGAAGCTGATAAGTGGCATTCAGGTTGAAACGCCAGTTGGTACCGTTGGTAACATTGCCTCCCAGCAGGTCGTTGACCACGCGTTTCTGGGTAACCATCAGGTTCCCGCGCAGGTTGAGCTGGCTGGTAACCGGTACCGAGCCCGAAACGCTTAGGCCGGAGTTGTATTCGACACCGATATTCCGCCGGTTGGTAATCGAAACATTCACATAGGTCGAATCACCGATCACATAACTCGGGTAGAGGACCGTGTAGGGCTTGACGTCATCGGTATTAATGCGCTCGATCAATGCGATGTAGACGTTACCGCCGTTTTTGAACGTTTTATTATATCCCAGTTCAAAATTGTTGCCGATCTCGGGTTTGAGAAGCGGGTTGCCCGTGGTGATATTATAGGGGTCGCTCAGGTTCATGAATGGGTTAATATCCCGGTATTCGGCCCGTTCGATGCGGCGCGTGAATGCCAGTTTGAGCGACTGCTCATCTTTGAAGTTGTGCGAGAAGATCAGCGACGGCACCAGGTTGTTGTACGAAGGAATGGAAGTATTCGGGTAATCGATTTTAACATCGGTATGCTCGAAACGCACACCGGCTTTGACATTCAGAAAATGGAAAAGAGGGAATGTCGCGGACAGGTAGCCAGCGTAAACCTTCATATTATAACCCAGCTCGTAGGATTGGGTAGGGTCGGGGATGTAGGCACTTTGCGACGGACGGAAAACCTGAATATCGGCCACGCTGGTAATGTCCTGCAACACCGTTTTGACACCGGTTTCGATCAGCAAATCTTTTTTAACCGGGTGGGAATAGTCGATGGAAATGTTGGTTTGCTTGTCGTTGCCCGGCGTATTGCCGGATGTTCCCGCGTAAGGGGTCTGTTCGGATGTGCGGCTTTGTATCTGGTAGTAGCTGTTGCGCGGCTTCCCAAAGCTGGAACTGTACAGCACATTCAGTTCCTGGCCATCCTTTTTGAGTTTTTTAATATAATTCAAACTCCAATCCACGGCATTGATACGGCCGCGGTTGCTCGAATTTCGGAGAATATCCGAGGTTGCAACCGGCATACCAATTCCGTCCAATGCCGATTGGGTGATATTGGTAATACCGCTGCTGGCATTGCTGAAACTGTTATAGCCGATCGCACCGGTCAGGTTATCCTTTTTCGACGGGCTCCAATCGAAGCCGATACCCGACCGGTAGCCGCTTCGCTCAAAATCCTGATAACCGTTTTGCAGCAGGTGGGTCCGGTTACCGGATGGGTCCGTGGAAATGCGGTTCTGGGTGCCGGGCGTACGCGAGCTGAGTTGTTTGTTACCGCTGAAAAATGCATTCAATCCAAAATTGTTTTTCCTGAAATTCAAGTTCACCGAGCCGTTTTCGAGCCTTGTACCGGCTGTCAGGTTCACACTTCCATTGATGCCCTGCAAGCGGTTGTCTTTCAGGATGATATTGATAATTCCGCCCGTGCCCTGCGCGTCGTATTTAGCACCCGGACTGGTGATCGCCTCAATACTTTTAATCTGGCTGGCCGGGATAGAAGCTAACGCATCGGTGAGGCTGTTTCCAAAAACGCTCGACGGCTTTCCGTTGATCAGAAAACGGACATTAGGATTGCCCTGCAACTCCACATTTCCGTCGATATCGACTGACACCTGCGGGACTTTTTTCAAAACATCCAGAGCCACGCCCGCCTGCGAGGTAATGTCGTTGGCGGCATTGTAAACGATTTTGTCGATCTGGTTTTCAACAATCGCCGCCTGGCCCGTCACAGTAACTTCCGCCAGCGTTTTGATGGACGGTGTCAGGGCGATATTATTCAGGTTAACAGCCTTACTGGCTATAATCACATCTTTAACAGCCTTCTTTTCATAGCCGATAAAATCGACGTTGACCGTAAATGTGCCGGAGGCGAGACCGCTAATTTCAAAATAACCCGACGAATCGGTGACCGTGCCGTTGACGACCCGATTGGTCAGTTGATCGGTGATGCCTACCGAGGCATATTCCACAGGTTTGCTGGTGGCGGCATCTGTGATCTTGCCGGTTATTGTGGCATTGGATTTGCTTTGGCCATAAGCATTGACCAAGGCAAAGAGAAAGAGAATTGCAGAAGAAATAAGGGGCTTCATGAGATACGTCCGATGTTGAAGCAAACGTAGAAGTCAATTTGGAAGAATTTTAGAGGAAACCCTGGCCCGAAACCATTAACGGAAAATTTAATCATAATTTAACGTAAACCGGTGCTGCCCTTGGAATAGCTATGCAATGGTCGAACCCACAAAACGTCTCAGCGAATATTGCATCAGGCATTTACAGGAATGACCTTTTTCAAAAGGAATCAATAGGAAAATCGAAAGATCAAGAATGTTGTGACCTATTCCCAATGAATCCTGTTGATAATAGCTCCGTTAAAAAAGTGTTTGAAAAAGTCGCAGCATCGAAGGAAGGCCTAATTATGGAAGGAAGCAATAACAAAGCTGCCCTTGCGCTCCCTCCATTCATACCTAACTGAAATTTAGCTATATTCCATTGATAGATGGCGCTTTCGCGCCGGACGTTTAGTAACCGTTAACACCTCCAACAGAAAATGCCGAAGGTGTTTTACAAATCCGGCGAGCCATGAGTAAGTGATCCAGTGCAACTCAGTAGGGCAAGGTTCGGAGAGGGCGTTACCTTACCTTTAATTTATATGCCTTAACGATCCGGATGAAGAGAATAATTTATTTCTGACTTTCGCCACATTCTCACTGATCCTTGATTTTCTCACTCGGCAATACCGCATGGTTGTCCTGATGCTTTTGAGATCGTAGACGTCTTGATATGCAAAACTGGTGAAGCATTGGAAAATGAATGCATCACGAACCTCGGATATTCTGCCAACGGTGAATTGTTTTTGCTGAATTTTCTCTACCTGCCAAAAAGTCTAGCGGAATAACCTATGTAAGCCAGGATGCGAGTATGCCCCGGTGTGCCAGAGTTGTGCAAAGATTTTTCCTGCTGCCTGATGTAAAGCATCCGTTGTCAGTCTCCATCCCCGAACTTGCTGGCTGGTATAAATGCCGGGAACGTTTATTATTCCTACGGCTTCCGGACTGATGAACGTCCCTTCGGTAATGATCAAGCCTGCGGAAGCTCGTTGCTGATAATACTTTGCAGTCAGTTCAGTGGCCACGTTCCCAGGGTTGTTGGAGCGGGAATGTGTCATAGGGGCCATGACCAGGCGGTTTGTTAATTCAATTCCCCCAAGTTGGTATCTGTCAAAAATTTGTTTATCATTCATAAAATACATATTATACTTTTTGGTCTATTTTTGATCGAGCTTTGAATACCAGACACCTTCTATGGTCGCCTAACCACTTATGCTCTGGCTTGTAACTGCGTTAATAAAAATGAAATACTGTTTGAACATGGGCTAGGATGCATTGTCCTGGCCATTATTGTACTAAGCTACTTTGATGACAACTTTGCCTTTGGCACGCCCGCTTTCCACATAAGCCAGAGCTTCATTGGCCTTATCGAATGGGAATACTTTATCCATCACAGGACGTATGATCCCTGAATTAATCAGGTCAGTGATTTTACCAAGCTGGTTTCCGTCGGCCTTCATAAAAAGAAAAGAATAGTCCACGCCAAGCCGCCTGGCTTTTCTTTTCGTCGTAAAGCTTAGAAAGAACATGACTACTTTCAGTATTGCATTCAATCTGAATTCCTTGGCAAATGCGGGATCAGGTGGGCCAGAGATGGAGATGAGTTTTCCACCGGGTTTTAATATACGCAGCGACTTTTGGAGGGTCTTTGCATCCTGGCTGTTCAGGACCACATCGTAATCTTTAAGAATGGTCTCGAAATCCTCTTTCCGGTAATCAATCACCACATCTGCTCCCAGGCTTTTTACCAGTTCTATGTTGGGCGCGCTGGTGGTGGTGGCCACTGTAGCCCCCAGATGCTTGGCTAGTTGTATGGCCAATGTCCCCACGCCGCCAGAACCCGCCTGGATAAACACTTTTTGCCCTCTTTTCAGGTTCGCCTTTTCAACCAGCGCCTGCCATGTGGTAAGACCCACCAGTGGAATCGATGCAGCCTCTTCCATAGAAAGCGAAGTTGGCTTGAAGGCCAGATCCGATTCGCGTATAGCTATCAGTTCGGCAAACGTACCGATGCTGAAATCAGCTGGCCGCGCATATACCTGATCACCCGCTTTGAATTGCTTTACACGGGAGCCGGTTTTTACTACCACCCCAGCCATGTCATGTCCCATGATCAAGGGGAATTTGTAAGGTAACATCGCTTTGAATTCGCCACTCATGATTTTGGAGTCCAATTGGTTAACACCGGCTGCATGGACCTGCACCAGCACATCGTTTTCTCCGACAACCGGGTCGGGAATGTCTGCCTTACGCATGCCGTTTTTCGGCTTATAGCCATCAATGATAAATGCTTTCATATTGTTTCTTTGAATGTTTGAAATAGTGGTCAGCTATGGCTCCGGCAGGTTTTAATTCTTTTTTGAATTGACTGAACCAAAGGCCATGATCGGGATCGTTTTTATCTTTCAATATTATGGCCTCAAAATAGACTTTTAAGTATATTCTCATTTCTTTGTTGTTATCAATCGAGCTATCAGCTTAGCTGATTAGAAATAGACTTTTTGGTCTATTTTATTGTAAAAAAATTAAACTTTATAACTCTCTAGTTCAGATTTAAGGCTTTTGATCAGGCCATGCATCGGCTTTGCGGTATTCATGGCCCGGCACATCACCAGTCCTCCTTCAATGGCGGCAGTCGCCTTGAAAGCGTAGACGGCCGGATCCAGCTTTGTTGAAAATTCACCATCCTGAATGCCTTGTTTCAATATAGCGGTAAACGTATCCTGCCCCCGGCGGATTACCCCGCCAATTTTTTCTTTAATCTCCGGGAAATTGTCATCAACCTCAACAGCAGTATTGATAATAGGGCATCCTCCACTGATGTAAGTATTAAAGGGGTCTTTATAAAAATCAAGGAATGCGAATACTTTCGCAGTGGCTGTCTTTCCCGCACCGACTGCAAACATCATTTTTTGAACGACATTATCTAGCATATACTCAATGACCTGCACAGACAAGTCGTCTTTATTTTCAAAGTGTCCGTAAAGGCATCCCTTCGTCAACTTCGTAGCCGCAAGTACGTCATCAATGTTAACTCCTGAAATCCCTTTCTGGTTATACAGCGGCGCTGCTGTTTCCAGGATAAACCGCTTTGTTCTTTCTGCCTTCGTGATCATATCTTTAAATCGCTTAGTAAAAATATACTAAAAAGTTTATTTTATGACTTTTTCTTGAAAATTTTTTGTTAATAGGTGGACTACCTCAAGGCAGATCTTTATTGACAATTCGAGGATCTTCGTCCGATTACCTCGTTCCCAGTTGCCTTCCCATCACCAAGTGCAGGAGATCGAATACCTGGCACTGCTATCCGTATCCATCCGGAAGACTGGAACGAAAAGACGGGCAAGTTAAAAGCAACAGCCCAAAACGCTACGGTCATTAACAGTTACCTCACACAGAAGGAAGCCGAGGCAGAGGTGACTGCCTTGGAGTTGGAGATAAAATCCAAGTTCGGGTCGGTCTATGACATCAAAGCCCGTAGCCTTGGGTACTCTCCTGGCGATTTTTTGAGTTTGTATCTAGCCAAACAAACTTGCCTTATAGATAAAATACACCACATAATTAGGAGCAAAGTCGTTCTGGTCAGTGAAAGTGCCAGCCAGTCGACACGAATTGTTATTATGACCTTTAAAACAAAATTATTAGAACTTCTGAGCAAAATCGCTTCTTCTAGGGGCTCGTACCTTTGTCAAACAAAATTCAAAGAAAAATGAAAATGACAAATTACAACGGCGCGCTCCAGAATGCGATAGGTTCTGGCTTCAACTCAAAGTCAACGACAAAGAACGTAATTAATGGAATTGACCTGACCGGTAAGATTGCCATCGTAACAGGTGGCTATGGAGGACTTGGTCTGGAGATTACCAAAACGCTAACATCCGCAGGTGCCCATGTGATCGTACCGGCAAGAGACCCTGAAAAGGCCAAAGCCAACCTCGAAGGGATTTCTAACGTTGAAGTGGAATACATGAATCTGGCGAAACAGGAAACAATCATTGCTTTTGCTGAAAAATTTATCTTATCCGGAAGGCCGCTACATATGCTAATCAACAATGCGGGCGTGATGTGGACACCCCTTCAGCGTGACGAGCGAGGTTACGAAGGACAGTTTGCAATCAATCACCTTGGTCACTTTCAATTGACTGCCAATTTATGGAAAGCTCTGAAAAAAACAGACGGTGCAAGGGTTGTGAATGTTTCATCTTCGGCACACCATACCTCACCGATCCATTTCGATGATGTCAATTATAACAGCAGGGAGTACAACAAGTTTGAAGCGTACGGACAGTCAAAAACAGCAAACGTACTCTTCACTGTGGAGCTGGACAAAAGAGCGCAACCATTCGGGGTCCGCTCCTATGCAGTACATCCTGGTCTGATCCTGGCGACCGATTTGTCGCGTTTCCTGACCTTTGAGGATTTCGTGGCAATCGGTGCAGTACACCCCGACGGGACGCCGAATGTAGCGGCTCAGGAGGCAATGAAAAGTATTGAAAAGACCGTAGAGGAAGGCGCTGCTACTGCGGTGTGGGCTGCGACCAATCCAAAACTAGGGAATATAGGTGGTGTCTACCTTCAAGATGTCGAAGTGGCAGATTACGTTGCTGGCGACAAAACTGCCGGGAGTCCCGCCGGAGCGGGAGGTGTTGCCTCATTCGCCGTCGATCCGAAAGCCGCAGAAAAACTTTGGACGCTGAGCGAGGAATTGACCGGGACAATTTTCGATGTACAATAACCAATTACCAGGGCTTCGTAACGGGGCTTTGGTAATTTTTTAAATTTGTAAGTATGATAACGAAACAGACCTCCCAACATGCCAACATCGTCTTTACTTGCAGCGGTAGCTCCCAACGCAGTACGGAGCTTACTGCCGAAGAGCACTCGGTAGTACGTGTCCTGTCCGGAGAGCTGAAGGTGATACAGGCAGAAAAAACCTATGTTTTCGGTGCGGGGGACACCCATCTGTTTCCTCGGAACCGACTGGCATTGTTGGTAAAGTCCGATAAGGACGGTGAGCCCTACAGAGCGATCGTAGTGAAGCTTACCCACGATATTCTGAGGTCATACTATGAAGCCCGTCAAGGAGAGATCAGTCCTGTATCTAAAACAGATCACATTGTTAAGCTGCGTAAAAGTCCTTTACTCGACAGTTTCTTTGATTCGATGCTTCCTTATTTCAATCTGGAATACCAACTTCCGCCCGAGCTCTCTCAGTTAAAGATCAGGGAGGCCATTACGATCCTTCGCACGGTCGACCGGAATCTCGATGCTATTCTATCTGATTTTTCAGAACCCCATAAGATTAATCTGGTAGACTTTATGCAGAAGAACTTTATGTTCAATATGTCAATGGAAAAGTTCAGCTACCTTACCGGAAGAAGCCTTACTACCTTCAAACGTGATTTTAAAAAAGCATTCAACACGACACCTCAGAAATGGCTTACGCAGAAACGTCTGGAGCTTGCCAGATTCAAGCTTACCGAGCAAAGGAAAAAGCCGATTGATATTTATTTTGAAGTAGGTTTTGAAAACCTGTCTCATTTTTCCTTCGCCTTCAAGAAGGAATTTGGCATCAATCCAAGGGAGCTGATAGTGCATTGATATTACGGGTGTCTTGCAAAAGCCGCCTTATATTTCTACCACACCAGAAGCAAGCGCCCCAGCTGCGGTATGGATCATTACCCTTCCTCTTCGGTTTTAAAAAAGGTAAAAACAAGATCATAAAATTCCTTCGGAAGAAAGGGCTTGACCAGGTATTCCGAAAAGCCGTTTGATAAAGCCTTCTCACGCTCGTCGGTAAACGCCGATGCTGTCAGGGCAATGATAGGCGTGAGGGCGCCCTGGGCACGGATGATCTGGGTAGCCTCAAAGCCATCCATAACCGGCATTTTAAGATCCATTAGCACCAAATCGTAGTAATTGTGATTGAATTTTTCAACTGCTTCGCAGCCATTTTCGGCTGTGTCGTACTGCAAACCTATTTTTTTAAGCAGATTGGTGGCAAACAGCAAATTAATTGCATTGTCATCGACGACCAAAACCCTTGCTTCCGGGAGGATAACTTTTACGCCCGCTGGTTTTTCTTTCAGCACTTGCTGATCGGAATACTCGAAATCAATACAAAAAGAAAAACGCGATCCGTGCCATTGCTCGCTTTCCAATTTTATTTCACTTCCAAAAAGTCGGAGGAGCTCTTTGGTTATCGCCAGTCCGAGCCCAGTGCCGCGATTGCCCCTCTTGGCTTCCATACCGCCTTGTACGAAGATGTCGAAAATCGAAGATTGATCTTCGAGCGGAATGCCGATTCCCGAATCGCTGATTTCAAAGCGTATCGATGTTCGGCTTTCATCCCTTTTAATTTCTTTAACTGCCAATTTTACAAAGCCTTTCTCGGTGAATTTAATCGCATTATGGATCAAATTGGTGATGATCTGGTTCAGGCGCACCTGGTCGCCGGTCAGGTGTGCGGGTAAGGCCCGGTCAATTTCAAAGATTAAATCCAGTTGCTTCTGCTGAGCACGCGGAATGAAGGTTTTTTCAAGACTTTCAAGAAAAGAGAGAAGGTTAAATGGCTCTTTCGCGAGTTTGACGTGATTGGAGTTGATTTTATTGAAATCCAGGACATCATTTACCACCGCCATCAGGTGATCGGAGGAAAACTTTAATGTTCCGACCAACTCCTTTTGGAAATCCGTTCGCAGATCTTCTTGCAGAAGCAAATGGATAACGCCCACGATGCCGTTCAGGGGCGTCCTGATCTCATGGCTCATGGTGGAAAGGAAGTCGGATTTTGCCTGCATGGCCTGTTTTGCAAGCTGGTTTTGCTTCTCGAGCTCCTTGTTTTGTCTTTGCAGGCTGTGAAAATAGATAAATTCGCGGTACTGCTTGTTATAGCGCATTTGCATAACCAACGGGAAAACGCATTGCCCAAGAAAAAAGAAGAAGCCGCCTTCTCTCAAAAAACGAAGCAGCACATCCTGACCGCTGATATATAGCGCAAGGGAAAAAAACAAGACTGTGGTTACCGAACTGACCAGGGCATAGTAAAACTTCCAGCGCAGGACCCAGAACGAAAAAATAAGTTGTAGGGTCAGATTTATACTTAAATCATAGTAATACAGGGTCTGAAAACGGGCCAGGATAAACGAATGAAAAATGACCATTAAGATCCGGCTGTAAAAAGAGGCGTTCTGACCGGTTATCTTCTCTCTGAAATGAAGGAAAATGATCACCGCTACCAGGCAGCTGCAAGTAATTTGTAGCAGGAAAATAGACTGATAATTGGGATTGCCGTTCAGGTAATAGAGGAGTGAGGTGGATGGGTAACACACCGCAAACGTGAAACAAAATATCCTGTTACCCCACAGGGACTTTGCTTCAAACTCTTTTTCCCAAAGATCCTGCAAGCCGCGTGGGCCGTCATTTACCTGTTGGTAGAAATTAAGTGTTGCCAATGCCGATAAAAGAGGAAATAAAAACCAATGCAAAGTAGCAATTTGGAGCACATATTCCATTGAAATCCTGAATTGCAGACAAATGTTATGCGATTAGGGCAGAACTCGTTCATTGGTTTTTGGACGGGGATATTCCGGCCCGGGCCATGCCGAACAACCAGAGAGGAAGGGTAACAATCGTTCCGGTCATACCTCGGACGGTGCAAAGACAGTTACGGAAGAGGGATTAAGATGTTTGACGCTGAGGATAATAGCTGCTTCCAATTGAAATGGTGTATACTAATGGGTGTTTTTCTTTTCTAAAAAAATACTAGAAAGTATTTTTTTAGAGGACTATTTTACGGTACCGAGCCTATTGTGGTTTATCGTCTACATTCGAAGCGAAATTGCATGTAGGAAGCCTCATTTATCGCTATTTAATCCTCACATTGATTATCTGCCCGCTTGGATCGGTATTTATACTTTCCGTCGAGGGAACTATATCAATTGTAATAGAAAATACTGTATCTCATAGACATGAACTTGGGCCAATCAATCGAAGAGGAGAAGCGGCTTTCAGCTCTTCGTGGATACGGGATACTTGATTCTCAGCCGGAAGAGGAATATGATGATCTGACCGAACTGGCGTCGCAGATCTGTGCTACGCCTATATCGCTGGTTTCGCTGGTGGACCAGGACCGGCAATGGTTTAAATCCAATCATGGGCTTTCTATTCGCGAGACACCCCGCGAATTGTCCTTTTGCGCCCATGCCATCACTAATCCGGGCGAACCGATGATCATATCTGATTCGCGACTGGATGAACGGTTTTCTGGCAATGCCTTGGTAACAGGAGAACCTTACGTGGTGTTCTATGCGGGCGTTCCCATGATGGATAGCCAGGGATTTGCGCTGGGCTCGCTGTGCGTGATAGATCATTCGCCCCGACAGTTGGACGAGCAACAATTGTTTGCTTTGCGGGTTCTGGCCAAACAGGTTGTGCGGCTTTTGGAATCAAGAAAGCTGCGAGAATCATTGGACAATGCCGAAGCATTTTTTGAAGAGAGGGTACAGAGCATTTTGAGTAGTCGGACACAAGAATTGGAAAATTTAAATCGCAGCCTTTCGAAATTGAACTTGAAAGTTCAGAAGAATAATGAGGAGCTGAAAAGATCAAACCTGGAATTACAACAGTTTGCTTATTTTGCGTCTCACGACTTGCAAGAACCGATACGGAAAATAAAGGCATTCAGCGACCTGTTTATGAAGCGGTATGAAGGCGAGCTGGGGTCCGGCGCGGACTATTTGGAAAAGATACGATCTACTGCTCACCGCATGTCGGTACTAGTCACAGACCTGTTGGAATTGTCCAAAGCTGCACAAGCCGGTCCGTTAAACGCGGTGTCCCTGGAAGAAGTATTTCAAATCATCCTGCTGGATCTCGAGTTAGCGATTTCCGAGTCAGGTGCAACTATCACGATGGACCCGCTACCCACCATAAAAGGTGATAAAACACATTTTTGTCAGCTTTTTCAGAATCTAATCGGCAATTCCGTCAAATTCAGGCGCACCGAAGCACCGATTGAAATTCAGATTAGGCACAAAATAGTAACTGGGGCCGACATTCCAGCTACCGCCGGTCTGACAAACACTGGCAACCGTTACCATTTGATCCAGATCATTGACAATGGGATGGGATTTGATCAAGAACAGGCAGCCAGGATATTTCAACCATTTCAAAGATTGCGGCGTTCCAAAGACTTTCCAGGAACCGGCATCGGGCTGGCGATTTGCCGCAAGGTTGTCGTTTCATATGGCGGGGCAATCATTGCCGAGGGAGTCGAAGGCGAGGGAGCTGTATTCAGCGTGTATCTTCCTGACGGCCAGCTGTAAAGTGTAAACGAGCTTTGAGAAAATTGGAGGTTTTTTAACAAAAAAGCGCCCTTTTCAGGCGCTTCAGTGATCATGCTGCAACAATTTGAATTCTGTAAGCGATTGTTTATCAATTTACTGAGAATCCCATCATTGCGCGTTATTGCGAGGTCAGCCGAAGATGGCCTTAACAAGCTCGGTGTCCATGTACTCACGTACTTCGGTAATCTTTCCATCTTTCAAACGGAGTATAATGCCGTAGAGGTTGTTGTAGTCCAGACCATCCTTGGTTTGTGATTCGCCCTCCGCCTCGACGAAAACCTGATCGCCCTCTGCAATCGCGTTGGTAACCGTGATCTTTATGGGGCCTTCGAGGCGATTGAGCAACACAGGTACGTAGTTGTCCAGAATGTCCTTCTTGCCGCGATAAGTTCCCGTGAACAGGTGATTGCCAAAATAGGTGAGCGTGATATCATCGGCCATGCTGTCAAAGTAGCCGGCGACATTTCCTGCCTTCAGGGAGGCATAGGCCTGCAACACGATTTGCTTGTTTGATTCAGTTAAATTAGCCGAAATGCCATTCTTTGATTGTGTCATGATTTCTGATTTTTAATTTATAATTGTTCAACAAAACTACTTGCTCGCAGTGTCGTTGGGCGATGACAAATGATAAAAAAGAACGTTGATAAATATCAACAGGTTTGTATATTCGCTCACAGTTGACGGAACGGCAACTTAGCGTATATGCCCCCATGGTAACCGCTGGATGCAGGCTTAGGCAGACCGGCTACCGGCTGCAATGTCATGAATGACCGTGCAGCTCAAACCTTGAATTTTCGCCTTATGCATGATTCACTGATTTCATATGTCAATAGGTACTCCGGCATGCCCTTGAATAAGCAGGAAGAGGACCTTGTCCGACAGATCTTTTCCGCCAAAAGACTTAAAAAGCGCCAGTATTTTCTTCAGCAGGGAGATCTCTGCAAGCATTTTTGCTTTATTGTCAGCGGAGCAATGAGGCAGTACAGCATTGATCAGAAGGGAATCGAGCATGTCGTACAACTGGGCATCGAGAACTGGTGGATGGGCGACAGGGAAAGCATTGTCATGCAGACACGATCAAATTACAACATTGATGCTTGGGAAAATTGCGAACTGCTTACCATTAGCCATGCAGATACCATCGACCTACTGGACCAAATACCTTCGGTAAGGAAGATGCTCCAAATAATGGATGAGAAAAATTCGATCGCCAGCCAGAAACGCTTGAATTCCACGATTAGCCTCCCCGCTGACGCCCGTTACGCAGATTTTGCAAGGGAGTATCCCAATTTCTTGCAGCGATTTCCACTACATATCATTGCATCCTATCTTGGAATTACCAAGGAAACACTGAGCAGGGTTCGCAGGGGGGGCATTCTTTGATCTCTGCCCGTTGGTATTACCATGCCGGCTTAGATTTGTATTCAGGGCGTAGATAATTTGCATTTTTTCCAGAATTGCTTTTACCTAAAGATAATCAGATCGAGAAAAATCACCCAACTTTGAACCTGAAAAAGACTGCCTCATTTGAGACAGCCTCTTTCAGCTTTATTTACTTGACATTAATTTTTGCCAGCGTAAATCATTGTTTGTTCACCATCTACAGTCAATCCTATGATAAAGCTGCTGACTTCGGAGGCGAGAAATACAATAGCGTTCCCGTATCCTGGCCAGTTTCTACACGTCCAGCCGGTATTTCGGTGGTCACGCAATCAACATATCCTGGATCTGCTGCTGTGACATTCCCTGTTCGTTACGATACCCTTCTGTGGGGACAAGCACAGGGCTAAGGCCGTTCATCCTGACTTTTCGGTCTTTTAAATCCGTAGCCCAGCTTCCTGCAAATCATCGGACAGCTGCCTTGGTCGCAGCATAAATACCAAACCCTTCAAGTCCCATGTAAGCCTTGATTGAAGCATTTAAAATAGCTAAGCTGCCATCTTTGTCGAGCAAGGCAAAGTTATTCTTCCAGGTAATCAGCAAGGCAATTGCTGGAAAAGTTATTTTCAACGATGCAGGCAGGCTGAGCTGCGTTAGTATGCGCCTTGTCTTTCTCCGTAATCCTTGCTCTTAACCTGCTTAAAGATTCGGGTGTGATACCTAAATAGCTCGCTAATTGATGCTGTGGTACACGTTGAATAAGGTCCGGTCGCGATTGCAGTAAATTGAGGTATCGCTGTTTGGTCGAAGAGGTTTTAAACTCGTCAAACTTAGTTTGCTGTTTAGCCAGAAGCTCTTCCGATAAAATCCTGCAAAGCGATTCAAATTTTGGGAATTTGCTGAAAGCCTCGACGTCCATTTCAGGATTCGAAACGTTGAGTATCGAGTCTTCGATACAAGATATGTAATATTGGGAAGGTGCTTTATTGATAACGCATGGCGGTGTCAAGGCGTCCATTTCTGTATAAAAAGCAGTTGTTTTTTCAATTCCGTCAATGATGTAATAAGTCCGGATACAACCTTTCAATACAAAGTATACATTATTAGAGGTTTGTCCTTCTCTCAATAGAATTGTACCTTTTTTGACTGTCCGAAAAGTGTTGAACGAGATGATGATATTCTTTTCATCCTCTGTCAAGGAAACATATTTTGATAAAAAGTCAAATAGTATGTCGTGCATTTTCAGACTTTGTTTATTTGTGCCACATCTTGAATTTATACAATCCCTGAATATACGCAGATTGCAGCGCATTTGGAAACAGACCATATTTCACCAATCGTCCTGAAACTTTATCCCGGCAAAAAATAATACAACGTTCACGCTTCATTTCTTAACCAAAGTCAATGGATGCCGGTTGACTTCGGTCCAACTTTGCGGAATATCAACTATTAGCAAAGTAACATGAAGTACCTGTATTTAACATTCTTCTCGCTGCTAGGCATGGCCGGGAGCGCTCAGACCCTCACTCAAAACATCCGCGGGACATTGTCCGACGCCGACAGCAGGCAGCCACTGGTCGGTGCGACGGTATTCATTGCCGGATCAGCGCCGGTAAAAGGAACCATAACCGACCAATCCGGCCAGTTTTTATTGGAACAAATTCCATTGGGCCGCGCCACATTGGAACTTCGCCTAGTCGGGTACGAGCAGCGTCAGGTTTCTAACATCGTTGTCGATGCGGGCCGCGAGGTGGTTTTGGAACTAGTCATGCAGGAAGCAACTACCCAGTTGAATGAAGTGGTGGTAACTGCAACCGACAACAAAGGCGAGGCGCAAAATGACATGGCGCTGCTGAGCGGCAGGTCTATTTCACTCGATGAAACAAAGAGATATGCGGGCGGTTTCAATGATCCGGCTATGATCCTGTCGAATTTTGCGGGTGTTACCAACAATGCTACGGGAAGCAATGAAGTGATCGTTCGGGGCAATTCGCCAAAATATGTCCAGTGGCGGCTGGAAGGTGTGGAGATTACCAATCCCAACCATTTCGCCGATCAGAATTCAGTTGGCGGCGGTGTAAGCGCATTGAACAATAACCTGCTCGCCACGTCGGATTTTTACACGGGGGCATTTTCGGCTGAATATGGCGACGTGCTTTCGGGCGTGTATGACGTGAAGCTTCGGAGCGGAAATAACCAGCAATTTCAGTCAATTCTGGGAATAGGGATTTTAGGTACTGATGTAACACTGGAAGGCCCTTTCCGAAAAGATTATCAGGGATCGTTTCTGGCCAATTACCGGTATTCCACGATTGGTCTTTTAAGTAATATCGGATTGGTGGACATCGAAGGCGGCGCTCCGACATTTCAGGATGGCGCATTCAAATTGTCTTTGCCAACCAAAAAGGCAGGGTCATTCTCGCTGTTCGGCCTGGCTGGCCTAAGCAAGGTATATCTTGCCGACTTCAATCCGGGAACAGCCCCGATTCCGGGAAATCAGTCAGCCCGGGAAGCAATCCGGAAAGACTATGATAAACGTTCGTTTCTGATGAACTCAGGTCTTTCACATCGCCTGCAAATCAGTAGAAACGGATCATTGACGACGCTGTTTTCCTTTTCAGCGAATGGCATTAATGAGGATATTGATCAGTCCGATGTCATCAAAATCCGTGATGCCGCAGACCAGTGGCTGAGGGACTCTTTGGCAAACAAAAGGCCCAGCTACAAAAGCCGATTGAATAATACCAACTATCGCGCGTCAATCACCTACAATAATAAGTTGAATGCGCGCAACCGGCTTGAGGTCGGGGCCAAGTATGCCTATAATCACTTTTCTTACGCTCAACGCTTTTTGGATGATAGTACTGGCGCGCCTCAGGTGCTGTCTGACTTCGATGAGGGGATTGCTACGCTTCGCAACTTTGTAAGCTGGAAATACAGGGCCGGAAGCACCGTAACTATCGTAGCCGGACTCCACAATATGAATGTGCTTTACAACCAAAAAAGCACGCTCGAACCACGGCTTGCAATTCGCTGGAATGCGGGTAGCCGGGGTACAGTCAATGCTGGATATGGTCTGCACAGCACGATGGACCGGGTTCACAATTATTTTGCAAAAGTAAAACAACCCAATGGACGCTACACAGAGCCTAACCGGGATCTGGGACTGCTCAAAGCGCACCATTTTGTGGTAGGTTATGAATACCGGCTGACAGAGAATCTCAGAATCAAAGCGGAAGGTTATTACCAGCATTTGTACAATCTGCCCGTCGAAAATTCCGATACCAGCGCTTATGCGACCATTAATGAAGGCCAGGACTTTCGCTACGTTGCACTTGTCAATAAAGGAAAGGGCCGGAATTACGGGATTGAGCTGACGATTGAAAGGTTTTTTAATAAGAATTACTATTTCCTCATCAATTCCTCTTTGTACCAGTCCAAATACACTCCGCTTGACGGCAAAGAAAGAAACACGGCCTATTCTGACAATTACCTTGTGAATGTGTTGGCAGGCAAGGAGTTTACGAACCTGAGCCGCAAGCGTAACAAGAGTATCGCGCTGAATGCAAAAGTGTTTTTTGGCGGGGGCAAAAAATACATTCCGCTGCTGCGCAACAGTGCCGGACAGGTTACTTCCGACCTGAAAAGTGGGGAGATCTGGGATTATGGCAAAGCTTACGAGAACAAGATTGACGACATTTACCAGGTCACTTTCTCTGCCAGTTACAAGGTCAACAAACGTAAAACAACCCGCGAGCTTTTTCTCAATATTGACAACATTACCAACCGCAAGAGCAGGATTTCGGAATATTACGACGACAGTAAGGCTGGTTCTGTGGGTTATTTTAAGCAGTTTGGTATTTTCCCCAATCTGATGTATCGGATTTATTTATAGCCCCTCGGGGAGGGAAACGGGAACGCCTGTGGTAGCGATCCGATCACCGGACTAATCCCACGGGTTTTTGCTTTCCACTAACCTTGTCCGATGGAGTGACCTGCTTGACATCCAAGTCCCGGGTTGCCGGATTTACTTTCTTGCCTGTTGAGATTTCGGTGTACTTACCGTCAATTGTGATTCTGGCATAAATAGGAGACTTTGCTGTCTGCTTTTGCTTTTTGTCCGTACAGCCAGAAGATTACAGTACCTATTTTAGTAAGTAAAGCCGGTTACTGAATGCTTTGATCTAGAGTGAATCAGAATGATATGCTTATCTTCGAAAACGGTGAAAAAATGACGTTTCTAAACGAAAAAAGCGTCCATTTTAGGCGCTTTCAGTGATCCACTGGGAACGATTTAAATCTTTAAAATGCCTGTATATCAATTACTTGAAATTCTCTTCAGAATAGGTAGCCGAAACGGTAGCCGATTCTTTTAGCTTGTTTTAATGCCTTTTGAAATTCTTTACGTCTAAGCAAATATAGTAAAAAGGTAAAATTCCGCCGATACGATTTGAATTCCATATCTCAATTGATTGCTAGACAAATCTAATTCGCTTTGGATGATTCGCGTCAATTTTCTGGACACACTTCCGTTAGAAATACCTACACAGAAAGCGTAGGTTAGTATAGACAGCCTTTTAAGTGTCGCGGTGTTTCAGGAGACTGCCAACATGTAAGCAGTTGCATAGGCTTCTGAATAATTTACACATATGATAAAGCGATTCCGACAATTGTTTTCAAAGCAGTTTCAAGCCTAAAAGTTTGCCCGAAAACCCGATGGAGATTCACCCGTTTTCGTCTGAAATAGCCTGCTGAAATATGCCGGGTCACTATACCCGAGTTCATAAGCAATTTCTTTTGCTGTTAGCGAAGTATGGACTAACAAGCGTTTCGCTTCCAGGATAATTCGGTTTTTAATTACCTCATTAGGCTGTGGTAACCGTAAGCGGTTGAACTTATGCGTGATCGTCTTGGGCGCCATGCAAAGAAAATCAGCGTAATCTGCGACGGTGTGTTTGGATTTATAATACTCCTCTACAAGCCTGGTGAATTTGCGGAAAAATTCCAGGTCACTTTGCTGGTCAGTGACGTCATGGGTCAAATGTTGCCGTTTCCAGGAGCGCGTTGCGCGGATGAGGAGTTGTTTAAGGTAAGTCCGCATCATTTCTTCCAGCGAGCTGTCATTCAACTGAAATTCCCCGATCATTTCCTTAAACAGGCCTCCGAGAAAAGCGATTTCCTTTTCCAAGAGCTCCACTTTGGGCATGTTCCTGATGTTGTTGAACAACAAACCATCGCAGGCAACTTCCTGATCGTGAATTTGAATACAGTAAAAATCGCGGTTGTAAAAAATGAAATAACCACTTTCCTCACCAGCGATTTCCAGTTCGAGGTATTGATTGGGGCTGATAAAAAACAATGTGGCCTGCCGGGTGTCGTAACACGTAAAATCGACCCGCAGCTTGTAGCCGGCGGGCAGATAGAGAATCTTGATGTATTCTTTATAGGCTGGCCCGTTGATGATCTCCGTTTGCTCCTTGCTTACTTGCAGCAATCCCAGTGTCTTTAAATTGTTATTGAAAACAGTACTCATGGCTAAATACGCTTGTGAATGAAGGGTTTCTTTTTTTCAAAATAGACCAAAAGCCAGTGAAGCAATGATTTGCTTCACTGGCGTCATCTGTTAGTTAGTTTCTTGCAAACTTTTCAAGCTCGGAGTTGAATTTATCCATTTCTTCCAAAAATAACCCATGTCCGCCTTTTTCGAATTTCACGATGTAAGATCCTTTAATGACTTTGTTAAGCTGCTCAGCCTGAGCATAGTCACACAATTTGTCATTTACACCGTGGAATATCGCAACCGGCATTTTAATTTTCCCAAGTACAGGGCGTAGATCCAGGTCACCCAATGCGCTGATCGCCTGTGTAGTAGCGTATGGTGATGCATTCAGGTTGATGCTTTCCAACCATTTGATCGATTCCTGTGAAAGACCGCCTTCCTGGCCTTCGAATGCTTTTCCAAATCCTGCTACCAATTGCTCCCGATTTGTTTTGGTCTGTTTGATCAGATCGATTGCGCCTTGCTCGGTGATACCGTAAGGATGGCCTTCGCGTTGTTTCCATGATGGACCGGTTGCGCCGAACAGTGCTAACTTCTTGATATGCGCCCCATTGTATTTGGTTATAAAGTGCAATGTTACCGCGCTTCCCATTGAAAATCCTCCTAATGTTGCATTCTCGATTTTCAGTTTTTCCAAAACCGCCTTAATGTCGTCGGAGAAAGTATCGAAATCGTATTTTCCATAAGGTCTGTCCGATTTTCCGAAACCGCGGAGGGAAATGCCGATGACCCTGAACCCTTTTTCAACTAGATACTGGTATTGATATTCATACATTTCGTTGTTCAGCGGCCATCCGTGGATGAGTACGACGGGCTGGCCTTCACCAAGGTCGATCACGTGCAGTTTTACATTTTTTTCAACCTCAATGTATTCTTCTCTTCCCAATGCTGCGGGCTTGCGTGTTTGTGCAAATAGAGATTGGCTTTGGATAAAAGTGAAAAGGAATGCGATAGTCAGGGCAATAGTTTTCATCTGAGTGGTAAGTTTAAGTTTTTGAGTTAATCCGCTAACCGTTAGTAGATTGTCGCTTTGTTTTGACATTACAAAGGTGGCAGGTTGAACCGCGCGGAAGAATGGATAAAAGTCCAAGCTCCTTGTACATTTTTCCCGTAACATGAAATTATGGCTGGTAGAAAGCCGCTAACTGACCCAATCGCGCTTTGACCAGCGGATTTTTCATGGGTTCAAACCGGGCCACTTCCACATTATTTTTGGTAACCACCACATAAAACGGTTGCTTTAACCGGGTGGTCATGTGATAAATCGTGAGCAGCTCGGCGGCATCCTCAGACCATGCAGCCATTGCATACAATGAAGAAAAAGGCGTTTTCGAAAGCTTCGCATAAACATCCGGCGCGAGGCTCATCGCCATTGGCTTCCCGCTCCGGAACCGCGTTTGTTCCAGCAGGGAATCAATGTATGGTTCGGTGGGCTTATTCATCAGTCGCCAGATATCTTTTGTGAACGCTGTCGGCTCCACCACTGCATCTGCATCTTCCGGATGCGGGCTAATCCCTGTTACCACATCGACAATGTGCGTGGCCTCGTGCAGGAGCACATAAATGATCGCGTCCAAGTTGCCGCCTTCCACGCGTACCTGGTAACTCGAATCAGCTGCGGGCGTAAAGCAAGTATTCTCTTTCCACGTCGCCCATTCTGAAACGTTTTCGTTCAATAAGCCGCTTCGAAAAGTGATGTTAAACATTTTAATCCCGCCGACCGGATCAACCGGCGAGGTCAATGCGGTGTTGGGCATGTTATCCATAAAGCTGATGCTGAGCAAATGTTGTTTCAAAATCCGCTGGTGGAGCGGTGGCAACAAGGCAAATGCATTGCTCACTTTTTCTTTTTCTGCCGATGTCAGTGTGCGGTTGACTGGCTGAATCCCCGCCTCACGGAACATTTTAAAGACACTTTCAGGGGCAATTTTGACCCGTTGAGCAGGTTCGGTAATGTTCACCGAATCTGCCTTTTGCGCAAAAATGAATGTTGAGAAACACAGCAGTACTAAACCTGCAACTGTCGATGTGAACCGCAATTTTCTGATCATTTTTTAAATTATAGTGAAATGTTCGCAGGATTGCTTCGCCAAGGTCCAAACTTTTGCGAAACAATCCTGTGAACTAATGTAACAGGCTATCAACCTGTAATTTTCAACGAACTAATCAATGCATTTTCCATATCAAGGTGGTAATGCATTATTGCCGGACTGCCTGGAAACGTGCCGCTTGTTTCCACTGAAAGCGTTCCTTTTGTGCCATTTTGCGTGAAATCAATGGGCGTCACTTGCATATTATACTTTTCGGTCGCCTCCTGTATCCAATGTTTGATTTCGTCTCTACCGGTGTAGGACGAGCCTTCGTCGAGAACGGTTGCGTGTTCTGTAAAGAAACTGGCAAATGCGGTGCTGTCTGCATCATTTTGTGCTTTGATAAAGCCTGCTATGTTTTCAGGAAGTTTCATGATTATGAATGGATTATGTTGTTAAGCAAATGATTTTAGTATTGAAAAAATGAGAATGAAGTAAAGTGGTCAATGCTAGCTTAAATCGTGCGGACTGTGCCGCCGTCGATGATGTATTCGGTCCCGGTGAGATAGCCTGCTCTTGGCGAGACCAAGAAACCGACCAACTCGGCAACTTCCTCCGGCCAGGCTGCTCTGCCAAACGGAATGCCTCCCAATGCATCGATGACGCTTTTTTCAGCCTCCTCCATCGTGACGCCTGAGCTTTCGGCAATGCGTTCCAGCATTCGGGTTGACGAGCTCGTCATGATCCAGCCCGGCGAAACGGTGAGCACACGTACGCCTTTTGGGGTGACTTCATTCGATAAGCTTTTACTATAATTGACCAAAGCTGCTTTCGCTGCCGCGTAAGGCAATGTCGAATCGTACAAAGGCAGCTTCGCCTGAATGGACGCAATGTGAATGATCACACCTCCGCGCTGCTCGATCATGCCGGGCAGGAAGCCGCGGTCTAGTCGCACGGGCGCCAGCAGATTGGTTTGAAAGGATTCTTCCCAATGGCCGTCGGTGAGCACCGCAAAGCCGCCGCCTGGCGTTTCCGAGCCGCCCAGGTTATTGACCAGAATATCCAGTCGCCCGAATCGTTTTTGAATCTCTTCCACCACTTGTTGGGTGCCTTCGGGTTTGCTTAAATCGGCCGATATAAAATGAACGCCGTTGCCATTTTCTTCGGGATTATTTCTTGCGGTAATGATTACCGTTGCGCCCGCTTTTACAAGACGGTCTGCAATGGCTTTTCCGGCGCCTTTTGATCCCCCGGTTACGAGCGCAATTTTGTCTTTTAGTTCGTTTTCGAAATTGAAATCCATGTCCTTGCTGGTTTTGTTTAGGACAAATTTCAGCACAATGGTTACCGCTGACAAGTACGGATTTACGATTCAGATAGGGATAAATTTATCCCTATTGAACCACCAGAGGCATATGTTTATATTTGCAGAATGTACGAAAGAAAGACAATGCCCAACTTGAATTGCGGGCTCGACCTGATCGGTGAAGTGCTATATGGCAAATGGAAAATGAGGCTTCTGTGGTTCATTCACCAGGGCTTCCAACGCCCCAGCGAGCTGCAACGGAAAATTCCGGATGCATCCCGCCGGGTGTTGAATGTGCAATTGAAAGAGCTTGAAAACCACGAGCTGGTCGGAAAAATCATTTACCCGGTCGTTCCGCCCAAAGTCGAATATTATCTTACCGATTTCGGAAAATCACTCATCCCCGTTATTGGTGCGATCGGCGCGTGGGGCGATCAGAATGACCAGCGCTTACGGGAGCTTATCGAAAAGAACATGCCGTCTTCGTAATTACATTTTCCTGGCAAGCTTTTTCCAGAATTCGCTCCATTTCATCAAGCAGACCAGGAATCGGCGTATCGCTTGTATTGGTCAGGCCCAGCGAACCATTGGTTGTCAATGCGCCGATCGTCTGCTCCATTCCCTTTCCAGACCGAACCATCGGACCATACAAGGCTTCGAGCTTCAACGGTCCGAACTCAGTTTTGTATCTCACCCGCACCAGGTTAGTAACCATAATGTGGTGGTTAAATGCTTGTTTCAAAGCATCCAGCATTTGCTGCATATCATTGTGACCGAAAACCAGGTCCCGGAAAAATGACAGATAGCCCGTTGTATATTCCACAGAACCGGTCCCGCCGAGTCCGGCCTTCGCCAACCTTGCCAGATCCCAGAAGGATAAATGTCGCTGGTTTTCAAAGAACACGGATTGTGTGGTAATGTTCAGCCCAAAGTTATCGTCCAGATCAAGCGCTGCCCTGGTGCAAACAGGCGAAACCAGCTCCATTCTGGTCTCGTCCCATTCCGGACGCAGTTTTCTTGAAGCGATTAGCACGGCCGCACAAATGGCGCCATGAACGCTTGTATTTTCCTGTCTTGCGCGTTCCAGAAGGTTGTGGGTTGTGGTTTCAGCAAAGCGGTGTGACGAAACCAATGGGTAAACCATACCCGTCTTCATTTTCAGTTCGAGCACCTTCTCAACAACCTGCGCAGGAACATCTTCCCCAAGGCCGAGGGTTTCATCGTTAGACACTTGCGGCTGCATTAATTCGAGCTCCTTTCCGGTAACGGCAAGTAATATATCCCGGGTCAAATAGCTTAATGATGTGCCGTCGGCCACGGTATGGTTTGCAGCCAGAATCAGGACGGTGCGATCTGTTTTTTGCACCAAAACAACCCGTAGCAATGGGCCTTCGGCTGTGTTGAACCTTATGGAAAGCTCCTTTTCAACTTCCTGTTCCCAGCGATAGTTCTGCTCTGCATGCACCACACGGAGCGGAATGTGCAGGTTGTCTGCATGCTGCAAGGTTGGTCTTCCCAGCTCGTCGAGCACCACCTTTACAGAAAGGTTTGGATGGCGTTGCTGAGCCATGTCAATGGCTTTCCGCCACTTTTCAACGGGCTGTGTTCCACAGATGTCGGCAGCCAGGCAGAAGTCTTTTGAATCAATTTGATCCAGCAGCCAAAACGTTTTTTCGAATGCACCTAATGTGCGGTTCTGTTGTGTTGTCATTATGCATTGAGTTGAAGTGAGGGAGCGGCACCGCGCCGCGTCCTTTAAACTGAATGCAAAATTGGCAGGCTGAAATAGGGGAGAGAATGGACAAAAGTTGATGGGGCAGGTACATTTTGCCAATTCCTACCCGAAACCCATCGGTTAATCCAGTGCCTCAATTAAAACTCGCCCTGAATTCCAGGGGAGAAAAGTTTGTCTTTGATTTGAACAACTTGCTAAAAGATTGCTGGTGTTCGAAACCGAGCTGGTAGGCGATTTCTCCGACTGTCAGGTCGGTGAATGTCAGCACTTCCTTTGCTTTTTCGATCAGCTTATTGTGAATATGCTGCTGTGTATTCTGGCCGGTCAGTGCACGGAGCATGTCGCCCAGGTAGCGGGGCGAAACGTTTAATTCGTCGGAAAGATACTGAACGCTCGGCAGCCCTTTGAGCAGGGCGGTTTCGTCGTCGAAATAGTTATTCAGCAACAGGTCCAGCTTTTCCAGCAATGCATTGTGGATAGGTTTTCGGGTAATGAACTGGCGTTTGTAAAACCGCTGACTGTAATTCAGCATCAGCTCCAACTGCGAAATCAGCACATCCTGGCTCAGGTCGTCGATCGCCGTTTCGAGCTCGTCACCGATGTTTTTGCCAATGCCCTCGATGATCAGCTTCTCTTTATCCGACAAATGCAGCGACTCGGTTACCGAGTAGGAGAAAAAGCCGTATTGTTTGATTTTGGCGTCCAGTGAATAGTTTCTCAGAAAATCAGGGTGGACCAGCAAGGTAAAGCCTCGGGTCGTTTCGGCCACCTGAATGCCCGTCAACGGTTGGCCTGGCGAGGAAAAGAATATCCCGCCTACCTGAAAATCGTAGGTGGTTTGCCCGTACCGCATCCGGCAGCCCGCCGATTCGTTGTAGGTGATGTTATAAAAATCCATGGCAAAAGTATCGGCCAACATTTCGGCGGTGATCCGCACCTTATCGAAATCGAGCAGGCTGATCAGCGGATGCAAAGACTGTGGCAGGCCGAATGCTCGCTGCATTTCGGCAATGGAGTGGTACACACGGGGTTTGAGAAGTTCCCTTTTCATAATCACATAATGGGCTGTCGGCGCAAATCGTTCCGGCCGACGCCGGCAGCCCTTTTCTTTTTAAACAGCGGCTAGCAATTGTTTGATCGAGTTCCGAAAAGCCTCGTCGCCCTTAGCCAGACGCAGCGCATACCATTCTTTGGCATCCTCTCCACAGACGTACCTTAATGTGCTGGTACCATCAGTTGCCGCGCCGTACACCACTTCGGCGATTTGCTCGGAAGTGGTCGCGGCTTGGTCAGGCGCCAGCATCGTCGTGAATTTGTTCGTCAATGCCTCATAAGCCGGGTGCCTTGCAAGCACCGACTTCGCGCCGATCTCCGTCGCCACCAATCCAGGTTCAATGGTTTTAATCCCGATTCCAAACTCATTCAGCTCATAGGACAAGCTTTCCGCCCACCCTTCCAGCGCAAATTTGCTGGCATCGTACATGGAGCTTACCGGGAAAGCCATCAACCCAGCCGATGAGCCGGTAGTGATGAAAAGTCCCGCTTTTCGCTCGCGGAAATAGGGGATAAAGGCTTGCGTCACCCGCACGACACCGAAAAAATTGGTGTCCATTTGCTGCACCAACTGCTCGTCGGTCATCGCTTCCAAGGCGCCGAATAACCCATAGCCCGCATTGTTGAATACCACATCAATATCGCCCAAAGCCAGCGCCCGCTGCGTGGTTTCACGGATTTGCGCTGGGTTGGTCACGTCCAGGGGCAGCAAGGCTACGTTATCCAGCGCATTGAGTTCTGTTTCATTTTCAGGCTTGCGCATAGTCGCGATCACCTTCCAGCCTTTGGCCGCAAACAATTTGGCCGTAGCCCGCCCGATGCCTGTTGAAGCACCGGTAATAAAAATCGTGTTTGTCATTTGTCTCACTTGTTATTTTAGGAAGACAAATTTCCGTAGCGCGTGGCTGCCGCTTGGAGCGGATGTGGAAAATGTTGTAGCCGAAATGGTCTTAGGAGGCATGACCATAGTTTAGCGTATCGATTTTCTGCTAAATAAGCCCAATTGCCACCTATTTTTTGAACATATTCTGAATGCGAGCGAAAACGGCTTGCAGATATATTCGGACTCACCGTTACTTCAATGCATAGGTGTGGTAGCCACCATCAGCGACAATCTCTGTTCCCGAGATATAGCTTGCGGCATCTGAGGCCAGGAATAACACGGTTTTTGCAATTTCATCGGGATGGCCGAGCCTTTGCAATGCAGTGGTAGTAGCCAGGAAAGCTTGCGCCTCAGCAGATAAGACGCTATTCAAGCCCGGTGTGGCAATAGGTCCCGGACTAACCAGGTTTACGCGTATTTTTCTGGCTGCCAGCTCATTAGCTGCGATTTGAGCAATTTTATTCAGCGCACCCTTGGTTGCAGAATATACGCTTGTTCCCAAGGTTGCAGCAGTCGCAGCCGATGAAGAAGTGAATATGACGGATGCTCCGTCAGCCAGATGCGGGAGTAATCTTTGCAGTGTGAAGAAATGCCCTTTTACATTGGTGGTGAATTGTGCGTCAAAATTAGCTTCTGTGACGTTTTCTATCGGCTCAAATATCCCGATCGCTGCATTCAGGAAGAGAACATCCAGCTTCTTTCCACTTTCCGCAAATGCTTGTTCCAGAACCGAGATGTCAGAGAGTTTTGAAGTATCCGAAATAACAGTAGTCAGTTTTGGGCTATTGATGTCCGTGCTAGCCTTGTGTAGATTTTCCGCGCTTCTTCCTGTAATCCACACGTTTGCACCTGCGGCAATGAACGCCTTTGCTGTTGCCAATCCTATTCCTGTTGTTCCGCCCGTAATAATGACGTTTTTGCCTGTGAAGTCCATAATCAAATTTTAGCTATTTTTGCAGTCTGTTTTTAAAACTGCAATCTAAACAAAAGTAGTTTGAAAAACAAACTGCTTTTAGCTGCGATATTATGAAAACAATGGAGAGAAGGTCCACATGCCCCA
Organism: uncultured Dyadobacter sp.; assembly: GCA_965649915.1. Lineage (GTDB taxonomy): Bacteria > Bacteroidota > Bacteroidia > Cytophagales > Spirosomataceae > Dyadobacter. The sequence goes on from CBFGMV010000006.1 coordinate 154,663, forward strand.
TCAATTTCACAGTAGAAATCTTTGGAGACAAATGGATGCTGCTGATCTTGAGAGACTTGATGTTTAACGGCAAAAACTCGTTTCTGGAATTTCGGGCATCAGCCGAGAAAATTTCCTCTGCTGTACTGACAGAGAAGTTGAATATATTAGTGGACGAAGGCATCGTTTCTAAGGTAGTATCGCCCAGAAATTCATCTAAATTCCTGTATCTGATCACGGATAAAGGCATTGAGCTGGTGCCGGTGATGATAGAGGTTGTTGACTGGGGATCCAGGTACAATCCAGACGGTGGTCCGGCACCATTGCTTGCCCAAATCAGGCAGAATAAAAAGAAAGCGATTGCGGAGCTACAAGATAAATTAAGAAGCGAAAGGCAGTCTTACGGGGTATAATGCATTGCTCTTTTTTCCATTGCCTGAATCGACTTTTTCGTAGGGTTTTTCTAGTCATGACTGCGTATCACCTCTTCCAGCTTCCTTACCAACTGGACCGGCTGCTCGCGCATGGAGTAGTGCCCGCCTTCCATTGGGTAGATTTTCCAGCCGCGTGCCCGCGCTTTGTTTAGGCCCATTTGGTCATTGAGCGGGTTGGATTCCCCGTTTTTGGTCATCACAATGAAGGCTGACGGTATCGTTTTGACTTGTGGGTTGGTGATTTTTAAAGGCTCGGTGAAAGTCTTGATGGGCTGCGGAAGATCGCTTGGGGTACCCGTGCTGGATTTGCCGAAGGGATATTGCATTATACTGTCTTTGATGAAGGGTACCATCATCTGGTCCCACAATGTGCCGCAGACGTCTCGGGCGCTTTGGCCGTTGTCGGGTACCATCGCGTCCAGGTAAATGAGTTGGTTGATGCGGTCGGGGACTCGCTCGGCGACACCGGAAATAACGATGCCACCAAAGCTATGGCCTACCAGGATGACATCACGCAGGTTTTCGTACCGGATCACATTGACGATGTCTGTGATGTAAGTGCTCAAGTTGACATTTGCATTGGCCAGGTGCACCCGTTCGCCCAGGCCGGTGAGCGTGGGCCGGTAGACGATGTCTCCTTTCTTTTTAAAAATAGAATCCACTTTGGCATAATCCCAGCCGCCCGACCAGGCGCCATGGACGAGCAGGAATGTTCGAGGCTTGTGTTTTTGTGCGAATGCGGTGGTGCTGAAAGTGAACGCGAGAACAAGAATGAGATATTTCATGATTTTGCTTCGATGATGGTGATCAATGCAACAAAACTACCTACATTTACTTACCAAAAGATAGTTGTTACCTCTGAGTAAGTAGTTACAGTCAGGTAAGTAGCCGATTTGAAATCTCTATGAAAAGTACAGAACCGGTTTGCCAGTATGAGCTCAAAGCTGCGCGCGACGCCATGGAAGTGATCCAGGGCAAATGGCGTATTCCGATTGTGATCGCTCTGACTTACGGCACCAAGCGTTTCGGAGAAATCCACCGTGATATACCTGACATTTCACCTAAAATGCTTTCGCAGGAATTGAAGGCGCTGGAAGAAAATAAGCTCATTACCCGCACCTTGCACGACAGTATGCCCGTGACGGTCGAGTACGCGCTGACGCCGCTGGGCATGTCGCTGCGTGAACTTTTGAACGAGCTGCGGAACTGGGGCAAGCACTTCCGGGACGAAATTGTTGGCAAATGAAAGCGACTTCCACCCACAATCCCTTTATCCTCGCGCTGATCGCCCATAACCTTACGGTGGAGATCCATCATCATTCGGCCTATCAGATTGTGCTGTCTAACGACACGCCGTTCGATTCGACCATCGATGGGGTGAAGCATGAAAGCATCCACGGTTTCTTGATCAAACCGCATGTTTCGCATTTTTGCGTAGCCGAGAAAGGCACATTGAATGTCCTGAATGTAGAGCCGTACTCAGCCATTGGGCTGGAACTGGCAGGACGATTTCAGGCGGAAGAAAACTGTATTGTCTTTGAAAACTCGGAAGATTCAAATGCTTTTTTCCAGACATCCACCGGCAGTTTGGACGTGGGGAATGTGCTGGAAGCCTTGTTGGCAAAACTTCCGGCTGCTACATACGACGATCGGGTGGCCAAAATCGTCGATTACATTACGGAGAACTATTTTCAGGCCGATATTTCGCCGCAGACATTTACGGATATCGTCTTTCTTTCTCCGTCCCGTCTGGCTTCGCTTTTCAAGCAGCAAACCGGCAGCAGCTTGTCCAAATACCTGCTGTGGACACGGCTGCGGCAGGCCATTTACATGATCCTCTCCAACGAAAGCCGGACGCTCACCGATGTCGCATACGATACCGGATTCTATGACCTGCCGCAATTCAACAAGTACATGTACGAGATGTTTGGGATGCCACCGAAAGCATTGAAGCACAACAGCGACCTGATCCGCATTTACTAACATTCCCATTTGTAAGTTAACATCGCTACAACAGCGATCTGATACAAGTTTGCCCGCGGCCCCGTCCGCACCTTTGTGATAACATTTTGAACAAAACAAAACAATATCATGAAAGCAATCGTGTATCAGGCATTTGGAACCGCTGACGTGTTACAGATGGCCGAACTTCCCAAACCAGCCATCCGATCAGGCGAAGTACTCATTAAAGTCAAGGCATTTTCCATTAATCCCATGGATTGGAAAATCCGGAAAGGGGAAATGAAACTGATGTCGGGCTCGAAATTCCCAAAATATACTGGTGCCGATTTCAGCGGCATTGTGGAAGAGGCTGGTAATGCGGTTACCGGATTCAAGAAGGGGGATGAGGTTTTCGGTGTCGTCAAAAACATGATGAAAGAAGGCGCCTCCGCCGAGTACATCGCCATTTCTTCTTCCCAAATCTGGAAAAAGCCTTCGAATATCACTTTCGCTCAGGCCGCATCGCTTCCCGTGGTAGGTACGGCAGCCACGCATTCAAAGAAGCCTATCGCTACGCCGAGCAGGGCGGCTATACAGGCAAGGTGGTGATCGAACAATAGTGATCTGATACAAGTTTTTGCTCCCGCAGCGGGGGACATTTGTATCGTACCAAACAAATTCAAACAACTAACGCAATGAAAAAGAACATCGTCATACTCGGCGCCACCGGCACGGTAGGTAGTAAAATTGCACAAATCCTGATTAGCGAAGGCCACCACGTGACGCTGGTTGCAAGACATACCGAAAAACTGGAAACGTACCGTGATCAGGGTGCCGAAATCATCGCGGCGGAAATCACTGATGCGGATCAACTCACGAGGGCTTTCACCGGCGTGGACAGTGCATTCGTACTGTTGCCTGACAATGTAAGAGCCGAAAATACGCGGGCCCACCAGCGCAAGGTCACCGGCACATTGATCGAGGCGATTCAGCGCTCGGGCATCCGGTACATTGTCAATATGAGCAGTTTGGGATCGCATATGCACGAGGGCAATGGCATCATGGGCGGCACGGGCGAGCAGGAAGTAAGGCTCAACCAGCTCGAAGGCGTCAATGTGCTGCACATCCGTTCTGCCTATTTTATGGAAAACTTGCTGCGCACGATCGGTCTGGTCAAACAGGCTGGTATCAACGGTACGGTGGCTGCCGGTAACCATGCCATCCCAATGGTCGCTACCCGCGATGTGGCGCAAGTGGCCGCCAGCCATCTGGCTAACCTCGATTTCAGCGGCAAAAGCGTCCACGCCGTGATGGGGCCGCGGGATTACACCTATGTGGAACTGACGAGCATTGTCGGTAATGCGATCGGTAAGCCAGACCTGGCTTACATTCAGCTGCCGGTTGAAAAAGTGAGAGAAGTGTTCCTCGGCAATGGCTTCTCTCCTGATTTCGTCTCAAACCTGATTGAAATGGGCACCGCGATCAGCTCTGGTTATATGAACTACCAGAAGCGGGATGAGTCAACGACGACCGCCACTACCGCCGAAGAGTTTGCCAGCGAGGTGTATGCGCCTGCTTTTCAACGATAGTAGATCAATACGGAATGCACCCTCAATTCGGCTACAACATTTCCTGTTTCGGCTACAAGCGCCTTGTCGCGATCTCGGAATTTTGCTGTGTAAAAATTAAAAATAATATGCAGACAGAAACAAAGAAAGTGGCACTAGTGACGGGAGCAAACACCGGTGTCGGATACCAGATTGCCAAGTCACTTGCAGAAAATGGCTATACGGTTTACGTTGGTACCAGAAATATGGACAAAGGGGTGATTGCTGCTACCGAGATTGGAAAACAGTCAAAACCCATTCAATTAGATATTACCGATTCCCAATCCATTGATGCAGCAGTAAGGCAAATTCAAAGCGAAGCCGGATACCTGACGCTGCTGGTCAATAACGCGGCTATCTCGAATGCAGGGAAACCTGGACGCACCATGGAAGAAGTTCTCGGAGCTCAGCGGGCCACTATCGCACCGATCGACGAATTGAAAACGGTCTGGGAAACGAATGTGTTTGGTACACTTGCCGTGACGCAAGCCTTTTTACCTCTATTAAGGAAAGCTCAGGCAGCAAGGATTGTGACCGTGTCGAGCGCATTGGGTTCTCTTACTTTGAATGCCAATCCGGCTAACCCATACCGCTCGGCGTTCGATGCCGTCTATGGGGCATCCAAAACTGCGTTGAATGGCGTCTTCCTTTCGCTGGCCATCGATTTGGCAAATACCAATATCAAAGTATACCTGGTAAGTCCTGGTTTTACGGCAACGGCACTCAATAATTTCCAGGGGACCGATACGGTGGAAGAAGGATCTATGGAACCAATAAGAGTGGCCTTATCAGAAGACCTGCCAACAGGAAGTTTTACGGGACCAGCTCATTATGCCGGAGCAGACAACATTGTGCCTTGGTGATATTAAGAGGTCAAAATCCTGTGGCTGGAAACAGTCACGGGGTTTTGGTATATTTATATAATGAAAAATAAGGACGACAAATTGATACGGTTCATAACAATCTCGGAAACGCATGAGGCCTTCGGCTTGCCCAAGCCCCAGCATCCTTTGATCAGCCTTGTGCATTTCAACGAGCGCAATCCCTTCAATACGAGCATGGCACCGATCTATGACGTGCTTAGCTTCTACAAGATCACCTTTATCACCGATAACAACGGAAGGCTTAAATATGGACGGGATTATTATGATTACGACGAAGGAAGCATGCTTTTCCTGGCACCCAACCAATTAGTGGGCAGCACCGATTATAATAGTAGGACCTATTGTTACATCCTGCTCATACACCCCGATTTTTTACTGGGCCACCCTTTGGCAAGTAAAATCAGGCAATACGGTTATT
>CBFGMV010000007.1:0-155553 GCA_965649915.1 uncultured Dyadobacter sp.
CCCTATACGCCCCACCGGATGAGCCTGGCCCCAACGTTGGAACACCTCTGCCAGCGGCACACCTGGCGCGAAGTTCGCCGCCGAGCGCTCGAGCATGTGTGTGTTGATGGACCCCGGGCTGATCGAATTCACCCGGATTTTACGCGGTGCCAGTTCAATGGCGGCGATTTTCATTACCGCATTGAGTGCCGCTTTGCTCGAAGTGTACATCGAGGTGTTCGCACCATTCATACCCACCACGTTTGACGACAAAAACACGACCGAAGCGCCGTCATTCAGAATGGGTATAAACCTGCTGAGCGTAAAATAGGCGCCTTTGAAATTCACATCGATTACATAATCAAAATCACTTTCCGTCGCTGTTTCAATGCCTGCTCCGCCCAATACACCCGCATTGATAAACAGTATATCCAGTTTACCAAACCTTTCGCGTACCTGCGCTGCCAGCGCCTCTATGGCTGTAACCTGGCTCTGGTCGCTTACATAGCCCGTTACGCCGAGCTCCGCTGCGGCCTTCAGGATCACGTCTTCCCGTCTGCCGGTGATGATCACATCCGCGCCCTGCGCTTTCAATTCTTTTGCGGCCGCATAACCGATGCCGCTGTTTCCGCCTGTAACCAGGGCTTTTTTACCTTTTAGAGTTTCCATTGTCTTGCGTATTTAACTTTTGACAAAGGTAGGCCGAAATTGGTATCACTTTGTTACCAGTATATCAGATGATACCAACTATAAAAATCGCCGCGCAAAGTCAGGCACGAGGTAGTTGTCTGAAACCAGCCTGCCCGCAAAAACAAGCGGCGCCCGCAGGCGCCGCTAAGAAAAAACCGTAATGCATTTGCGCCATCAAGCCGCAGATCCGGGGATTACACAATCCCCTGCGCCAGCATGGCATCTGCCACCCGCACAAAGCCGCCAATATTGGCCCCCTGCAAATAGCTCATGCGCCCATCCGGCCTGCGTCCGTAACGGAGGCATGTCGCATGGATATTGAACATGATCTCCTGCAACTTTTTGTCCACTTCCTCGCGTGACCATGACAAACGCAGCGAGTTCTGCGACATTTCAAGGCCTGAAACTGCTACACCGCCTGCATTGGCCGCTTTTCCGGGGGCGTACAGGACATCATTATTTTCAAATACTTCAATGGCTTCCGGGGTGCAGGGCATATTGGCCCCTTCCGCTACGCAGATACAGCCGTTTTTAACAAGCAAGCGGGCATCGTCCGCATCCAGTTCGTTTTGGGTCGCATTGGGCAAGGCTATGTCACACGGAACTTCCCACGGTCTTTTTCCTGCCACGAATTCACAACCAAACCGATCCGCATAAGAACTGATCCGGCCGCGCGCTTCGTTTTTCAAATGCATGATGTAAGCCAGCTTTTCGGAATCAATGCCCTTCTCATCATAAATATATCCCGATGAATCGGAAAGCGTTACCACCTTCGCACCCAGCTCAATGCACTTTTCCAGGGTATACTGCGCCACATTACCCGATCCCGAGATGACCACGCGTTTCCCGCTGATGCTATCGCCTCGTTCGCCGAGCATTTGTTCCACAAAATAAACAACGCCATAACCTGTCGCCTCCGGGCGGATCAGGCTTCCGCCGTAGCTTGCGCCTTTGCCCGTAAGCACGCCGGTGAATTCATTTTTGAGCCGCTTGTACTGCCCGAACAGAAAACCGATTTCCCGTGCTCCTACCCCAATGTCTCCCGCCGGCACGTCGTTGTCGGAACTGATATGCCGGAAGAGCTCCGTCATAAAGCTCTGGCAAAACGCCATTACTTCGCGATCGGAACGGCCTTTTGGGTCAAAATCGGCACCGCCCTTTCCGCCACCCATGGGAAGCTGCGTCAGGCTGTTTTTGAAAATTTGTTCGAATGCAAGGAATTTGAGCGTGCTCAGGTTTACGGAGGGATGAAAACGGAGACCGCCTTTGTAGGGCCCGATCGCGCTGTTCATCTGAACCCGGTAACCACGGTTGATCTCGACCTCGCCCTGATCGTTCATCCAGGGTACCCTGAAAATAATGATACGCTCGGGCTCTGCGATCCGCTCGAGAATTTTGGCTTTCTGATAATGCGGCTTATCCTGAATAAAGGGGATGATGGTTTCGGCAACCTCATGGACTGCTTGGTGGAATTCATTTTCGCCCGGATTCCGATCGATAATCCGGCTCATGAAAGATTGTATTGAAGTCACGCTTAAAGTGGTTAGTAATCTGGAATATGAATTGCTCCTTTGTTTTATCGCCGGCGAATATACCACCCGTAAGAGAAAATTCTTGCGCTGAACAACCGTAACAAAAAAATAATGGTGACAGCCGGTACTGTCCTCGCCAAACACAAATCAGTTCCAAAACAGTCTGTATTTTGCGCAGGATAACATTTTGGCTAGTTTCGATTATAGTATCATTACCATTATTTTTGCCACCCGCAATTTACTTAGTCCAACACTTTCCAGGAGTCAAAAAGACAGGTTGACCCATGTTTATTCACCATTTAGTTTGCTATGGCAAAGACAGCCATTGCAGTTGACCGTATGAAAGCTGAGAAAGTGTATTTTAACTTATCCATAGAACAGCTGCGCTCACTTGCCCGGTGGGCTGCCGATTGCGCGGAAAGGTCATTGACGATTTACGAAGAGTCTGAAATGAACGATGATCGTCCCCGCCATGCAATTGATGGCGCAAGAGCGTTTGTAATGACGGGAAAACGAAACAACGTACTTAGAAAAGCGGCATTAGATGCTCACAGGGCCAGCATGCAAGCAAAGCACGAGGCGGCATCGGCGGCTGCCAAAGCCGCAAGTCTTGCCGCAGCGAGCGCCTTCACGCATCCGTTCAGCGATCTTCATCAGGCTATGCATATACTCGGCCCTGCCGCTTATGCCGCCCTGGCGATCGAGCTTTCGCAAAATGGCGATACCGCGATCGGGGCAAAGGAGATTGAATGGGCAGTATCCGGCGCAAATCGCCACGTCGCCGAATTGTTAAACATGATGCCGGAACAAACGGACGGGAGCAAAAGAATAAATCAGCTGCTGCAAATGCTCGACAGGGGCCTGAGAGCGCGTTTTAAATGATAGTTTCATCTGAATTCAACAGGCAATATACATCTCACGCGTAATGCTCTGCCGGATTGCCGGCCCGGGATCCACTTTGGCATTAATTTCACCACCCTTAACGCTTCCTGATCGTATTCATCGCTCAGGCTCTTGAAAAGTGTTTGATCCTGCAAAGTGCCGTCTTTGTTAACGACGAAGGAAACAAAAACTTTCCCTTTTGCATTCGTCGCAGATTTGGGGGTTTTAAGATTTTGGGAGAAAAATTTTCTTCTGGCCTCATCGCCGCCGGGGAATTCCGGTTGCTGTTCTACAATCATGAAAATCGGCTCCTCGGACTTGGTTTCAGTTTGACTAAATGCGGGAATACCCAATCCCGGGAAAAGCAGGACAAGCAAAAAATAAATGTTCCGGTTTTGGAAACGCCTCGTAGCGCTGCTGATGTGACTGTGATTCATAGCATCTGGTTCTTGCGTGATCAAATTTGGCTCTTAGATATTCCAAAAACTTCGTCAAGATAACAAATGCAAGTTATTATATAATTAAATTATATATAAAATTTATCTGTGGTCAAATTTTTGCAATATCCAAAGTCGTTTCAGCTGCTCTTTCTACGACTGCTTCTCTGGGTTTCCTCGCTAATGAGGCATACGTCGGGCTTTCGTTCGCATTAAAATCATAGTCGCAACCCCGACGGTTATAAACGGGATACTCAGTAACTGTCCCATATTCAGGATCATACTATTCTCAAAGCTTTCCTGGTTTATTTTAAAATATTCATCCACAAACCGGAGCGAAAAAAGGATCGTGAGCATCAATCCAAAGAGCATACCGTTTGGCCATTGGGTGCGCTTGCCACGCCACAGACTGTATAAGAGCACGAAGAGCAGGCCGCAATAAATGGCTTCGTAGAGCTGGGCCGGGTGCCTGGGAATCCTATCCACATCCGTAAATACGAAGGCCCAGGGCATGGTCGATGGAATCCCTATCATTTCGGAATTCATCAAATTCCCCAAACGGATGAATGCGCCACAAAGCGGAACCACAATCGCAATGCGATCCAGCAGCCAAAGAGCATCCAGGCCATTTCGTCTGGCATAAATACAGGCAGCGATGATGATACCGATCCCCCCGCCGTGACTGGCCAATCCGGCCAGGCCTGTAAAATGGAATGCAGGCGTAAGCGAAACCGGCAATATTTCGATGGGATGCTGCCAGTAGTGTCCCGGGGCGTAGAACAGGATATGCCCTAACCTCGCGCCAAGTAATGTACCCACGATGAGAAATATAGTCAGCTGATCCATTTCACCGGCCGGGCGATTTTCAGTCTTAAAAATGGATGCTGCGATCGTAATGCTGACCAAAATACCTGCTCCCCAAAACACACCGTACCAACGCGGCAGATCCAGGAACGGGAACACTTCCGGCCTGACGTTCCAGATAATGTAGTTCAGCATGTTTGACAAAAGAAAAGCAGGAACAGGAATGACGACATATTGTAAGCTATCCTGCGCACTTTCGCATGACTATCCACGTCGTGCTTTATGGCCCGCAGAATATCTTCTTCCAGGATGAGCGGCATGCCTTCATGCTGCTTTTGCTGCTCCCAGGCGTTTCTCAGCTCATCGATGTTCATGGAGATATTGGTTTTTAAGCCTGGATTTCAATCGATTCAGTCTCGTGCTTACATTGGTTGGAGACAAGTCCAGCATCAGGGCGATTTCTTTATTGCCGTAACCTTCCGCCCAAAGCATCACAATGGCTTTGTCGCAGTCGTCAAGTTTGCCAACCAGCCAGGCGAACATTTGCATGTCATCCGGATTCCATGTGACGTCCGACGAAATTTGGTCCAGGTGATTTTGCGACAAAGGCTCATGGGAAACAAAGTTCTGATCCCTCTTTCGTTTAGTCAGGATCGTGTTGAGCGCAACCTTGTATATCCAGGTGCTGATCCTGGATTCGCCGCGAAATGTTGGGAAGGAGCGCCAGAGCTGTAAAATCACATCCTGTCTGGCATCTTTGAAATCGTCGGCATCCGGAAAATAGGTCCGGCAAATGCTGTTGATGATCCCGGTGTTGCCCTGAACCGTTTCTATAAATTCTTTTTCGAGAGACATAATTCGGTTGCTTAAATGCCGTTCGACAGATTAGTATGGAAATTACCTGATTTGTCACAAGAAGGCCCTTATTTTTTATCAACCTGCCAGTCAGAATTACATTTCCGGCGGCTGGGCTGAAACAGAAAGCTTCCCAATGGATTACAAAAGCCAAAAGCTAATTTGCTATTCCACTGCAAAAGAGATTTCTTTACGCCAGGCGCAACCTCCCCCGTTAAAGACGCAGCGCTGTCGTTGACTAACTATCCTTCACGCGTAATAGCAGTTCCGACAAGTCGCCTGCAATGCTGTGATGCCTCGCACTGTATCTATATATGTTGAGCGCCGGGAAACGTAAATACATTTTCAGAATTATTTAACCTAAACATTAGTATGTTTTCAAGTAAAGACTACTCCAAAATGACACTGGAAGAACTGTTGTCGGAAGAGAAAAAAATGAAATCGCAAAAAGCGATAACGGCTATCGTAATAGGCTTGCTGGTTGGCGTCGCTATTTATGCTGCTACACACAAAAGTTTTCTCCTTCCTGTTATTCTGCTGATCGTTTCCTTTCAGATCGGTTACAGGAATGCGCAGAACCTCAAAAGCATTCAGGAAGAAATAAGCCGCAGGAATACTGCTCAGTGATTTACCGCTGGTACGAATATTTTGGGCTAATACACTTTAATGCATTAACTTACAATACATCAAATCCATAAACCATGGCAGCAGCAATCCTGATCTCGTTGTTTATCCTTACCTGGTATTGTATAAAGGCTTACCGGAAAAACCCCGAGCGCCCCGACTGGAATAAGGCGCTTCTTACAGCTATTTTCTGGCCGTTGTCTTTACTGATGAAGCGTTACCGCTAATATTATTGTCCGGAACAAGTTTTCAGCACTTTTCCCGATGAAGCTCATGGCGGGCTCTTACAAACCGTTCGCCAAAAGCTGCAATGCAAGTTGCCATATAGCCGGCATATGACATCTGTGGCGCGCATTGATAGTCCACATCACTGCCACAGCTTCGTTCCGTACAACACTTTTACCTCTGTCCGTTTTGCCCGGTAGTCTTTAAACGCCTCGGGGTCTTCCAGTTGTAGTTTTACGCCGTTGCATGTATACTGGTGCATATTAGTGGAGCTGGACAAGCTATTCTGAACCTCGATCACCTCATTTCCATTGTAGTTATACAAAACGATCCCGTTAATTTCCGGACCACCGACGAACGATCTGAACTGATCATTCAGCCATTTTAAATTTTTGACCGGATCTCTGACACCGCATGCCGAGCTTTTTTCGTCTATCGGATCGTCTTTTTTGCAGTGGCTGGCTATGAACAATACGGACAATAAGAAAAGGGAACGGCTCATTCCTGATAAGTATTTCATCATCTGAATGGTTTTGATGTTGCTACGAAACTGCGGCTGATGACTGATTGCCTATTTCCTCAGTTTTGCAGAGGTGATTTCGAAAGGCAAAGGAGTTACATTCATGAGTTCCAATGCATCCGAGGTCAGAAAATATCCGGTTACGTAAATGGGCAGACTATCCTGAGCAAACTGACCAGGAAGATTACAGCCCCCCCAGGCTACACCATTCGATGCGATCAATCGGCTGCCAAAAATTAGTCCTCCGCTCAATTGAACCACTACCGGCGCATCGACTACGTGTTGGCCACGCTTTAAACCTTCAAATCCGGGATAGCAATCCAATGCGGCAGCACTTATTTTATCTTCCTTGCAGCCTAGAAAAGCCAGCACGACCACGATCAATAGTAAATAACGAATCATATCTTGAAGTTTAATACGAGAATTTAATGATAGTGATGTTTTAAATGTTCCTAAAAATCAATCCTGCTATTTCAGACACATCAGGGTAGCATTTCGTTGGAGAACAATTCCGAATTTGATACAAATTCCAACCTAAATTCCTGCCAATTCCCCGTCTTCAAAGGTCCCTGCCATTTGAGAATTACAAAGCAAGTTTTTGCGAGATCGTTACGATATGCTTATGATATCTTTCGTCAGAAATTTGATCGACAATAAACCTGGCGACAGCTTTGCGACTGATTATCATGTTGGGTCTTGGTTGATTGCCTATGGTCACTATCGTCGGAATTTTCATGTGCAGGTCAATGAGCGCGACCGGCCTGACGATGGTATAGTTTAGCCCTGAATTTACTAGTATACTTTCCTGATTTTCATGATCCGAATAGGCCGGACCAATATTGCTGTGGTCAATCAGCCAGCGGAACCACCCCGGAATATCCATTCTTGTTTCATGCACTCCCCAGGCCGAGCAGACTATAATGCGGTCAATGCTTAATGGACCAGCCGTTCGCAGAATTGCGCTCATCGTGTCAGAAACAAACGTCACCGGTGTACGCAACTTTGACCATGGAAAATCAGAAGTCCGGGAAATATTGAGCGCGCTGATTATAGCCTGGCAACCGGTGGCCGCCTCCATCAGATCCGCAACCTGGGTGGTATCACCGGTGATGATCTCTAAGTTGTCGGAACGGCAATTCACCCTGGATTTTTGCCTCACCAGGATCCGGACGGAATACTGATCGTTCAGCAAAGCGTCAAGTATCAGCCTGCCCGTTCGGCCGGTTGCTCCGAGCAATAGTATTTTCATATCAAACAGGTCGAAGAACAAAAAATGGCCATTACAAGCAGTATCTCTTTCCGGATTTGCTTTTTAGCTTTCATCATGGCTTTAATGTAACAAAAATCCAGTCCAACCGCGACAAAACGATTGAACTTGGCAGGTTCACTCCAGATAAAACGAATGATATACCTGCTGCGCAAGTTCAGACAAATGCTGGCGCAGGGCGGGCGGTTCCAAAACTGTCGCAGCTCCGGCGAAAGGTAAAAGCCAGACTGCCAGATATGGGAGTGATCCTACTAAAAACACGATTTCCAGGCTTCCTCCGGGCAAAACCTGCTCGTGCATCCAGCCGTACTGGTGCTTGGTGTCATGAAGATGCCTTACTTGGGCGGGCGATACGCCCGATGGGTCAAAACGGATCACCACTTTTTCTCTCTCCCTCCGCCCGGCTTCGTCTGCCCAGTATTGCTGCAAAGTCTCGGGACGCGGCGGGAAAAATTCGTCTGTTATCGCCAGCGAGCCGATACGATCCAGCCGGAAGTTCCGGAATGCCTGCCTCAGACGGCAATATGCCACCACATGCCAATGCTGACTGAGATACAGCCCGATAGGTTCAATTTCGCGTACGGTCGATTCGCCGGTTTCTGCGGCTTCATAACCCATACGCACAACCCGGTGTCCTGTAATGGCGGCAACCAGTTGCTGATAGGAATTCGGCCGATCCACCGCACTCACTGGTTCCATCACCTGGATATGATGCGACACTTTTTCGAGATGGTCCCGGTCGGAGTATCGGAGCGCCGCCCGCAATTTGTCCATTGCAACGCCGGTCAGCCGAGCGGTGGCAGCGTCGGTAAGGCGGGAGGCCAGCTTTTCCGCCGTCAGCAGCGCGATGGCTTCTTCGCGGGTGAACATCACCGGGGGAATGCGGTACCCTTCCAGCATCGCATAGCCCTTCCCTTCCTGCGTTACCACCGGAATTCCCGCACTTTCAAGCGTCCTGATATCGCGATAAATGGTGCGTGTGCTTACCGAGAAACGGGTCGCCAGCTCCGAGGCCGTCACGGTCCGCTTCGTTTGAAGCAATGTCAGCAGGGTTACCAATAGGGAAAGGCGGGTAACTTCGGAATCACTCATGATTCAGCTTTTTTTGTCCATTTGAGGATTTTTGGCTTTATATTCCGGCCCGCATATTCCACAATTTCCGCGATCCGTTTCTGCCGGGTTTCACTGCGCCTAGCCAAAGCGACCCATTGCAGCAGGTTCCGCTTGTCGGATTTGCTTAGCTTCTGAAAAAAAGATTGCGCCACGGGATGCTGCGCCAATGCGTTTCCGAGATCGTCCGGGACAATCAATTCTTCGACTTCATCCAGCAATGTCCACGAACCGTTCTGCCTGGCGGTTTCGATGGCATCTAATCCTGCCTGCGTCATGAGTCCTGCCTCGGTAAGCTTCCGGATCTTCTCCTTGTTAATTTTAGACCAGCCGCCGCCGGGCTTTCTTTTACTAAAAAATTGCATGTAACGCTCCGAATCCACCGGTTTGGCAAGGCTGTCTATCCAGCCAAAGCAGAGCGATTCGTCTACGGCTTCACTCCACGTGATCGTGGGTGCCTGTGCGGTCTTTTTGTGGTAGACCAACCAAACGGCACTTTCGCGGGAGTGGTTTTCCTGTAACCATTCGCGCCACTCCCGGCGGTTGGCCGGGCTGAAAACTTTTGTTTCTTTACCGCTCACTGTTATACTGGCTGTGACTGAAAAACGATGTCAAGAAAGGCATTTCCCGGTGATTCTGAAGCTCACCCGCTAATATGAATACTGTCAGGACTCAAAAGAGCCCGGAACCGGGCTCTTTTGAGTCCAAAACGGGACATTATTTCACCACGGTGGCTTCCAGTTCAATGGTAAGGCCTCCAAACAAAGCCTTTACTTCCAGCATCGTGGTGGCTTGCCGGATACCATGCTTCGCGATCCAGGCCTGGTAGGTTGGAATGCAACTGGCAAAAAAGTCCTGGGTTGAAGTCGTGTAGACATTGAGCCGCACGATACCGCCCGGTTCATATCCGGCCTCCGTGATCAGTTGTTCCAGATTCCGGATGGTCAGTTCCAATTGCGTATGCATATCGGCGGCAACCGGTTGGCCGTTGGCATCAATGGCCACCTGTCCCGAGCAATAAAGCGTCCCCACGGGTTGTTTGATTTCAACTGCCTGCACTGAATTGGTGTACTTTCCCCATTCCCAGGGATCGGTCGTGTTCTTTTCCATCTTTGTTTGCGTTAACAGCTATTTGTTTTTGTTTCCACAAAGTTGGAAGGCGTCAGTGACAGCCTTATGTCATACCCCGATCCGGCGTTGAAAACTTTTTTGAATACAGATTCGAAATCGCTCTTTTTTCCTGAAAACTCGTTCCCTGCATTGATTAGTATTAATAATGAAAAAGCCGCATTCAAATCTGATGCGGCTTTCATTACCCTGCTTATTTGTGATGTTACTCACTTCGCAATGACTTCACCGGGTTTGTCAATGCCGCTTTTACACTTTGCAAACTCACCGTTGCCAATGCAATGAACACTGTTGCCAGAAGCGCCAGCAGAAATATGGCAGGACTGAGCGATATCTTATATTCAAAGTTTTCCAGCCAGCCTTTCATCACCCACGAGGCTACGGGCGTCGCGACCAGGAAGGCGATGCCGAGCAATTGGATAAACTCCCGGTTGAATAGCCACAGAATGCTGCCTACACTCGCTCCCAGCACCTTGCGAACGCCCACTTCCTTGGTCCGCTGCACCACCATGAACAAGACAAGTCCATACAAGCCCATACAGCCAATGAACAGGGCAATGCCGGCAAAAAAGTTGATCAATCTGCCCATCGTTCGCTCCTGCTCGTAAGCCCCCTGAATCTGGTCGTCCACGAATTCCGGCTCGAAAAAACTGTCGGCATAAACCTGGTTATATACTTTTTCCAACTGTTTCAACGCGCGGGTAGGGTTAGCCGAATGCAGCTGAATATTAGCGGAGTAGAATCCGTTGGCGATCGTGCTGAGAAACATCGGGCTGATACGCTTTCTGAGATCGGACTGATTGTAATCTTTCAATACACCTACAATTTCCAGAGGAGCATAACCTCCCTTGTGCAGGAACTTGCCTACCACATCCTCCGGCCGGTTGAAACCCAGCCGGTGCATGAATGTTTCATTAATAAGCGCTTCACGCGCAGTGTCGGAGGGTTGCAGATTGCGCCCGGCCACAAGTTTGAGACCATACAATCCCACATATTCAGCATCGACCCAGGCCTGCATCGGTCCGTAGGGTTCGTTATCAGGTCGGTTATCGAACCGAATGGTGGTCTGACTGCTCCAACCTGACTGGGGAGGGCCACCCATCGAAAAGCTCAATTGACCTACGTCGGGAAGAGCGCTGGCCAGGTTACGGAATGTATGCATTTTACTGACGTCCTGTGAGGGTACGTTAGGCAGGTCTACGGTCAGGATCGCGTCCTTTCGGAAGCCCAGGTCCTTGTTCCGGACATAATTGAGCTGATCTGCCACTACGATCAGCCCGATAATCAGCATTTGTGAAATGGCAAACTGCATCACCACCAGTCCCCGTCTCATGGAAAAACCGCCCGCGTGCTGCGTTGTAAGCCGGCCTGCCAATGCTACCACGGGGCGGAATCCCGCTACCACCAGGGCCGGATACAATCCCGCAAGCAGAATGACCGTCACCACCAGAACGAGCAGCCCCCCTGCTACCGACGGAGAAAAGTAAAATGTAAACCGGAACGGACCATGCAGGTAAATATGTGCCAATGTCTGACCGTAGTGGAATATCCCGACGCCCAGCGCCAGTGCAGCCAGCACAATGAGCGTCGTTTCGCCCATGAACTGCCAGAATAGCTGCGTTTTGGTACTTCCCAGCACTTTCCGGACACCAACCTCCCGTGCCCGGTTGAGCGCCTGTGCGGTAGCCAGATTTACAAAATTGATACTCGCCGTGCCGATCAGCAAAACGCCCACCAACACCAGCGACCACAGCAGCTCACGGCTAACGCCCCCATATTCCGGCGATAAATGCATTGTACTGAATGCGATAGCGGGGTAAGATGTTTCCTTAATCTTCTTCGCATTATATTTCCTGACGAACGATGGCAGCTGCCTGTTCCAGTCCGCGGCTGTAAAGCGGTCGTTGAACAGCGCGAAGCAATGGGTACTACCGTTGGTATTGTCAAAAGGCTGATCCTCGGGGCCGCCATTGAGCCGCTCTTTCAGCGATCCCCATGAGGCCATCACCGAATAGGCCAGATCGGTATCGTCCCGGTAGTCGGCAAACACACCCACGACGCGTGCGGGAATGCGCGCATCCAGCCGCACGGTCCGACCCACCACATTGTTTGTCGTTCCGAAGCATTTGATTGCCATTTCCGCGCTCATGACGACCGAGCCTGGCTGACTGAGTGCCTCTGGTCCACCGGCAAGCCAGGTATAGTCGAAAATACTGAAATAGCTTGGTTCAACGAACGCTCCCCTGTGCCTCTTGTCCTTAATTTTCTTATCCGCCTGGTTTGCAACGGGCACTGCTATCAATGGAGAATACCATTCGTCCAGCATCGCAACCTGTTCGATATCGGGGTGGTCATTACGGACTGCCTGACCCAATGGATAAGGAATGCCCTGAATGTTGAATGTGCCGCTGGACGATGTGAACCGGGAGGTAATCTGATATATCCGGTCATAGTTCCGGTGATGGTGGTCGGTCTGGTAGTGAAAGCGGACCAGCGCGAAGATCAGCAATGCACAACCCATTCCCAGTGCCAGCCCACTGATGTTGATGACTGCATAAGCGCGGTTCTTCCGCAGGTTACGCCAGGCGATTTTAAAATAGTTATATAGCATAATGTTCGATTGTGATGCTTCCGTCAGGATCGACAAAACTTTCCTTAGCAAGTCCAATTTCCATACCAAAACCCTAAATCTGCATTCTGGTCCCGGGGAGGGCCTTTCTTCGCACCCAAACTGTACGAATTCGGACAGAATTTGTCCGCTATTATAGCCGTCCGGTTACACCATCGCCACGTCCCCCCGAAATTTGTTAATAATCCTGCATTGAATTAGGCTAACTTGTAACCGATTTTCTATTTCAATCAAAAATGATCCAAAAGTTAACGTTTGTCTGTGCGCTTATTTCAGTTTTCTTTTCCTGTAAAAAGGGTGAAATCAACCAGGATACTGCTCCCGAATCATCAGGAGGCTTCTTTGCACAGCTATCGGTAGTGGCCAGCTACAAGGATATGGACCTGGCGGTGGGTGAAAACAATGATGCTTATGTAACGGGTACGACCTGGCGGTTTGCCGCCGGCGAGCAGCTGGATTTTGGCGGGCAAGTGGTGAAGGCAGCAGGAGGAGAGGACGCATTCATTGCCAGATATGATGCGTCGGGAAGGGTCGTATGGGCTAAAATTCTAGGCGACGCAGGCACTGAAACCGGGCTTTCCATCGCGGTGGATCCGGATCGCAATGTGTACACAGCATGCCGTTTCACAGATTCTACCACCATCGACGGCGTGAAGTTTAAAGCGAGACAAATGGTCAGTTCCAGCGGTGTGCCCAACTGGTATGACCTGGTCCTGACCAAATTCGATGCCAATGGAAAGCACATTTGGTCCAGACAGATTTCAGGTGTGGGACATGAAACCCTGGCTTCCATCAGGATCGGTGCGAATGGGAAGGTTTACGTTTCCGGTGATTTCTATCATAATATTTTCTTCGATAACCTGAGCTATGAGTCTGAGGGCAGCGGATTCTATGTGGCCTGTTACAACAAGGATGGGAAAGTCGAATGGGCAAACCCCTATGGACCAGGCCTGACTTCCACGCGCGGAGGTTCGATTTACAGTTCCAATATGAAGCTGACGAAAAATGGCGAAATCGTCGTCGTAGGTTCTTTTGATGGTCGGAAAGAAATCGGGTCGACGGTTCTGGAGACCAAAGGCGAACAGGATGCTTTAATTGCTAAGCTGGACAGGCAAGGCAATGCGGTTTGGGTAAAAAGCTTCGGCAGCGCAGGCACCGAGAACGTTCGCGGGCTCAGCATCGACGAGGACGATAACATATACGTAGGAGGTTCTTTCAACGGAGGTGTCGGAAAGGGCCCGTTCGTGATAGACAATTACACACTCGTAACGCTGCCCCCTGGAAGTGATGCTTTTTTGGCCAGGTTCAATTCCGCAGGCGGGCTCACGTGGGTTTCTCAAATCAGCGGAACCGAATCGGAGTACATTTTTGATCTGGCCCGGCATGACCGTAAGTTATACGTGCTGGGGTATTTCACAGGGAAGCTCTATCTGGCCGACTCTACACTGCAAAGCCGCGCGACCGTCAATGCATTCCTGGCCGAATATTCGGATTCCGGAAAATTTGCGAAAGTGGACACCCTTGGCAGTTACACTGCTACCGCGAAGAAAATTTTCGTCGATAAACACGATTCCAAAATCATACTGGGGAATTTTACCCTATCCTACAAATTCAATGACTTGCTATACCCCGCCAAGAGCCAGTATGATGCTTTTATGGTGAAGTTTTAAACCGGTATACTTCAATCCGCTGCTTCATACCGTGTACAAATAGGGATCACAGAAAATCCGGAACGGTCCTGAGAATAAACCTCGGGCTGTAACGAGGTCATACAAGGTTCTGCAAAAGATACCTGGCGCTTGAAAGCGCTCAAACAAGATTATGGATTAGTTGAATTCCACCAATCTGGTACCAGGCTTTTTGTAGAATAATTTTCTTCACCTTTATATTATACTTTTCCATTTCCTTTGACTGGTGGAATTGTTTAGTTAATTTGGATCTTCCGCCATGCGACCTTTTACTCTATTCGCTTCCAAATTGGTTTCTACTTTTGGATAAATAAAAGTCCAGTTTTGTAACCCACTTTACATTTACAGTACACTTCTTTATCATTATCAGTTAGCCGACCCTATATATAGTGCTTATAACATGAAGTAGTTCGCAAGAAAAACAAGCTCAATTCACCCCAAAATTTACATTGTATGAGCTCAGCACAGCCAGGTTGGTTACCGTTATCATTGCCGGCAACTTTCTCAGATACTTTTAAGGAAATCAAATTCCGGTTCAGAGTTTTTAAATTCAATTGGCTGACTTCCGGTTTTGATCCCGTCAATAAAGTATTCTCATTTATTCATGATAATGTTTCGATTAAAATTAAGGTTCCGAGCGTCGACGATTTCATTTCTTTCCATATATTAAAGCATCAGACATTTTACGATCTTGCCGATTTAAATAAGATCAAAAAATACATTGGGGCTGGGAGCGTGGTGATCGACGCAGGAGCCAACATTGGCAACCATACCATTTTCTTTGCCAAGATCTGCAAAGCAGGAAAAGTATTTTCATTTGAGCCCCAATCCCAAATATTCTCGATTCTTCTCGAAAACATAGCGCTGAATGACATGGAAGATGTCGTAGTTCCATATCGCGTCGCCCTGGGAGATAACAATACCAGGGCAGCGATCAACTATCGGGACGACCATGCCGTTTCGAAAAAACTTGCCCAGGTAAATCATGGCGGCGTTTATCTCAAAGAAGATGAAACCGGCAATTTTGAAGTCAGGACATTAGATAGTCTTCTGCTCGGCCAGATCAACAGACTCGATTTCATCAAAATGGACATCCAGGGTTTTGAAGAGAAAGCCGTAAAAGGAGCGAAATGCCTTATCGCTAAATTCAAACCCATTATACAACTCGAATGCGCCACCAACCGCGAATACGAAGAAGTGATCCTGCCCCTGATGAGCGAAATGAATTACAAAGTGATGCTAAGGCTGAACATCGATGCCATCTTTGAACCCATCGTATAATCATTAAAGTGGTCTTTTATTGGAATTGTCAGGACAAAATAAGGCAGGACCAAAAGCCCTGCCTATTCAATTACCTAACTAATTACTAAGCGTATGATGAACTCGTATCTTGCCGTTTCTAGTACCCGTCGTTCTGTTTCAGTTCGGGGCTGTTACGGTCTATTTCTGTTTGCGGAATTGGCCAGAATTCGTATTTATCTTCGTATTTGGTCGTAACATTGGGTGCCAGCGGATTCTGAACAAAACCATTCAGTTTCTGCGTTGCCATTCCCCACCTCCTCAAATCAAAGTACCGTATTCCTTCCAGTGCGAACTCGGATCTGCGCTCCCGTTTGATACGTTCCCGGAATTGCTCCTTCGTCAAACCGACGGGCAATGCCGGCATGCCTACTCTCGCACGCACGGCATTCGCCGAGGCATAGGCGTTAGCCGGTCCGCCCACTTCATTTTCGGCCTCTGCATGCATCAGCAGCACATCGGCATAACGCAGCAGCACAAAGTCGTTGTCGCCCAATGTGCCATAATCGGGGTTAACCAGCGTTGGATCGAGCCATTTCTTCGCCACGTAGTAACCGTTGGTCCACCCTCCTTTGCCTGGCGTGGCCACCGCAAGGTCTCCGGTAAACGGCCACCCGGAAGATTCCTTGGTGTCACCCGGGAAGAACCAGGTCATGCGCATTCTCGGGTCTCGATTAGTGAATGGGGTTTTAGGATCATACCCGCTGCCCGTCTCGCCGATCGCTTTGCCCGTCGCCGTCTCGTAGGAATCGATCAGGTCCTGGGTAGCCTGTGCCTCCTTCCAGCGGAACAGCGGCACTGCAAGCCCATTGTCCTGATGGGACATATTCGGCAACTGGTACTTGACCGAAAACATGATCTCCTTACTGGCATTTTGTGCAGGTTTGTAGAAATTACCAAGGTAGTTGTCATTGAGTGAATACACCTTGCCGTTAATGATTTGCTTTGCCAGCGCGGCGGCATCGGCGTATTTCTTCTGGAAAAGCAGCATTCTTACTTTCCAACCCTGCGCCGAACCTTTCACGGCATGTCCGTTTCCGTAAAGATCATCAGGTAGTCCCGCAATCGCCCTGTCGAGATCTGCCAGCACGAACGTGACCACTTCGTCCCGGCTAGATTTGGCTTTTTTAATCTTAAAATCAATGCTGAAAGGATCTTCCTCCGTGATGATCACATTACCGTACAATTGAGCGAGCCAGGAGTAATGGAAGCCGCGCAGGAAATAAGCTTCCGCTTTGTACCTGGTAAGCTTTTCGCCCGACAAAACCTTGTCCACATTGGCCAGAAACGTATTGATCGCCGCAATGGCACGATAGCTGTTATCATAGTAATTCCTGACAAATTCGCTGGATTGCGGTGTGATGCCCGAACTCAATGCGGTCCCTCCCCCACCATAGTTATCCGGACTGTAGGTGTTGTCACTAAAATTATCCCAGGCGTAGATCTGAAACTGCGAATTGGAATAACCTCCGCCGGGCGCGTAGAGGAAGTTATACAGTCCGGCCAATGCGTATTCCGCGTCGGCTTCTGTTTTCCAAAACGTTGTGGTCGATCTGCTTTCCAAAGGATTCACATCCAGCAGGTTGTCCTTGCAGGATCCGGCCATCACCAGGAGCAGCAGGGTGAGTATGTTTTTGCTATACTTTTTCATCTCGATGCTTGTTGAAATAATGTTTAAAACTGAATGGAAGCGCCGACGGTGACGGTTTTGATCTGCGGATAAGTCACATAGTTGCCGCTGACGCTCACACGCTCCGGATCCAGCCCGGGATACTTGCTGAACATAAACAGGTTATCGCCCACCACATATACACGCAATGACTTGGCTCCTATCTTGCCGATGATCTTCTGTGGTATGTTGTAGCCCAGCTGCACACCGCGGAGCCTCAGGAAAGAAGCGTCTTTCAGGAAATAGGTCGATGCGTAGTTCTGCACCGGTGCGTAGCCATCCGCCACATAGATTTTAGGCATCGTAGTGCTCGGGTTTTCCGGAGTCCAGCGGTTTCTCCAGTCCGTTGTCGGGACCGACCCTTGCCGGAATGGTTCTGCGCCCCAGCCGCTCACGTAGATTTTCTGGCCTTCCGAACCATAGAATTGCAAGCTCATATCGAAGCCCTTCCAGTTAGCAGCCAGGTTGAACGAATATTGGAACGACGGATAACGTCCATCTACATACGTACGGTCATTCGGATCGATTTTGCCGTCTCCGTTAACGTCTTTTATTTTCAGGTCGCCGGGTGTCGGCCTGACCGGCTGCACAGGGGATTTGTCGATTTCGGCCTGGTTTTGAAAAATGCCGTCCCAGATATACATGTAAAACTGATCCAGCGGCTTGCCTTCTTCACGAATGGTGTTGCTCCCAATCTCACTCACACCATAGCGCTCGACCTTGTTGCGGTAAGTCTGAATATTGCCGCCGATGTTGTACGAGAAATCGTTACCGATCCGGTTCTTGTATTCGATATTCACTTCGAAACCCTTGTTGCGCAATGCGCCGTTATTGATCACCGGCGCATTCAACCCCACCCAGATCGGGATCAGCGGAGTGCGTAAAATGTCGAAAGTATACTTGTTGTACCAGTCTGCCGTGATATTGAGCTTATTGTTGAAAGCGGTGATGTCGACCCCGACGTCAAACACCCGGGTACTCTCCCATTTCAATGCAGGGTCTACCAGCGTCGATGCGGAATAGCCGGTGGCGATCGAGCCTCCGAATGCATAATTGCGCAATGATAGCACAGGCTGGTAAGGATAGGGAGTCAAGGCTGCACGGTTGGCATCTGTGACGATGTTCTGGTTACCCACCTCCCCTAGCGATGCCCTGATTTTCATATCATTAAGCCAGGAAACGTCGCGCAGGAAGGCTTCCTCCGTCAACCGCCACGCCGCCGACACCGAATAGAACGTACCCCAGCGGGTATTTGACGGAAGGCGCGATGTTCCATCATAGCGGATACTGCCGCCGATCAGGTATTTGTCCTTAAAATCGTAGTTCAAACTGCCGTAAAATGAGCGCAGAGCCCATTCCGAGGCAGCGCCGCTATTACTTTGCCCGTCGGCAGGACCGGCATTCAGCTCGCGCAGGTCGTTGGACGGAAATGCATTTCTCCCTGCGTTAAGCTCGCTGTATGCATTGTATTCCTGCTGGGCACCAGCCAGTACAGACAAGTTATGATCGCCAAACTTTTTACTGAAATTGAGCTGACTGTAAAGTGAACCGTACACATTGTCCTCGCGTCTGACACTCAGGCCCGGCGCACCTACATCGAGATTACCAGCCGAACTCATGTCGTTATAGAAGAACATCGGGATCTTGGGCCGGAAGTCGTTATTTTTCAAAGAATAATAGGTTGCGCCGCCACGGTTTTCCCAGCGTAATCCATCGATGATGTCAACGTCCAGGGACAAGTTGCCTTGTGCGTAATAGTCCAACGTCCTGATCCTGACGTCATTTTTGGCTATTGCCACCGGGTTTTTATTCCGGAGCTCGTTCGGGAAGGCAGACGCTATCCAGCTTCCGTCGGGCGCCTGCGCGGGATAGAGCGGCGATTGTGCGAGCGTCGAAAGGAAAATATCGCCACCGCCCGATCGGGGTGCATTCCGGTTACCGTAACGCATTTGCAAGTCCGTGCCAAAAGTAACGCGTTTACTGAGACGGGAAGAAAGACCGATGCTTACCGTATATTTTTGGTAATCGAAGCCGATCATCGTCCCGGGCTGGTTGGTGATACCGAAACCAACGTTGTAGGTCGTGTTTTCCGTACCGCCGCTCAGATTGAGGAAATGGTTCTTTGTGTAAGCAGTGACAAATACATCGTCCAGCCAGTTATGGTTGGGGTATTTCACCCGGTCGGTGGCGTTCCGGTACAGATCGATCTGATCCTGGGTGTACAAAGGCTGTAATGCCGAGTTTTTGCGGGCCTCATTGGAGAGTTCCATAAATTCCGCCGAGTTGCTGATCGTCTCGGGCAATTTGGCTGTTTTTGAAATGCCGATATTGAAATTGTATTGCAAAGCGAAACCCGCCTTGCCCTTTTTGGTTTTGACCACAATAACGCCATTCGACCCGCGTGAACCGTAAATGGCGGCCGAGGCCGCGTCCTTTAACACGGAAATAGACTCTATATCATTGGGATTCAAGGCCGTGAGGTTTCCGGGCAGGCCATTCACAATCACCAGCGGATCGTTCCCTACCGAGCTGAAAGTGGTAATACCCCGCACCCGTAGCTGGATACCCTCGTTACCCGGCTCACCCGAGCCCTGTACCACCTGCAAGCCCGGCAGTTTGCCTTGCATGAGCGTGAGCGGGTTGGTACCCACACGTTTGTTGATATCCGCGCCGGAAATCGTAGCCACTGAACTCAACAGCTTTCTTTTTTCCTGCGATTGATAACCTACCACCACGACTTCATTCAGGTTGGCAGCCGACGGAGCAAGCCGGATAGCTATGACACTCCTGCCCGCCAACGCCACACGTTGCGACTGATACCCTATATAACTGAAAACCAGCGTAGCCTGCGGGGGAACATCGATTTCAAACCGGCCGTTAACATCCGTTGTCGTGCCGCGGTTGCCGCCGCCTTCAACCACAATGTTGACGCCTGGCAGCGTGGTGCCCGTCGAGTCGCTCACCGTACCAGTGACCTTCTGTGTTTGCTGGGCAGATGCGGACAAGGATACCGCACAGAAAGCGAAGAACAAAAACAACTGAATAAGCAATGGGCGACCCGGGAGCCAACACCCGATCCTTCGAAGTAAACGATTTCTCATAGTGAACTTTGATTTAGTGGACTTATAAATAAACTCTCGCGAATTCTCTGCTGTCACCGCACCAAATAGCACGGAAAGCCCCACGCTGAAAGCACGAAACCTTGCGGTCCCGCATTCAACCGGTTAAGATGTAGTGCATCAGTAATGTCAATATGATACAAGCACATACCTGTCAACCTTTCGGAGTGACTGGAATGAGTACAGATTTAAATGCACGCAATATTGTCGAAGCTACCCTCTTACCTGGCCCGCTCCTCGTGAAGGGCCTCCCGCAGGTGCCTGAGCGCCTTGGATATGTGTATTTCGACTGTTTTGGGGGAAATGCATAGTTCCCTGGCTATCTGATGGTACTTTTTGTTTTCAAACCTGCTTAACTTAAATGCAATCCGGCACTGCTTGGGAAGCTGGTCTATCACCTGGTCGACTTTCTGTAACAATGCGAGATAATGGAACTCTGCATCCGGTTGCTGGTGCGACACGATCGTTGAAAGCTCTTCGACCGGCTCGAAGTTGCGCGACCAGACTGCCTCGCTGCGTAAATATTCATAGCATTCATTACGAACCGAGCGGAACAGGTAACTGCTATAAGACGATCTTACATTCTGATAGGCACTGGTCCGGCAGAATTGAAAGAACACTTCCCCCACCAGGTCCTCAGCGACTTGCCTGCACCCGACAAATCTGAATGCATGACTACACAAAGGGCCATAGTAGCGCTTGAAAAGCATTGTTAGTGCCTTTTGAGGATTTTGCATGAACATCATACGCAGTGCGCCGGTCTCACACGCGTCAACGCCCGCCGGACTTTCGTGTGTTGCCGGCACAAGTAAATCCGCAGATTTTCCATCACGACCTGATACCGTATCTTGCATGCTTTACCTGTTAAGCGATCACTCCTTTCGCCACTTTGCGGCAACCGGCCTCACAATGCCGTGCAAGTGCCGTGTTAATGAAATTCAACATCCGATGTACCCCGTATGGCCGCTGATTAATAACGCACCAATGCAATCGCCGGGCAACTGATTCATTGAACAATACAAAGAAAATATATAAGACAGCAACTATGATCGAAATATTAACCAGTTACTAAGCTATCTTGGCATTCTAATATCTTTTAAATTATTTTTTGTGTTTTTTCAACTTGAAGTTACAGCCAGGTTTGTTACCACCCCCGCAATCAGCCTTTTGTGATGGTTTCTTCCATATTGTAAATGGTGTTGATCACCCGCATTAATGCCGCTGCACGGCTCGCATCGGCTCCCTGCTCATGCGCGTGATCCCCCACATTCAGCACGATTTGCGCTCTCCGGGTATCTTTGGAGAAAGCGGCGAGCTCTTCCTGATAGTAGCCCACCAGGAGCCTTACTTCGCCCGCATTCGGAGTTCTGCAAACGATACGCTGGAACAATTCCCTCACCTGCTCGTCAGCAGACGCTGATTTTACGCTCATCCGCTCCGCAAGCACGCGCGAGGCTTCGAGTACAGTCGGATCATTGAGCATAATTAATGCCTGAAGAGGCGTATTGGTCTTCTGCCGCCTGACTTCGCAGTGATCCCGGTTGCTGGCATCGAAAATAATCATCGCCGGCGGTGGAAGGGTCAGTTTAATGAATGTGTACAGGCCCCTCCGGTACAGCAAACCGTCCTTGTCCTGTATATATTTGGCAAGGCTGCCTCTGTTGGCTGTCGTGGCCTCCCAGATCCCTTTGGGTTGGTAGGGTTTGACGCTTGGTCCGCCGATTTCCGGGTTCAATAATCCGCTCGTCGAAAGGACAATATCCCTGACCAACTCGGCAGGCACCCGCGAGCGTGCCCCCCGCGACAGGTACGTATTATCCGGGTCCTTTTCACGCTTTTCTTCAGTTAGCCTGGACGATTGCCGGTATGTGGCCGACATGACCATTTGCTTGACCAGCCTTTTCATATTCCAGCCATGGTTCATAAAATCTACCGAAAGCCAGTCGAGAAGTGCCGGATGACTGGGCAAATCACCTTGCATTCCAAAGTCGCCGGTACTTTTCACCAATCCCTTTCCGAAAATTTCCTGCCACACCTGGTTCACAAACACACGTGCCGTAAGCGGGTTTTCCTTACTGACCGTCCAGTTGGCCAACCCAAGCCGGTTTCTCGGATATTTGGTTGTGTCGAACTTCATCACGGCAGGAAGAGCGCTGGGTGTAACCTTCTTACCGGGCGCGTCATATACGCCTCTGTTCAGTATGTGGGTGGCCCGCGGGCTTTCGTTTTCGCCCATGACAGATACCACGATCCGGCTGGTGTCCCGGCTATTGATAAAAGAAAGCAGGTTCTTTACTTCTGCATTGGAAATAGTCAAAACCGGTGTCTTGGCCGGGCCGCTTCCCGCGCTGCCGTCGAAACCCTTTTCCTTTGAAGTGTTGAAAAAACCGAATAACCGGTAATAATCCTCCTGGGAAACCGGGTCATACTTATGATCGTGGCACTGAGCACATTCGACGGTAAGCCCCAGCAAGCCCGAACTGAAAGTTTTCGTCTTATCGAGATGATATTCAACCCGGTACTCCTCGGGAATCACACCGTCTTCTTCGGTAATCTTATGATTTCTTAAAAATGCGGTAGCGAGGATCTGCTCTTTGCTTGCATTAGGCAACATATCGCCTGCGAGCTGCCAGACCAGAAACTGATCGTAAGGCATATTCCGGTTGAGGGCGTGGATCACCCAGTCCCGCCAGGCCCATTGCGTCCGCGCGTCGTCGTTCTGATAACCATAGGAATCCGCAAAGCGGGCCACATCCAGCCAGTGGATCGCCATTCTTTCCCCATAGCTTTTTTGAGACATCAGCTCGTCGACCACTTTTTCATAAGCGCTTTCGGAATGATCACCGGCAAATTTCCGCTGCATTTCCAGGGAAGGCGCCAGTCCGGTAAGGTCAATGGATAGCCTTTTCAGCAGTTGCTCCCCGGTGGCCTCATCATTCGGGGTGAGGCCGATCTGCTCCATGCTTGCCAGCGTAAAATGATCGATTTCGTTTCTAACCCAGCCCTCTTTACTTACATGCGGCAAAGCGGCTTGCCTGGGCGCAGTAAAAGCCCAGTGTGGTTCATACGCTGCGCCCTGAGAGATCCATTCTTTCACCAGCGCAATTTCATTCTCACTCAAAAGGCCCAGGTGAGACTCCGGTGTAGGCATCTGGTAGCCGGGATCGGATGAGGTTATCCTTTTGTAAACCTCGGATGCTTGCGGATTGCCAGGGATGATGGCGAAGCCTTTTCCGTCCTTTAATCTGGCATATGCACTTTCCGCGACATCCAGCCTGAGCCCTGCCTCCCGTTTTTTTGCATCTGGACCGTGACAGGCAAAGCATTTGTCCGAAAGAACAGGCCGCACCTGGAAACTGTACGAAATCCTGTCCCCGCCAGCCTGACTTTTTCCGGATGACCTTTTGAAAACAGCCACAAAAGCGCCGATTGTGCAGACACCGATCAGTAAAAGCCAAATGTAACTTCGCATCTTCTTTGCATATAAATTCTAAAAATCAGTCAGCTCTTACCACAAATCGCGGAATAGGCCAACCAATATCACCCTTAAAATAATGCAAATCTATTTCAGTATAATCTCACATTTTGATTACGCATTGTCTGATTGTGATACTATGCTTGCATGGCAGCAGCTATTCTCGGTGATGTGTTTTCAAATCCAATAGCAACCGTACTGCGCAGCTGGGCTTATCCGGTGTTCCGATCTCTTGCGGCTGTCTCTGCGGTGATTTTGGAATAATCCGACCGCAACAATAAGCCCAACGGAAATCGCATCATTTCCGTTGGGCTTATCAACATGTACCCGCTTTCCCGCTTTGATCGAGGTCAAAACATTTCACCATTCTCCCCAGCATCAATTTTCGGAAAACGATTGCCGGAACGCCAGCGGCGACATTTTGGTCTTGGCTTTGAATAACTTACTGAACGACTGGGGGTGCTCAAAGCCAAGGCAGTAGGCGATTTCTCCTACGGAAAGATCGGTAGTCGACAACTTTTCCTTAGCCCGCGCAATCAGTTTTTCATGAATATATTGCTGCGCCGTTTGCCCGGTGAGCACTTTGAGCATGCTCGTCAGGTATCTGGGTGAAACATTCAATGCCTCCGCCAGGTATTGAACCGTCGGCAAGCCGTTTGCGAGCAGTTCCTCGTCTTTCAAACAACCTGTCAACACATCCTCTAACCGGCCGAGCAGCGCGTGATTGACTATTTTACGGGTGATGAATTGGCGATGATAAAACCGCGAAGCATACCCCAGCAACGTTTCGATCTGGGCAATGATAATCCGTTGACTGAATGCATCAATATTGGACTGGTATTCTAGTCTGACGGTTTGAATGACGGTGTTGAGCACCATCTCCTCCTTCGCCGACAAAAACAACGCTTCGTGAACCGAATAGTCGAAATACTCGTACCGGCGGATATGCTTTGCCAGTGGGAAATTCCACAAAAAGTCCGGATGTATCATCAGCATCCAACCCGACCGCTCGCTGGCCGGGTCCGGTTCGGGTTCTATCCTGAAAACCTGGCCCGGCGCAATAAAGAACATAACGCCTTCGTCAAAATCGTACGCCTGCTGCCCGTATTTAAGCTTTGCCGCCAGTCCCCTTTTGATTGAAATCTGGTAAAAATCAAGCACCCAGCTTACCGAGCTCATTTCCGGTGTGCGCTGAATCTCGCTGTAATCCACAATACTGATGAGTGGATGTTCCGGTTTAGGCAAGCCCCGGAGCCGGTGAAATTCACTGATGGTCGCAATGCGTTGAATGCTTGTCATAATGGGTCGGGCAGGATGGATTGGCGTAGACAGCGCATTCGTCGCCAACCGGCCGAAAGATACGCCATTGCCTTCATTCTATTTAACAATGTACCAGTCTCAGTTGTGGTAGGCAGCAGCAAAATCCTTTGCAAAATCAGCCAGTTTCACTTTCCCAAGCTTCGGCCGGTGGCGGAAATAATCCTGATACAAACTACCATCTCCCTGACTGGCCTGCAGTTCGATAAACCCTTTCGCTACTTGCTCATTGAGCCCGGCTTGCAACCAACCATTCAGCAGCTGCTCGTCCGAAACGATCTGCCATTGCAGATCGGGCACGCCAATGGCTTCTCCCAGCGCTCTGGCGATCTCATTGGGCGATACCTCATCGCTTGCCACGTATCGCACGGTGCGATCCTCAAATGGCGTATCCATTTCCTCCGCAATGGCTGCGGCGATGTCGGCGGGCGAAACCCAGGGCTCTTTTTTGTCCCCTCCATAATTCGAAATGATAGCCCCCCGGCTTTTGATTGTGTGCGTGAAAGACATCATGTTTTCGAAGAAGCCAACGGGACGGATAAATTTGATAGCCACATACGCAGGTAGCGCGCGCAGCAATTGCTCCACATTGTGGTGAAATCGCAGAATGCCGGTCCCCTTCTCCATGTCGGCACCAATGCTGCTGAGGTGTATTACCCTGTTCACCCCTGAGCGCTCGACGGCCTGCTGATAGTTCCGGCCGATTTGGGTGATGTCGTCGATAAAATCCACCGACTTGTCGAAAGCATCCCCGACAGCCTCCATGGTCTCCATCAGGTACACGATATCAGCACCCCTGAATGCTCTGGTCAGGAACCCGACGTCCTGCATGGTGCCAATAGCTGCCTGGGCATCCATGGCCTCAATTTCGGTTTGTCGATCAGGATTGCTGCTGATAATGGTGACGGCGTGTCCTTTCTGAACCAAAGCCGGGGCAAGAATTTTGCCGATATTACCGAGTGAGCCGGTCAATGTAATATTCATAATGCTGTTTTTTGTTTCTGCAAAATTCCGCAGGAAACCGAAAACAGACGTAGCCTAAAATCCCTTTGTTGTAGTCATATGTGCGCATTTGGGCGGGCCGGACAAAATTTGCGAGCCAAACGCGTGCGCCCTGGCGGTGTGTACATGGAGCGGCCTATTTTTCCCGGGCATACATGGTATACTGTCCGCTACACGCTATTGCCAGCACGTCCGGGTCCGACATGGGGGTAGTTATTTGCATATCCACGCAAGCTTTGCATAAAACAAGGCTGCAATCAGAAGGATCCACGGTTGCTGCCGGCTTTGGAATAAATTCTTTGCCGTTAAAGGAATACTTTCGAGGTGAGCAGCATCCCTGTCTCCCTTGATCATCCGCGATAACACCGTCATGTCGTATCACGATGCTGATGGCGTCACCTTCGGGCACCGGCTTCGAAACCAGTGAGTCGCCCAATGTATAGCTGAAAACAGTGGGCCTCCATTTGCCCACAATCCGGGCAATTTCCGGTACCGGCTCCAGATCACTCTTCTTGCATTGGCCAAACGCAATCAGGGCTAAGACAAATAGTGTTATCTTATTCATAATTCGCTGATTTTTAAGATCAGGATGCTCGCCAGGGGTAAACAGTTGTAACCGGCACAAAACAAATTTCTGGCTGCGCTTAATACAGGGCTGCCCATGAAATAAGCCTGCAACCGACGTTTAACAAGTGAAACCACCAACTGCCGCGCATTGTACCTCCGGCTGGCCAGAAAGTACAGTGCACGGCTGTAACGATTATCGTCGTCCCCGCCCGCAGCTCATTCCGAACGTAGGGATCGGGTTGGGTTGGCCGCGGATACGAACAGCGTTTTTAGTACCAAAATCGCAAATCCGGTGGTAAGCAAAAAGAGTAGCCAGCATACCAGCTTTCCAATGGCGATGTTGAGGTAATATTGCCACATGGTCCTCATCACCAGGTCTATCAAAAAGTATCCGGCCACACCACCGACCGCTCCGGCGATCGTCAACAGCGCAAAATATTCATAGTTAATGACCGCGATGATGTTTCCAAATGAGGCCCCCAGCACCCTCCGGATGCCGATTTCCTTTGTACGTCTCGCTATATTCAGCGATGCCATTGTATATAAACCCGTCAATGAGATCAGCAGGGAAAATACGGCAAGGCTCCCGACGATCTTGACCCCGTTCAGATTGACTCTGGTTGTAGATTCCTTCACGACGTCAATGAATTCGGTGTCATATAACTTTCCCGGAAAACTCTGCCGCCATTGTTGCCGCGCGAACCGCTCCACCCCTGAAATCCGCGAGGGATCGCTGCTCACGATGGCATAGCGGTATTGACCGGGCGCTGCGCAACGAACAACCAAAGGACTTACAGGTTCAAAAACCGAATGCGTGTAAACATCCTTTAAAACGCCGACTATCCTGAGCCCGACGCTATCACCCAGGACGATCCTTTTACCGATGGCGCTATCCCGCCACCCAAACTGCCTGACGAATTCCTCCGTCACCAAAACCGACCCGGCCCGGTCGGTTTCAGAATCCGGTCGAAAGCCGCGCCCCTCATGGATGGTCATCCCGAGGGCTTCCAGGTAATTTTCGCCCACACGCATCTCCTCCACGCCCTTCTCTATCTCCCCGAATTTCGCGGTTTGGGCAAAAACACCCTTCGAAATGTGGTTCTCGGCACCGGCAACCGACAGCACGTCTTCATGGCCGGACAAGAAATTTTTCACTACTGTAAAATCGGCCGGTTTATCCAGCGTGATACTCAGAACACCGGAAGTCGAATAGCCGAGATCATAATTCGCCTGGAACTTCGAATTTCCGTAAAAAGCAACGGCGAATAGGACGCCCAATGCAGACAACGTAAATATCGACCCAAGAAGTAAACGATTAAACCATCCCCCCGCCCGCACGCTGGCCCTTCCCTTCAGGATTGCGAGTGCGTCAAAGGAACTGACATACAGCGCCGGATAGCTACCGGCAATCAGGGCTGTCAGGAAGAGTAATGCGGCGAGAAAAAGCACGAAATAGAAATCATCAAAATACCTGGTTTCCAGCTTCATGAATGGCCATAGTCCATTGTAAGCCGGGACGATCAGTTCGGTAATGGCGAGCCCCAACAGCAGCGCTATCATGCAGAAGATCAGGTTTTCCACAAAAAACTGAAAGGCAATCTGCCACCTGCCCGCGCCGATCGTCTTCCTCACACCGATCTCCCTGATCCGCGTCCCGGCAATGGACACCGAGGTGTTTGTAAAGTTAAAACATGCCAGCAGCAACAACAGGAATGCGGTGATATTTGGGACCAGAACAGCCTCGTTTGGAACGCCATACCGCAATTGCTGCCAGCGCACACCGGGTTTGTCCACGGACCTGTTGGCCATATCCGCAAATTTCTGAAGGTAAAAACGCGACACCCTGGGCCCGTGACGAACTTTGTTCTGAACCGCGACAAATCGTTGCAATACCCTCTCCACGTAGGCTACCAACTGCGGATTGTCTATTTTCAAAAATGTGGTGTTCCATTGATCCCAACCTGAGGTGTTGACAAGCCCGGCCGGCTGCGTACTGTCCAGATTGCTATAAAGCAAAATCGCATCGCTGGAAAAGCTCGAATTCAGAGGCTGACTGGCAAATATGCCTCCGACGGAGAAAGAATGGGTTGCTCCGTCACCACTCAGGGAAATGTCCCGGCCAACCACATCAATCGCATTGAAATACCTCATTGCGGCGTCCTCGGACAGAAATATTTTGCTCTTGTCACTCAAATCCGATGCCACACCTTGCAATAAAGGAAAAGTAAACAAGTCAAAAAATGCGGAATCGACATACGCGAAATTGGATTTGAAGGTCTTTTCCCCTACCCTGATTTCCCGGTCGGATGGAAAATACCTTACCACTGTACGCACGCCTCCCATGGATGTCCCTAATGCTTCGGCGAGGGCCATCGGGGCGACTCCGTAGTCGACCGTAATGCCGGGCTCGACAGAGCGAAACTGGATCCGGTATATGTTTTCGGAGTTCACATGGTTATGATCCCAATCATTTTTGAACTTCCAGTTGAAATACCCTGAAATGCAACAGGCGATTGCTATCGCAAGCCCGAAAACGCTGATGAGTACAGCAGTCCTGTTCCGAAAATAAGTCCGGAACGTAATAGCTAATACGCTTTTATATATATTGTGATGTGTTGATACGGGTAAAAAGAAAGATAACAACCTCCTCCCCGTCAATGCGTAGCAAGTCTGCCGGTACATAGTGCCGGACAAAAGCAGTGACAAGAAGAAGAGAGCCGGACTGCCAGCTCAAGGCCTATCGGCGGCGAAATGAGGCCAGCTCTGAATCGATGGAGGCGGGTGTGATGATTTTCAGATTATTACATCTGATGTAAGCTGGCAGTAAAATAGGTAGCGTGAAGAAAAGCCTGATCTTCTGCCCGGATAAGCCAGACAGAAGACGTAACGTTACAGACTGAACGCAGCAGAAAAAACGGGAGGATGAGGCTATCTTTTTCCTGCGGGCAACGGTATAAGCCGCCACTGCATTTCTCCACCTTACCCCGGCAGGCATTTCCACACGCTGAGCGGAAAAGCGGGTCACAGAAGAATGCGCACAGCCAGGCGACAGCAAAAGACCCACGAACACGGTTATCCATAATAACCATCCCCGCATTTGCCTTTCCGCTCCCACGACAGTTCTTTCCAAGGTCATCTTTCCTGCTTTCATGTGTATCATCCTATCCACTAATGCAATATAGCAATTTGGATTGAGCGTGCGATCATAACCGGGCAAGCAGGTTCCAAATCCGGGAAAGAAAATGGCACACGGATCGGTTACTACCCTACCTGCGCCAGTGAGATATCCAATTCAGGGCGGCGTCCGGATCCGTAAAAAAATGCTCGTCCTCGCTGCTATACAACTGCTCGTACCTTTCTATTTTCTCCGTATCCTGATGACAGTGAGCCGCCGCAATGCATTGAACGTTCCTTTTCCGGGTAATGACCATTTCGTTCGCTTGCTCGGGGAACATGGCCACATAGCCAACTTTCCACCCGTAATCGGCGAGCGTGAGGGGGACAATGCTGCGAAAATATTTGTGTGCAGCCAGGTTCGCTGCTTTGAAACCGTGCAGGTTTACAAAAATCCGGAATGACTCCGAATCTTCTACCTGGTTGAGCGCTTCCTGCAACGTCTCTTCCCAGCGTATAATATCCTGCATTTCGATATCGCCGCTGATTTCGGTGATGATAAGCTGGTCCGCAGGATACCAGTTGCTGCGTGTGATCTTTACTTCCGACATTTTTTCCTAATAATTCATACAGTTTTGGCATTGTAATCCGATACCATCCGGTTTCGTTCCCACCGTCGACCAACGGCTTTATTGGTCGACGAAAGTAATGGCGGTATTGCTTTACATTCCTGGACAGTGGACATCAGTGCTTTCCATTGCCACAGTTCATCCCGTTTTTGCGAATTGATATCAAGCGATTTAGCAGGATGGTTTCCGGACAGGATGTATTTTTCTATGAATGTAAATTTCTTCATACGCTTCGCGCTGCTGATGCCGGCCGGTTGCCTTCTATTTCCCGCATCCGGCCAGACGGTCCGGGTGTGCTATTTCCCCGATAGTCGCTCAACTTTTCAGGATAACGGGTATACGCTGGATGGAAAACAAATGCAAAACAGCGCCCTGCCCAAGTTGATAAACAGTCGTTACTTTGGCCGTGGCGGCATTGTCAATTGCGTCATCGAAACCGTTCCGCTCACCTCCAAACCGGTGACCCAAAGTGAGCTTAACGCACGCGGCTGTTCTGCCGTCTTTCTGGGTGTGTTCTATACGCCAACCGTCCAAAATCTTATCGCCGCTCACGAACTGAAAGAAATCAGGGACTGGTCTCTGGACAACCCTGCTAACCTCGTCATCGTCGCCGAAAACAGTGCGAATGCCTGGGGTTATCAACGCATGGCAAGTAATTTCCGATCAAACAGGCCTACTGAGGCTGGCCAAAAGACCGAAATCTTTCGCGGGCCTTTTGGTGTCGTTAATGAAATTCAACAGGGTGGTCATAGCAAGGGTTATTTGAGTGGTGGACGTGGCGAGGCCCTTGCCTGCGATGACGGCGGGAGACCTACACTGGTCCGCGATGCGGAAACCAACGACCTGATTTTAAGTGATGTCGACCTGCTTACTGCATTGGGCGGAATAAGCAATGGCCGGAAAGCAAATACAGCCGCTGACACTGTCTTTCTTAACTTTTGGGCATATGTATGCCGGATTGTTCGCCAGGCTCCTCCCTCTGTCGCTTCACTGCCGGGCAAAGATCATTCCACGATATCCAATGTCGCCACCATACTTTTTGCGCAGTCGAGCGATAAAATATCGGCAGATGCCAGGAACCGACTTGATTCCCTCCTGCGCGTGATCCGGAAAACCGACCGGATGAGGATCGAAGTGAATGGATACACCGATGTGGTCGGCGGCTCCCGCGAAAACTTACGCCTCTCCCGCGACCGGGGAGAGGCGGTCAGGAGCTATTTTGTCGGCAACGGTATTCCTCGCCGGGCTATATCGGTGAATGCTTTTGGAGGAGACGGCGCCTTGTACACAGGCCGCGACGAATCGAAGAGCGCGATGAACCGCCGGGTTGAGATCGTCCTCAGCTATCCGGCTGTAACCAGCCGACCGTGAGTACTGTACCTCGAATGGATGTTTTCCCAGGGACCGACACGCTCTTCGCCCCTCCCCGGAGCCATCTGCGCTGATATAATGATCCCGGATTTCAGGGAAATTGTCTTGCAAAAATGATAAAGTCCGTCCCGGGTGGTGTCATCCCGAGCCCCCGGATGAGCTGCATGATCTGGCCCCGGTGGTAGGTCGAGTGGTTGACCAGATGTGTGAGAACGTCCGCGAGGTTGTCGAGGTAAGGGTCTCCGGCCATGTTCTTGTAGGCCAGTTTGGCATGAAAATCGACATCATGCAGTTCATTGAGGTGCGTAAGCCACAGTGCTCCGTTCTCTGAGAGCTGCATTGCGATGGATGAAGGCTGTTCCAATGTCCAAAGCTGGACATCGTTCTGTTGGCCTGTTACCCGGAAATACCAGTTTCGCTGTGCGTGCGCCAGGTGGGAGGCAAGCAGCAGCACACGTTCATCCCTGATATCGTTTGTCGAAATGAAGTCGGTGACAGCTTTATTAGCCCAATTATTGAAGGTAAAAAAACGAATGAAATGCGCTTTCATAGCAGCTGAGCATTTGAAAAAACTAAAAATGAGAATGCCTAAGATACGGCAGTTCCCATCCCGCAGCAATTTTTGAGCTATGAAAGCAGAATGCTCCCACAGAATGCTAATAACAGCTTCTTGTCGGGAGCATTCCCTGGTATGACTACCGCGTACCTGATGGGC
The DNA here is from genome assembly GCA_965649915.1 of uncultured Dyadobacter sp. GTDB lineage: Bacteria > Bacteroidota > Bacteroidia > Cytophagales > Spirosomataceae > Dyadobacter. The sequence goes on from CBFGMV010000007.1 coordinate 32,648, forward strand.
CTGCGGCGAGTATGGCTAGATCCTTTCCAGCCGCACGACCACCGGTTGCCAATTGCCGCGATGTGCCGGAACCATCCCGGGAGTGACCTGCCAGGAAGGCGTAAACAAAATGCTTCCCGTCCCTACCGTAGTTTTAGGTTTCAGCCCGAATTGCGGATATGCATTGGCATAGGTACCACTGGCCGCCATCTGAAGATCGGCCCCGCCGCGAAGCTTTGCTTTAATGGTGTATTTGCCGACGGGGATATTCAGGATGGTGAACCTCGAATACCCGATCTTCTTGTATACTTTGAAAGATCTTGTCTCACCGTAAAGGCATTTCCCTTCCGGTATCAGTTCGACCTCTATTTCACCGTCTTCGGGAAGGTAATTAGGTACATTGTTGTCCCAATCCACCTGATAGTCGAAACTGATCGCACCGCCATAGTAATTGGAAGAATTTCCGGGCTGCTGCAGCACCTCGTCTTTGTTCCCCACTCCGAATGATTGCAGGACAAAATTCTTGACCATACCTGTTTCCGAGGCAAACCCGGAAGTATTATCGTCGGCCGGCGTGAGCCCCACCACCGCTCTGCTGCCGCCATAATCGATGGTATGGCCCGTTGCGTAGTAATGCACTGCGCCGATCGGCAGGTTTATTTCGTAATAGCCATTTTCATCCGATTCCGCGTGGGCCCCCGAGTAAGCGCCGCCGATCAGCGTTACCCGCGCTCCGATGTACGCACCCTTGACAGGCTTACCCGTGAGATCGGCCACATAGCCGCGCAGGAAGCCCTTTCTCACGTCCAGCGAAGGGAACTTAGGCGATCGCGGCTGCATATCACCCATTACATTTGCGGCATACTCGTCCCCATCGAGTGAAAACGTCTCATTGCCGTCGATCACCGGTAATCCGGGCTGATCCGGCCATCCCTGTCCCCCGCCCGGCCCTACATCCGGATCGCCCGTTGTACAGCCCGCCAGCAACAGCACTGCCCAAAACAACTGCTTCATTTCAATTTTCATGACTAATAAGTTTAAGATTCGCCGCGCAAGTTAGGGTGCCCGTGGCCGCGCCATAAAACCTTGTCGACAGACACCGGCTTTAAGCGACAAACGTGCCGACGGCATCGCACAGGCCTCCGGATGCTCACTTCGTCGCCCAAAACTGCTTTCTGTCGACGAGAACCTTCCAAAACTGGTGGTAAAGGGTATTTTTGCAGAATGGAAAGCCAGTCTCTTTTATCTGTAAGCCCGGTCGTCAGACAGACGCTGTTCTGGCTGTGCGCTATCTTATTACTGACTTTCATTTACGGCACGGCTTATCAGAGCTACTGGCTGGGGATCAGTACCGTGCTAATGCTCCTGCCGGTGCATATCGCCTATTACTATTTTATTTCCGGACCCGTGTTTACGCGCTTCTTTCTTCCCGGCAGATATCTGCCGACGTTGGTGGCGCTAGTCGCAAGCCTCTTACTGGCGGCACTGCTGTACCGGCTGGTCGAGATCTTCATTTCCGACCCGTTCGTATACAGATATTATGCCCAAAGGGATCCAAACTTCACCTGGGCCAAACTCGATGGCCCCTGGCACAAGCAGCTGCTCAGCCCAACCGATTTTGTGAATGCGGTGGAAAGAAGCAATGTCATTGTCTGGATCGGCATTGCACTTAAATTCGTGCTGCTCTGGTTTGAACGGCGGGAGGCTGCCTTCCAGGCCGAGCTCAACTTTCTGAAGGGTCAGTTACACCCGCATTTTCTCTTCAATTCGCTCAATAACCTGTACGCGTTCGCGCTGGCCAGTTCATCGAAAACGCCCGAGATCATTTTGCAGATATCGAATGTGCTCCGTTATATGCTCTATGAATGCTCGTCCGAAAAAGTACCGCTTAGACGGGACATTGAAATTCTCAGGGATTATATCAATCTGGAACAAATGCGGTATGAAAGCCGGCTCGATCTCAATCTGGACATTACCGGTGATGTCCATTCACAATTGGTGACGCCCCTGCTCATGTTTCCGCTCGTCGAAAATGCGTTCAAACACGGTGCCGGCGAAACGATCGGGACCCCGTGGATCAATATCGAGATCAATGCCGATGCCCGGCAGCTGACCTTTAAGATCAGCAACAGCAAGTCGGATGTGGCAGAAGCTGGTCAGAGCAATGCGAACCCGGGAGCGATCGGTTTGAAAAACATTCGCAAAAGGCTCGATCTGCTGTATCCGGGCAGGCACCGTTTCGAATGGTTTGACGAGCAGGATGTGTTTCTGGCCGAGCTGGAACTGTCGCTTTTACCCGAACCAATGCGTAAAAACCCATGAAAATCCGTACACTAATCGTTGACGACGAACCGCACGCCATTGAGATTATCGAACGGTATACCGCTAATGTGCCCGAAATCGAGGTGATAGCCACGTGTTCCAATGCGATCAAGGCATATCAATTGCTGCAAACGACACAGGCAGACCTGATTTTTCTGGACGTAAAAATGCCCGGGCTCTCCGGCACCGACCTGGTCCGCAGCCTGAAAACCCCGCCGATGGTCGTGCTCACGACCGCTTATCCGGAGCATGCCATGGACGGCTTCGAACTGGATGTAGTGGATTATCTGCTTAAACCCATCCCATTGCCCCGGTTCCTGCGTGCGGTCGACAAGATACTTTTTCATTTTAAAGGTACCCGGCCCGTCATACCACCCGAATCTCCGCCGGAAGCGCCCCGGGAGCACTTCCTGTATTTAAGGATCGATCGCCGTTACGTGAAGGTCAATACACGGGATATCCATTGGATCGAAAGTGTGAAAGACTACCTTAAAGTGGTCACTGCCAATGAAGTTTTTATTTCAAAGCAAAAAATAAGCCTGGCCGAGAAGCTGCTGCCGACCGGCCAGTTCATGCGCATTCACCGGTCGTTTATTGTGCCGTTGGACAAAGTGGAGCGCCTGCATCCCAGCCACGTCGTCATCGACGGTCACCAGCTGCCCGTCGGCCGCAATTACAAGGAAAGCTGCATTCGCCAGTTCCTTCCGGAAGGTTCCGACCACGCCGGCTTCTGATCCATAAAAAGGCGCGGCAGCATCATCCAATTAGTCCCGACCGCTCACGGGCACCCCGCCGTTCCAACCACAGGCTTTCCGGGAGGAGGCACTGCACCGGAAGTTCGAAGGACTTGACCCATGGTGGCGTTTGAACGCTGTGGAGAAGTGTTGCGGATGTTCGTAACCAAGTATTTCGGAGATATCTTCAATGCTTTTCAAGGAATCGAGAAGCAGCTTTGCGGCAAAGTCCATTCTTAGTTTACGGAGGTAGGCAAATACAGTCGTCCCAAACAATTCCTTAAATCCCTTTTTCAGTTTAAATTCATTCAGCAGGCACAAACGGCTGAGAGAAGACAAACTGAATGCTTCCAGGAAATGTGACTCGATGAAAATTTTCAATTCGTGCAAACGTTCGATTTCCGCCAAACTCAGACTATGCGCGCTGGAAGGAGATTCCTGCATCTGGCCCAGTTGAAGTGCAAGGAGTTCCAGCACCTTTGACTGCACAAGCAGGTTACGCATTGCGCCCGCCCGCTGGCTTAGCTTAATGTCCCGGATCAGCGTGTGCATATAGGGTGTCACTTCCAGATTCGTCCGGCTCCCGGTAAACGGGCTGTCCTTCATCAGATTCCCCTGAACCTTTTCACTCCAATGGTCTTCGCAGCCGATCAGGTCCGAAAAATAGTTCCTGTCCATGCTGATATGGAACATCTCCACCTGCTCGCCTGCCTGTACGCTGTTTTGAAAACCGCCCTCCGGCGAAAAGACCAGGTTATGTCTGCGGGGTTCCATCGTCAGCTCGCTGGCGATGCCATCAAACCGGGTGTTCATCCGACCTGACATCTGAAAATTGATATTGACCGTGTCTGTACGGCTGCTTTCAACGATACGCACGTCCCTGTCTACCTCCCAATGCAAATTCATGATGTGCATACCAGGGAATAGCAAGCTTCGGGAATGCAGTGTTCCCACTTCCGTGCGCTGCCGGGTCTGGACGTCACTTTCATGGCTTGCGGCGATTTGCGGCCTGAGCAGCTGCGGATTGGGGAAAGAGTCGATGCGGAAGACATCGGCGGAATTGATCAGGGCTGTCGCCATCGCTTTTGATTTGTATAAATAGCCCGGCAAAACAAACTGCGAACGGGAAGAAAACCGCATTGTGTCGACAGAAAGCAGAATTTGTCGATGGAATGGAAATGTTTTCCGTCATCAGGGATAAAGAAATACGTACATGCTGCATGATTGCGATTTTATTGTGTTATCTTGGATGAATTCCCCCTCATTGATCTTTACGCATTCGCCTGGTCGCCTAATTGGGAATACACCTCCGGCAAACCGCTCCTGCCGGAAGTAGGTTTTTTCACTCAAAGTATGATGACACCTTTTAATGGTTCCGACGGGGATTCCGTTGGGCATCTTATTACATTTCTTGCCGAAAGGCAGGAAGGTCTGCTAAACAATTGGCGTACCGCTTGTGAGCGCGAATTGTCCTCGAATTGCGCTGCCAACCTAAATCGCAAACAGTTTATTAACAAAGTACCCCTCATGCTGGATGCATTGGCTGAGCGGCTCGACGGCCGGGGTAAAGACACCGATGTTGGTATACTGGCAGCGGAACACGGACTTCACCGCTGGCAAAAGGGTTACGTATTGATAGAACTGGTAACCGAAATGCGGCACCTGAGCCGCATTCTGTTTTCTGAAGTCCGGGCATTCTGGGAGCTGCACCCCTTAACCAGTGCAACTGTCATCGCATTCAGCTACGAACACCTTTCCGAGTTTGGCAATCAGATCAACACCGGCAGCATCGCCCAATATGCTGATTTGCAGCGCCAGGCCGCCTCGGATCGCGCCGAAGCGCTGCAAAAAGCATTGATCAAACTCAATGATATCGGCAGGCAGCGCACTGATCTGCTGCGTCACTCGTCCCACGATCTGCGTGGTAGTTTTGGCGCCCTTCAGGGAGCGGCCGCGCTGCTGGAAATGGTGATCGAATCGGACCAGGAACGCGTAGACGTTCTCGAAATCCTGCGCCGGAACCTGACCAACTGCCGGACGCTGGTTACTCAATTAATGGATTTGGCCAGGCTCGAAGCAGGACAGGAAACAATGCAGATGCAACGGTTCGACGCCGGTCAGCTGTTGACCGATCTGGTCATTGGTTACCAGCCACTTGCCGCCGAGCGCGGACTCACTTTGAAGTCTGACGGCCCGGCCCACCTCGACGTTCGATGTGATCCCGTGCTTCTGCAACGTATCATTCAGAACCTGGTACTGAATGCGCTCAAACATACGCCGTCGGGCTGGGTGCTGGTGGCCTGGGCAGCGGAAAATGATAATTGCTGGTCGGTTAAGGTACAGGATACCGGGCCTGGACTCGCGATTCTTCCGGAAGCCGGTCGGACTATCCGCGAGCCTGGTCCATCCGAACAGCCGTTCAAGGACTTCGCCAGGGAGGAGAAGGAGCCAGACACGCCTGATGCGGTTGCTATGCCGCATTCTAAATCAACTTTTTCTTACAAAGGCGAGGGAATCGGTTTATCCATCGTCAAAGAGCTGTGCGATCTTTTGCGTGCCGACCTTGAAATTGAAAGCAGGCAAGGTAACGGCACAACATTCCGGATTAAACTGACGAACAATTGATTTTCAAAGCCGTACAAGACTGTCCATTGAACAACAATGCGCCGTTCGGCCTTCGAATGCGACTTTTTCAGCTCGCTGGCGGCTTCACCTGTTCCGATCAGCGTGCGCACATTAATCTCCCCCGGTTAAGTACAAAATGGTGACATTTCTCCGTTTCCTTGAAAACTTAACCGTTCCGTGTATGAAACAAATGATACTATTGTCATGCATTGCCGCCTGCCTTTCGGGATGTGAGTCAATGGGTTTGGGAAGTGAAAAGTTCGCCCACGAGGTGACCAAGGTCGACGAACACGATTATTTCGTGATCGAAAATAAAAAGAAGCCTGCATTTGTCTATTTCACCATCGAGGGACAACTAAGCCATGAAGCCAAGCTGTTCTGGAGTGACAGGGCTCCTGATGCCGACACTGTTTTTACCAGCCCTAATCAAATTCTGTTGCCTAAGGGAAAAGTGAACATGGCAGATATCCGGGGAGATTATTATGGCCATAAACTATTCGTTAAATATGTGGCGGTCAACGACTCTGCTTCCGGACACCTGAAAATTAGGGTAAGAATGTAGCTCATCCTGCGCGAATCCCCTCAATCTGAACCGGTAAATGGATATATCGGATTAAGCTTTACCAATGCTTTATCTTTAAGCGTACCACATGCATTCTCGAAAGTAGGTTAAAGAGCGGCTTTGCAATCTCCATGTCACAAATGGAAGGCGACGAAGACATATGCCAAAAACTTATGGAAATCACCAGGAAAATCACTGTTACACATAACCCCGCCGACGCATTCAGGTATTTCGTTTACAACCTGAATGCCTGGTGGCCGAAAGAATACACATGGTCGGCGGAAAAGCTGGTCGAAATAAGGATCGCGCCGCAGATCAACGGGCTTTGTACGGAGATCGGGCCATTGGGTTTCCGTTGCGACTGGGGAAGGGTCATCGATTTTGAAGAAGGTCTCAGATTAAGCTTCACCTGGCAGATAAGTCCACAAAGGATTCCGGAGCCTGACTCGGACAAAGCGAGCCTGGTTACCATCCTGTTTACCAGATCCCCGTCGAACACAACAGACATCACATTAATACACAGTAATTTCGAAAACCACGGCGATGGCGCGGCCGAATATGCCGGAGCAATGGATTCGGAGCAGGGCTGGCCGAAAATTCTGGATGCATTTAAAGCTTATTGTGAAAACCAATAAATCATTGTCAGGATCATGTTCAGCGAAATTTCAAAGGAGCTTGCAGACAGAATGCATTTGCTGGAAAAGATAGATGAGCAGGACCGTACCGACGGAACAGCGCGGGCGCAGCGTCTCAGGCAGATCACACCGGAAACGGGCAAATTTTTATCGCTGCTCCTCGTTAATGCACCTGCCGGTGATATCATCGAAATCGGGACGAGCGCGGGTTACTCTACGCTGTGGCTGGCCTTTGCAGCGAAGGAAACGGGCAGAAAAGTGAAAACGTACGAGGTGTCGGCAGAGAAAATCGCACTCGCCCGGGAGACGTTCCGCATTGCGAAGCTGGAAGAACATATCGAACTGGTCCACAACGATTTCCTGAAAGAAGCAGATCATCTGAACGCCATTGCCTTTTGCTTTCTGGATGCAGAGAAAGAACTCTATCAGCCATGCTTTGATGCGATCGCCGGGAAAATCGTGCGGAATGGCTTGATAGTTGCCGACAATGCGACCGACCATTTCCAGGCCCTGGAACCGATGATCAACCACGCGCTTGCGGATCCCAGGTTCGACTGCCTTACAGTGCCCATCGGCAACGGGGAATTCGTCTGTCGGCGGAAATAAGGAGCAGTGCCTGTCTTTCCGTAAGGCTATCATGTCGTTGGTCGAAATTCGCCGGACAGAATTTTTGCAATCCGCTATCTTGCGGGTTTCACCGGCAGCATGGCACTTTTCCGTTCACCAGCGCATTATTTCCAGTTCAAGAGGCTGCTGCGGCACCTGTTGTTCTGGATTGCCTATTATTTGTACGACGGCCCGATCTCCTCCATTATCGAGGCCGATCCGCTGTCCCGGATCGTGATCGCCGCCATTGCAATGCCGGTCAAGATCGCGGCTACGTACTTTACACTCTATCTGATGTCCAGCGTCTATCATGATAAAGCCAGGCCGGTCAGGTTTTACGCCTATTTGTTTGCGTCCATCATTTTCTTTGGATTCATCCAGCGGGCCGTCAGTTACAGCATGATTTACCCCACCTATTATCCCCAGGCGCTCAACGTGCCGGTTTGGTATTTGCCCAAAGTGATCATCGAAACGTTCGGCGTCTATTCGGTCGTCGCCATTGTGGTCGTGCTGCATGTTGGAAAGCAGTGGTATTACAGTCAGCAGGAGAAGCAGCAATTGAAAAATGACAAACTCGAAGCGGAACTGAAATTGCTGAAAGCCCAGATTCACCCGCATTTTCTGTTTAATACACTCAATAACCTGTATTCCCTCACCGTAACCCGGTCGGAGAAGGCGCCCGAAATTGTCTACAAACTATCCGGACTGCTGAGTTACATGCTTCACGACAGCAATAAGGACATTGTGCCGCTGCAAAAGGAAATCGATTACATCGAGCATTACATTACCCTGGAAAAGATCCGTTATGAAGACCGGCTGGACGTGTCGCTGAATGTTTTTAATGACATTCAACAGATCGACATTGCCCCATTGCTGATCCTTCCTTTTGTGGAAAACAGTTTCAAACACGGCTTCGGCAATGATATTGGTAAAGTTTGGGTCAATATTGATATTCTTGTGAATAATAACCAGCTCATTATCAAAGTCGAAAACAGTAAAAGCCAAACTACTCCGGCTTACACAAACGAGGCATTGGGCGGTATCGGGCTGGTGAATGTCAGAAAACGCCTGGAACTGATCTATAAAGACCGTTATGATCTCAGTATCATGGATGAGGAGACTTATCTGGTCATTTTAAAAATCAAAATGTAAACCAATATGAACTGCCTGGTAATCGACGACGAGCCGCTGGCGACCGAGCTGATCGTATCCTACATTGAGCGGGTGGACGGGCTTCATCTCGCAAAATGCTGCTCCAATGCCGTAGAGGCACTTACCTATCTCCATCATACGCCGGCAGACTTGCTTTTCCTCGACATTCAGATGCCCAAGATCACCGGCATAGACCTCATCAAGTCGCTGCCTGTCAAGACCAGGGTCATTTTCACAACCGCCTATCGCGACTACGCCATTGAAGCCTTCGATCTGGATGTGGTTGACTACCTTTTAAAACCGATCACTTTTGAAAGATTTTTCAAAGCCATCAGCAAAGTGTACGGCTTCAAAGAACCTGCATTTCAGTCGGGCACGGACTATAAAGTGCTGCACGACTTCAATGAATCTTACATTTACCTGCGCGCGGAGCGAGAGATGGTCAAGGTTTTTTTGAAGGATATTTTATATATCGAAAGCCTGCGCGATTATGTCCGGGTCAAGACCACAACCGGCCAGATCATTTCCTACAACAAAATCAGCTATCTGGAACAAAAGCTTCCCGAAACCAAATTCAGGCGCGTGCACCGTTCCTACATCGTCCCGCTCGATCAGATTGTAACCTTCACCCCGCAAAGCATTAAAGTAGGTGATTTCTCCATCCCCATCGGGCGGAACTACAAGAACGAAACCCTGAAAGCGCTTACCAGGCACGATATCATGCATTCCTGATCGCATTTCGCACCTTGCCGTCAATCCCGACAAACGCCGTTTGTAGGGTAAAGCCATTGTCTGTCGCAGGAAACGAAACGCTGGTCCAATTGCCCGGTTTTTCATGCCCTTTTCGCATTGATTTGCATAAAAAACACCGCACGCCCGTGCGTAACTATGGCAGATATGGCGACGATAGAACTCCAAATCAATGCGCGTAAATTCAAATTTGACGCCGACCCGGATATGCCGCTTCTGTGGGCCATCCGTGATTTCGCGGGATTGACGGGGACTAAATATGGCTGCGGGATCGGACAATGCGGAGCCTGCACGGTGCATTTGGACGGTAATGCGGTCCGTTCGTGTTCGGTGCCGGTATCTGCAGTGGGCGATCAAAAGATCACAACCATCGAAGGGCTATCGGAGAAAGGCGACCACCCGTTGCAGCTGGCCTGGCAACTCGAAGATGTGCCGCAATGCGGTTACTGCCAGGCCGGACAGATCATGAACGCCGCCGCGCTGCTGCGCCGGAATGCGAGGCCGACGGACGCGGCGATCACCACGGCCATGTCGGGCAATATTTGCCGCTGCGGCACCTACCAGCGCATCCACAAAGCCATTAAAAAGGCTGCTTCGATTAGCCAATAACCCTGAGAACCATGCAAAGACGAAAGTTTCTCCGTTCGGCAGGCATTGCCGGCGGCGCCCTCCTATTGACCTTCCGCCAGCTGACGGCCGGCTCATGGCAGGGAAAGCTGATTACGCCGGGCGAGGCAGCGCTGGGCGATTTTGTCCGGATTGACGTTAATGGAGCTGTTTTGTTCCAATTTGTCAAACATGAAATGGGGCAAGGCGTCGCCACGGCGATGGCGCAGATCCTGGCCGAAGAGCTGTGTGCGGATTGGGAAAAAGTCAGGATCGACTTTCCCGATGCCGATATGCAACGCTATCAGAATGACCGGAACGGGGGACATGACACCGGCGGAAGCTGTACGATCACCTATCAATGGGACCTGCTGCGGACAGCGGGCGCGACCGTGAAGCAAATGCTCATCGCTGCCGCAGCCAGGCAATGGAACACGTCACAGGAGAACTGTTATGCAGAGAGCCACTTTGTATTTCAAAAAGGCTCCTCCAAGAAGCTTGCTTTCGGCGCACTTGCACCCTTTGCTGCCACCATGCCCGTTCCGCGGGAAATCAAATTGAAGAATGCTGCTGACTACCAGCTCATCGGGAAGTCGAAACCAGCCAAGCTTACACCAAAAATCGTAACCGGCGAACTCAAATATGGGATGGATGTTAAGGTGCCTGGGATGCTTTATGCGGTTATTGCGCGTTGTCCGGTTTTTAAAGGGAAACTAAAATCCTTTGATGCTGCCGAGGCTATGAAAGTAGCGGGAGCCAGAACCGTTTTCAGCACCCGGCCCATTGCCGGCTTGCAGTTGCATGCGCCTTATATGCCTTACGACATCCGCGAGGGCGTGGCGGTCGTCGCGGACTCGTTCTGGGCAGCCAAACAAATGCAGGCAAAGCTCAGCATTGAATGGGACGATGGACCCAACGGAAGTCTGAGCTCGCCGGATTTTGAAGCAATGGCATGGAACCGTGCTACGCACAAGACCGATCCGACAGGTTTTACCGGGAATGAAAATGCGGTGGCTGACCTGGGACACGTCCGAAAAACGCTGCGTGCTTCCTACATTTTCCCGCAGCAGCTGCATTCGTGCATGGAACCGCTCAACTGCACTGCGCACGTACGCGAAGACGGATGCGAGCTATGGATCGGATCGCAGGCACCGCACCTGATAGACAGCGAAATACGGCGTATTTTCGGATTCAGCCAGGAAAAGATCAGGATGCATCTCTTCCCGTCCGGCGGCGGTTTTGGAAGGCGCTATTACCCGGATATGGCGGTGGAAGCGGCTTTCATTTCCAGGGAGGCGGGAAATGTTCCGGTCAAGATGATCTGGACCCGTGAAGACGATCATCAGGCAAATCTGGCACACCTTTTTCAGCATATGGAGTACCAGGCCGCATTGGATAAGGACAACAATATGTACGCATGGTATGAAAAGGAGATCAGGACTTACACCTGGGCAGCCAAATATATGGACCCAAAACTGCCGTCGATGGCCTATGTGATCCCGAATGTGCGCTATGATTTTGAAGATATGATCCCGCAGGAACTGGTGCATTCTTCGGCCTGGCGCGGCGTGGACGGCCACGGGCGTTTTTATGGCGAATGCTTCCTGGACGAAGTTGCTGCCGAGCTGAAAAGAGACCCGCTCGAATTCCGCCTGTCGCTCCTGCAAGGCGGAAGAGACACCTTTGTCGGAGACGCGATTCCGGTTCATGGGTCGAGGATTTTGCGGGTGTTGAAACTCGCTGCGGAAAAAGCGGAATGGGGCAAACCGTTGCCGACCGGCCGGGGCAAGGGCATTGCCGTAAGTACATTTGGATACAGCTACTGTGCAGTCGTCGCCGACGTCACCATGCAGAATAACAAATTGACCATCAATAAAATGACCATCGCAATCGACTGTGGAAAAGTGATTAACCCCTCGGGCGTCGAGCAACAGATGATAGGTGGGATCGTATGGAGCCTTACGGCACTGTTCTACGGCGGGCTCCCGATCAAAAATGGCCGGGCCGTTCATACCAATTTTCATGAAAACAAATTGCTGCGCATGAATGAATGCCCGCCCATGGAAGTACATTTTGTTGATACCCAGGAAGAAAGGCCTGGCGGGATCGGCGAGGTATCCAGTCCGCTGGGCGTTCCCGCGGTATTGAACGCCATCTTCGCAGCCAGCGGACGGAGAATCCGGAAGGTGCCCCTGGAAACACAGGGAATCAGTCCGGCTTAGACCCGCGGCCGATGCAAATTCCAAATCCGGGTGGAAACCTGGAATTGATCCCGGCCACAGACTGTTGGCTAATTAGGAATGAAATATAAATAACTGAAATAGCATGAGCAGAACACACAAGTACGCGGCAACGACCCGGTGGACCGGCAACAGAGGCACCGGAACAGCCGCTTATCACGCCTACGGACGGGAATATGTGATCGAAATCGAAAACAAAGCAGTGATTCATGGCTCCTCCGATCCTGCTTTCAGGGGCGATCGCACCAAACACAATCCGGAAGAGTTGCTGTTATCCTCATTGTCATCCTGTCACATGCTGTGGTACCTGCATTTGTGCTCGGAGGCGTCGGTGAGGGTGGTCGGCTACGAGGACAAGGCTTCGGGGATCATGCTGGAAACAGAAGACGGCGGCGGCAGGTTTTCGGAGGTGACGCTCTGCCCCGTAGTGAGCGTATCCGATCAGTCGATGGTCGACGAAGCGATGCGTTTACATGCGGAAGCCAATAAATTGTGTTTCATTGCCAACTCGGTCAATTTCCCCGTCCTGCACCGGCCCATCGTACAAGTGGCAGGCTCGCTCCCATTAGCAGATTAGCATTGACGATATGAAAGACGCATTGCCGGCATACAAGTCCTACCTGTTTTCGGTGGCTTATAATATCATGGGCCAGATTGAAGAAGCCGAAGATGTGGTCCAGGATTGCTTCGAGGACATTTTAAGTACTCCCGACAAAGAAGTGCATAACGAGAAAGCCTATCTGACCCGGGTTGTCGCCAATAAGTCCATTGACCGTTTGAAAAAACTCAAAAAGGACCGCGAGCGGTATCCGGGCACATGGCTGCCCGAGCCTTACCTGCAACCGGAATTGCCGGCCGTCGGTGAAGAGCGGATCGATATACTTTCTTACGGTTTGATGAGTCTGATCGAACAGCTAAACCCGGTTGAAAGGGCTGTTTTTGTACTCAGAGAGGCCTTTGACTATCCTTACGCGTCGCTATCGGAAATCGTGCAGACCAGCGAAGCCAATTGCCGGAAAATCCTTTCAAGGGCACGCAGGAAAATCAAATCCGAAAACTTACGACAAACCGACGCAACGACACATAGAAAGCTGCTCGATGCGTTTCTCCGGGCACATCAGCAAGGCGATATCAGATCGCTTGCATTGCTCCTGAAAGAGGATATTACCGTCTATTCGGACGGCGGAGGCAAGGCAGCGGCCGCATTGACGCCAATTACAGGATCGGGCCCCGTTTTACGATTACTGGAAGGGATAGCACGCAAGGAAAGCGTCCAGGCACAGAGCGTCCGCGTATTGCGCGTCAATGCCCGGCCCGGACTCGTATTTCTTTCAGGTCAAAAGCCTGAGACTATTTTTTGTTTTGACGCCGACGACCTGGCCTTCTCCAAATTGTACATCATCCGCAACCCGGATAAGCTCGCCGTTTCTATCCTTTAAGGCATCCTATCTCCAAAGCAGGAAAATTTACTGCCAGATTAAAAAAGGGCAGTAATTTTTATCCCAAAGTGTGTACGCACACATTTTGTCTATACATTGTAATCAAACCCCCTCACATACAGTTGCAACTAACTGAAATGAAGCTACCTATCGATAGCTGCTCATTTCGGATAAAACCTTTTTGTCAAACCCTAAACCATTTTGCATGAAATAAAGAACGAGAGCAACCAAAGAAAGTTTCGGTCCCGCCTGCGTAGTTCCCTTCAAGGGTTCAATTACACTGCTCATTTCAACTAAACTCTTACGAACATTAGACTCACTCAACTCAATTTTCCTGAAATGAAAGATCTATACAAACAGTTTTTGCGGTTCTCATTTATTACAGCGTTTGGCCTGTCCGTGAGCTTACAGGCTTCGCTGGCTGCTGTCCCTGGGGGGACTGAAAAGAGGGATGCAAACGGCGCATCGAAGCAGCTGGATTACACGGTAACCGGAAAGGTGGTTTCCACCGATAAGGAGGGGCTTCCGGGTGTCAGCATTATCGAAAAAGGCACCAACAAGGGAACCACGACCGATGCCGACGGAACGTTCAGCATCAACCTCACAAACCAGGGCACCACGCTCATTTTCAGCTTTATAGGCTACGCTACCAAAGAAGTGATGGTGGACGGGGCTACGAACCTGAATGTGATCCTCGAAGCCGACGTGAGGGGTTTGGACGAGGTTGTAGTGGTAGGTTATTCGGCCAAAAAAGTGCGCTACCTGTCGAGTGCCGTCTCGACGATCAGCAGTAAAAAACTCCGGGATGTAACCTCCAACGAACTTCCAAACCTGTTGCAGGGAAAGGCGCCGGGCGTGGTGGTCTCTACGGGTTCCGGCGATCCTACAAGCGCCGCCAGGGTGGTGATCCGCGGCTCCGGTACCATCTCGGCGGGAAGTTCACCTTTGTACGTGGTCGACGGTAATATCGACGGTACTTACAATCCGGTGGATGTGGAGAGTGTTACGGTGCTGAAAGACGTGGCGGCCACTGGTTTGTACGGTTCACGTGCCGCAAATGGCGTGATTATCGTCAATACAAAGATGGGGAAGGCCGGCAAAACTGAAATCAACTTCAACAACACATTTGGCTTTGCCGAGGCTACCATGGGCAAGTTCCGAATGATGAATGCCCAGGAATTGTATGATTTTCAAAGCACTTTCTATCCAAGGGAGGCTTCTGTTTTAAACCGCAACACCAATTGGTGGAACGAGGCTTTCCGGACTGCATTTGTCAACAACCATAATATTTCGCTTTCGGGAGGCTCCGACAAGACTACTTTTTATGTTTCCGGCAACTATTACAAGGAGCAGGGTACCGTGGTCGAGAACGACAAGACCGGCTATAACTTCCGGACCAACCTGAAATCTCAACTGACCAAACGGCTGACCGGCGCCGTACTCTTCAATGCGCAGTACACAAGGGATAATTACCAGAACAGCAACACGTTGTATGACGCCTACGTGAATCTACCCTTCGATCCCGCATACGAAAACGGGGCACCGACAGACGGGCGCTCCTACCCGAACTGGCTGGGCCGCGACCGGGAAAACTTCCTGCATTCGATCCAGTATAACTTCGCCAATGCCAAAAGCCTCAGAACCAGCCTGGATGTGAACCTGGATTACGATCTGACAGACAAAATCACGTTGTCGAGCTACAACCGGGCGGTCTTCGGAAACGGGTCGGGTGCCACTTACTATGACAGGCGCACCAAACAGGGCGGCGCGAATGGCGGCGAACTTTACAATAACAACGACAACAATTACCGCTTGCTGACTTCCAACCGTGTGCGTTATGCCGAAGAATTTGGAAAGCATAACCTGACGGTATTGGGGGTGGCGGAAGCGGAAACATCTTTCAGTGAGGCAAAAACCGTGTCCGGAAAAGGCTTGCCGGCGGGGCAGGATGTGTTGTCGGTTGCAACGGATATCCTGGTCTCGCCAACGGGATCCAGCCAGCAGGTTGCGTTCCGCAAGTTCCTCGGCCAGGCCGATTACAATTATGACAACCGTTACTTTCTGGTAGCATCGCTGGTCAATGAATTCTCTTCGCTGTTTGGCAAAAACAATTCGAGTGCCAACTTCTATCAGTTTGGTGCTTCCTGGGTACTTAGCAATGAAAATTTCCTGAAAGACAACAAGATATTGACTTTTGCAAAGCTGCGTTTGAGCCACGGAACCGTCGGAAATGCTGCTATTCCCAACTTTGCATCATTGGGGCTCTACACCATTTCACAAGATGCCAGCTACGCCGGCATCCCGGGTGCTTCTCCTTTTCAAAAAGGGAATCCCGACCTGACCTGGGAAAAAATCAAATCGTCGAACCTGGGAGTCGATATCAGTCTGTGGGGCCGGGTTGACGTTGCTCTGGACATTTATAACAAGAAATCCGAAGATCTGCTTTATCAAAAACCATTGACGGCCACCACCGGTTACAGCTATGTTTGGGTAAATGCGGGTTCGGTGCGCAACAGGGGCCTCGAATTCAGTGTGACTTCCAATAATCTGACCGGTAAGCAGCTGACCTGGGAAACCAGTTTGAATATGGCTTTCAACCGCAACAAAATTCTTGAACTGAGTGGCGGCGCAGCTACTTTCCGTCCGGGCAATCGCCTTCCGCTGGCAGCGGGACACGACATGGGTGAATTCAATCTGCCGATATGGGCGGGTGTAAATCCCGAAAACGGCGATCCGCAATGGGAGAAGGTGGTTACTGATGCCAATGGCAATGTGACCAGGGAGCTGACCAATTCATACAGTTCTGTCCAAACGGCCCAGTCGCGTCAGTTCACAGGCAAGTCTACCAACCCTACATTCACTGGCGGGATCACCAACACATTGTCTTACAAAGGGCTTACATTCTCGGCGTTCTTCAATTTTGTATCCGGTAACTGGGTATACAATGAAAGCCGCTTTTATTTCGACAACGACGGTCTGTACGAAAGCTACAACAACATGGTCCTGCCCAAAAAATGGTCGCGCTGGGCCAAGCCTGGTGATATCGCAACGCATCCGAAACCGATCGTGGGCGGTAACAAAGATTCCAATCAATCTTCGTCGCGTTACCTCGAAGACGGCAGCTTTATCCGCCTGCGCAACGTTCGCCTGGGCTACGACATCCCGCTTACTGCGATCAAGCGCATCGGGTTCTCCCGTGCCAACATTTTCGTGAGTGCGGATAACCTTTGGACAGGTACCAAATTCACCGGTCCGGACCCTGAATCCTCCATGTCTTTTGAAGATACACCCGGCCTTTCCAGCATTAAATATCCGATCAGCCGCAAGCTGCTTTTTGGTATCAATTTCACATTGTAATATTTCAGAAATATGAAATTCATAAAATCAAAGTTACTACTGGCATTCGGCCTGGTATCGATGCTGTCGTGCGAGCAGTATTTCGATCCGACTACCTCCATTGACGAAACTACTGCGCTGGCCAACGAGTCGGATGTACAGACCGTGACGATCGGCACTTACGCTTTTTTGAATAAGGCCAACTACACGTACAGCGGCCACATTATGATGGAATATCCCAGCGACGAGATCGCGCAGGGACAGATCTCATCCAACGACTTCACCCGCATTTACAGGTATACCCATATTAACACATCCACGCACGCGACCGCGTACTGGAGCCAGTGCTACAAGGTGATCGCCGCGACGAACAAGGTGATCGGTTTCGTCTCCAACGAGGCTTCCAATGAACTACGCCAGCTAAAAGGGGAAAATCTGTTCCTGCGCGCAATGGCCCATTTCAACATGGTCAGAATGTTCGGAAGACCTTATACGCAAGAAAACGGAAACAATCCGGGTGTGCCTATTTTACGTGAAGGCCTCGACGACAATGCCGTCACCACCCTGGCGCGATCGACGGTGAAAGAAGTATACGATTTTGTGATCACCGATCTCTTGCAAGCCGCAGAGCTGATGTCCGTCAAAAAAACGAACATTTACGCTTCCAAAGAGGTGGCATATGCGCTACTCGCAAAGGTGTATCTATTCAAAGGGGATAATGCTAATGCATTGAAATACGCCAACATGGTGATTGATAGCGGCCGGTATACTTTACTGTCGTCTTCCAACTTCCCCAACTATTTCAGGCTTGTACCTGAAAACAATACCGAAACGATTTTTGCGGTCCGCCATACGAGTGTTCAGATCGCCGGGATCGGCACGATGTACATCAGTTCCGACAGGTCGGGCGCTCCGCTGGCGCAGGGTGTGAGCGGCTGGGCCGAGTTATATGCTTCTCAAAAGTATATAGACTTCCTTGCACAGCATCCGGAAGATCTGAGAAAATCCTTTGTGACGCCGTACAAGCTGAACGGGGAATTGCAGACCAATAAAAAGCTGACGCCCGCAACACCCATGTACTACATCAACAAGTACACCTTGCAGGATAATGTGATCAATGCATCCTCCCCGGTTTATCTCCGGCTGGCCGACATCTACCTCATCCGGGCAGAAGCCAATGCGAAACTGGGCAATACGGCCGATGCACTGGCTGATGTGAACCTGATCCGCACCCGGGCCGGACTCACCGGAACTGCCCTTTACACCACAGCCAACCTGGCGACGGCAGGCAAGTCGATCCTGGATGTGGTACTGGAAGAGCGCTTCCTGGAACTGGCATTTGAAGGGCACCGCGTTTACGACTTGTTCCGAAATGGTCGCCCGATGGTGCGCAACTATCCGGGAACGCACGCGCAAAACAATACCCCCACCACCGACACACGGCAGACGGTGCTGGCAACCGATCCCAGGGTAGTTTTCTTTATTCCCCAAACAGAAATAGACCAGAACAAGAACCTGGTCCAAAATCCCTAATTATAGCAGGGCAGTAACAGAGCAGGCCGAAAAGCAAGGCTCAGCAGAAGCTGCCGAGGTTCATACCTGCTCAAACCACCAAAAAGCCTCGTTTCATAACGATTCGGGGCTTTTTGCCGGATACCCATTCCCTCTTATCGAAGCATTAACGCCAGAATTTTTCCTCCAACGGATCACTCTGAACGAACCTTTTGCTCCATTTGGCCCTTATTCTCTTTTCACCTACTACTTCAATCCACCCATGGAATATACCGATCTACTGAGACAAATTGAGTTTATCAAGGAAGTTGATAAGCTTAAATACATTCTTCGTAAAACAAAGCTCATCAATAGTGATCGCAACGAGAATGACGCAGAGCACAGCTGGCACCTGGCGCTGATGGCCGTTGTTTTGTCCGGGCATGCGAACTTTCCGGTCGATTTGCTCCGGGTTATTAAAATGCTGCTGATCCACGACATTGTGGAAATAGACGCCGGCGATACCTTCATTTACGATACGCAAAAAAGTCACAGCAATACACACGAAGAAAGGAAAGCCGCCAACCGCATCTTTGGACTATTACCTGAGCATCAAGCGAATGAGTTGATCGATATATGGGAGGAGTTCGAAGAAGGAAAAACAAATGAAGCGAAGTTTGCCCGGGCGATGGACCGGCTTGAACCCTTGCTTCAAAATACTTCGAACAATGGCGGCACCTGGAATGAGTTCGATGTAAATTATGAAAAGGTTTATGCCAAAAAACAGGTTATCCAACAGGGTTCCGATCTCATCTGGCACTTCGCAGAGCAGCTCATCAATGAGAGCGTTGAAAAAGGGATCTTAAAAAAGTAAAATCCCGGCCTTACTGGTGCTAGTTGCAAAGGATATGTAAAAGTTTGTTAAACTACCAAAGACTTTGCCCAGTGTAATGCGTTGTGCCGCGGCACCTCCCGCCTGAAAGCGCTGTCAAACAAATTCCCGCGGTTGGGAAGTTAGGAAGTTCACACCGGGTACTTATTCTGAATAAAAGGCAATCAAAATGAGAAAGGTAGTTTTATTTGCGCACATCTCTCTGGATGGTTTCGCGGGAGACGTGAATGGCGGCCTCGGCTTTCTGACCTACGATCAGGAGTTGCAGCAATACGCCGGAGAGCTGGTCAAAACCGTGGGCGCTCCTTTATATGGAAAAACCACTTACCAGTTGATGGAAGGTTACTGGCCCTCTGTATTAAACAATCCAAATGCCGACAAGCATTCGCTCGAACACGCGCAATGGGTGCATCAGATTCCCAAAGTAGTATTCTCCACGACACTGGACGGTGTGAGCTGGAACAATACGACACTGATCAAAGACAATGTGGTGGAGGCAGTTAGCAAGCTCAAAGAAGAGCTCGGCAAAGACCTGGTGATATTCGGCAGCCCCGGTCTTGCCAAAAATTTCATGAAACTGGGACTGATCGATGAATATAAACTAACGCTGCACCCTGTGATACTGGGTAATGGCATCAGCCTGTTCGAAGACGACATGTCGAAAAGCAGCCTGAAATTACTGGAAAGCAGAACGCTTCAATCGGGTGTAGTGACATTGCACTACGAAGTTAGCCGTTAATGGGAGAACGTTGCCCGGCGGCAGACCGGGCAACGTTCATCGCGTTTTTTAACAGCATCAGGAACTGAAAACACTTTCATGCTGCGCGCTTTTCAGGACTTCATAGCTGTGGATACGCGCCTCGGGGTCATAAATGTGGCTGGTGACCATCAACTCGTCAAGCTGCGTACGTTGTTGAAAATAAGCCAGATCACTGCTGATTTTTTTTCTGTCGCCAATGAACGTGTATTTCATCATCTCTCTCACGGCAGCTTCCTCATATTCTCCCCAGAGCCCATCCATACTCGCTACGGGTGGCTGCAAAGGCCGGCGCTTGCCGGTGATAATTCCGGTAGCCAACTGAAAGAAAGAGGTCGCCAGACGCTCCGCTTCTTCCGTGGTATCTGCGGCGATCACGTTCACGCAAGCCATGACATACGGCTGGGCAAGATATGGTGACGGTCTGAAATTCCGGCGGTAGAGCTCTATGGCACTGAGGAAATGGGCGGGCGCAAAGTGGCTTGCAAATGCATAGGGCAATCCCAGATGCGCAGCCAGTCGCGCACTGTCGGTACTTGAACCGAGTATCCAGATCGGTATGTCGAGCCCCTCGCCGGGGATTGCGCGTACTTTGGAATTACTGTTATCTGCGGAAAAATAGGTTTGCAATGCCTGCACGTCGTCCGGAAAATCCTGGGCTGATTCCATATAGTTACGCCTCAGCGCGCGGGCGGTAACCTGGTCTGTGCCGGGCGCTCGTCCTAGTCCGAGGTCGATGCGGCCGGGGTACAGGGAGGCAAGCGTACCGAACTGCTCGGCAATGACCAGGGGCGCGTGATTGGGCAACATAATGCCGCCGCTGCCCACCCGGATGGTGGTTGTACCTCCTGCAATGTATCCTATCAGCACCGAGGTGGCCGAGCTGGCGACACTCGCCATATTATGATGCTCCGCGAGCCAGTAACGTTTGTAGCCGAGTTCCTCGACACGCTTGGCGAGCCGGAGGCTGTTCCTGAATGTCGCAGCCGCATTGTTTCCTTCCGTGATCGGCGCCAGATCAAGAATGGAAAATGGTATATCCTGAATAAGTTTATCTGCCATATCGATTTATTAACGATGGTAATGCTGTTAATAAAAAGCATTTAATCAGCTCGCGAGTTCCTTTTTACCAACAAAAACCTGCGTATCGGGTAGCCTTTACAATGCGCCAAGCTGCGTCAATACAGCCTTCGTAATCGTTTTCCGGCAGTTTCCAAAATCCGGGTTCACATCACTCCGCTTCTTGATAATCCTTGTTGCAAAAAAGTAGACATTGTCTTTTCGTTCCACATATCCGACCCACCATCCGATATCATTGCCGTCGACGCGCGTCCACCCGGTTTTGGCACGAAGGGTATGATCCATCGTTTGCTCATTGCTCATTACTTTTTTCAGGACTTCTACATTCCGTTTCGAGAATGGCGCTTTGCCCTCATAAACTTTGATCAGAAAAGCGACCTGATTTTGGGGCGATACACCGAACGGGCCGAAATTCCAGAAATCACTGCCCTTTTCGGTAAGATTACCATTCCCGTAGCCGGCGAGTTTGAGATAATGCGCATACCGCTCACGCCCGATCTTTTTGGCCAGTTCAATAAACGCCCATCCGGCGGATATCTCAAAAGCTTCCTTCACGGTGATGTCCCTGTAAATGTCCGGGCGGTAGCCATAAAGCGTGGTATCCGTAGAGCCGGGCCATTTGACGACTTCATTTTCATCCTTAATCACCCCTGATTCCAGTGCGATAAGCAGGTTGATTACCTTGAACGTCGAAGCAGGCTGCGTTTCACTCTTCGAAGCCACTTCATCACTGATGATCCATTTTTGCTTTTTGTAATCGTAAATCGTGATGCTGCCGGTGCTGTTGCAGTTCTTGAAAGGTGTAATGAGGTCTGGCTGCGCAAAGGTTTGAAAGTGGCAAAACAGAAGGAGAAAGAATAACTTGATTTTCATGGCGTTTTATGATTGCTTTTTTTTCGCAAGATAATAACCATAGCTGTTCCAAAACCCCGATGCTACCGTTCGTGGGTATTTTTTTCCGGATAATCTATTGCATGGGATAATGGTTAAGGATGGAGAAAGCAACCCTGGTCAATTACGGCAAAGGCCTGTCGAATGAAGTTTCACCAAGGGAGGCTTACCCGATGAAGCGCCCTCGCGCTACTTCCTTTTATCTCTGATACACCTCCACCTCATAAAGCGAATAACCCCATTTGCCTGGTGCGCGTTTTTGGGCCAGAATTTTGACATACCTGGCCTGCACCGGTGAAAATGTGAGATTATCCAATTTCCCATCGCCCTGTTTGACGTCGGCAACCGTTTGCCATTTTTCTCCGGACTGTGAAGTCTGCACCTGATAGGCAGCGGCATAGGAAGCTTCCCAATGCAGCGCTACCCGACCGACAGCGTAGGTTTGGAGCAGATCAATGGTTACCCACGCCGAATCCGCGGAAGCACTGGACCAGCGGGTTGTGGAGTCGCCATCCACCAGGTTCCCGGCGTCAAACATCGCGCTTTGGTTTTCACTCGACGAAACTTTGACGCTATTGCCCAGGTAAGAGGCAATATTGCCTTTCCCATCCTCAACAATATTGATATTCAACTCCGCAGCCGATGCCCCGGCTTTGCTTTTTGCCGATATAATGGCCTTTCCTTTACCCGTTTTCCCTGTCAGGCTGATATTGATGCTCTGGTCGGAGCCGGCCCTGACGGTGAAAAGGTCCGGGCTTGTCCCGTTTTTTATTTCAAAGTTAATGTCGTCATGATCGCTGTTTGTGAAGCTCCGCACATAGGCAATATTGTCATAGGAGGAGCGCCGGTTTGAGATAGGTTTGGGGTCAATGGCCTGGATAAGCGGAATGCCGACGAGCCACCGGACTCCATTTACAAGCAGTTTCTGGTAGCCCTGGTTGTCTTTGGCATGCTGGTCATGGCCCAATGTCAGGCTCATCACTTTGCCCTTGCCCACAGGATGCCACCACATGACCGGGTGATTTTCTGCGCGGGCAATGACGTGAAATTCAGATTTGGATGGTTGGAAATAATAAAGCTCATCCGTAGTCATAAAATCGTCGACCACGCTCGAAACCGGGTGTTCTGACTTTCTCCGAAACGCATATTCATAACCCCAAAACTCCATGTTATCAGTATGGACTTTAAACATCGCCGGCTCGGTAGATGGTCCACCAATGAAGATCCCGCCCATTAGCTGCTCGTATTTATCCCAGTTAAGAAAGCTCAGCAAACCACAATGGAGGGTCAGGAAAGGCTTACCTCCCGCTATAAAACGCTCCATGGCAGCCAATTGCTCCGCATCGGGCGTCAGAAACAGCGAGTTACTGATCAAAAGATCATAAGCTCCTAGGGTCTGATCGTTGAGCATGGCCAGGTCGGTGGTAGTATCCAGCTCGACGACGTTCTCCAATATCTGTAAGATCTTCCTGTTTTGAAACGCATGCTTCCAAGGCGGGCAATTGTCCTTTTGAACTATGGTATTGCCGCTGCCAGTGATGATAAGTGCCTTCGGCTTGTGCTGGCAAAAACCGGGCATTACGTTAAAGAAAAGCGTAAAAATAAGTGCTGCCGGTAACAGGCTTCTGATTTTCATAAGACATGATAAGGGTAAATGCCCGGTTTTCGGGTGGGGTGATTTAATGTTTCGAACCCACTGTCAACCGCAATTGCACGCCCACCGAAGTAAGTTGCAACCTCTCGGCGGTCGTGGGTCCGATCGGATACTTCACATAGGGTTCAAGTTCGACAGCGGTGTTTTGCAGCCGGTAATGAAACCCCAGCCCCAGATAAATCGGGGTCGCCAGGGCCCATTCGCCTTTGTGGTCACGCTGGGTAGTCGTGCTCAGTTCTTCAACCGTTTGAGTTGAAACCAGAACCGGCCCGCCCGGGGTTTCCGAGAAAGTTGAGATCGTCCTGCTGGTTTTATACAGGTAATCCGCCTCCTGCCTGATGCTGCTTTGCAGGGAAATTCCTCCTATTGCATTGATCCCCAACATTTTATAAGTCTTTAACCTGTATTGTACCTGCAACGGGACTTCCAGATTAACCCAATGGTAGCGCACGCGCTGCAACTGGGCAGCTCCTGCCGAGGCCACCAGCACCGCCGGCTCTTCCACATTCAGGGACTGCTTGCTTCCGTAAAGCCCGGTTACGAACGCCATTCTGGTTGAAAGCGGAATAGCCAGGGATCCTCCTACACCATAGTTCAGCTCCCGGCTGGTATGGGCGGCCCGGTTGGACTGCTGCGAGACGCCAATGCCAAAACGAATCGGCCGTGCGGGCCTCGCGGGCGCATCCATGGATTCACGTCCCACGCGGATTTGCACTTTACCGAAACGAACAATCGATGACCTGAAAGGCAGAGGCTGTATCAGACCGGGGCTCAGCTCGTCGGCCGCGCGATCGGGAGCGGGCGCTTGACGATCCGTCGGAGCATCCGCCACCTCGGTCGCCAAGGCCGTCGCAAAGTCCGCGGGATTTTGCCGGTTTGGCGACAGACCATTCCGGCGGTTGGTATGGTTTTCAGCTTTTTTTGCAACGCTTTCGCCGTCAGAAGCGTTGGGCTGGTGCCGTTTCTCCCGATCCGGAGACGTGTTGCTCCCGATCTCCTTTTTCGCAATGCCGTGCTTTGTGATATTGCCCCTGTTGATGATCCGGTTGGTCAGCAAGGCCGCTCCCAAAATGATTACCAAGGCCGCTGCACTCAGGTAGTAGAACAGCATGCGCCTTTTACGTCCTTTTGCCGCGCGGAAGCGTTCAAAATCCTTCCAGGCATCCCGTTGATAGGGTTTGGTATGCTCGTAAAGCTGACCGAGCATTCGTTTGCCGAGCGGTTCCTGATCCGACATTAGTGGCTTCCGTTTTGAATGGTAATCATTTCCCGCAAGCTCTGTTTGCTTTTGGCGAGATACACCCTCGACGACGAGGTCGAAATGTCCAGCATTTTTCCAATTTCCTCATGACTATACCCTTCCACTTCGTACAGATTGAAGACCACTTTCCAGACCGGCGGAAGTTTGTCGAGCAGCCTGAGTATTTCTTCGACCGACTGGTTATCCGCAGCTTCATCCGCTGCCGCATGGCTGTCGTGATAGGCATCCAGGCTGGTAGCGAGGTAGTTTTTCTTTTCCTTTCTGAAATAATCTATGGCGGTACGAACAACCAGAGCCCGCATCCAGGCTTTAAAGGAATTGAGACCTGCCAGTTGCCGGGGCAGCTGATCGAATATTTTCAGGAAAGAATCACTGACCGCCTCCTGCGCGACAGCGTGGCTGGAAAGATATCGGACACTTATTCCCATTGCCAGACCAAAAAAATGCTTGAAAACCCATTGCTGCGCTTTCGGATCACGTCCCGCGCAGCGCTCAATCCAGTGTTTTTCATTCGTTGTACAATCAGATAGCCATTCCACAATAAGATATAACGTTGCTAACCCCGGGCAACCCGGGGTTAGCAATGGAGAAGATGATTGAAAAGGACGCCGTGTTACAGGGGATTGGTTGTGCTGCCATTAGGATCAATCACCTTGTCTTGCTTTTTGGAGCCATTAGCTACGTGCACGGTCACGTCGGACGCATTGGCAGCGCTGCCGAACAACTTTTGCAGGTCCAGTTCGAGTGTATAATCGTGCATCATGGCATCCTGCAAGCCGTCGGGGGCATCGTATCCCACCACCAGCCGGGCCTGCATCGGGTAGGACAGCATCAGCGAGCCATCCCAAACCACCTTGTAGTTCTCGATCCCCCCCGCTCCGGTCACGTCTATTTTTAATGTGTTACCTTGCCGGGTCACTTTTGTGATCTCGAACGGCGTACCGTCAAAACTTTCCCGTCCGTTCATCAATCTCTTATACTCATCCCCGTTTGTCTGTACCAACGGACCATCCTCCGGTCCCGGATCGTTTTTGTTTTCGCGGTCGCACGAAAAGAAAGCGGATAGTGCAAACAGGAGGAGGAACGCGAGAGGCTTTGAAAAATTTGGTTTCATTTTGCTAACAGATTAAGTTGTTTTTAATGAAGTCGTAAAAAAGGATTCAAACGCTACTCATTGAAAAAGAAAATATTACCGGTAAGAGAATCATCGTTCCCGGAAGGTTGGAGTCGCCAGGTGTAAAAGGACGCGAACCGGGCAACCGGCGGGATGAAACGGCCCGTACAGCGGATGAACCTACGGCTCAATGACCGCCATCCACGTATTTTTGTCAGGAAAAACTCTGGTAATGTTAAATGAAAGTCCTGATGATGAAATCCATTTTACTGACGCTGATCTGGCTCGTTTTGGCACAGACAGCCCGCGCGCAGCTGAATACCGCCCGACCGGAAAGCGGCAGCCTCAGCGGAAGCGACGTCAACGCCGTTGTAAGCGCCGTCGCGCAATTGATCGAGACCCATTATGCCGACCAGGCGGCGGGCCAAAGAATCAGCAGCGAGTTCCGAAAACTGTCTGGATCCGGGAAGTATTCGCGTTATACCAACACGGATACATTGACCCGGGTAATAAGCAACGACCTACGTAAAATCAGCAACGACGGGCATCTGTATGTGCAGGGTAAAAAAGCCGTATCGAATGACAAAAACTGGGAGCAGATAGAAAGGGAATCGGAAAAAAAATACAATTATGGATTCACCCGTCTGGCGATACTGGACAATGATGTCGCGTATATTAAAATCACTGAATTCATGCATCCCAAAAGATCGATGCAGACCGCGATAGCGGCGATGAAGCTGGTCGAGAATTCCGGCAAGCTGATCATTGACCTGCGCGGAAATGGCGGAGGTTATCCGGGCATTATGGAGTACATTTTGAACCACTATTTCGAAGGAGAGCCCATGGTGCTATCAACCACCAGATCTTCCACGGGGCAATGCCAGGTAACATTAACTTCCGACCTCATTCACGGCAAGCTCAGGATCGGGACGCCGCTGTACATTCTGATCGATCAAAAAACCGCTTCCGCGGCGGAGTATTTTGCCTATACATTACAGGCTTTTAAGAAAGCCATAATTGTGGGGCAGCCAAGCGCGGGAGGGGCCAATAGAAATGCGTATTTCGATTTGCCCGCCGGTCTTAGAATGTCCATTTCAGTTGCGAGCCCGATTAATGCGATCACCCAAACCAACTGGGAGGGAAAGGGTGTGATACCCGACGTCGTTTCAGACGATCCCGAGCACAAAGCCATTGAATTGGCCGGGGCCAGAAAATAACCTGTCATGCTGGGCAGGAATGCTAGTTGTGATGGCCGGCCATGTGACGTCTCGCCTCCTCCTTCTCCTGATCGCCGAGGTGAAGCCCGATGAGCCTGAGACTGTCGTGGTCCTTGGGCCGCCAGCCCGACCTTGGAACTTCTGTTTCATAACCCAGAAACTCGAAATACATCGCTTGCCAGCTAATGCACCGGACAGGCTTCCCGTTCAGCATGCCCTCCGGCAGCGACGGACAAGAACCGGCAGGGAACCCGGGCAGCTCATATTCCATCCCGATTTTCGAACAGGGCTCAGAGTCGATCAGAACACCGTTTTGGCTCATCAGAAAGCCGTAATCGAGCTGCTCAAACCCCGAGAAGCCCAGGTCGGTGAGCAACCCGACGTACGCGTCGTGATGTTCCTGCGGATAGGCTATGTCGATATCTTCGTGCACCCTGGTAATCCTGCCGATGCGGGCATCGATGGCCCAGCCGCTTTCCAACCATAATTTTATACCTTGGGAAGCTGCCGCACTGAATATCAATTCAATAAAATGGATATGCAATGCCGTGGATTCGGTGGGAAGTGCTTGTCCTGTGTTTTGCGGCGGATTTTTCATGTGATCAATTTCGATTGGACTATTTTTAAAAATGTCGGGACTTATACGTAAATATCAACTGAAAACGGGAGCTCTTCTGGCGGCAGTGTTGCCGGGGATTTTCGTATTTTCCGTATCCGGTGGTACAGAAGCGCTATTCCGGTTTGTATTTTCATTTTGCTGCATTTTTTCTTTCTGGATCATCAATTTCGCGCTTGTCGATTTCTCCGGTCTCTGGCATGGCAGGAAAGGAACCGGCCAGTTGTTGCGGCGCATCCTGATCTCCACATTGCTGGCTATTGTCGTATTCCTGGCCATTGGTTTCGCGGACACTTCCAGATTGTTGCTCTCCCAGGTAAAAGGAGATCTGATCTATTCTCAAAAAGCGTGGTTTTACCTCATTGTAAGGATCATACTATTGAATGGTCTGATGATCCTGATCAAATATTTTTACGACCTGGCAGCAAAAAGCCGCAGGGTGCAATCGGAACTGGAAACCTTGAAGCGGGAAAACCTGATCGCCCTCCACGAATCATTAAAGCAGCAACTCAATCCTCATTTCCTGTTTAACTCACTCAATACCCTCAAATCACTGGTGAAGCAGGATCAGGGGCAATCGCTGCGGTTTATCGACGAGCTGGCTTCCATATACAGGTACATGCTCGTGTACAACGGGAGGCCCGAAGTTACTTTGGACGAAGAGATCCGCTTTTTGGAATCCTACGTCAGTCTGTTACAAATACGTTATGGCGATGCATTTGTGGTCAGCATTCAGATTCCGGCGTCGACTCTTCATGCAACAGTCCCGCCGAACACACTCCAGATCCTGATTGAAAACGTTGTAAAGCATAATGTCTTTTCTCAAAAAAGGCCGCTGAAAGTTCGTATATATGAAGAAGCAGGACTTTTGATCGTAGAAAACAACCTGCAATTCAAGAAAGCGGATGAAACGTCGGGGGTAGGCCTGAACAACATCAACACCCGTTTTGAGATTCTGAAGGGGAAAGGCATCCTGGTTGAGAAAAGTGAAAATTCTTTTAAAGTTTCCTTACCGATCGCTGATTAATTATGACCATTGTTATCATCGAGGACGAGGTCCACACCGCCTGGGACATCCAGAACTGCATCAAAACCCTCCGCCCCGAACATCAGATCCTTGCCGTACTCGACAGCATTGAAACCAGCGTGGAATGGTTCCTCAACAACCAGCATCCCAGGCTTGTGATATCGGATATCCAACTGGGTGACGGCCTTGCATTTGAAATCTTTCAAAAAATTGAATTAAGCTGTCCGGTCATCTTTTGCACGGCCTACAACGAATACGCCATTCAGGCATTTCAAAACAATGGCATTGATTATATTCTTAAACCAATCAACGAAAACCTGTTTGAAGCAAGTCTCCGGAAGCTCGAATCCATCGGCCAGTTGTTCGCGCCCGGATACAACAGGAAAGTATTAGAGCAACTGCTCACCTCTTACCAATCCGAAACCCGGAAACACAAAAGCAGCTTCCTGATCCACTTCCGAAACCAGTTGATCCCGGTCGCTACGGAAAACATCCTGCTGTTTAAGGTAAATCACGATACGACCGAGATCTTTATGCGGGATGGCAGAAAATTTCAGCTCTGCAAGCCGCTCGATACCATCGAGTTGCAGGTCGACCCTCAGCGATTTTACCGCGCCAACAGACAAACACTGATCGCATTCGAAGCCATTCATCGCATTGAACATTATGACGACCGTAAATTGCTGATCAAACTCGACGGGGTGGCCAGCGAGCCGGTGGTTGTAAGTAAGGCCAAATCCGCCGCTTTTCTGGCGTGGGTCGAAAACCGGTAATGTATTCATCGGTTTTGAATTGAATGCCGCACGGCCGCAACCAGGCCGACCATGGCTGAAAAGCTTGCCACAATGCTTGCCCCGACCCGTAGCCAATGCCCGGCGCGGAACTCCCGTGACGCAGCAATGAGCGTTTCCGGGGAATGCACTTTAAGCCCTTCGGTAAACATAATGGTATTTCGCGGCCAGAAATACAGCACTGACGCGACGAAGTCAAAAGCCAGCACGAGCAAAAAGCTGACCAGAAAGCAGACAAACGCAGGCCGGCAACCCCGCCAAACCCACAATGCACCTAGGGCTGCCACTATCGAAAGCGCTCCTATGCCCGGCAAAAAGCTGGCGGGGCTTGCGTGGCTCAGGAATTCCATGGCAGTCGAAAGTGACCCGGGAACATCGCCAAAGACATTAGGATACAACACAAAAGTATCGAACAGCAATGCGCCAGTTACCAAGGTTTGGGTCCAGCAGTAAAGCATGGCAATCAAAACAGGTAGGCTGAGGCTGCGCGGGGAATGCTTGTAAAGGGTCATCATTGCTATTGTTGGTTCAACACCATGCAGAATGCTTCTGCACTGCTTGATTCGGACATTGCAAAATTAGCAGGCATGGCAAAAGCGGGCGTTCGGTTGATCGCTTGAAATGGCTGTTTGAGTATCCAATCTGCCCGGTTATGGAAATGCAGAACGTCTGATCGGGCAATCTGGCGGATGAGGCAGTCAATAGCGGCCTCGAAATGGAGCTACCCGAGTCATGTGCCAGCTAGTTTTGTGACATCAACACAACGATACAGCAACATGACTTTGAAAACGACGGCGCTGCTCATGGCGGTTACCGCCCTGGCCTGTGCGTGCAAGATTCAGTATCAGACCGAACAGATCACCTATACACCAGAATCCCCCGACATCAGAGAAGGAGAGCGATTGACGATGCTCGTCTGCGGATCTTGCCATTACAATTTCGAAACCAAAGATTTCAGCGGCAAAAAGCTGGAAGACTCTCCAAAATTTCTCGGAAAAATCTATGCGGCCAACATCACACAGCATCCCGAGCAAGGCGCCGGCCAATATACACCCGCCGAGCTCGCGTACCTGATCCGGACGGGTATTGGCAGAACCGGGCGGCTGATGCCCTACATGCATCGCCCAAACATGGCAGATCAGGACCTTGACGCCATCATTGCCTATTTGAAATCCGGCGACGCAGCAGTAAAACCGTCTGAAAGAAATCCCGGTAAAACCAGGTATTCGCCCATTGGCAAGCTTGGATTGACCTTCGCGAAAGGCGGAAAGTACCGGGCTTCCCGTATTCAAAAGCCGAAGGACGATCCCCTATTACTGGGAAAATACCTGGTCGATAATCTGGCTTGCTTTCATTGTCATTCCAAAAGCTTCGCGGCGCTAGACATGCAGGACCCTTCTCAATCGAAGGGATATATGGGTGGAGGTAACAAGCTGCGCGACGCGGCCGGGAAAAAGATCAAAACCCCTAACCTCACTCCGCATTCAACCGGTATCCGGCATTGGACGGAAGCCGAATTCAGACGCGCGGTTACCGCGGGCGTTGCGAGGGATAACTCGGTAATCAGCTACCCCATGCCCTTATTTCCCGAGTTGACAGAAGCGGAAACGGCAGCAATCTTCGCCTATCTGAAAACCATTCCACCGATCCAAAACGAGGTAACACGATAGTCAAAAAAACACCATGACAGATCTTTGAAAAAAACCTGATCGCGCGGCCCGTCGCAGTTTAGCGGCCGGTCATCCTTCTTATTTCAACCCCGTCGCTCCATTTACCCATAAATGTCTGTTCGCTGGCCTCCGTCAATGCGGTGGAACAGCCTTTGCCATTCCTGCTGCAATCGATCAACGCATCGGCCAGGCGCCAATAACAGTAGTAGTCGGTAGCATCCACCTTGGTGGACGCCGCCAGCTTTCCATCCTTGCTGTCAAAGTCCAGGTCGACGCAAGTGGGTTCGTTGTGCTCAGCGGTAATGGAATCCAGGCCATAACCGTCCGGATAATGCATCAGCATGGACTTATTCGCAGGCAAAATGGCCTTTGATTCCGCAAATACCTTTTTCATAAACACACTGTCGACGACAGTATCTTCCTTCTCGATGACCATCAGCAGTTTCAGCGATTCCGGCAGGCCTGCATAAGACTTGGCCTGACCGGCTGGCACCGGACCCACGCCGGCGGCGGCCAGAAAGATGCCTTTCGGCTTTGGAATATGAAGTCCGGCTGCATCGAGCGCGAGATTCGCCGTCACCACACCGCCGTAGGAATGACCGATTATGATCAGCTTATCGGTCTCCGGCCGGATTTTCAGCTCACCAGATTCCAGCACCTGCAATGCCCTTCGGATACCTGCCGCGGCATTGGGAGTAAATTCGGCCGGCTTGGTACGCGCGTCCTCCTGATACCGCGGATAAATCACGATATTCCCCTGCCGCACCAAATGCCGGATCCAGGCACCATAGTTGGCCGGATTCCAGCCGCCATAACCATGATTGAACACAATGACCGGCGCAGATACAGGTGCCGGGGATGCGGGCAGATACAGCCAGTAGCCGGTAGGGCCGTCGTCATAATTTTTTCTGATCACCTCCGCATGTTGGTATGCACTGCTCCCATAGCCCGACACCGGCTGCCCGGGTGCATTGGGTTTGCCCGGCGCGGGCGAACTGGTTTGGCAATTGGTCGTGCTTGAAACGATGTATAGCAATAGAAACGCGAATTGTATTGTCTTCATAAAATGCTCTTTTTCTAAGGTTTAAATAGGATTAATAACAGAAATCACTCGTCGGGGCGGAAGGCAAACAAGGTCCCGTCGAAGCCGGGTACATATACATTTCCATCCCCGCCGATGGTTGTACCGACGGTAAAAAGTGTTTTGCCGGGGAAATGCACCCGATCGAGCACTTTCCCTGTGCGGGTGTCCACGACCACCAGGTCTTTGTTGGATCTGCCGGGCGGGCCGGCCACGGTGGCAAAAGCGAGATTACCGCCTGTTTGCATGGGCAATCCCAGGTGTTTCAGGCTGTCGTTCTTCCACACCAGCCGGGCTTCATTCCCCAGGTCCTGAATGCACATCAATGGCGCAGTATCGCCACCGGCTGGCATGATCAGGCCTTCGGGAGAGGTCGATTGACTGCCTCCGGGCTCGTATCCGATGGAGAACTCCCATATGTTCCTACCAGACGCAGCCTCGATCGCATGCAGGCCGCCTTCATTGTCATTGACATAAATCCGGGAACCGTCAGCCGAGATATCGGGGCTGGAAGCGCTGCCGCCTGGTAGCGTGGTATTCTCCCATAATGGTTTGAGAGAAGGGCCATTTTTTTCGGAATAAACCATGGCCCGTATGCCAGCTTGCGCCGCACTCGGCGCCCAGTAGGTGAAAAAGAACCTGCCGGTTGGCTCGTCGACGGCCAGGGTATTGGCACAAGGGCAATCGGCAGTGCCCCGCATACAGGCCCGGGGATCAAAATCCGGGTCGGACGGGAGCTCGGCGGAGAGCGGTTGCGGATCTAAAACAAATGCCCCGCTTTCCCGGTCGAGTACGTAAATGATGCCAATGTGGGTAATGAAGATCACCCGCCCCGTTTGCGTGAACTGTGCGGAGAGCGGAAAACCCTTGATCTTCGTTTCCCAAAGCAGGTTTCCCGAGGGCCCAAATGCGTGCATCGCCTCATTATCGGCTATGTAGAGCCGCCCCTGCTTATCAAGCAGCGCCGATGATGCGACGGCAAATTTGTTCACTTCGTTGGTGCACCAGATCGTTGCTCCCGTCTGCGGATCCAATGCATACAGACGACAGTCACCCGCATTCGTGGTAAGGTAAACATGGCCCTGCTTACCAATGGTCGGGCCGAGATTGATGGTCCCCTCAAACTTGCGTTGCCAGGCAAGCGCAACTTTTCGAGGCCCTTGGATCGGCGAATAATCGGAGTTCCGGCTGTCCGCATGCACGGCCGACCAACCCGGCCCGTAGGCATGATCCAATACCTCCGAGCCGTCCGGCTCGCTTGCTTTGCACCCTGCCAGAAGCACCCCGGCCACCAGCAGCCGCCATAATCGTTCAAGATTTCCTGCGTTCCTTAATTTCATCTTTCATCGCTTGTTGCTGTTGCTTGAATTGTTCGAATTGCTGCTGGTTCAGCACCTGTTTCAGCTCGCCTTCCTTTTCCTTCTGTAAAGTGCGGACTGCTTTCAGCTTTGACATTCTGTTTCCATTTCCCTGGACAACCGGGTCCACCTTCTGCGCATACCTGAGATTGATCCGGCCTACCTTTTCAGTCTGCACGGAATCCAGTCCGAGACTGGCGGCCATTCGCTGCGTTTGCGCTTCCGCCCGTTCCCGGGCCGGCTTGTCCATCAACAGCTTCTGCGCTGACGAAGCATGGGAGATTAGCATCAGGCCCAAAAGCCCGGCCATCATCGTGTGTTTCATTTTCATGGTTTGATCAACATTGGATTGGTTTTCGGTTCCAAATCAACAGGTCCCTTCGCAATGCCGGAAATGCTTTCAATGAGTGACCAGAATATGTGCACAGAATGACGTGATGCGCCTGTGAGCGGCAGGAAGCGGTCCATACTTCCGTTCATGTGCGCGAATGGTTCATTCATCGGAAGAATAGCGCATTTCAGCGGTCAATTTTTTGAGTAATGCGCTTTTAACTTACACTTGCATGGAAAATCATCGAAAGTTTAATGAGCGAGAAGCAACACCACCATATGCTGGCGAACCCCTATTTGCTCTGGGTGTGTTACTGGCTGGTATGGATCATCCTGCTGTCGAACTTCCAGCCATTCGGCAAAGCGGTTTGGATAGCGTCCGTCAATGTGGCGGCTCAGGGGATCGTAGCTTTCGTCACCGTCCGCTTTCTGATCCCGGGCTATCTGGAAAAAAGGAGATATGCCGCCTATGTGGTGCAGGTCGCAGTGCTGCTGTTATTGGTGACGGTGCTTTATATTAAGCTGACAGAGCCCGGCGTGCAGTTTCTGACGGTCAAACGCGAAATTCGCTATCCGAGGGCATTTCAGTTTGGGAGAATGTACTTTCTCCTGTTTGTTATCCATATGAGCAGCACCGCTTACAAGTTGGCAGCCGACCGTTTGAATACCTTGCACCGGCAATCGGAGTTGCTTAGAAAACAGCTAGAGACAGAACTTCAGGTGCTCAAAAGCCAGATCAATCCGCACTTTCTGTTCAATACACTCAACAACGTTTACACGCTAGCTTACCTGAAAGATGACAATGCGGCACCGATGATCATGAAACTCTCCGAGCTGCTTCGGTATACCCTTTATGATTGTCAGGCTGACCGGGTCAAGCTTGAAAAAGAGGTGGATTTCTTACAAAATATCGTTGCCATGCAGCAGCTGAAATCCGAAGCTTATCAACAGCGTATCGTTTTCAGAACCTCCGGAATACTGCCCGATCAGCACATAGCGCCGCTGCTCCTGCTGGTATTTGTAGAAAACAGTTTTAAATACTCGGATCTGGATACTAACAGTAATGGTTACATCGCTATTTCATTAATGGTCGACGCTACCGGAGCACTGCTTTTTGAATGCGGCAACACGAAAAAGGAACGGATCAATGAGGAGGACCGGAAACAAGGGATCGGGCTGACCAATGTGCGGAAAAGACTTGAATTGATCTATCCCGGAAATCATGAATTGGTGCTGTCGGAACGCCACAACGAATACCTTGTGAGCTTGAAAATATTTAGTTTATGACTCTAAACTGCCTGATCGTAGATGATGAGCTGCTTGCGAGGCGGCTGCTGAGTGATTATGTCGGTAAAATACCCGGGGTAAAACTGGTTGCAGCCTGCGCATCCGCCATGGAGGCGCAAAGCTATTTGCAAAAACAACGGATCGATCTGATGTTTCTCGATATTCAGATGCCCGACGTCACCGGCATTTCCCTCCTCCGGTCGTTGCCCAAAAAGCCGGTCACTATTTTTACAACGGCTTACGCGGAGTACGCGATCCAGGGTTACGAGCTGTTTGTGCTCGACTATCTTTTGAAACCGATTTCTTTTGAAAGGTTTTTCCAGGCAGTGTGCCGCGCGGAGGAATATATTGGGCTGCTTCATAATAAATTACCCCAGGAGCCTGCCGATGTACCACCTCAAAACCACACCCTTGCCAACGAATATATTTTTGTCAAATCGGATCACAAGATCCATAAAATCGCCCACAACGACATCGACGTTATCGAAGCTTATGGAGAATACATCCTTATCTTCTGCGGCAGGCAAAAAATCATGGCCCTGGGGCAATTGAGTAAAATGGAACAGATGCTGCCCAGCCCGGGCTTCGTGCGTGTACACCGCTCGTTTATCATCAATTTTTCAAAAATCGACGCAATTCAGGGAGGTACCATTCACATTGGCGAACGGCAGGTCCCGCTGAGTAAAGGGTATCGCGATGCTTTTATGCAACTGGTCCAGAAAGGGCGGCTGTTCTCCTGATTTGCTCCGAAAAATGTATTACACAATTAACCTACTTATACATGTCAGAAATTTCTATCAGAACGGCTACCCTGTCTGATTTACCTACATTAAGACGTTTCGAGCAGGGCGTGATATTTGCCGAACGGCCGTTCGATCAACAGATTAAAAACGATCCGGTTCATTATTACGACATCGAAGAAATGGTGAATGCGCCCCACATTGAGATCGTAGTCGCAGAAATAGCCGGCAAACTGGTCGGTTCAGGTTACGCGCGGATCGAGGCGGCCAGGCATTATCTGAAACATCAGCAGCATGCTTATCTCGGATTTATGTATGTGGAACCGGAGCATCGCGGGAAGGGTGTCAACCAAAAAGTCATCGAGGCATTAAGGCAATGGGCTATTTCCCAAAACATTACCGAGCTGCGCCTGGATGTGTACGATGCGAATGCTCAGGCGATTAAAGCTTACGAAAAAGCAGGTTTCACAAAGCACCTGATCGCAATGCGCAGGGGTGTAGGTGACGAGTAAAAGGAACACGATGGGCATCCGGGCCATCCGTCACAGGAAGCCGCTCAGGCATGGATATTTTATACAACAGGCATTCGACAAACTTTAAACCATTTAATCCCTTGTGCTATGTCAAAAACTGTTGTGGGAATTTTCGAGTATGAAAGTGATGCCCAAAATGCACAAAACTACTTGCTGGCCAATGGCTATGGCGAAGGCGATGTGGATTTGAAAACCGCGACTTATAAATCGGAAGAAACTGAATCTCCGGACGGCGATGAGAGCCTGATGGATCGGATAGGCAATTTCTTCCGCGAGCTGTTCAGCGACGATGAAGAAGAAACGGAACGTTACATTCAGGCGGGGAAACGCGGCACGATCGTGACCGTGCATGCCCTGACCGCCGACGAGGCGGTGGCCGCCGCTCACGTTATGGATGAGCATGGGGCTATTGATGTGACCAACAGCCAGTTTAACCAGCGGCCTGGCCAGCAGTACGAAGATCCTATCGTGAATCCACCCGGCATTTCGACCGGAAGGGAAACCGCGCCCGACAGTGTGGACGCAAGGGGCGTTTATCTCAGGAGCCGCATCATTGACCGTCCATTGGAACAGGAGCATCGTCTGCGCCAGCAACCATTTTCACCCGGCAGCGCGGCAGCCGGCGATGCGCAAAACGAGGCGCCAGAACTGCATAAAACCATCGCGGAAAGGGATGCGCTGATCAACGAAATTGTCGATAACGACGATATCAAAGCCCCGTAAGGGTTGGTAAGAGATGCTTAATACCAAAGGGGCACAATGGCTGTTACTTGCCATTGTGCCCCTTTGGTATTTATGATGTGGGAATGCGTCCCCGAACTAGATCCGGACAGGTGTATAAATATTGACCTTTAACGGGTTGTCAGTCACTATTTCAAGCAAATAATACTTGCCGGCAGGTGTTTTGGCCGCGATAATCGTTTTCGCCGGCATGTAGTTGGTCCAGGAAGCCGATCCCGCAGGTGCGCTGGCGATGATGTACTGATTAAATACCAGTTGCTTCACGGCCAGCAGTTTGACCGATGGAATATCGACGATCCCCAGGTTATGGAACGCAACTTTCACCGGTTTCAAGTCGGGGTAGCAGACCGAAACACCCCAGCTGATATCACCCAGTCCTTTGTCGGTAATGGCATAGGGGCTGGTAATGTTGAACCCTTTTTCCATCGGCACGGACAGCGTTTTCGTCAGGCGCCAACCGCTCGCATTCGGCTGGACAATGGTAAATCCGTTGGTCTTGGCTGCGGCGTCACCGTCGGACGGCAAACTTGCAGCCTCGCTGGCGCTAACTCCATCCGGCAGCGGCTCTTCGTTGTTGTTACAGCTGAACATCAGAGTGGAGATTCCAAGCATTACCAGACTTTTCAAAAGCGTTTTCATGACGTAGTAAATTTGTTTTGTACTATTGTTATAAATTGATTTAAGTAAAAACCGGCAACGTGTGAGTCAGGATCCGTCTATGCATGCTCATGCATTTTTTGATTCAGATACTAAATTTCAGCCCGTTATTCCGTTTCCGGATGCAAAACAACAGGGAGCTCCTGTAAATAACAAACCGATGAGCGAAGCGATGATTTAGCGGTAAAATACAATTTCAAATACTACTTATTTTCGCGCTTGTAACCATTAATGGATTACCCTGATAAAAAATCTTCTTAGTGATAGGCCCCGGGGATAGCTCACGCAGCGCCATCACTTTCTGCGGCAAGTCATGGCCTATCGTCTGAATCGCCCGTCAAATTACTTCCCAGGCCATAATGCGTATGTTTTCGTTGTACACAGGTATGCGTATGCGCTTACCACGAGGCGGTGAGGGGGAGGTCATTTCCTTAAAAGTCCGGATCTGCTTCCGCCGTGGCTTCATCCGGCTTACGCAGTAGCTTTAGGGGAATGCAGGAGCATTCATGAATTATTTAGTGGCGTCACATGAGTCCGTTTTGCGCAGTCCTCCCTTTGCAAACGGCAATCAGCTAGATTTGCGGTACAGCCCGGCAAAATACCAGAACCTGGCAGTACAGATATGAAGACATACAAATTTGAAGCCTTTACGACCGTGATCGAGCAAAATATCCGTTCAGGAGTTTTTAAGCCCGGCCAGAAACTACCGTCTGTACGGGAATTAAAGCAGCAGTATCAGACGAGCATCAGTACCATACAAAACGGATACGAATATCTCATCCTCCGCGACCTGGTGGTGAGCGTGCCCAAATCAGGCTACTATGTTGCTAACCGACCGGATAGGGCACCCGAACAGCCGGATACCAGACATCGGCCGGTGGTGAGGGATGCTGTTTTCAGACATCACCTTGAACTGACGACTTCCCTGAGGGCTGGCCGCAGAATTTCAGAATTCAATGTAGCCGCGCCCGGAGATCTTCTGATACCTCAGAAAATGCTGCTGCGAACCATGCAGCAGACAATCCGGGAATGCGGCGCCGGGCTTTTAAGGTATTATCCGCCCAATGGCTCGCCGGAACTGAGGAACCACATCGCCCAACGGGCCGCAGCTTATCAAACCTTCTTCAATCCCGACGAATTGCTTATCACGGATGGCGCATTGCAGGCATTGTACATTGCATTGGCCTCAGTTTGCGACGCCGGCGATGTGATCGCGGTCGAAAGTCCCTGCGTGTTCTCTGTGCTGGAAGTGATACGGGTGCTTAACCTGAAAGTCGTTGAGATCCCTGTAAGCTCCTCTGCCGGATTCGACGTCGATTTGCTCCGGAAGGCCTGTCGCGACAATGCCATTAAGGCAGTGATTGTAACGCCGAACTTTCAAAATCCGACCGGAATGCTGCTTACCGACGAGCAAAAGAAAAGCCTGGTTTCCCTCGCGCTGGAATTCAACGTCGCCATTATCGAGAATGACATTTACGGCGACCTGCACTTTTACGGAACCAGGCCTGCCACCATCCGGAGCTTCGACGACAGCGGGATTGTTTTAACCTATTCTTCCTTTTCAAAAACATTGGCCGCCGGGATACGGCTGGGCTGGCTGGCTGCCGGGAAGTTTACACAACGTGCAGAGCAGATCAGGTTTGCATTGGGCAGCACTGTTTCACCCTTGTACCAGGAAACCGTCATCCGGCTCCTGGCCGATCATCGCTATGATCGCCATCTCCGCGCATTCCGGCTGCAGCTCGCCGGAAACGCCCATCATACCACCCGGCTGATCCTCGAAAATTTCCCTGAAAAAACTTCCATTATGACGCCCGCAGGTGGATACAATGCCTGGATACGAATGCCGGATGGCACGGATATGCATCAGTTCTACACCCGATGCGGGGAAATCGGAATCCGTTTTACCCCAGGTTACACATTTTCGTTTTCAGGCGCCTTTAACCAGTATTTCCGGTTAGTTTTTGCAGATAAGTTCTCCGCTGAAAGGATTGCTGCTATCCGGCTTGCAGGCCAGCGCTCCCGATAGATCTGTACCGCTTATTTTGCCAAAATGTGTACACTGTATGTCTGCCGGAACGGCTATAAATTTGCCTCCGCACTTTCAATACAGGAACATGAATATTACCACCAAATTCACGATAGCGACAGAACAGGGATTGGAAACGCTTCTGATGCTGACCAGGGAACTGGCGGTCGAGCAGTACGCATCCATCGTAGACCGCGCACTGCTCGACCGCTACATTGCCGAAAACTTTCACAAAAAGGCGCTGATCCACGAATTAAACAGCATGTCCAACCAGTGGCTGGTGGTATATGCAGATAACAAGCCGGCTGGCTACGCGCGAATCACCACCCGGGGTAGCAGACCGCCGTTCCTGGAAGGCAAGCGGTCCGTCCGCATTGCCGATTTTGGGATACTCAGCACCTTCGCGGCGACGGCTGTCGCGGATTCGTTGCTCCACAAATGCCTCTCGGTATGCCGTTCCCAGCCAGGTGTTCAAATATGGGTCAACGAACACGCCGGAAGCCCGTGGATCGAACTCTTTGAAAGAAACGGGTTTACCAGGATGCAGGAAACCTTTGCGTTGGACGGCCTACCCTTGCCATCGGTATGTCTGATCGCGTGAAATCCCGGCCGGCATCGCAACGCAACGAGCCGGAAGCCAAAACATCAGAAGCCGGTCACCTGAAAATA
This sequence comes from uncultured Dyadobacter sp., assembly GCA_965649915.1. Lineage (GTDB taxonomy): Bacteria > Bacteroidota > Bacteroidia > Cytophagales > Spirosomataceae > Dyadobacter. Next base: position 73,520 of record CBFGMV010000007.1, read on the forward strand.
GGCGGGCTTGGGCTTTAAATGCTCGTCGAACAGTAACGGGTAGTCCTTTCGGCCAGGGACCGGAAAATTGTCCAGCCAGGTCGATTTATCGGAAACATTCCAGAAAGTGACGCCCGTGAGCACGTCCTTGTGTTTTCTGAAAACATCAAAAAGCATTTTGTACTGCGCAGTTTGCTTTGCGATCATTCCCGGCGTCAATGCCGCGCTGTCTGCCGGCTTTTTCTGTCGGCGCTCATGCTCCTTGGGGTGTACGGAAACGTCCAATTCCGTGATCTGGACGGCCAGTCCGAGGCTGGAAAACTGGGTGATCGACTTTTCAAGTTCCTCCGCCGAGGGCTCATAGACAGACCAATGCCCTTGGAGGCCAACGCCGTGCACCGGTACATTTTTCTCTTTCAGTTTTTTCAAAAGTTGGAAGATCTTCGCCCGTTTCGAAGCGCTCTCCGTGTTGTAGTCGTTGTAAAACAATTTTGCTCCCGGGTCCGCAGCATGAGCGAATTCGAATGCTTTTTCAATGTAGTCCTCTCCGATGATCTCATAGAACCGGGACCGTCTGTAAATGCCCGTCCCCGTGTCCGGTACCGCCTCGTTGACAACGTCCCAAGCGTAAACTTTACCTTTGTAGCGGCCGACCACATCGTTGATATGCTGTTTGAGCCGCGCCAGCAGCACCTCCCGGCTAACCTGTTTTCCCTCGTCGTCGGTAAAGAACCATTTCGGGCTTTGGTTATGCCAGCATAGGGTATGCCCGCGTACCATCAAGCCGCTTTTTTGAGCAAAGGCCACGATCGCATCCGCATCCTGCCACTGGTACCGGTTGGGCTCCGGGTGGATCGGCCCCATCTTCATTGCATTTTCCGGCGTGATGCTGCTGAATTGCTGCGTGATCAGTTCGGCCTCCGGCCCCGACAGGTTCCTCGGCGACACGGCCACGCCGACGGGGAAGTAATTTTGATAAGCTTCCTTCAGAGTTCTTTGTGCCAGCAGCTTTCCGGGGCCCGTCAATGCTACCGACAGCCAAAAGCAAGACGCCAGGCGCCCGAACCACATTGATTTTTTCATCATCATTGCTTGATATTAAGAATGTCACTTAAACAATAGCTGGGCGAATCCAAACAGATCGTGCCTCCATACCGGCCAGGTGTGGCCGCCGGGATATTCGCTGTACTGGTATTTGATTCCCAGCTCATCGTATTTCGAGAGCATGATCTTGCAGTTTTTGAAGGCAATGTCCTCCGGTCCGCCCATGGAAATCCAGAAATTTTTCAGATTGGTGTTGATACCGGCCGCATTGGCTTTGGCAAATTCATAATGCGGACCCGACAGCCCATGATTATTCGCGAACCAGCCCGAGCTGAACACGCCCAGCGAAGAGAACATGTCCATATTTTTAATGCCTGCATACAGCGTTTGAATTCCACCCATCGAAAGACCCGCCAGCGCCCGGTTTGCTGCATTAGCCTCCACACGGTAGTTACCTTCCACAAAAGGCATCGCGCCCTGCTTCAATTCGCTTTCGAAGGCTTTCAAAAAGCCATCCCCTGCCGTGCCGAGGCTACCTGGGCCAAGCGGAGCTCCCAGGTTTCCGTCCATCATCACCACCAGCATCGGTTTTACCTTGCCTTCCGCGATCAGGTTATCGAGAATCAGGTTTGTCTTACCCTGGCTCGCCCAGCCCCTTTGATCTTCCCCACCTCCGTGCAAAAGGTATAGCACGGGATACTTTCCGGTCGAAGCGTCGTACCCCGGCGGTGTGTAAATGTACATTTCCCGCCAGGTATTGCTGGCCTTCGACAGATAGCGCCGGATGCGGACATCACCGTGAGGCACGTCGCGCAGGGCATAATAGCCACCTTTCCGGAAAGGTATTTCAATGCCGCTGGCCATTCTGCCCATCCCGTAAAAGGTCTCGCTGGCCGGGTCGGCCAACGCCACGCCATCGATCAGCAGCGAATAATAATGAAACCCCTCCCCGATCGAATCCGTCGTTACCGACCAAAATCCGGCGGTATCTTTGCGCATATCATATTTTTTCCCAAGATCCACCTGCACTTGTTGTGCATGAGGCGCTTTGGTGCGGAATACCACCCGGTTGTCCGGCAGGATCTGGGGATATTTTGCGGACCGGATATTGGTCGATGCCGGCGTGCCGAGCAGGGTGTATCGGGATAGCGACTTAATGTCGATGGGTTTAAAAAGAAACTGCGAGAACATGTACAAACCGTTTTTCCAGACCTTGAAATCATGAACACCCGGCTCAATGTAGTACACGTGCGGCACGTCGTGCTCAAATAGGTAATCGTGCGTACGCTTGCTGAATGTGATAAGCCGGTCGTCGTCTCCACAGGACAGGAAGAGCAGTTTCAGCTTCTTTTTCGCTCCCTCCGGATCGGGCATGAGTTCCTGCGGCATTTTAGTATTGGGAGCGGACGAAAAACCTCCTACCCAGGCAAACTGGTCCAGATTACCGAGCCCGAAGTTCAGTGACTGCCCGCCGCCCATCGAAAGACCTGCGATCGCTCGATGTTCCCGGTCGGCAAGCACCGGGTATTTCTTTTCGATGAAGGGGATCAGGTCGGTGAGCAGGTCTTTTTCAAATGTTGCGAAAGCGGCCACCTTGTCGGGCGCCATGATATTGCCGGTCGCCCGGTCGTCTTTCATCGCCCGCCCATTGGGCATGACCACGATCATCGGCTCAATCTGCTTGCCGGCATACAGGTTGTCCAGGATGATCTGCGGATTTCCGCCTTTCAGCCATTCCTTTTCATCCCCGCCAATTCCGTGCAGGAGATACAAGACAGGGTACTTCTTCTTTTTGGAATAACCGGGCGGTGTGTATACCAGTGCCTTGCGCGTGGTCCCCACAGTTTTGGACACATATTGAATGGTATCGATCTTCCCGGTGGCGACGCCTTCGCGGATCGAGTCGAAACCGGCAGGCATTTCGGGCTGGCTGCTTTGGGCAAAAGCGCAGGCAGACAAACACAGTATGCTGATTGTCAATAGGATAAACCTTCTCATTGTTTAGTATTTTGTTTAAATTAAAGGTAATACCTGGTATAGGAATCCGTTGGTTACGCCTTTTCCATATAATTCTCTGCGAAAGCCGTTGGTGATACCCCGTGCAGCTCTTTGAATGCGACTGAAAAGCTGTTCACATTGGCGAACCCCACCGCAAATGCAACCTCGGACACGGTCAACCCTTTTTTCGTCATCAGTTCCGCCGCTTGTTTGAGCCTGATGTTCCGGATCAGGTCCCTGGTGGTGAGATTGGTCAATTCTTTGAGCTTACGATGCAAATGCACCCTGCTGATCCCGATTTCATTGGAGATCATCTCCACGCTGAGGTCGGGATTTCCCAGGTTTTTGTCAATTAAGAGATGTACTTTTTCCAGCAGCTTTTCTTCCGAAGCCTTGATGCTCACCCTGGAAATATATTCCTCCTGGTAATGCTGCTCATTATCATTGTTTCGGAGTATCTGCCGGTTCCTGATCAGCGCCTTGATCGTTTTGGTCAGTATCTGCATGTTGAAAGGCTTGGTAATGTAGGCGTCCGCTCCCATTTCCAGGCCTTCTGCATTCGTGGATTCTGCGGTTTTGGCCGTCAGCAGAACAACCGGTATGTGGTTAACCAATGGATTGGCTTTCACCTTTTTACAAAGCGCCATACCGTCCATCACCGGCATCATCACATCACTGATGATCAGATCGGGAATGTCCTTTAAAATGGCCTTATACGCTTCCTCACCGTTGGCGTAGGAGGAAACTGTGAATTCTCCCGACATTTCGTCTGCCAGGTAGTTGCAGATTTCAGTGTCGTCGTCCACCACGACCAGGCGTCTCGCTTTCCTGGCCGACTTCGTTTTATGAGCGCCTTCAGCCGACATTTCCGGTGCCAGCCGATCTACCGACGAAAGTTTATCCGTGGATTCAATTTCTGCCGCGCTAACCTCTTCCACCGGCATTTCGATCACAAACCGGCATCCTGATTCAGCCATATTTTCGGCCCGTATCCTGCCGCGATGCAGCTCTACCAGTTGCTTCACAAGATGCAAGCCAATGCCCGTCCCATACCGGTTGTGGTCCCGGTGACTATCCGATTGGTAAAAACAATCGAAGATGCGTTCCGTCTCGTGCTGATCGATGAAGGGGCCGGAGTCCTCGACAGCCATTCTTAATTCATGTCGACCGTTACCATTGCGCGTATCGCTCACCGACAGTGCTACTCGAATTCTGCCGCCTTTGGGCGTGAATTTAAACGCATTGGAAAGGACATTAATTAAAACCTTGTCAAAATTGAGCGGATCAATGTGTGCAAAGATTTTTTGCGGCGGCGCATCGACCACAAACTCTATTTTTTTAGTTTCAATCTGTTCCTCGAACAGCAGGCATATCTCTTTGGTAAAATCCACCATTTCCACATGCGAAAACTGCAAGGCCATTTGCCCCTTCTCAATCTTTCGAATGTCCATCAGCTGATTGACCAAGTCCAGTATACGTTTGGTATTACGTCCCATGATGTCATATAAATGCATCCGTTCGGCATTGTAATCCTGGCTTTGCAGCTTTTGAAGCGGGCTCACCACCAGGGTCAGCGGTGTGCGTATTTCATGGGCGATATTGATAAAAAATTGGAGCTTAGCCTCGTTCACTTCTTCCCTTCGTGAATGCGCGAGCATCTTCTGCTTTACCAATCTCCTGTTTTTGAGCGTTTTAAAAATATAAATACCGGCAAAAAGTCCGAGTAAGCCGTAAACAAGCCAGGCCCAGACAGAAAAATACCAGGCGGGGTGTATGATGATCGTTAGCCGCGTTTCATCGGAATCCGTTTTACTGGATTTTGCTTTGAGCCTGAACTGATACTTGCCGGGTGCCAGGTTCTCAAATGTGAGCCTGTTGGTTCCCGCTCTCAACGCCGTCCAGTCGTTGTCGTTGATCGCATACATGTAAGAAACGCGCTCAGCATCAATGAAATCCATCGTAGAAAATTCAAGACTGAAAGAATTGTCGTGATGGGCCAGATTAAATTCCCTCGCACTGCTTACGGTGGTATCCACAATCATGTAGCCGCCGGATTTCATCCCTTTTTTCACGGCTTTATCATGGATGTAGAGATCCACGATACGAACAGCCGGGCGCTTGGCCGACATTCTTATTTCTTCCGGTTTGAAATGGGTCAGCCCATTGATACCACCGAAATAGAACGCTCCGTTTCTGGTGACCATCGAAGCTCCCTGGCTGAATTCATTCCCCTGCAATCCGTCGGCCGAATAGAAGTTGACAAATGTGTTGCTTTCCAGGTCCATTTTTGACAACCCCCGGTTCGTGCTCAGCCAGAGATTCCCCGCCTTATCTCCTCTCACCGCACCGACGAGGTTACTGGGCAGGCCGTCCGCCATATCGAACGTGGTGATCGCGTTCGTCGCGCGGGAGATCTTTTTTAGTCCCTGCGACGTGCCCGCCCACAAGTTACCCTTGTCATCGTCAAACAATGCGTAGATCACCACTCCCTTTAAAAGGCTGTTCGCGCCGAATGCGGATACAAAGTTTTTAGTCTCCAGATCCAGGCAGGCGAGTCCATTGAAAGTACCGATAAACAATTTGTTATCTTTTGCAATGAGCAGGCAATTCACCCAGCTGTTGGGAAGAAAATTCTCTTTGGGAAGGCTGACCCTGCCCGGCAGTGCGTCCAGGTTCTCCACCGATCCCGTGCGAAGGTCCATGCCAAAAATGCCCGAGCCCATCGTGGCGATCCAAAGCCGTTTTTTTGAATCCTCCTTGATATCAAAAACCCGCTGAACATTATCCCCGTTCTTGTCAGATAGCTTGTCGGAATGAGCAAATTTTCCGGTTTTGCGGTCCAGCTTCGAAAGCCCGGTCAGATAGGAGCCTGTCCAGAGGTTCCCCTCGGAATCCTCGAAAACAGTCATCACATTCTCCGGAGCGGAAGGATTAGCCGCGCTCTTGTGATAATGCATTGCCGGTTTGCCGCCATCAGGCAATGCATACAGGCCATCATTATCCGTCCCGACCCAGATAGTCCGGTTTTTATCTTCAAACAACGCCTTCACAGCGCTGGACCCGATCAGGTTTTTACTGGCCGACTTGTAACCCATATAGCCAAACCGGTTGGTATTCACACCCAGCAGCAGGAGGCCTTTCTGATAAATGCCTAGCCAGGTATTACCCGAGTTGTCTTCGCAAGCGGAGAAGACCTTCGATTTTGTAAAATCAAACGTGTCCACATTATGATTCATATCGAGGATCCTCCCTGAACCGGAATCGAAGTATTTCAAGCCGTTCCCCCTCGTCCCGATCAGCACCTGCCCGTTGTCGTTGACCATCAGATCGGCAATCGGAAGGCTGCCGGCCCCAGGGTAAGGGATGTTTTGGAACGTGTCATTGACTGCACTGTACTGGTAAAGCCCGCTCACCATATTGCCCGCAAAGACACGGCCATATTTGTCCTGGCACAAACTGGTCACAATGTTGTTCTGGATTTTCTTGGAGACAAAATATGCGTTAACGGATTTCAATGAGGTATCCGCAAACCGGAGCAATCCCCGGTCCTCCGTCGACACCCAGAGGTTACGGTCACTATCTTCGAACATCTGAATAATGAGGTTGCTCGGGACCTGCAAGGTAACCGGTCGGGCGCAAAGTTGCCTGCCCTCCTGCTCCACCCTGAATATGCCGTGCCCGGAGGTACCCACCAGAATGTCGCCATTCCTGCGCTGGCAGATCGCCAATACCCGCACATGGGTCATTTTGCTTTGGCCGATCATCAGCGGTATGGTCCGGAAAGAGTCGGTTGCCGGATCGTAATATTGTAATCCGTGCAGCGAGCCGGTATACATTCTTCCGGTCTGATCTTCAAAAAGGACCTGAATGAAATTGCTCGACACGGCCTCGCCATTGGCCTTATCTTGCCGGTAAACCGTGAATTTGATCCCGTCAAAACGGTTCAGCCCGTCTTCGGTAGCAACCCATATAAAACCGCTACGATCCTGATGAACGGCGGTAACCATACTGCTCGAAAGCCCATTTTCAACACCAAAAAGCTTGGCTGACTGCCCAAATACATTAGAGACGATACACAGCCAGCTCACCAGCGCAAGCACCAGCGGGTTGAACCGCGCTGCCGCATTGCCGGCGATTGTTAATGCTTTCAGGTTACGTTCGCCGGTACACCCTTCGACTACGTTCATGATATATCTGTTGTTACTGTTAACTGCTTCTCACATGGATTTACAACAGAAAACAAATAGGTGCGGGTATCATACTATAAGTAGCTGGACAATGTTGCACAAGTTATGATCCAGGGTACACGCCGGAAACCTGCCCTAGTCCGGGCAGGCATCCGGCGTATGACACTCAGTACCCGGGGTTTTGTTTGATTCCGGAATTCTGATCCAGCACATTTTGCGGAATAGGGCTCATGTACTGTTTAGGCTCGAATTTCACTTTGTATTTTTTCTCCTCCTCCACAGTGTAAACCCAAACACCCGAGTTGTTGGCGGGTACAGAATTGCGGATCACCATATTGTGGCGCGGTTTGTTCATCAGCGCAGCTGCTGTCGCCAGGCGTTTGTTATCCAGAAAGCGCTTGTCTTCAAAACACAGTTCAACCCTCCGCTCCCGCGCAATGGCGGCTCTCATGGCATCTTTGGACAGGCCTGCGGCTAGTGCAGGCAGTTCAGACCGCGCACGTAATTTGTTGATCGCGTCGTACACGGAGGCATCGGGGCCATTCGCTTCGTTTTGCGCCTCGGCAAAGTTCAGCAGGATCTCCGCGTACCGGAAGAAAATATAGTTTTGTCCGCTTGCATCGCTGCCCGGCGCCGCGTCGGGGTTCAGGCGTTTTTTCTGATAATACCCTGAATCGCCCACATCGGTTTTGCCGGCGAGGTCAATCTGGTTAGTGCGGTCCGGGTTCGGGTAGGTCGCGTCGATACGGGTGTAGATCGTGTCCGCACGCGGCATCCAATCCTGCTTATAAATTGCCCCATCATGAACGATGGCGTCATAAAACCGCTTTTCACGATTTAGATACGGTTTTTGAGGATTGTATCCGGAAGCCGGATCGGTAATCGGCTTTCCATTGGCCATCGCAAACTGGTCGACCAATTCCTGCGTAGGATTGTAATTCCCCCACGACCGGTACTCGCCCAACACATAAGTCGGCCCGCCGCGCTGCTCATAGCTGGAACCCATTCCTCCGACATTAGCAACAACCTGGCGGTCCCAAACCACCTCCGAATTATACTCATTACTGGCTCTGAACAGATTTTTGAGGTCGCCAAACAGGTTGTATCGCTGTCCATTGCCATATTTATCAATGAACTGCTTGTTGGTCGCAGCCGCTTTTGCCCAGCGTGAGGCGTCGAAGTTACCGAAATGCACAAACTTGCCGGGATCGGCCAAATATGGTGTCGCGGTATTGAACAAGGGACTGGCCCCAAACAGCTCGATCCAGCCTTTCACCGCCAATGCGGCTCCCAGCGTCGCCCGGCCCGCTTCTTTGTCAGACAAGTTGTATTTGACTGCCAGATGTTCCCCTTTCACAACCTGATCAAGCTCGGTGACAATGAAGTCGAACGTTTCCTGGAATGTCTTCCTGGGTTGCAGCAGTTCCTCAGGGCTCATGGTGTTTCTGTCCAAAGGCACGGTGATGATGGGCAGGCCGCCAATGTGAACGAAGAATTCGCTGTAAAAGAAGGCCCTGAGAAACCTGGCTTCATCAATGCGTTTGTTGTAATAGGTCTCCGAAAAATTCGCTTTGTTCTCCGTCAGTTTCTGGATAAAAGTGTTGCATTTCCTGATCTTGACGAAAAAGTTTTGCCAGGTATAGCCATAGGTCGGGCCCTGGGTGCCTCCCCAGGGATTGTCGGTGCTGCTCGACGGGATCTGAGTTACGCCCTGCCGCCAGTTTGAGGCGGTGTAATAATGGCTGATGTTGTAGTCGTCGCTGAAATAGTCCAGTGTCTCCGTTTGATTGAGTTTATTAGGCAATTCACTGTACACATCGTTGAGAAACACGTCGGCATTCGTTTCCGACTCCCATTGCGTTTTGTCGGTGAGGTTGGCCTTGTTCGCATTCTCCAAAAACTCGTCCGTATCGCAGGACACCGGCAGCACAAGCATCAAAATGCCTGCACATAATATTTTGAAATAGTTAATTGCAGCTTTCATGTGATCGGTTATCGTTAAAATGTCAGATCAATTCCAAATGTGCTCGCCTTCATCACCGGGTATGCGGTCTCACGATCGGTGTAGCCCATTTCAGGATCGATGTGTTTGATCTTGCTGATCGTAAACAGGTTCTGCGTTAAGAAGTAAACCCTGGCTGAGCTCATTTTCAGTTTGCTGGTCAGGCCTTTGGGAAGGGTGTAACCAATGCTGGCTGTTTTCAGGCGCAGATAGCTTGAATTGACCCACCAGAAATCCGAATCCTTCGTGTTGTTCGCGTAGGGCGCCGGCGTCGATCTGGGGTACTTCGCATTTTGATTTTCAGGCGTCCAGCGGTTATCGTAGTATTCGTAACCGGTGTTGCTGCCGTTATTTTCAAACGGAACGGTCATGAATTGTCTGACGTTGATGCTGGACTTTCCCGATCCCTGGAAAAACAGGGTTACATCGAACCCTTTCCAGTTCACACTTGGCGTAAGACCGAAAGTCAATGCAGGGTAAACCGGATTTCCGATGACGGTGAGGTCAAAGTTGTCGATCAGGCCATCGGGCTTGCCGTCCGGACCGCTCAAATCCGCATACTTAATGTCGCCGGGATGTAGGTCGCCAAACTGGGTGACGTTGTACCCATCGGCTGCGCCAACGATCCCATCGCCGTTTTTATCTTCGGCAGAAGTGAACAATCCAAGCGACTTAAATCCAAATGGTGTTCCAAACTGCCTTCCTACCAGCGTGCGGTTCGGGTTTTTGGCTTCCGCGTCGGTTTGAAATACTTCCTGCATTTTGTTGATGGAATAACTGGCATTGGCATTCAGAGAAAAGTCCAGGTCTTTGGAAATCCTCTTGCGCGTTCCCAGGTTGATCTCCACCCCGTTGGCGCTCATTCTGCCTTTGTTTTCCTGTGAAAGCGAGAGCCCGTATTCGACCGGTAATGTTACCTGCGGCGCCAGCAGCATTCCCGTCCGCTTTTCATGGAAGTAATCAAATTCGACAGTCAGCAACGAATTCCACATGCTCAGGTCAAATCCAATGTCGGTTTTGGTCGAGATCTCCCAGGTAATTCTGGAATTCGCCTCGCGTGGCACGCGTGACCCCTGCACCAGCGACCCGCCGCCAAAACCGTATGCGGCACCTCTGAGGTCATACCCCGACTGATACTGGAACGGCCCTCCGGCCAGCATACCGGCCTTACCCCACGAGCCCCTCACTTTCAGTTCATCGATGAAGCGGAAATTTTTCATAAAACGCTCTTCCGACACCCGCCACGCTGCCGAGAAGGCTGGGAAATAGCCCCATCTGCTGCCCGGAGCAAAGTAATAATGTCCATCATAGCGTCCGGCGGCTTCGATGATGTACTTGTCCTTGTAAGTATACCCTAACCTATATACGTATCCCAATTCAGTCCCGGTCGACGAAACGCCGGCATTGTCGTAATCCAGTTTGTCGGAACTGCCAAAGCTCAGTTCGTCAATTCCGATAGCGAAATTGTTACGACGGGTTGCCATGGAATCGGACTTGGTCTTCCGTGCTTCCATCACCACCAACCCGGTGATCGCATGGGCACCGAATGTGCGGTTGTAGTTCAGGTAACCCTGGTAGGTAAAGTTTGTCCGCCTTTGATTTTGCAATCCCAACCACCTGAATGGTCTGCCGTTTCCTTCCTGAAGAGAAATCGCCTCGGTGTAAGTGTAAGGTTTCTGGGAAAGGTCTATTTTATGGTAGATAAACGGAACGTGCCACAACTTCACGTTTTGCTGCCAGGGGTCGTAGCTGAATACCGCTTTGGCACTCAGCCCTTTGGCGATCTGCTGCTCGACAAATATCGTCCCGAGCAGGGTGTTGCCATTGGTTCTTCTGTATCCCTCGGACCTTAAAACCCCTATCGGTGTGCTGGCGGAAGACTCACCCCATTTGTCGCCCTCGGGATAGATGAGGCTTTGAGTAGGCAAGAACTTATAAAAGCTCCGGAAGAGGTGGCCGGATGTCGATTCGTCGGCGTCAACATCCTTCGTATTTTCAACGCTTCCGAACAGCGACATTCCTACCTTGGTGGTTTTGGTCGCCGCCATTTCAACGCTCAGGTTGTAGTTATAGCGCCTGTAACCCACCGGATCGAATATCCCCTTTTGATCAAAATAGCTTACTCCGGCATGATATGTCACATTTTCGGTGCCGCCGCTTAGCTCCAATCCGTGATTCTGTACAGGCACGTTCTTGTTAAACACATCGACAAAACTGGAATTCGGGTACTTCCAAGGGTCCTCTGCGTGGAGCTGATCGTAATTTTTAACAAGCTCCGGGTCATTAGGTAGACTCGTACCGCCAGGGGTCTGATTGAGATAAGCCTCATTCTGTAACGCCATATAATCCCTCGCCGACAGCATTTTGGGCAGGTAGGTCGGGTTTTGGAAGCCGTAAGAAGAGCTAATCCTGACCTGCGGTTTTCCGCTTTTGCCCTTTTTGGTGGTGATCATAATTACCCCGTTGGCCCCGCCAATCCCGTAAGGCGCCACAGCGGCCGCGTCCTTTAATATGGTAATGGTTTCGATGCTGCCCGGGTCCACCTGCCGGATGTTGTCCCGTCTGACCCCGTCCACCACGACAAGCGGCCGGTTATTGCCTGTCGTCACAATTCCACGGATGTGGATATCCGGGTCGTCCTTTCCGGGCTGCCCGCCATTGGGCCGCATGCTTACACCCACCACGCGGCCAGCCAGCGATTGCGAAATGTTCGGTGCCGGAACCTCGGCGATGGCGTCACCTTTAATGCTGCTGATCGACCCGGTAACCGTCGCCTTTTTCTGTGTGCCGTAACCTACCACGACAATTTCTTCCAATGCCTTCGTATCCTGGGCCAGCACGACGTCCAGCTTGCTCACCGTCCCCACCTTGATTTCCTTGGCCAGATACCCCACAAAAGAGAAAACCAGCACATCCTGGTCATCCACGGATTCGAGGGAATAAAGCCCATTGACGTCGGTAGACGTGCCGCGGGTGGTGCCCTTGATGGTCACATTAACCCCCGGAAGTCCCTGGCCACCCTCATCGGTCACCTTGCCGTTCAGTTTTCTATCCATGGATAGCACCCCGACGCTTCTGCCGCTTTCGACACCGGCAGACAGATCCGCCGCGAACGAGCTGGAAACACCAACCACGCACGTTAATTGTAGAAATGACAATTGTAAAAAAAGCCGTAATTTTCTTTTCATAATGAACATGAATAAAAGGTTGTAAAAGCATTCTCCACCCATAGTCCGGAGACCATTGGCGCTTGGCAGAAACCTTATCCGGAAGACCTTATCCTTTTGGTGACGGATTAAAAATTTGGACTAATTCTCCCCGGCGGCACAATTGAGCACAAATATATATTCACATAATCCAATTACAGGCCGGGTTATGTTACAGAAACCATGGCTCATGTTACATTTTGGAGCAGATCCTGAAATATTTCGGGCGGGAAATGGTCGATCGGAGGATCGGAAAGACCGGAGGGGGAATTTTTGGGGGTTTGGGGGAGGCGAGTAGTGCGGAACGACAGATGGCTAATGCGTATAAAGATGGGAATGATGCAGCCCATCAAACGGCAAAAGACGGTAAGCGATGGGTTCAGCAGCCCCGTTTCGCTCACCGTCATTTTATAGTCTCCCCTCCCCCGACACCTAATTTTTCAATAAAACACCTACTTCTCGAACCTTATCACGCTATTTTTAATTGGTTTGATCGTATTCAGATAAGTAAAGATCGCGGCGAGGTCATCTTCCTTCATGCCCGCGTACATGACCCAGGGCATAGGCGTGTTCAGCTCGCCCGGTGCGATTTTGGGAGAGACGTAATTGCTGTCGGCGTACGCTTTGAAACGGGCTACAAATGCGCCCTCTGTCCAGCTACCGATCCCGGTTTCCTTGTCCGGGGTGATGTTCGGTGAGCGTACAACACCGTTCGGGCTGCGGAACTCCATTCCTCCGCCGAATTCCGTTCCGGGGACCACGCTGCCCTTGTCCGTTTTGCTGTGACAATCCACGCAGCCGGTAGCGGTGATCAGATATTTTCCGTAAGCTACCTCGTCCGTCTCCGAAGGGCGACTTGCAAGGGACGCCTTCCGGGGCATTGTATTAATCAGGATGTTAACAGGAAAATCCGGCTCCGACCGCGGGTTCACTTTCTGCACCGGCGGCAGCTCGCGGATGTAGGCGATCACCGAATAGATATCCTCCTGGTCGAGCTGGCCGAAACGGTGATAGGCCATCACGGGAAACAACGCTTTACCATCCTTATTGACGCCGGTTGTGACGGCACGGAAAATTTCTCCGTCCGTCCAACTGGCCAGCGTATAGGGTGTGATATTGGGTGCAAAAAACTTTCCGGGAAAGCCCATCTCCTGACTGAATTGCTCTCCGCCTCCGCCCAATGCCCCCGTAAGCGGCCCTGCATACTGTGACCAATCGCGGGTGCTGTGGCAGTCCATACATACGGTCACGTGATTAGCCAGATACTTCCCACGTTCGACACGGGCCTTGGTCCGATCGATCTTGATATCCGGGGCGGGGCCGGTATCAGGGAGGGCGGCTTTCAGATAAATGATGCCTGCCACAATAATTACAAGGATGCCTGCGAGTATTTTACCAATGAGTTTGAGCACTTTCAAATGGATGTCGGAATGTAATGAATAGATCCTGTCGAATATATTTTAAACCCGGGAGCGCCCGGGTTTAAAATCGAATCAGTAGGTAAGCTTGGTGATCGTCCCGTCCTGGTAACTGAGCAGATAGTAGGTCTGATCGCCGGCTCGGATGATATCGGTTGGCCGCGAAACGCCGCTGAAAAGCGTGTTTCCATTCTCGTCGAGCACTTTACCCGACTTTGCCTCGAATCCCTTTTTTCCGAACACCCCGTGCTGAATGACGATGGGTTTGTTATTAATGGAAAGCGTTATGCCTGTCAGCGTCGTGAAATTAGATTTGTACACGCCCACTTCTCCCTTTTGATTCACCTGGAAAATCTTCGCGCTGTCGGTTGCAAACGGGAAGCCCGTCAGGTTGCTTACCAGAAATTTGCTGCCGTCGAAAACGATGCCGGTCGGAACAGCTTCCACACCCGGCCCGACGTCGGGGATACGGGCGAAAAGGCTCAGGTCGCCGCTCACCATATCCTTTTTGATGATCGCATTGCTTCCCGCGTCAACGATGTACAGGTGATCGTCAGGTCCAAATGTAAAATCATAGGTGTTCGAATTAACCGGGTCCGTCAAACCCAGGGTTTCGACATAGCTTCCGATATCTTCGGAGGGGATGTCCGAAAGCTTAACGGCGGCGTTGCCTGATTGAAAGGTGGACACATCGGCTGTGTAAAGGATGCCATTTGAGCCATGCAAAAAATACAATTTCCCTTTGCGATAAACCAGATGGCTTATCCCTTCTATCGACCCTTCCCGCATCAGCGACTCAAGGCCGGTTACAAATGTAGTTTTGATACCCAATGGCGTGATCATGGAAACACTGCCGTCATTGCCTTTGCCTGAGCCCGCCTCGGTAGTCCAGACGTTTCCTTTGTCGTCAAAGGCGAGTCCAATGGGGTATTTCAATCCGGTTACAAATGTTTCTGAGGAAAAAGATTGTGGTTCCGGAATGGGTTCCGAGTGGTCGGTGCAGGCTTGAATAAAAATGGAAAGTATTGCGGCGTTAACTAGGAGAACAAATTTTTTCATTTTGGAATTTCAGTGTTTGGTTTAAGATTCAATTTGATTTAAAATTTACCTGGCCATTAAAATCTTCGAGGTTTTGTGGTCCTTTCGCAAGCGGAATTCCAGCAGCATTTCTCCCTATTCTTTCACTACTTTCAGAACACTGCTTCCGTTTGCTTTCAATAACAATACACCCGCTGGCATTCCCGATATATCTATTTTTTGAGAGGCCGATATTTTCCTGACTTTCTTTAAAATTCTCCCATTGAAATCAGTAAACTCAGCCCAGGTAGCATCGCTCTGTTTCCAATCGATCCAAAGCTCGCTTTGGGCAGGCACCGGGTAGGCGATCCATCCTTCATTGGCCGGTAGTTTTACGGATATTAATTTGCTATATGCCGTTGTTCCATCCATTTCCAGGATTTTCAGGCGGTAGTAAGCTCGTTCACCCGTGTGCGTCAGCGTATCCGTGTAGGTGTAGGCCGTGCTGGCGAGGACATTGGCTTCTACCTCGCCAATCCTGGTAAATGTTTTGGCATTATTACTGTATTCGACCTCGTATACCTGGATATTCTCCTGTTCTGCAACCTTCCAGTCAAGCTTTACTTGTTGGTTATCCGTCTGTTTCCCCTCGAAACTGATCACGCGGACCGGCAATGGATTCTGCGTAACTGTTCCTGCAAAAAAACCACTGAAACCTTCAACCAAAAATGAAACTTCCCACCGATTCTGAGCCGCATTCCAATAGATGTCCCAGTCGTCGGGGTCAATGACGTCCCGCGAATTTCCATAAGAAGCAGGGCTTCCGCTGCCATCGGAACTCTCTCCGTGAAACTGATAGATCCGAAGGTTAGCCTTCCTCGTATCTTCACCGTCCGCCTGGCCGGTGGGCAAATACTCCGAAGGCGTCAGTTTCGAATTCAGTGCGTCAAATTCTGTCTGGGTGAAGTAAAGGACGACGCGACCCGTCGAGGATCCCGGATTGTCGGCAGGAACAATGTCAAAATGCCTTTGGAGATATGCGGCGTTGGCGTAGGAATTTACCTGGGCGTCCACCCACACTTTGGCGGTTACCAGGCCATTCAGGTTGTCCGGTATCAGGGTCAGGAAATCCGAATCGCAAACAGCTGCTTCCGCCGTAAATGTATGCGCCGCATTGCCCGCATTTCCGAAAGTGAAAGAACTTCCTTTTGCATTGCCTGCCAGCGCAGTCGCATCGGGTGACCGCTCGGTTTGAAACTCGAACGCGCCCATATCGATCAGATGACGGAAAATCCTGCTTTTGCCGGCCAGGTCGGTCACGGGAATATCTTCCTCGGAAGAATAAAGGTCAATATCCCCCGCATCGATTGCCCGGCTGCATACGGTTAGTGAAAAGTCGCCGACGTTCATGTCGGCAAACTGCGGGTCTACATCCAGGTTTCCCCCGTCATCCCCGATATCTTCGAGCTGCCAGTTCACACTTCCTCCGCTTCCGGGGAAGATCGTATTGGCAACGTAAACAGTGGCTTCGTCGAAATAAAAGTTAGCCTGGGAAGACGGTTCGGCGCCTGACGACAGGTTGTTCGCGATAATGCTGTTCAAAATCTCGACCCATTCTCCCCTGACCGAAGCGACACCCGCGCCGTTCGTGCCCTGTACCGACAGGTTTTGCGCCACGGTCGTGTTGATAATTTCCAGATCGCCCTCAGACGCAATGTCCAGTATGCCACTGCCCTGCCCTTTGGTATAATTGTGGTAGATGGCCGAATTCCTGATCGTCAATTCGCTGCCGTATGCGGTAAACCCTCCCCCTTTGGTACCCAGGTTGTTTCGGACTACCAGGTTTTTAAAACCCACTTCCGTATCCGTCCACAGAATGAAAAGACCAGAACCGTACTCCGTCGGCACCACTGTTTCGCTGATAAAAAGCTTTTCTCCGGGGACAGGCGACGTATTATTTGCGCCTTCGATCGTGAAGCCATCCAATGCATTATCCGAATACAGCTGGAATCCATAGATCAGATGGCGTGCATTTTCGCCGAATTCACTTTTGATCCCGTTGTTATACAGATCGGTAAAATTGAAGTTGTCATTTCCGTTGAAGTCGCCGCTCAGGATACTGGCATTGGCTGTAAGACTGAGATCCCGTGCTTCAAGCGATGTTTCGTCCCCCTTGAATCCGCCATACAATTGGGTGTCCAGTTGCAGCAGAAAAGCATTGTACGGACTTTTGGGATCAGCTTTCGAAAAATCGTCAGGGCGGTAAAGCGGATGATATGTTCCGCCGGCAACCCATATCTGTTTCACCGCAATCAGATTGGAAGCAAAAACCGCATCGGCCACTTCGGGTGCCGCATTGTTCCAGTCATGCCCGCTCTTCGTGCCGGTGCCCCCTTTTTTTACAAACAGTATCCCGTTTTCATTGGGAGTAAGTGCGGTTTCCAAAATTCCAAATATACTTTCCAGAGCACCTATATCCACTGTGCCCTTTATGATCCGGGCCGTTCCCCTGTAATCGGTGGTCAGCGCCGACAAATCAGGTATCTGATCGGATTGAAAATACAGATTATTGCCTTTGTTAATGGCAGGACTGCCCGGATACAATCCAAAAACACCACTTCCGGGGTTATACATTTGAGCGTCTGCGTCTAAGTTACCACCCTGGTCATTTCCAAAGTCAGTATGCCAGGAACCGCTTCCGCCGCTTCCCGGGACAATGCTGTGGGCGAAAGAAGGAACTCCGCCGTTGATCACCTGTATTTCAATGTCTGCATTGCTCCGGTTGTCGTTGATGATGGTGTTACGGATTTTCGGGGCACCACCGTCAACCAGCAATCCGCCGCTTCCCTCTCCCCTGTTTCTTGCTATGGTAACATTGGTGAGCACATCAGAAGAATTAAGCAGGAAAACAGCCCCCGATCCGTCCGCACGATTGTTATTGATGATCGAGTTGGTTAGAACAATTTCGGATTCAGATGCATAGATGGCCGCACCGTCCATTGCACGGTTGCCGGAGATCTGGAAATTGGTCAGTGATGGAGCCGAATTACTGACGAAAATCCCAGCCCCCTTGCCCGCTTTGCTGTTGTATATTTCGATGTTGGCGAGTGAAGGTGATGAATTGATGATGACAATGCCGCCGCCCGCATTGCGAGAGATAGTCATACCCTCCACGGAAACGTCCGACGCCAGGCTGGCATTTCCGCCGGTAATCAAAAACCCATCCAGACTGGCACTGCCCACGTCGCCGGCTGACGTAACCACATGGTGTATAAATTCGTCTCCGTCGAGAATCGTTACAAGATCCTGACCTGCGTCCCGATCATCAAAAGGATAGCTGGTCTGGGTCGCGAGTTTGCGTTCGGCAAGGGATTGCTCCACACCGGTAAAGCCACCGTAAATTTTGACGTTGGGTACTAACCTGAATGTGTAGTCTTCCTGGATTACGCCGTCTTCGTCGATATAGTCGTGGTCATAAATAGCGCGATAAACGCCATTGGCAACCCATATCTGCTGGACGCCGGGATTTTCATGCGCATACTTAAAAGCTTCTCCCAATTGCTGGTAGGCATTTCTCCAACTACTGCCATCATAAGGCGGCCCATCGGTTTTATTGATATTCACATACAAAACGGGCGGAACTGCATCGGTGGCTGATAGTCTTGCAGCAGTTTGTCGCACCTTGATGGCACGTATTTCAGCCGGGCTTTTCGCGGGATGTCTCTTTAGTGCTGCGGCGACTGTTCTTTCCAGCCAGCTTGCCGAATTGCTTTCCGACAGCGTTTTCAGGCCTCCAACTCGCGGATCATAGCGCGTCCCCGCGCTTGTGGTTGCCTTTCCCGGTGCTGGTTGTGGCCCGGCTTTGAGCGGACCCTGCTGGCTCACACGATCCCGGGCGGCTCTTTTGGCCGCCCGCTCAGCCATTTTCTTCCGGTAGATTTCACTTTCTGGCAATCCGTCTTTCGGTTTCGGTGCTCCGGGAGCAACCTTTGATCCATCCTCCTGCTTCACCACACCGAATGCCCTGGCATGCGGTGATTGAACTGTTAAAAGCAGGGAAAAAATAACGAAGAGCGGGCTGAGGTAGGAAATGTAGCGTTTCTTCATTTCTTGTACAGATTAGTAGCCATGAAAGATTGATAACGTTGAGTAAATGAATATCTAAAACCGCCTGGCCCCGGAGGTTACCAGAGCAAGTGCGGGCGTATGTCGATGCTGAATTTGGGCCGGACAAAAGAAGACAATGTAGCCACAAGGCACAATAGCAAATTCTTGCTATACGCAGGCCTGACGGGGGCGAAAAACCATTTTTGTGCCTGACGGTTGATAAATAGTGACTGATCTTAGTCCCTTATCAGGTTTACCAGTATATATTTGAGTTCCTTCTCAAATGATGTCTGTCATTGCAATGCAACGCAAACTTCCACGGTTCAGGTTTTTCGGACGATCGGTGAAACGCTATTACTTCGGGTTGCTTCTTTACGTGGTCCAGAACTGCGTGATTCCATGCCATGCGCAGGCGCCCAAAACGCGTATCAACATTCAGCTATTGGGTCCCGAACAAGGCCTGCCCAGTCGAAATATCCGCAGCCTGTCTCAGGATGGCCGGGGTTTTATGTGGGTCGGCACCGGCCAGGACCTCTGGCGTTACGACGGTTATACATTTCAGGACCTCACGGGCATACTCACAAAATCGATCGGCAGCAGAACATTGATCAATCAGATACGGACCGGCGCCGGGGGCGATATCTGGGTGGCGCATAATAATGGCATCAGCATCATCGATCCGTTTCATTTCACCTGCCGTACGATTGATCCCTCGCGCTACCTGAAAGCGGTAGCGACAAAACAGAACCTGGATATATTTTTTGACAGGAAATCAAACGCCTGGGTGGCGATATCGGGAGGCAGACTGGTAAAAATCGATCGGAATGCCGTCCCTGTGGCCCTGTACACGCCGCCAGCTCGTCCGGGGATTTTAGCCAGGAATGTTGTCACGAAGCTTTTGTATGATAGTCAAAACAATGTGTATGCTTACAATGAAAGTAATTTCCTGGATGTGATCAGTGAGAAGGGGAATTTCGTCGGGCGGGTCGATTTGCTGGGAGCCGGGCAGCTTTCCAGGCATTATAATGTCGCCAGCGTTGTGCAATCCGGCACGGACGAGCTTACCATTTACTACAAGCAACCAGGAACCCGGAAGGGCCGGATGCGCAAATACTTCTGTG
This sequence comes from uncultured Dyadobacter sp., assembly GCA_965649915.1. Lineage (GTDB taxonomy): Bacteria > Bacteroidota > Bacteroidia > Cytophagales > Spirosomataceae > Dyadobacter. The sequence continues at coordinate 93,599 of CBFGMV010000007.1, forward strand.
CAAAACAAATGTTTGGCCCTATACTAGATCCTGACACGGCAGTCGTTCCGGATGTGGTTTACCAGGATTCAAAGGGGCATACGTGGTACAAGGCGAAAGATGAAGTTGGCTTTTTAAATCAAAAAACAGGCGAATTCACCGCCATAACAGACCGGTTACAGCAAAAATCCGGTGCCAATATCTTTTTCTTTGCAGCATTCCTGAGCGCTGATGATAGTTTTTGGATGTCGTGCGTCGATGGTCTCTTCAAAATCACACTGACCGAAGAAATATTCAGAAAGTACCTGAGCGTGCCTTTGGACAACCCGGGCGATATCGGGAGCAGCATCCGGGGCATTACAGAAGACAGCACGGGGAAGATATGGGTATGTTCCTACGGCTATCACGCCGATAGTATGGCCTATATGTTCCACCAAATCGATCCGGTAAAAGGCAAAGCCAGACACATGATCCTGCACCGCCCGAAGAACATCCCCGGCGATCATGTGATCCCGTACAAGGTGCTGTTTGCAAAAGACCAGGTTTACGCCGTTACCGACGGCACACAATTCCTGCGAATCGAGCCGGAGACCGAGGAATACTTCCCCGTAGAATTTCCGTCTGTCAGCGGTAGGGGGTTCACCTATTTCTACAAACTGAACGATCACACCTTCTGGATGGGGACCTGGGGCGGGATGGCGATGATCGATATCCGGGACATGAAACCGGTCCTGTTCAACGACAAGGCAGGCAGGTATATCAAAAATGAACGTGTAAACCACTTCATGCCCTGGACTGATAACCGCATTTTGGTGAGCACCACCAACGGTTTGTACATTTTGAACCGGGATGCGACCATTCAGGAACATTACGGACAGGGTGCCGCGGACAAAATCAAGCTGCCTGCATTGCAGATCTTTCATAGTGTCTGGTATGACAATGCATTATGGGCCGCGTCGACACAAGGCTTGATCCGCATTGACACTACTTTGAAAAAAGCACGACTTTTCACCACCGATGACGGCCTGCCTGATAACAACATTTATGCATCACTGCCGGATGAACGCGGAAACCTTTGGCTAAGCACCAACAAAGGCCTGTCCCGCTTCAATACCCGCACTCAGAAGTTCTACAATTACGGCATTTCCGACGGGCTCCCCCATACAGAATTCAACCATGGCTCCTACCTCAAATCACAGGACGGCACGCTGTATTTTGGTGGCCTGAACGGCATTGTTGCGTTTGACCCGGCACAACTGGACATCAGTGCCCAGAAAGAGCGCGGGTTGCAGCTGATCTCCTATTCCAAATACGACGCGGGGCAGAACAGAACAGATACGATCACCAACCATCAGTCGGGCAGTCAGATCGTTTTCAATCCCGACGATCGCCTTTTCGCATTTGCATTCATGAGCCCCGACTATCACAACACCAGGCTCAACCGGTTCCGTTATCAGCTGGAAGGCTGGGACGACGACAGCTGGCACATATTCGAAAACGGCAACAAGCTACTCTTAAACAGCCTGCCGCCAGGCAATTACAAGCTACGGGTGCAGGTGTCCGTGGCAGGTGCCGACTGGGGTGTGCAGGAATGGCAGGCTCCTGTGAAAGTGGTGGCGCCATGGTACAAATCACCCTGGTTCTTTATCCTCAGCACGCTGGTGATCAGTTTGCTGATCTACCTCTTTTATCGCTACCGGCTCCGCCAGGTCCTGCACATCCAGCAAATCCGGAATGGCATCAGCGCCGATATGCACGACGAAATCGGGAGCACGCTGAGCAGCATTACCTTTTACAGCCAGGCACTGCTCATGCAAATGGACAAGCCCGAACATCAGCAGGTGGTACAAAAAATCAAAGAAAATGCGCAGCAGGTACAGGAAGGGATCAGCGACATTGTATGGAGTGTGAAAGCCGGCAGCGACGAGATCCAGGATGTATTTGCCCGGATGTTCCATTTCGGAAGCGGACTCGCCGAGTCCAAAGGTATTTCGTTTCATTTCGAAACCGACCCAAGACTCGAAAACAGGAAGCTTGACATGCAGACCCGTAAAAACCTTTACCTGATATTCAAAGAGGCCATCAACAACGCCGCCAAATATGCGGAATGCACCACTTTACATGTCAGGATCAGCTACGAAAATGGCCATGTAAATATGGTTATTGAAGACAATGGTAACGGTTTTGACCGCCAGGCTGCTAAACAGGGCAATGGGCTGACGAACATGCAGCAACGCGCAGCTCAGATGGAAGGACAGTTGATGATCCTATCCGAAGAAATGAGCGGCACGACCATCAAGTTGGTGTTTTAGCCAGACCTAATGGCAAATATTTGCTATGTAATACTTGTTTGTGAGTCACTAATTTTGCGGGATGACATCAAGGATCATCATTTTCGACGATAATCAGGAAAGGCTAAACAGCGTGGCCATGCTGTTAAACCTTTCGGCTGACTTTCTATGCGCGGGCACATTTCACAATGCCGGTAACCTGGTGGCCGACATCACCGATTCAAAACCCGACCTGGTGCTCATGGACATCGACATGCCTGGCCTGGACGGCATTGAAGCTACCAAACTCGTTCGAAAGCACTTTGACGCCTTGCCCGTCATAATCCAGACTAACTTTGAAGAGGATGAGCGCATATTCGGCAGCCTGAGAGCCGGCGCGAACGGCTACCTGCTCAAAAAAACGAGCCCTGAGCGGTTTCTGGAAAGTTTGAGGGAAGCGCTGGAAGGCGGCGCTCCCATGACAGGCAGCATCGCCGCCAAAGTTTTACGACACTTCTCCGCTGAAAGTCAGGCCAAAAAAGACTACCACCTCACCGAACGCGAAAAGCAAATCCTTGGCTTTTTGGTAAAGGGATACAGCTACAAGCTGATCGCAGCGGAATGCGGCATCTCATACAACACCGTCAATAACCACATCCGGAATATCTACGACAAGTTGTACGTCAACAGCGCCACAGAGGCCGTGAGCCTGGCCATCAAGGAAAGGCTGGTGTAAACGGCGCCCGGCTTTTTTCTTCCAATTTTTCCTCCCTCAAAGTTGGCAACGATCTCATCAGCATTCCGGACTACCGTATAGCAACCCGCGTTTTAGATCGGAATAAGGATACCGACCTAACCCCCAGGTGCCCTTTCGCACAGACAATGGCGAACGGACACCCTGATATTGTCGTGATTACACCTCATGCAAGGCCCTGGTCCACCTTAATTTTGGTGATCATTAAAACAAAACAAATACCATGAGAAAGATCAGGATTTTCGAACATATCTCGCTGGACGGGGTGATTGAGCATGACAAAAACTACGCGTATGGCGGATGGACCGCACCATACCGCACACCCGCCGGCATGGCTATGCTTCTTGAAGCTTATGGTACCGGCTTCGACCTGCTCGTTGGCCGCCAAACCTACGACGAGTGGTTGGGCTACTGGCCAACTGCCGGGGACTTCCCGATGGCAAACGCTATCAACGCGGCAACCAAATTCGTCGTAACCCACAGACCGGAAAGCCTTCAATGGGGCCCGGTGATAGATTTGGGCGGAGATATCATCGAAGCCATCCGCCAACTCAAATCGACAGACGGTCCTGACCTGGTGCTTTCCGGAAGCATATCACTAACCTCTCCCCTGTTGGACGCAGGCTTGGTGGAAGAGGTGATCCTGATCGTTTACCCCGTGTTGCTGGGCCGCGGCAAGCGCATTCTATCCGACGACTATGATGCCCGCAAACTTGAATTTGTCAGTACCAAGTCCACACCAACGGGTGTACTCCTCAATACTTACCGGCATTTAGGCGCGGTGAACAGCTGATTTCACTGGTAAGTTGCCTCGTAGATCGACAGCGAAAAAGCCAGGCCATGCATTATTACATAAAAGCACCATCCGAAACCGTCGTGGGAAATCATGGCGGCTTCGGATGGCGGCCCATCGGGCTTTAAAAGATAGAAGACAGGATACCAAAAACTGTATTCACCTGTTTGCTTCCAAACGAATTTATATCTTTACATTGGTCAATAGCTTGTTTACAATTACCCATTTCCCGTCGACTTTGGTCAGCGATAACAGGTCGTGGTAATTAAATTCAAACATTGGCAGACGGACCTTTGCAACAGCGATCAGATTAATGATTTCAATGGAAATAATTTCCATCCGAAAACTTTCGCCCAGTTCCAATGGGCTCTTTCTGTTTTTAACGCCGTCGAGATATTGGTCAAGTGTTTTGAAATAGGGCTGTCCATTCACATCACCTGCAACCAATGCCTGCGGATGAAATGCACCGCGGAGCAGGTCCGTATCTCCTTTAAAAACCCCATTAAAATAATCCGACAATACCGCGGTAATATCCGCGGCCTGATTTGTGTAATTGTCCATTGTGTTTTCGAGTTTAGAGGTATGCGCCGGCATTTGGCTCCTGCGCATACCCGGTGATCAGCTATTGTTTTTGGCAAGTAGGTAACGCCATCCGGTTACCTCCATTTTTATTAGGTATTTACGTCGATTTTAATGCGTGGCAAATGCCGTCAATTGTACTTCCAGTTCAAATTCGTTGTAAATAAGTGAGTCGCCCAGGTTGGTGAAAAAGTTACCGGAACGGAACTTCATATCGTAGCGGGTACGATCTACGATGACCTTACCGGTAGCGGTAACTGTATCGTCCGAAATATGTACCTGAGCTCCGAAGGCCACCTCGTGGGTAATGCCTTTGATCGTCAGATCGCCGGTGATCTGGTAGTTGTTGCTTTCCAGATGCTCGGTGGCTGTAATGACAAAAGCGGCTTCCGGGAAATGCTCTGTTGAGAAAAAATCCGCCGAAAACAGGTGGCCGGCAAACTGCTGATTGGTATCAGGATCGGTGATATCCAGAATTTTAATAGAGGTAGTATCGATGACGAAGTTACCGCCGCTCAGGTTCCCATCTCCCACCGTTAATTCCCCGGCTTTGATGTCAATAGTGCCATTATGTGCGCCTGTCACTTTTTTTCCGGTCCAGTCGATGTTGCTTTGTGAACCTTCGACTGCAAATGTTTTAGTTTCCATTTCTTTATGTTATCGTTTAAAATTTGATAGCACAAAGTACCGCAGGAATCGGCAGGGCATTACGTGACGTAGATCACTTTCGGAGTGGCTTACTGATTTGAATTGCGCGGTCTGCTGAGCGTCTCACGTGAAACGGCAATGCGCCCTGTGACCAAGTGTCGTATCCAACAAAAAGTCAGCATCCGGTAAACCGCAATTTTTTGAGATTAATCCTACCGAAAACCAATTTGTTTCAAATAGCCATGGTTAGATTTCGGGCGTGATAACCTTCTCGAAACAAGTAACCGCTTTCGCCCCTAACTAATCACTTGTTAAATGCATCATCCAACGACAGTCACTGGTCGTCATCTTCGATCGTTTTTCAAGTTCTGACACGTTAACGTTACCGTAAACATATTGCCGATGATAATTTGAGCGGGGATTCTTCGCTGTCTTAGCATTGGTATTTTGTATTAGTAATCACTTTAACCAGCCCCGCTTATGTAAAAATTTCTTCAAAACACGTGGAAGAATCTCAGTGCAGTTCCGACCGCATCCGCTCAATACGCTTCCTGATCTCACCTTTCTTAAACTCAGTTTATCAATCAAAAACTCAATTTACCATGAAGAAAAAGATATCGCTGCTTCTTCTGTGGTGTATGCTCCTGGGGATGGGGGCTTATGCGCAAACACAGATTTCCGGTAAAGTGGCAGACACCAACGGCAATGAATTACCCGGCGTGAGTGTGGTCGTGAAAGGCACCACGACCGGCACCACCACCGACCAGAAAGGCTACTTTTCCGTACCCGGTGTACAGGGTACCGTTCTGGTTTTTTCTTTCGTAGGCTTCGCCACGCAGGAGGTACCCGTCGGATCCAAAACAGTATTGAATATTACGATGGCTGCGGACGACAAACAACTCAACGAAGTCGTCGTCATTGCATACGGTACGGCTAAAAAGAAGGATCTCACCGGCGCGGTAACGGCCATTGATTCCAGGACCATAGCCGTGCAATCCAATTCTACCGTCACCAGGGCACTGGAAGGAGTCGTACCGGGGTTGCAGGTCTCGTCGGTGGACGGCCAGCCCGGTCTGGATATGGGGATACGGGTGCGCGGGGCAGGTTCTACAAGCCAGAACAGCTCCAATGCCCTCATTGTCATCGACGGTGTACCAGCCGAGCACGAGAATGCATTGTCGTCCATCAGTCCGAAAGATATCGCCAGCATCAGCGTACTGAAAGACGCTGCTTCGACGGCCGTTTACGGTTCAAGGGGGGCGAACGGCGTAGTGCTGGTAACCACCAAAAGAGGCTCTACCGGAAAAACGCGCATTTCGTTTGAAGGACGCTGGGGGGTGAATTACGCGGGCGCCCTCAAATTTGATAAAATGACTGACGCCAAAGACATTTACGAGCACGCCTGGCAGACCATCTACAATTCGGCACGATACGGCGTATCAGGCGGGCCTTCGACCAACGGCACCTCGACCACCAATCTCAAAAATCCGAACATGTCGCATGAACAAGCCGCGCAGTTTGCAAGTGCGCACTTGTTTGACTATACGGGTTCCACCACCAATTTTTCAGCTAACCTGCTGGGTAACTGGATGCTGTACGATGTGCCGGGCGCGGTATACACGCCCACAGGCAACGGCACTCAAGCCAGCGCCACGATGTCGGGTGCCTACCTGGTGAATACCGACGGAAAGCTCAATCCAAACGCCCGGCAACTTTACGATGCCGGGAGCTACGACAATTATTTTCTTGAAAGTAAACTCCGCCAGGAATACAACCTCACGGCAAGCGGGGGAACCGAAAAGGTCGATTACTTTACTTCCGTGGGTTACCTCGAAGATCCGTCCTACATTCGCGGCTCCAAGTTCGGCCGGTACAATGTGCGCTCGAATGTGAATGCACAGCTTTTCAACTGGGTAAAAATCGGTGCCAACATCGGGTATACGAACCGCACCACGCAGTCGCCGGCCACGCGGTTCGGCAGGAATGCAGGCTCGGCAACCGCCAACGTTTTTCGCTGGATCAATGGTCAGAGCCCGCTCATTTCGCTCTTTGCCCGGGATAAGGACGGAAACATCAAGAAAAAAGCAGACGGAACCGACATGGTCCATGTGAAGCTGGGCGACACCTACTCGCCATTGGGCCCTACGAAAATTCCAACTTCCGAGGCGAACCTGATCAAGTTGCTGGACGACGATATCGATAAACGCGTATCCAATGACCTGAACCTGAAAGGTTATGCTACATTCAAACTCCTGAAAGATTTCAGCCTCACAACCAATATTTCCTATGACCGTTTCTCGGAGACGCGCACCCGTTATGGCAACAGCGGAACCGGCCCGTATGTAGGTGTAGGTGCATTCGGTAAAACGTACCAGAATGTCGGAATCCTGGATGCGCAACAGTTGCTCAACTGGGGCCACAACTATGGCCGCCACGAATTAACCGCCATGGCCGGACATGAATACTATCAGTACAATCTGGAAAACCTGAACTACAACTCCGCATACGGGCTCATCGACGGCTTTCCAGCCTATGCGAACTTCGTGGGCCGGTACACAGGCGGTACGTTCGCCTCTCCGGGTGGCAACGAGATCAAAACAGCCATGGAAAGCTACTTCGGTCGCGTGGGCTACGTCTACAATGACCGGTATTACCTGGAAGCCTCCATTCGCCGCGACGGTTCATCGAAGTTTAAGTACGCCAAAGACCGCTGGGGTACATTCTGGTCTGTCGGCGGAGGCTGGCGGTTATCGGCCGAGGAATTCATGAAAGGGACCAGTTCCTGGCTTAACGACCTGAAAATTCGTTCGAGCTACGGCGTGATCGGTAACCAAAGCGGGATCGGCAACTACTCCGGTTACCAATTGTGGAGCTATGGTGCCACCTTTACGTCGAGCACTTCGGGATCCGGAGTTCCTGCCAGCTACACCCTCACCCAGGGCGCATTCGTCAACGATGGGCTAACCTGGGAAAATACCCACACGCTGGATGCCGGTATTGATTTTACCCTCTTCAAAAGAGTCCACGGGTCGTTTGACTGGTACAACAAGCATACGGTAAACTCTGTTTACAACCAGCCGATCGCCTACTCATTGGGGCAGAACACGCTGACCAAAAACTCCGCAGGCCTGCGCAACAGGGGGATAGAGGTCGATATTAATGTGGACATAATCCGTACAAAGGACATTAACTGGACGGTCGGTGTGAATGGGACGCACTATACGACGGTGCTCACCAAAGTTCCGCCAGGCGTGGGTTCTGCACAACTGAATGGCAACTGGACCGCCGGTGTAGATGGCTGGGCTGCCAATGGAGGTGGCTCGACAGCCGAGATCGCCTACCTGCGAGGTGTGGGTAAAGATTTTTATAACATGTATTTCTTCAAATATGGAGGAGTAGATGTCAATACCGGGTTGCCATTGTTCCACCACCGCGTGACCCAGGCCGATCATGCCGGCGACAAGTTCACCGATACACCAATCGGCTCGGACGTGAAAACGACCGACTATTCGCTGGCCAGCCGTTATGAAATGGGAAGCGCGCTGCCCAAATGGATCGGAGGTTTCAATACTTCGTTTCGGTACAAGCAGTTTGACTTTTCAGCCATCCTGGCTTATCAGATCGGAGGCAAGTATTTGAGCGTGGAATATGCCAACGGCCTCTATATGAATGGAAACATTGGCAGCGCTATTTCCAAAGAGCTGGTTGGCAACACGTGGACACCCGAAAACACCGGAGCCAAATTCCCTATGGCGTTTTACGGAAGTACTTATTACACCAATGGAGCCACCATTGGAAGCTGGATGTATTCCGATCTCGCCCTTTTCAACGCATCTTACCTGAACGTGAAAAATCTCTCGCTCGGATACAATCTGCCTGCATCCGTACTGTCCAGATTCAAAGCGAGCAACTGCCGGATTTTCGCATCGGCGGACAACATCGCCATGATCACAGGCCACTCGGGATTCGACCCCCGGATGTCTCTCGTGGGCGGATTGGAAGTGGGAGGCTACTCCTACCCTTACATGAGCACGGTTTCATTGGGTCTTAATTTAACTTTCTGAGGACATTTAAAAGTCATATTGATATGAGAAAATATATTTTCATTCTTCTGGCGACATGCCTGTTCAGCTCCTGTGCCGACAAGCTGGATATTACGCCGCCCAACAACATCACCGATGAGCAAATCAGGAAATTGCTCGAATCCGGCAACACCGAATCCATCAAACTGGTGATGGGCAGCATGGCCAACAACATGCCCCTGCTTTTCAACTTCGCGGGAATCAACGGCGTGGGTTCCGCAGACATGTATTACAGCAACCAGGGCCTGGATATCATGCGAAACCTGGAAGGCAACGACATGGTACTCGGCGATGTGGGAGGCCTGTCGGCGCTGGTAGGCGCCCCCGAGTATGGTCTCGACAATTTCATTTCCAGTACAGCCAACAAAAACCTGATTTACTGGTACTATGCCTGGAACTGCATCAATCAGGCCAATAAAATGCTCAACTTCCTGACCGATGCGACCGTGGGCAATAATACTTTTCTGATGGACTACAAGGCACGGGGCCTGACCGTCCGTGCATACGGCTACAACTACCTGATGGAAAACTATCAGGATGCCTTTATGCAGACAGGTAAGGACAAGCTGGGTCTGATGCTCTACGACTCATTCTCGCCCACGCAGCCCAATAAAGCCAGAACAAGCGCACAAGAGACGTATGCATTTATCAAAGCAGACCTGAATGCCGCGAAAAAGCTCTTTACCGACGCAGGGATCGGCTACACCGCCGACCTCACGGATATCGATCTGGCCGTAGTCAACTTCCTGCTGGCGAGGGTATCGGTATGGACCGGCGACTGGAACACCGCCGTCACCGTATGCGACGAAATCCTCGCCAAATACCCCACATTGATGAAAGAAACACAATACGGAGGAAAAAATACCGGGACCGCAACAGACCCGGTTTACCTGCCGGAAACAAATGGATTCCTTAATAATGCATCCAACCCGGAGGTGATTTTAGGCTTCCCGGTAGGTCAGGCCAAAACCTATCATAATGCGTACACCAATCCGTTCGGACAAGGCAACGGTGGGGTCACGCGCGCCTACAAGCGGATTGACAACCGGCTTTATGAAAAAATGGCTGCTACCGACTATCGCAAGGCATGTTTCATGGCGACGGACTTCGGTGACTATACCTACCCCAGCAACAGTACAGTGGCATTTATTCCGAAATATACCAATACCAAATTTGCGGCTACACACGGAATAGGGAGCACCAACAAGATCGAGGTTGGTAATGTCACCTGCTACTATATGCGCAGTTCGGAAGTATTACTGATGAAAGCGGAAGCCCAGGCACAGCTTTCCAATGAGGCTGGTGCCAAGGCAACCCTGAATACCCTGCTGGCCGCCCGCACCAAAACCGGCTCCCGGGCCCTGACCTGCGATACCTATCCTGCAATGGCCGGGTTGAGCGCCCTGCAGATGGTTTACCTGCAAACCCGCATTGAAATGTGGGGGGAAGGCGGAAGGGAATTTTACAATAACAAAAGGTGGAACATTCCCGTTGATCGCAACAGCTCCGCCAACCACCTGGCCAAAGTGACTTATCCGGTTGCAAACATGACGCTTCAAATTCCCGAGGAAGAGATCCTGTACAATCCGTTGGCTGTTCAGAATTAGTAATGCCCCCCACATTTTGACAGCTACCGAAAGCCCTCTCCAAGCGGGAGGAGCTTTCGGTAGCTGTCAATTATTAGGCCGATATCCGGGTTCAAAAATCAACTTTCAGCTTGAACTCACCGTCCTCTACTTTGCTCTTTTTGCCGTTCTTTTCGATATCAAAATGAAACTTGCCGGTGATGTACTGGTTGGCTACGTGCTCTGTAATTTCCACTTCGCCGTTTCCGGACCCTCCTTCAATTACAGCCAGCCTGTCGGCACCGTAGTAACTATACAGAACGCTGTCGTCGGCAGGCAGTGGCGAAATTTTATACTTTCCTTTGCCAGCATAGGCAAATCCGACACTGAGGAATACGCGCTTGCCATTGCTTTTGCCCGACTCACCAAATTCCATGGATATCAGCACCCGGCTCGATCCGGAATAATAGGATACTTTCATCGTGGAAGTATTGTACTTGGGATCAAAAGTTGCCCAATTGATTCCTTCCGACTTGCATTGTGCGGACATTGACCCGCCTTTGCCGGGAATGATACCATCGTCATCCGAGTCGGAGCAAGCCAGCCCGACCAGCATCAGCATGAAGAATAGAATGCCTTTTTTCATTGTATATAATTTTATTATTCCAACCAGGACCACTGTTTCATTTTCCGAATGCAAAGCCTACGGACACATTGATTACCGGCACGAGCCCCAGGTTGAACCTCGGCCAGATCTGATAATCTTCATAGTCGAACTTCTCGCCTTTCAGCATAAATCCGCCCAGCAGGCCGACCGACCCTTCCAGCGCCAGCGGCCGTTTGCCATCGCCCAGCTTGGGAAGCCATTGATACCCCGCCAATGCACCAAGGTTTGCAAAATTGTATTTCTCGGTAAACTCCGAATCCGGGTCGTCTTCATCGATCGATTTGAAGAAACGTATGCCTAATGTAGGCGCTACGAAGAAGCCGTGCGGCGCTTGTGTTTCGGGTGTAGCCAGCGCACTCACGAGGTTGTATATACGATATTCCAGGCCGATACCAAGCCAGGAGTCCTTAAAGCCGAAATCCTTCTCCCGGAGATAGTCGACATTCAGTTGCAACGAGGTCGAGCGGGCGATCTTTTGCTCAAAACCCAGGCTCAATGTGCTGTTGACGAGCGGAATAGGTTGTAGTTTAACAATGGAGGTTTGAGAGTAAGCGGCAAAAGAGCATACCGCGAGGAAAGTGAGTAATACTACCTTTTTCATAATTAACATTTATTATTTGATGTAATGGATGGTCTTCCTGATTTACTGGTACTCAACGTCTTCTGATGGTCCAATCATGAATTTTCAAGTTGCCCGTTGAAATGATGTATGGATAGTATCCACCCCGAAGGTCTCGGTCTTCCGGAAATGAATTGGGAAATTCAGCATCCACCACCGGTGTACTCGCATCGTCCAAATAGATGGAATACCTGGATTTATATTCGTTGATATCCCGGTAATATTGTTCCGGACCAACCACCACGCGGATCTTGTGCCTCTTTCCATCAAAGATGTCATTTTTAACACCTTCCAACTGTTTGGCACCGGGATGGTTTATATTGAAAGTACCGTTGGGGTTTTTATAAAATGTGATTTCCGAAACATCGAAATACTTACCCATTCCCTCGTTCCTCTCCGCAAAGGCACATTTGATCTGGCCCACTTCGGCTATTCCCGTTATACCCAGCGTATATTCAAATCCCTTGCCCAGCTCTATCCGCCTGTTGATAACCACCGTACCCCCGTTAGCAAAAGCCGGGAAAACAAGCGCACCGTCCTGGATTTCGACATTGATCCGTCCCACCAGCGACGGGAATTTATTAAAGTCGCCAATCGACACTGACCGGACCTCTGAAACTTCTTCCTGACTTGTAAATGCCCTTTCTGCCATCCTCGTGTCCTCAGTCAGCGCGACATCCATGATGCAGTTGGCCAGAATCACAGGATCGGTCACACCAGCTTCCTCGCAGATACTGCGGCCATACGACTGCTGAGCCGCTGTGAGTGCGACCGCTTTCAGGGGGAAGCTCTCATCGGTGAAAGTAGCTGTCGACTGGCCGGCTCTGTAAACGAAGAGCGAATTGGCCTGTTGAATTCGCCAGCTTCGGGCAAATGCAGGGTAAAGGGCCGGGAAAGTGTTTTGCGTGGCCTGCCCTGCTGCGTTAACCAGATCATTCGCAGCCGCTCCGTCGAAATTTCCCAGGAGTCCGCGCACTTTCCCCTTCCGGTTGGGATTGAGATTGATCGAATAGTCGAGATCGGATTGGAACAGGCGCACTGCGATGACGTCATTGTTAGGCGTGTAGACGGTATATGTGTTTAACTCCCGGACCATGCGGCCTCCGTTCCGTAGTTCGGTGGTACCGGACGGCAGTCCGATCGGCGCGCCATTTACGTAGATAATGTCCGGGTATATGCACAGCTGATCACTGCCGGTATGGATGCCGATCCCGGTGTTGAATGACACCGTTCCCGAGTTATTCCGGGAAGGAACCTGTTGCTGGCGGGCCTGTATTTCAAACTTATCCCCGCTCACAGTCGACTTAACCGCAACAAATTCCCCTACCGCCATGAAACTGTACCTGAAACCATCCATCGTGGTCAGGTGAGGGTCGCCGGTACTGATGGCCACCGGTGCATATTCAACGGCATTATCTACGGGCTGGTTAATGACCTCATCGCCCACACATGCCCCTTCCACGATCATTTCCTCTCCGATCTGGGTGTCGGTAATGATAGGCAGCGTAATTTCAACGGCGGCGAGCGGCTTGTTGGAGAAAAGCGCCAGTGTTGCCGATGCCTTGCCTTCCATTCCCCAGAACCTTTTAATGGATGTCTTGCCGTCCTTGCACACCCCCGCTATTTTACCGTACAAACCAGCCGACACAGTCCAGCCAGACACTTTTGCATCGTAATACCGGATTTTAAAGTCGACAGCCGGCCCCATTTTTGCTTCTCCTTCAATCTTCCGGACCCTGACCGGATCCAGGATGGAGCGCTTCTCCTCTTTGTAGTCGGAAATCTTGGTATCCTTCCCGTTTTCGTGAAGGTGTCCCCAAACCGACTCCGACTTCATATTGACCAGATCGCTCGTAAAGGATATGGAACCGTCAATGGATACCTGCACACCCAAACCGATCGTGTAACCTACCAGGATCGGGAACGGGATCCCAATGGGGGTCGGTACCAGCAGACGCTGTTTGATTTCCTTGATTGCCAGCGGGTAATGCTCCGTCACATGCAGATAAGGCGGATATTTGTCGGTCGAACCTTCAATTCCGACCGTAATGTCAGTTTCCACATGATGATCGGCCAGCTTCCTGACCGTCAGTCCATACTTTTGAATTTCGAAATCATCGATTTTAAAGTCGTGCATACGCACTTTAAAAAGCCAGTTCAGGTAGCCGTCCAGTTTCAACTTCACCGCTGGTCCGCTTCCTGCCGATTTAAGGGCGAATTCGAATCCTTTCAAATTGACCGCAATGGGAATATCCTCAAAATCGAATGCATCGAAGCTCAGATCCTTCCAAACCTCGTCCAGTGCCGAATTGACATACTCTACGATCCAGTTGCTTCCCTCCTGAAAGACATTTGTTATCCTGACCAGAAAGCCGTTGGGCGCATTTTTGCTCGGCTCACCCACGAGGATAAACCCTTTTCTGAGCTCCGTTACAGCTGATATCCGGCCGTTCAGGCTCGCATCCGAAAGCGATTTGATCCCTGTCAGACCCGACAATACCAGCTTGCCGTCGGAATATTCGCGGATGAGACCAGACGCTGCCGAATCGAGGTAAAATACATTTTCACTCAGCTCTGGCGTCCCGTTAACTTTAACGACCTGATCATTCAGGTGGGTAGATGGCTCCTCCGGTTTCGGTTCCGGTGTCCGCTCTTTCTCTTTACAAGACAGTGGCAAAAGCAGTATAACGGATAGTAAATATCGAAAAGAGCGAATGAGCAGAAGATTTTTCATAGGATCACGTGTAAAAAACCGAACAGCTTTGCACTGCTGGTGGTGAGTAAATCAGGGCAACTTGATGATCGCTTTCCCCTCTTCCATTTCCAGGACTTCGAACTTAAGTGCCGGAATTTTGCTCAGGTTTTCGACCAGTTCATCGGTGCTTCCGGTATGTTCAACCGCCAGCACACCCTCAGTTCCCTTGATGGATTTTTTGATGCCCTTTACCTTCGCATGCTTACCCAATCCGGTGGCCATGGCCGAGAGTTTTGCATAATTCACATTGGAGACCTGTATTTCGGAAGTCATCTGAGATGCAACCCGTGCCGCAACGGCGGCCTGTGTCTTTTTGGGAGTCGTTGTGGGGCCGAAAGATGTATTCATGCTGCACAGCCGTTCCAGCAGATACTGGGACATGCCCTCGGACGCATTGCGGAGTGCAACCTTGTTAGCCACCGCCTCGGAAACGTCGATACCGCCCGCGGATATGGTATTGGAGGCCAGGATCGAGCCGTCATCCGTGGCAATAACCCGTATTTCCAGCCGCGCCCGGCAGGCGATCATCCCGCCCTGTGCGTTGGTCTTTTCGGAAATGGCCTGGCCGGTGATGATTACGTTAGCCCCCATTTTCAAGCCCAGAGCAGCCATTTGGGCTAGATCGCCCGTCGAATCAGATAATTGCTTCATTTTGCCGTAGATCTTGGGATCTACTACTTTGAAGCCAGCGTCGACAAAATGCCGGGTCAGCTCGGTCTCCGTTGCGCTTTGCTCGATCACCACTTTCTTGATTTGCGCAGTGGCGGCAGTTTGTGTGGTGGTAGGTTCACTGGTCTTTTCCTCCTGCCTGTTTTTTCTATTTTTCCCTTTAAACATGTCATGAATGGCCGTGGTGATGGCTTCCTGCCGCCTCACGTATAATTCCTGCTCCCGCCTGGCGAAATCTCCCTCATCGTCCAGCCGGGTCGTCCCTTCTGTGGTTGCTTCGGTGACCAGAATGATCACCTTGGGTGACGAGCTGCGCAGCAATGCGCAGTTCTGTGCGGTATAGCGTTTGATTTCTTTCGGTTTCTGAGGTTCGGGAATCTCCATTCTGTCTTTCTCATCCGCCAGGATCTCCACCGCTTTGATAATCGCTTTTTGCGTTGCATCCTGAACCGCGCGGTTTTCATTGGTACTCGACGTGCGGACGCCGAAAATATCCAGCACTTTGCCGGAATTATGGCCTTGCATATTCACATCCCGGCTGAAAAGCAATTCGCCCGTCTGCGGGTTAAGCACTTTGAGCGTGAAACCGACCGTAGCCCGGTTGCTACGGCTCTCCACGCCCATGATGGATTTGGAAGAACTCCCCTCGCTGAAATCGGTGATCTCCCCTGTGACAATGAGCTGAGCACCTAGCATCTGTCCTGCCTGCGGGCCCGAGCCGCCGGTGAAACCGTCCTGCTCAAACCTGATTTCACTGGTTGCATCACTCAGGTTCTTGTTGGTTTCCATCACCCGGAAGCAATTGGTCTGGTGAAGAGCGGACGTCAGCATGGTGGCCAGCTCGTCACCGAATGTCGTGTTAGCCGCGGCTGTCTTGGTCGATACGCTAAAACGAGCCACCTTTATCACGACCCGTTGCTCTCTGGGCAGGTCTTTGCACTTTTGTGTCACCTGTTCCAATGTGATTTCGGTTCCTTTGTCGCCCTTTTTCTGGGCAATTGCGATGACGGGCAAAAAGACAAGGAGCAACAGGGGCAACACAATGCTATTCGTGAGCCGGGGAGTTTTACCGGAACGGTTTCGAAGTATTCCAACCAGTGTTCTATTGGCAAAACCGTCCGGACACGGCCGGCTTTTATTGATGGGCAAGATCATGAGAGATAGGCGTTTGAATTTGGGGACGTTTAGCTTTCACAAAGCTCACCATTCATAATTCGGCCGACAATGCTCATTTTGCTGATTCTACTCAACAAAATGACTGCTCCGGTTATCAGTTTGTTGAGAAAAAATCATCATATCACGCATTGTCGGTGAAGGTTACATTCTCCATATTGCGGAATGCTTTACAGACTTCTCCGCCATACCCTTCCGAGCCGAAGCGGCATCTTCGTTTTGCTATTGTCATTTTCTGGTTACCTGGCCCGGGGCGAGAATAAAACCCCGGCTGACGGTGGCTTTGTCTCCGTCGCAAAGCAGCTTGAAATATTGGAAGACCCGGAAAACCGGCTGCTTACGCTGAACAGCGTACTTAACAATGCCGCTAGCTCCCGATTCGAGAAAAATCTAAAGAACATTGCTAATAAAGGCTTCTCCACCTCCGCCTGGTGGCTGCGCTTCGATGTGCCCAACCAGCATAATGCATATTCAAACGCATTGCTTGAACTGGGTTTCGGGAACATGAAGGAGATCGATTTATATGTTGTTGAAAAACAATCCGACGGGAAGGTCAGAATCCTCACCAGAAAAACCGGCGGGGACTGGTACCGCCGGAAGCGTTCGGACATCGCCAACCCGAATTATGTGTTCCACCTGGGCAAGCTTCCGCCCAGCGCCACCATCTACCTGCGCGCCACAACTGTTTTCGACCAGGCTACTTTTCCGTTGTACCTCTGGGATTTAGATGCATATGTATCTCATAACCAACTATCCGGATTGCTTTGGGGGCTCTACTACGGTCTTTTGCTCGCTGTACTCGTTTACCATCTGGCTCTTTGGCTTTTTTCAAGAGAACCCGGCTATCTGTTTTTGATCGCTTACCTGGCAAGTTTTCTGCTCTACGAGCTTTCGCGTGGCTATTGCCTGGGCGTCCAGTACCTGTGGCCCCACAACCAATGGCTGGTTTTCAATTCGCTAAGCACATTTTTCCTGTGCGTCAACATCTCCTTTCTGCTCTTTTACAGTTTTGCGTTTGACCTAAAAAACACAGCGCCCCGCCACCGGCTGATTTTGCTCACGCTCATATGCGTATGCGTCGGCGGATGGATTCTAACCCTGATTCGCCCGAATGGCCTGTCCGTCAACCTGGTTACAATGTCCATCGGTGTTTCCACAGGCCTCTTCCAGGTCTTCCTGGGCGCAGTCCACTTTTGGAAAGGTAGTCGTCCGGCATTCTATTACCTGCTGGCTGCACTGGTAGTGGTACTGGGCGGTGCGATCCATTCTTTAAATCGCTCCGGGGCGCTTCCTTACGATGGGTTTCTGGCCAGGTATGCGATGAACATTGGTTCGGTCCTCGAATTTATTCTGCTGGCGATTGGTTTGGCGAGCACGCTCCGGTACAAGCGCAGGCAAGCCGATGAAGAAAAAAGAAAGGCCATTTCGGAGGCGGAAAGTAAAGGCAAGGAGCATGAAAGAAAAAGAGTGGCGGTAAAGCTGCACAGCGAAGTGGGGAGCAGCATGGTGGTGCTACGCCAGGCTTTCGATAACCTCCATGGCACTGTGGTAACGCACGAAGTCCACGAAGAAATGATGTCACTGATTCAAAATGCGTATGACGATATCCGGACGATCAGCCATGATTTGTCGTTGCAGGAATTTGGTAATAAGGGATTTGCGGCAAGAATTGCCGAATTGGTCGACTCTCTCAACCGGGCCGGCAGCCAGACATCCTTCTACCTGCTCATGTCTGGCGAAGAAGATCAGCTTTCTCTGGAGGTTCAGTATAACCTGTTCATCATATGTAAGGAATTGATCTCCAACATTGTGAAGCACGCCCGTGCGACCGAGGTAGGTATCCGGTTCCACACGTCCCGCAACCCCCGGATTTTCCATGCCGAAATCCGCGACAATGGCGTCGGGGTCGATACCAACGCGCTGTATGCCTCCAACGGGCTCGGCTGGCGAAGTATACTGGAAAAGGTCCTTCACATGAACGGACAGCTCGACACCACCAGAAACAGCGAGGGAGGCATTACCGTTAAAATAGGCTTACCCTTCGTTATGGGTTCTCCGGGATCAGCTTAAATTCGTGCACCATCATATACATCCGGGTTTTGGTAACATTGAGCTTTTTTTTGATCGCCGCAACGTGCGTCCGCACCGTGTTTTCCGAAATATTCAGCTCATCCGCGATCGCCCCGTAGTTCTTGTCCTGCCCGTATAGCTGCAACACCTGAAACTCCCGCGAGCTGAGCCTTTTCAAATCCTCGGGAACCTCGTCCCTGGGAACGGCCGGTGCCTGGCGGTTCAGTATCGATACGACCTCAGGACTCAGGTAACGTTCTTTTTCATAGATCACTTCACGTATCGCCTTATAAACCTTATCGGCATTGTACCGTTTGAGCACATATCCGTCGGCACCGCCGGCGAGTGCGGCCCGGATATCTTCCTCCCGTTCGATCATGGAAAAAAATATCACCTTCATGCCGGGCGACCGCCTTTTCAGCTGGATCAGCACCTCGATTCCGGAGAACCCGTCGGCGAACAGCATGTCACAAATCAGCACATCGGTCTGAATGAGGCTTTTCGCGGCCAGCAGCTCATCGGGCCTCGTAAAGGTTTCCAGGATATGAATGTCTTCCTTTGCTTTCAAATAGGACACCACGGCCGAGGTGATCGCCGGATGGTCGTCGAGTAGCGTTACTGATATCATTAGACGTCGAGAAGGGTTTTTGGTTCAAGAAAGTGGCCCGGAACCTACCGGGCCACCCCTGTAATCTCAAAGATAAGTCTTAACCTGTTTAATATTGATCAAAAACAGGTTTGCCATCACATTTAACTTTCGGTCATAGAAAAGCCACATGTGCCTGTCCTTACCAAAAAAATTGGCGGAGCCAACGAAAAACATCTTTGCAAGTACTGTCATCATGAAGTCGCGCAGGCGGGGGTTCACCGTTCCGCCGAAAATGACGCTGCGGCCGGTGGCCAATGCATCGACGATACTGCGGGAGAAATACATGAACCGCTGAAAATTGTTCCAGCGATACGACTTGTCGCGGACGATCATGGTTATCTCGACCATATTTTCTTCACGGATGTCGTGCTCGCTGAGCAAGGTAGCGCGCTGATCGTCGGGTAGCACTGCCAGGTAGCGGAATGGGGCTACGGTATTCACCGCATAACCAGCCAGCCATTGCGCCTCATCGGCCGGATCATAAAAAACACGAACCCTTGCCGTTTCCAGGTATTCCATCGATACGGTTGCGCCATTGTTGCGCTCGTTGAACTCAATAAAGCGACCCAAATCGCTGCCGGAGATAATCTTGCTTTTGACCATAGTTTTTGCCGACTATGGTCAGTGCGCAAATTGTACCCCCTCGCTTTGGGTGCAGTGCTAAACACTGCGCGTATTAATGACGGCCGTCAGGGCCGGTAAGTCCAGAACTCCCGCGTGTCGGTTGCGACATATACGCGGTCGTTGATGGTGAAACAGAACGCCAGCCGCCCGTTTGCATTCATGTCTTTGAGTGTGGTCCAGACGCCGTTTGCCTCGAAGCGTCTCACGTTTTTGGGAGGGTCAAACCAGCCGCTGATCATGTACGGCGAATCCCTCGCTGCAAATACCTGAGCGGTGTAAACAATGCTCTTTGTCGGTGGAATGGCGCTCCACCGGGCGGAGGGCTTCGCCGGGTCAAAGAGATAGCTCGGGTCGTAGCCCGGAGCAATTATAAAAGCGCGGTTGCCGACCGCAATGGCCTGCCGGTAGAGCAGGTCGTTCTCGCTTCCTGTTGGATTGATATATGCGTCGGGTAATGCCCAGGTATTCGTTTTCGGGTCGTATACCCATAAGCCGTTGTTACTGGTAGATCCATAAACAGGATCTCGGTCGTCCAGCACTGCCGTATACACGTAACCGAGCTCTCCCATTCCGAACCCCAGGCCGGTCCTTCCAATGGACTTATACGGCAAAGGTGCAATGGTATCCCAGCGATCAGGTGCCAAAGCGGTGGCCGGCTGATAGCGCCAGAATTGACGGGATGCACCTCCGGTGAAATTGTCGGCCCCGATGTAGGCATGATCGCCGATCACAAAAGCACTGATATTGTCCCTGACCCATGACGCCGAAGGATGGGGGAAAGGCTTGCGCTGCTGCCAGCTGTTAGCCGCAGGATCGTATTCCCATGTACTCCAGTCCCGGTCATTGACAACATAGCCCTTACCCTTCAATGTAAATGGAAAACAACTCAAGAAAGTACCGAATGGCAGAGAATCG
Source organism: uncultured Dyadobacter sp. (assembly GCA_965649915.1). Taxonomy (GTDB): domain Bacteria; phylum Bacteroidota; class Bacteroidia; order Cytophagales; family Spirosomataceae; genus Dyadobacter. Next base: position 114,410 of record CBFGMV010000007.1, read on the forward strand.
AGCTTGACCCATTCGTCGCAGGGCTGATCGTACAATCGCCTGACCCCCGACACATCCGAACTATCGGGCGCCATCGGCACCCATAACTTGGGCGACATCGCAGAACCTGCAACCGTAGAAGCAGGAAGCCCGAGCGCAGTACCGATCTGGAACAAAAGTACCCGCTGAAGGGTAGGAAGGTCCCAACGAAAGGCGTTATTCAGCACCACGGTGTAGGTTCCGTTCTGTCCGGGGATGAATTTGGACAGCTCCGGCGTTTGCTGCACTACCAGGCCCTGATCGAACGCTGCTCCTGCAAAATCAGAGGTGTCGGAAAAGACAAACCGGATATCCGGGACATCGTTGCCGGTGACCCTGACGAAATTGATGTAGCCCGCCGCCGTCTCCCAGTAGTCAAAGGGTTCTTCCAGGGACTTGATCTGGGACATCACATCGAAATTTTGTGCATTATTGACAAAAGCATAATGGATAATACACTTCTCGAACCTTCTCGAAGCCGTCTGTGCGCCTTTGGAGCTGATCACATAAAGTTTGGAAGCGTGCGGCAGGTCTTGCTCGCGGCACGCACCCAATGTGATCGCCAGCAACGCATATAACCCCAGGAAATAGTAGTTTTTCAATGTCATTTTACCAAAACCGAAAAGAAACATCCATTTGAATCGTATGCAGCAGTGCCTTCCCGCCGCTCAGCATCGCATTGTCCTTCAAGGCAAATGATTGGGGCAAATAGCTTATCCAGACGCGATACTGGCCTTTTTTCCTCTTCCAACCCGATACTCCGTACCCGATCCCGGCTGTGGGTGCAAGCGTAACGCGGGGCGATGCGTCCTGATAACTCTCCAATGCATAGTTTACATACCGATGACTTAAAGGAACCTGAGCCGACATTCCCAGGCCCAGCATCCAGCTCGACGTACGGGCATAAAACTTCTCGTTCCGGGAGAAGATGTTGAACACGTAACGCGGCTGAACATACAACAATGTAGTTTTAAACCGTTCGAGCAACTGCGGCCCGTTCGCTCCCGTGAGCGTTGTGGTGAATGTGTTTTCTGAAATCTTCAGATCGGTTTCAAACCGATGCTTTTTGTACCAGGGACGGAAACCAAGACGCAGGCCGGCCGAAAATCGCGGACTGGCGGAAGCCGGAATCTCATTACCCGCTCTGCTGAACCGGGGAATTTGATAAATGCCGCCTAATACCATGTCAAGCGAAAAGAATGCACGCCGGTTCAATGAGTCCCGCAGCTGCTGCTCTACTTTATTAAAATCTTCGGCCCGCTCGTCATCGGCGGTCAGCAATTGAAAGGCATAAAAACTCCGGGCGTCTTCGAGCAATGGACTGCTGCCATCCCCCGTGATCGTTTCGTACCCTTTCCCTTCCGCAAGCATCTGCGTGAACCGCGGCATCATGGATTTCAGAAAGAGCTCCCGGTTATGATGGCTTGGATGAGTTTCCTCGTCCGTATATTCATCGTACCTTTTGTCGTAATTGGCCAGGATCTTCGGGATCACATTCAGCACTTCATTGACCTCAGATTCCTTCATTCCCTTCTTCATGGTCATCCATAACGCCAGCGCATCCGCCTCGAATTCATGCAGATGCTTAATAGGCAGATCAATCACATGCTGTTCGGTCCTTCTCGCTTTCCCGGCTCCATTGCGATACTTGCCCTTGTAGCTTTTTCCTTTCGAGACCTTATCCAAAACCTCACTCTGCCGGGAATCGACGTAATATGCGCGGGTTGTGTGTCCCAACACATGATGGGCTATTTCATGAGCGAGCAGAAAATTGTCACTGTTCTTTTGTTGGCGTTCGAAATCATCCATTGCATTGGGCTCATAAAAAATGAATTTCTGCGGTCCGTGCTTCGTGTCGCACAGCATCGCCAGGAGAAAACTCCGGCACGCGTAAGGACGTGCGTACACGGTCACCGGCCTTTTGAACATCCCCGTAAAGGACTTGATGACCTTTACTGCTTGCTCGTTAGTGTATCCTGCAAAGAAATAGCCGTCCTTTTCCTGGCTTACCTGGTTACATTCGCACAGTACGTTATCCTGGGCCTGGGCCTTCCCCGGCCTTCTCGTCTGGGCTACCGCTGTCAGGCCAGCCAGCAGCACAGCCGGTAACAGTAAATTTGATAGCAGTTTAAGGGTTTTGTTCATAGATTCTCATTGGAATGCGCGTGGCCTGATATTTGTGAATGAGGTATTGGCGATTATCCAGGTTCAGGATATAGTAGTCCCTATACATCGATTGTGTCAGAAAAGCACGCTTGTTTCTCTTTTCAAAAACTTCGCCACCGAAGAGCTGTAATGTATCTCCCTTCCAGTTGTACTCGTTCCCGGGCCGCCAGAAGCCAGGTTTACGGTCATAAAAAGTGATATGGACCGAGTCAGTCGAATTGGAGAAACCATAGGAGTCGTCGCTGATGTACGCCTCCGTGTTGTGTATCGCCGGACTGGAATTGACCAGATACCCGATCCCAAAAAACAGGCAGAGGCAGGCAGCCGCCCCAGCCAGCAGGTACAGTATTGGAAACCCTTTCACGATCGGCCTGGGCTTATGTACTTTCAGAATGGAAGCCAGGTGATCAAATTCCTCCTGGATGGTCTCTTCAAACTGCTTATTCTCGAAATAGGCAGCGACCAATTGCTGGGCTATTACCTGTTCCCTGAAATCGGAATCGGCCTGGATCTGGTCTTCGATCCAGGTATCTGCCCAGTCGGGCAGCTTTCCTTCGATGTAATGCTGAATAAGCAAGCGTCTGGATTCTTCATAGTCTTCTGATGGCGAGTTCATAATGAGTCGGGTGCCTAAGCTTATTGCCGCCTGTTCCGGCGTTTGATATAGTTCTTTCTCTCACGTATGTCAGCTAAAACTTCTGTCATCAACTGTTCCCCAACGCGGTCATTCAGCTCGGATGCGGTCATTTTTAACAATTTGGAAAGGCAGGCAGCATGCCGCTTCCGTACCTGCTTCGGGTTCAAGCCGAGATTTTCGGCCACTTTTTCGAGCGTGAGCCGTTCGAAATGCTGCGGGGCGGAAACGTTGAACAGGGACTCCAGTTCGTCGTAGGTATACACATCGGGAGCCGTTTCATGAGACGATCTGTCTGTGCGCATAACCCGTTCCGGGTCGATACGGTAATAACTGATGATGAGATTATGACAGACGTCATCCATGTCGGAAAGCTTCTCAAAAACCAATCGGTTCGCCTCGTAAAAGACATTGAGGTACTCGGCTGAAAAAGCGAAAGTACCGGCAGAAGCTTTTTTGCTACTGGTTCCGAAGGGCGAAACATACGCCCGGCAAGTCTCCACAACGACGTTATCGGCGATCCCGTTAAGGAAAGTCACCAGGCGGGAGGTAAGCTCGAACGAGGGTTGCCTGATGATGGCGGCAAAACGGGAGAGGGTCTCCGAAATCACATCGGATAAGACGTGATCAGGCAAACGTCTGTAAAACTGCAGTCGGGCCAGCTGCATGCGCAGCTTGGCAAAGACGGGGTCGCTGATTTCGTTATTGTTGAACTTGCGGATGAGGACCTGGTCGTCGAGCATTTTTTGGAAAATCGACTCATCCCATTCCCGGGCCCTGCGAACCGAATTGACACCGGCTGCGACGGCCCGTTTTGCGGTGGCAGCCGCCTCCGAGTCCGTCAGCTTATGCTTTTCCCTGGCCCGTTTGAGCAATTTTGGCTCAAACTCTCCTTTCAGGATTTTTTCCGCCTTGTAGCCTTTGCGAATGCGTCCGACAATCTCCGAGATGTCAATCATCATCGGATTATCGAAAATGGATAACCTAAACAATTCATAGAGAAGGGTGCATTATAACTGCATCAGGCAACAATTTTGTGAATTTTTCACAAATAACCTCGAGTATCTTTCTTCTTCTGGAGAATTGCCTTCAAATTCCGGCGCATGCTGGTCGCGACCGGTCAATGGCCCAGCCCACAGCAGATATTCGCCCGGATTAGAGACGGTGGTAACGGTGAAGAGAAAGGCGGGCCCCCGCTGGGGCAAGCACGGAGAAAGCAGGCGTAGCAATAATGCAAAACCACCTCGAATACAAGCACTTACAGGTGGACACCAACTTTGTACAGCACGACGGTTAATGGATTGTCAGTAATCGTGATAGTGCCCTTTTTGCACGCTTTGATCTATAAAGTGGACGGCGACTTCCCAGAGTGCGGGAGAAACGTCTTTGATGAAGGATTTTTTCGCCATTACCCTGCTTTTTGTCAATTGTGCGTCGTTCTTGTTTGGTTCACAGGAAATAACATGATTCATAAGGGGTTGCAGGGCATCCAGGCTCGCGGCAAAACGCGCTTCTGGGGAGATCCTGGCTTCGAATTCTTCCCAAAGGCCCATCAGCTCATTCGCCTCCGGATCAGGCAGCAGACCAAAAATCCGTTCAGCGGCCAGTCGTTCGGCTGATATGGATTGCTCCCTTTTCTGCTCGTCATACAGGAAGGCATCCCCATTGTCGATCTCCACGATATCATGAATCAGCAGCATTTTCAAAACTTTCAGAAGATCGAGCCCTTCCATACCGCTATGACCCGCAAGGAGCATTGCCATCATGGCAAGGTGCCAGGAATGCTCGGCGCTGTTCTCCGCCCGGGAACCGTCGATGACGCGGTTATAACGGGTTACCACTTTGAGCTTTTCCAGCTCCAACAAAAACTCGACTTGTTTAGACAGATGTTCCATTCATTTATAAATAAGGCCGAATCGCTGAACCAAAACCCAGCGGGCTATTTGGATACTTCGCGCGAAGAACAAAGTTATCGGTTCGCCTTAACATTATCGTAAGCCCTGCCGCCGGTCGTCGATCAACAGCAAGTTTTCATCGACAAGCAGGTATACTATAATGAATGCCCCCTCAACGGGTTGGATGAACAGGGAAGAAGAGCTGCGGCTGGAAACAATTTGCGCTGATCCCGGCCTTCATTCTACAATAAACCCAAAACTCTCTTCCAGGCCCTGGGGCAGGATCGGGTAAATTTCGGTGATCCGGTTGTTCCTCGATCTGATGCGGATCAGCGCATTGTACTTCTCGGAGTCGCCAAGCATGCAGGTTCCTTTCGGAATCACTTCTTCGGTTTGCAAATAATTGATCGCGGGATAAATATCGAATGCGCCCTGTTTCTTGGCAACAAAACCCATGTCGAGATTCCAGAAACCGCCTTGGTTCACCGCCTCGAAGCTGTAAGTGGCGGTTTGTTTGCCGGTGCGCACAAACGTGTCAAAATAAGTATGAAAGACCCGCACAATGGTGGTGTCCATCGCAAACGGCGAGGTGCTGGTGAAGTACGAAGCCGTGGAGAGCCTGAAAAACAGGCCCACGCGTCCGCGCACCGCCACCGGCTTGCCGCTTAGTGAATCCATGACGGCTTCGGGAATATGCGCGCGGATGAAAACCGTATCGCCAATGCCCATTTGCCGGGAAGTCGTCCAGATTTCGGCTTCCTGGTAGCCAAACTTGTATTTCTGGGGAATGTAGGTACCACATTTCTTTTCAAAAATGTCACCGCCCAGGAAACTACATCCCGAACATAACAGGACCAATACCCAGGCTAAGAAGGATCGATGTTTCATGGCGGCTGTCTGTTGCTTCCGTTGAGGTTGGTTGACAACAAGTTACAAAAAATCCGGATAATTTGAAATGCGTTGATCGAATCACCTGTCGCCTACCGGATGAGAAGGGGCACTGCTCACATCGGTATACAACTCCCGAGAAAATTAGTGTCAAATCTTGTCGTCCGGCGAGCGCAGGGCCCTGTTGCCGTCATTTCAGCATTTCTATAACCGCAGCAAGTTCGGTACCGTCAGGCACCGTGTAATCGGGTTGAACGCCTGTCGCTTCCCAATTCCCGGTTGTGCCCGGCCATGTGGGTGCTCCTGTGGAAACGGAAACATAGAGGTGCTCGTTGACGGGATACCATGAATTCATGAAAGCCGCACCGGCCGACCGCCGCCCGACTATTTTGGCACGGCGATGCTTTTGCAGCGCATATGCAAATGCTTCCGCCGCCGATGCCGTTCCCTGATTAACCAGGATGAATAGCGGCTTTTCATATTTGGGTTCCAGCAACCAACCGACGGTTTTTTCCGTCTGCATGCTGCCATTCCTGGTCCGGAATTCCAGCAAAGGTGTATGTTTGGGTAGAAAAAAGCTTTCCATTACACTGCCTGCATTGCTGCCCCCTCCCCCATTATTTCGCAGATCGATGACCAGCGCCCGGGTGTTTGCCACGAAGCGCATCGCCGCAAACAGTGTGGGCAGGCTGTTGACCGAAATGTTGATTTCCGAAATTTCGATATACCCGATATTCCCATCCAGCACCTTTACATCACGAAAGCCGAAGTTCCGTTCCGCGGCATCTTTCCCGTCAAAAAACGCATCATATGATTGTGTGGCTGTATCCGCACCCGGTTGGGCAGGCTTTTGCAGCTCTTTGACGGTTTTCGGATCATATCTGACGTACAAATGTCCGTCCCGGCTGAATTCCTGCAAGCTTTTCGAAACAGATACCGCCAGATCGTGCCAGTTTTTGGCAGCCGAGAATCTCCCTTGCCGGCGTTCCGATCGGAGGTGTTCTGCTATTTTTTGTCCTTTCTCCTGAAAAACATAGGCGGTATCGATTCGTTGCGCCATGATGGCAATCGCCGCATCGATCTCCCGGACCGACAGCGCCTGGCCGAGCGCGTATGGACAGCAAAGCAGCAGAAAGATGGCATTCAGGCAGAAACGGGCGGATTTGGTAGGTGACATATATTTGGGTTGATTTATTTTACAAGCAAAGATCCTGTATATCAACCACCCAAAATTGTATCAGATTAGCGCATTAAGTTGCCCGGTATTCTTTGGGTAAAAATCCGGTGATCTGCTTGAAAGCCCTGGTAAAGTGCGCCTGGTCGGCAAATCCGGATTCGTGCGCGACGCGCGTGAGCTGGTAAGGCGTATTTTTAATGAGGGCGATCGAGTTCATGACCCTGAGTTTCCGCATGTATTCGCTCATTGTACAGCCAAAATAGCGTGGAAAATACTTCGAGATCGTTACAGGATGCGTACCGGTTTCCATGGCTAGTTCGCCCAGGCTCACGTGCTCATTCCAGCGATCGTGCAGCAGCCCGGCGATCTGGCCTACCCAATGCGGAGGCCGGCTACCCGCGTTCTCCCTCGTAGCCAGCAGACCGAGAATGGCCATCGTAATCGAATCGCCGGTATAGTGGTCATCGTGCAGTAACTCCCGGTATGCTCGTAAAAACGCGGTGGCGGCAAGCGGGTTTTCACACACAGCAAGGCCTATCTCGCTCTCTGTGAGGCCATACGCACTGAAAAATCCCGGTGTAAACTCAATGTTGAAATTCTGCGAACCTGGTACCGTCCTGCTATTTTGGTGCGGCTCGCCGGCGTGAAAGAATACCGCTTCGCCTGCTTGCCGGTAGCACTCACTTCGCTGCCTCTTTTCGAGGGTTGCACCTGCCAGCAGCATCGTAATGTGCGGATTTTCGTGCGCATGCAGCGCCACATTGGGAAGGTTTTCCGGCGAATAGGTTGTAACACTGGTCCAGATACCGTTCATCTGGCAGGAGCTCAGGTTGTTGCCCAGATAGGTGGCTGTCGGAAGTAGCTGCATGATCGGCTTGGAATGGTCGTAGGGAAAACAGTCGCTATCTAACGTCGGCTCCGGGCAGGTCCGCGTTGCATGGTGAAGTCCGATCGTGATCTGCCTTCCTGAAATATCGATACGACAAAGCGCAGTGGCGTGGAAAATCAAAGAAAGTCAGTGGCGCTGTTGAAGTGACCATACGTTCCGGACCGGGCGTTAAGCAGCTCCGAAAGAAGCAGTTAGTCAAAGCTAAACCTTCACCCAAAGAAGTACATCGCTCCCGCGTACCCGATACCAGGAACTTTTGAAGCCGAATAATCTGTCTCACCTTAAACTGGCTCTCAAAACGGTCTGAAAGGCGCATTATGAAGAAGATAGGATTTTTATCGTTCGGGCATTGGTCAAACCATCCGGCGTACAGGACCCGCACAGCGGGCGACACGTTACTTCAATCCATTGACCTGGCCGTCGCTGCCGAAGAGATCGGTCTGGACGGCGCTTATTTCCGTGTTCACCATTTTGCATCTCAGCTGGCATCGCCGTTTCCTCTGCTTTCGGCTATTGGCGCCAAAACACGTAAAATCGAGATCGGAACGGGTGTCATTGACATGCGTTATGAAAATCCGCTTTACATGGTAGAAGATGCCGGCGCCGCGGACCTGATCTCGGAAGGCCGACTGCAACTGGGGATCAGCAGAGGGTCGCCGGAGCAAGTGATCGACGGTTGGCGCTACTTTGGGTATGAACCGGCCGAAGGAGAAAACGATGCGGAAATGGGACGCCGCAAGGCATTGGAATTCCTCGATAGGCTCAATGGGGCAGGATTTGCGGAGCCAAATCCATACCCGATGTTCCCGAACCCGCCGGGCTTACTGCGGTTGGAACCCTACTCGGAAGGATTGCGGGAACGCATCTGGTGGGGAGCCGGTTCTAATGCAACTGCTGTCTGGGCAGCCGAAAACGGCATGCACCTCCAAAGTTCGACCTTGAAATTCGATGAAAGCGGTAAGCCTTTTCATGTGCAGCAGGCGGAACAGATCAGGTTGTATAAGGAAGCCTGGAAAAAAGCCGGACACCAACGTGAGCCGAGGGTTTCGGTGAGCCGGTCGATCTTCGCATTGGTAACCGACCAGGACCGTTATTTATTTGGACAGGAATCCAACCGGACTGATAAAATCGGGATGATTGAACAGGACAAAAGGGCGATTTTCGGTAGAAGCTATGCCGCAGAACCAGATCAGCTCATCAGGGAACTGGCACAGGACGAAGCGATCCAGGAAGCGGATACGCTCCTTTTGACGATCCCGAATACGCTGGGAGTTGAGTACAATGTACACGTATTGTCTTCCATTTTAGAACATGTGGCACCCGGACTGGGGTGGCGATAGCTATTTAATGCAGGGCAAGCCATAACGCCTGCCCTGCATTACTTTTCTGAAAACAGGGTATTTACCAGTTAATACCCAAGATATGCCCATTGCCTTTTATGCGGGCATTTGCCGCCTTGGAAACGGTGCGGCACATGGGCAGAGCGTTATGGCTTCACCGGGTGCGGTGCGATGAGCTGCACCTGAATGTACCCGCCGCCGTCGAGCGAAATGCCTTTTTTGAAACTATCCGCACCTCCATTCGGATCGAATTCGTAAATGAACGCCTCCTTGTCGACAGGGCTGATGCCCGTATAGTATTTGCCGTTGAACACCAGCGGCGAGCGTACCATCCCTACCGGGCTGAGCGGGCTCTTCATTACCGTGACAGTCTTGGTATTCAAATTCAATTTTACTACCTGCGCAATGTCGTTGTAACGGTCGCGGATGGAGGTCATTTTGCTTTCATACTGTACCGTTCCGAACGCAATGCCGTTGCCGACATAATTCAGGCCCATCAGACAGGCTTCATCGCCGACGGGCGTCGTGACGTCGAAAAAGTAGTCCTTGTCGAATTCAGCCGTGCCTTTTTTGATCCTCACCACACCTGACTTGCCGCCGTTGCCCATCCAGTACTTACCCGCGCTCACCACAAAATAATGGTTTCCTTCTTCGTCCTTATCTACCGAATGCAGGTAATCGTACCCCACGCTTCCGTTAGTAGCATTGGTGCTGATCACCTTCATATTACCCATCGATGGAAAGTCGTACACCAATGCTTTCACGCCATCCACGACATACGCCCGGGTGGCCGCATTGTAGTAGTAGCCACCCAGAATGAATTTACCATTATCCACAAACCCCCGGCCGAGGTAGAAGCCGACATCCGGCTTTGCGGCATCGTAAGGAAGGCTGAAAGTGCCTTTATCGATCAGTTTGAAGTCGGTGACGCTGATTCTGGCCCAACCTGCAACGCCCTTATTGTCGTCCAATGCGCCCAGTACAAGCAGGGTATTATCGTCGATCACATTCAGTGATTGAAAATAGTTGGGCACGACGCCGTCGGTGAGGATGTACGACTTTTCTGCGATCGAGCCGTCTGCCTTCATTTCGTACTGGATAAATTTCTTTTCAGGTAAATTCATCTGATACACATATTGCTTATGCCACAAATAGCGCGATCCCTGGGCTTCAATGCCTTTTCCGATAAACGACAGGCTGCCCTCGTGTAACGAAGGAACCGCAGCAATGTACTGGTCGTCGCCCTGCGCCCAGGCGGATATGGTAAAATGCTGCGCCGCCGGTGCTACCTCCACAGGCTCCTCTTTGTCATCGCAGGAAAAAAGGCCCAGCCCGGAAAGGCCCAGGGCCGCGATGCCTATCAGGAGACGAAATTGGTTTGTTTTCATTGTATTTAGACTATTGGTTATGTAAAAAGCATCTGATATTCAAACTGATAAACCTGCCGGGCTTTTGCAGCAGGTAATTGTCGTACACCTGCTTATCCAGGATGTTACGGCATTCGAGGCTCACATTCAGGCTGTTTTGCAAGAAGCTGTACGTGATGCCGGTGTTTTGAAGAAATTGCGTTGGGATGCGTTTCTTGGTAGAGCGGTCGCCCAGGCTCGGCCAGCTGAGGAAAAAGCCGTGGACATAATCGGTGCCGGCGTAAATGCTCATGTCTCCATTGCTGCCGAATACGGAGGGGATTTTGAACCGTATCTCGCCATTGGCCATGAGCGACGGCAGATTTTTCATCCGGTCGTTGAAAACGATACTTTTAGCACCGGAAGCGGTGTAACGCTGGCGGTTGCGGACGTCCTGGTAGGTGACAGACGCATTGATTTCCAACCATTTCTTACGTGCGTAACGCATGGCCAGGTCGGCACCGGCGCTCCTGAGCTTATCGATGTTCTCATACCGGGCCGTTCCGTACAAGTCGCCCTCACCAAGCCAGATCAGGTCGCGCGTGTTGCGGTAAAAAAGACCGAGTTCATAGCCCCACCTGTCTTCCCCCACCCGGAACGACTGCGCGATACCCGTATTCAGATTGGTGCTTTTCTCCGGTTTCAAGCCCGGGGCATTCAAAATCGTGTTACCGTTTCCCAGCAGCTCCACGCCGTCGGGCATGCGCGCCGCACTTTCAACAGACAGCTTCACGAGACTCGTTGCATTCAACCGGAATTTCGAACCGAAACCCGCACCCCACCGGTTGTTCTCCGAAAAATAGGGAATGAGTTCCTTCTGTTCTCCGCCGTTGTAATTGTAAACATTGGTGCGGGCAGAATAGCCGAAGTTTTTGACAAAAAGCACATTGGTGAGCTTTTCGTCCCAAAAAACGGTCTGATAGGAAAGCGCTGCCACATGCCGGTTCAATTCCTGCGGCTCGCGGAACGGGATCGTCCATTCGGCCGTGGCAAGCGGATCGCTGCCGGTCCTGTTGGTGCGGTTCCACGAATAGCTCGCGGCCAGCTTGTGGTGCGCGCCCAGCGCATAGGACGCATTAGCGATCAGCATCGCGTTCCGGTCTTTGAAACGATAGGCCGATTTTTGTGCCCGAATGCCGTTGAGCTCGCCCGCCACCTGGGCAATCACCGTCTGTGCCCAATTGTATTTGCGCGAGCTGGTATCGGTCGTCTGCGCCTGCATGCGGTTGAGCACCCCGTAAACATCCACCGAAAGGCCATTGGCATTCCTTTTCGAATACCGGATCGAAGGCGCAAGCAGCTTTTCGTCATAGCGCACCTGGCCGTACACGAAAGCCATGGTCCGGCCGGTTTGCACGCCCTTGTCCATATCCGAGCCGATCACGCCGAGCATTAATGCGTCGGCCCAGGGCTTGCCGGTGATCCCAATTTCGGCTTTGATATTGAATGCACGAAAATCGTCGTTGAAGCGCCTGTACTTTTTCCCGGCTATCGGCTTGCCGAATTCATCGGCCACTTCCACGGTTTGCCCCCACACTTTATAATTGTTTTCAGAAAAACGGTAGGAGCTGCTGAGCTGGAATGTCAGGCCGTTCTGACGGCGCCATTTACCCGAAAGCTCGGCTTTATGGGTTTGGAAAGAACCGATGCTGTACGAAACGTCGAGGAAATTGCCGAGATCTTTGCGGGTAATGAGGTTAATGGAGCCGCCCAATGCATCCCCGCTCAGCTCGATGGGTGTCACGCCTTTGTAAACTTCGATCCGTTCCAGCGAATTGACGGGGAAGTTCTGAATGCTGTAACCAGAGCCATAAGCCTCCATCGGCACGCCGTCGACGAAAAAGCGGACCGATTTGCCCGACAGACCATGAATAGCGTAGTTAAATTCCGAACCCATTCCGCCCGTTTCCCGGACCCTGATGCCCGGCATGGCATCGAGCAGCCGGTTAATTTCCAGGTTCCGCCCCGCTACGGCTTTCAAATCCAGTACATCCACGGCGAACACCAGCTCTTTTACCTGCGTCGCCTCGGTTTTGCCGGACACTACATGCTCCTGCAAGTCCCGGGCGCTCGTGTCGGACAAACTACGCTGGTTACCCGGCTTTTGCTGACCCGATGCCTGCCCGCAAAGCGCCAGACTAACCACCACAAACACAGCCGTATATCTGGCTATTTTTTTACCAAAACCTTTCCGGTTCCACCACACGATAAAGCCCGTCACCGGCAGCGACGCGCCAATGAGTGAGGCCAGAAAAGCCAGTATCTTCCCCGGCAAGCCCCAAATGGTGCCGATATGGATGTCGTAGTTCATCCGGCGTAGCCTGGCGGCGACCGATGATTCCTCAAAACTTTTGTCAAAAACCTCATAAAATTCCAGCCGACGGAGCGTATGCCGGTCGTAGGTGTGCCGGGCAACGTCGTAAAACCGTCCCGCGGATGGGTACGTGCGCATGCTGATGGTCGACCGTGCCTGCGAGGAATCGGGGAAAGCGTAGTAAAAACCGCCTTCCGAGTCGTTGTCCGCCACCATGCCGGCCCATACCTGGTCGATTGCCTGGTTGTAGGTATATAATTTGCCCTGCTGCGTGGTATCCGAGACGACCCGCTTCCATTCGGGCTCGGGGTCGCCGCCGGAGGTAAGGCGGTACAAACCCTGGCCGAACCACGTCAACCCGAAAACAACGCCCGTCACCGACAGCGCCAGCAGCACGAGCAATGCGTAAAAGCCCGGCACATTATGCAGGTCTACATTCAGCCGCTTCCAGCCTGCCTTCCATTTGATACCGAAACTTTTCTTGCGGGCGCTTTGCGTCCATTTGGCTGGATACCACCAGATAAGTCCCGTCACAAGCAAGGTGATAAATACCAATGTGCCGTAATTGACCACGGGCCTGCCGATCTCCTGCGGAAGCCACAGATACCGATGCCCTAGCAAAATCCATTCAAAAAAGCCGCTTTCGCCTTTCTCATGCATTTCCACGCCCTGCACTTGCCCTGTATAAGGATTCAGAAACAGGGTACGCTCCCCTACCCCAACCCGTATGGCTGTGCCCTGCTGGTAGTAGGCATAGGACGCCTGCTCGCCGGGATAAGCGCGCTGCGCAATGGCCAGCACCTGGGAAGGTTTCAGCACCGGTCCGGGCTGTGTTTCCGCACGGATCGCCGGTTGAACCAGATAGGTAATTTCCTCATTGAATACCCAAACGGCGCCCGTGATGCAAACCACAAATACGACAATACCCGAAGCCAGCCCCAGCCAGAGATGCAGCCATTCGTTCACCCGCCGGAACACACTCTTGCTCCGCCGCCTCGCCGTTACCTCCCGAACTACCCCAATTTCAGACCTCATTATCAATATCTTAAATCATTAATTCTTCCTCCCCTTCCTCCCTTTCCTCCTTCCTCCCTTTCCTAAAATGCCACCACCCCGCTCAGGTATTCGGCGTTCCGGTAAACCAGCCCTTTCCTGACGTCGCCTGTTTGCCCGTCGTAGATGTAAAATGCATTCTCCCCATTTTCACCATTGACGGCGATGGCTACCTTGCCGTTTTTAAGCCGTTCCAATGCCCGCCGCGGATATTTACTCCGGGGAATGTCGAGCTTCCTGAGCGCCTGCGTTTGCAGATCGACCTCGTAGTAGCTGATCACAAAGCCGTGCTGGTAATCGCGGTAGGCTTTGATGAGGCTGCTTTCAAAAACCTGCACGATCACTTTGTTGCCTCCGGCGAAGATCATCCCGCCGGAATGGTTGCCGTTCAATTTGGCGGTCAGGTTGAGGAAATAATCGTTATCAAACTCGTCCTGCCCGTTTTTAATGCGCACAATGCCTGATGGCAGCGACTCGTTCGCGCCCCAGTAATTGCTGTTGGACGAAATCAGGTACAGATCGCCGTTTTCAGTGAATGCATGCGAGGAAACGACGCTGTAACCGAGGCAGGCTGTTTTATCGGTCGAAATTGTTTTTTCCAACACCATATCTTTGGCATTGAAAATGGCCAGATTCGCTTTCGGATAAGCATGGTTATCGGTGTCCGCATGGATATAAGGCACCAAAACCTTCCCGTCCCTGACGACGTACATGCTCGGCGATGCCATGCTCCCGGGCGTGACCTGCAACCGGATTTTGCCGCTGCGTTCCACCGTCATCTCCGATGTGTTCACGATCTGATAGGCAAACATGCTGTCGCTTACCTGCCGGGGAGCTGTGCTTACCAAAAGACGACTTTCGTCCAAAAATGCAGCTATGGGCCCGCCCAGAAGGCCGGTATTCGGCACACTGCCTTCTTCTTTCAGCGTATTGCCAGCGCCCACGGCATATCGGGTCATCTTTTCCTTTGAATTGAGCAACACAAAGCCCCGCCCAGCGGTCACAAGCACATTGTTGGGATGATCCTGAACCTGCTTTGCATCCCCGATATCCGCCTCGCCTGTTTCCAGATCAGAGACCACCTGGAAAGGATAATAGCTCCGGGCCGGCTGGCTCAATGCGAGGATATAATGGGGCTGCTCACCGGATTGCCTTTCGCTTTCCGGCACGCAGGAAAATAGTAACACGACTGAAATAATGCTGAATACCAGCCCTCTTCTATTTAAAATATGCATCAGATTTTTAATGCTTTAAGCGCCTTCTGCTGCAAGGGTAGCGGCAGATCGAACAGCCTGTCTTCCTCGACAATCACCACTTCATCCGACTTGAAATGGTATTGAAAAGCCAGGTATTTTTTATCCTTCCTGACAATGACGGAAGTAGTACGATCGTGTGGATTCCCGTCCGTGCAGTTCAGGTTCAATTTCATCTCTACATCGCTTTGTGAAGTATTGTGGATGCGCACATCGCCGCAGAAAACAAGGTCGGCGCGGTGAGAAACAAGGCTAAGGTCCACACGTGCGGAGGCTTGGGGAGGAAGTCTCAATTGAAGCCCGCTTGCATTAAATGCATCATAATGGCGGGAGTTGTTCTGTATTTCAACATGCCGCGAAAGCAAACTGCCCCCAATGCCGAACAACAATAGCAGGGAAACCGACGCTGCTGCCAAATAGACCCATGGACGAAGCGGGCGTATCGCACCTGCCCGTATATACCTATGTACGTGGCGCCAGGATTTTTTCAACAGCCGCTCCTCGTCCAGCACAGGGTTATCCAGCCAGCTGCGTACGCGCACAGCTTCTTCGGCTGTGCATTTTCCTGCAAAATATTTGTCGAGTAAATCCTCGTCCATGTTCGGGTTGCTTTACTAGTGAGTAACCCGGGAGAGGATTTGGTCCCAATGCCTTTTGTGATTTTTTTTTAACCAACAATAAAAAAGAGCGAGAAGAAGCCCCCGATATTCCGCCGCAAAAAATTCAAAGCCCTGGTCAGGTGGTTCTTGACTGTTTTTTCCGAAAGCCTCAATACTTCCGAAATTTCCGCAGCATTGAGGCCCTGCTGGCGGCTCATGCGGTACACTTTGCGGCACTGGTCAGGGAGCTGTTCGACCAGTTCGTTGACGTTCCGATTCAAATCGGCATAATCGATGTGCTGGCGCGTGCTGTCGTCCCAATGCTCCGTCGCCGCCGCAACATCGTCCTGCACCGAACGGAAACGCGCTGCATTACGCTGATGATTGTAAAACTGGTATTTGGCACAGCGGTACAAGTAATTTTCCCATGAACCGCTTTTTACGGTGAGCGTCATCCGCCTGTCCCAGATCGCGCAGAAAATCTCCTGGACCATGTCGGCGGAGAGTGTTTCATCTTTGCAAAACGAATAACTGACCCGCAGGACAAACGGTGCGTACTGCCTGTAAAGCAACTCGAAATCCCGCTCGTTTGCGATGACCGTCTGCGAAGTTTCTTTCGCTGCGATTTCCATCACTTCTGCGGAAGGGTTTGCAGCGTTTGCATTTTCACAGCGAGGCCCGGGTCGCGGGAATCGACGCCATGGAGATAAGCACCGGTTACAGGTTTTTTGAAGCTGATCATGCGGAGGGGATTCATTGGGCCTGATTTACCCATACCATCACGTACGGGTAAACAGGACTTAAATAATGGATGGCGCTGAACATGAAAGATTCCTACGTCAGTTGACATTCAGGCCGCTTCGAAGGTATGTATTATTTTTATTTGAAACAATTCTAAATAATAATTTTTGATCAAACAACGCAACTATTGCTGATCCAGCAGCCTGGCGCCGGCCGTCGATGCAGTTCTAAGTCTAAAATAGATTTATCATGTCATCCGCCGCGACCTTCTATGAAGTACAATAAGCACTAGTTGGCTTTTTTCAATAAAAAATAGTAGTAAATAATGCACACCAAGATACTTTGTATTCCATTTATCTGCCCATATTAGTACCAGGCCCGGATCAAATTCGCCAGCAATGCTGCGGGCTTCATCCGGTTGATTATCCTGATTTGCGTCAGGCTGAAATACTTTTCAAGTTTTTTTTCAACTATACCTAACGAACTAGTTTATGAAAAAAAAACATTTCTACTCACCGCTCAGATTTGCCCCAAAACAACTTGCTCCGCTGATGTGCGCCTTAATGGGCATCATGGCATGCCTGTCCGCCGCAGCACAATCCATATCCGGGATCGTGCTGGATGAATCGGGTTCCGGCCTCCCGGGCGTAAGCGTCGTTGCCAAGGGGACGGCAAATGGTACTACCACCGACACAAAAGGAAAATTTCAGCTCGATGTGCCGGGTCAAAGTCCGACACTGGTTTTTAGTTTCGTTGGCTATGCGACACAAGAGATCGCCGTCGATAAACGTACAGGCATCACCGTTAACATGGCGGTCGAGGATCGCCTGATGACAGAGGTGGTCGTGGTAGGTTACGGAACCCAGCAAAAGGTTAACGTGACCGGCGCCGTGGGGGTTGCGGACGCCAAGCGTATAGAAAACCGTCCCATTGCCAATACCGGTGAGGGGCTTCAGGGCGTCATACCGAACCTGAACATTACCATACGCAATGGTGATCCCGCCCAGTCGCCCAGCTTCAACATCAGAGGTTATGAGTCCATCAACGGAGGAGCACCGCTGATCCTGGTGGACAATGTACCAATGGATATCAACCGGATCAATCCGAACGACATCGAGAGCATCAGCGTACTGAAAGATGCTTCCGCCGCGGCCATATACGGTGCCCGCGCGGCTTTCGGTGTGGTGCTGGTCACTACCAAAAGTGGCAAGGCGGGAAAAGTGCAGGTGAACTTCGGCACTCAATTTTCACTCGCTAAACCCATTTTCAATATGGATGTGGTCACCGACCCCTACCAGTTCGTGCTGGCGCGCAATGCGGCCAACATCAGGACCCTGGGTGCGCCGAGCTACAACGACCTGTTTGTAGAAGCCGTCAAGAAATACTCGGAAAACCCTATCCCCGCCAACGAATGGGGAGTGGTAGACGGGGCGCTTCAATACTACGGCTACAACCGGTATCAAGACAAGATCATGACCAACTACGCACCTACCAACCAGCAGGATCTGTCGGTATCTGGAGGTAGCGACAAGTCTAAATTCTTCTTTTCCTTCGGGCGGTACAGCAAGGACGGTTACCTGCGCTACAACAATGAGAAGTTCAAGCGGTACAATATCCTGATGAAAGCCGATTTTCAGGTCAATAAATGGCTCAACCTGTCCGAGAAGGTGGTTTTCAACTCGCAGAACAGCGATAAGCCCCACTTTTACAACTGGGATGTAAACATCAATTCGCTCGCGAGGGTGAACCCGCTGCAGGCTATCCAGTTTCCCGACCTCCCTCAATATATGGCCTCCGGAGATCACGACAAATATGCTCCGCTTATCGGAAAGTATTTCGGCGGGACCAACTTTTTCCCCTACCTGCTCGATGGCGGACGGGAAACGTTTACCAAGAATGACCTGTGGCTGTCACAGGAAGCGGTGCTTACTCCCCTGCCCGGTTTGAAGATCACAGGCAATTTCTCTTACAATATTTACAACAATATGTATCAGGATGTCCAGAGCAAGGTAGAGATCGTATCACAGGATTTAAAAGAAGCCAATCCGATCAGTTACGGTTTCAGCGGCGACGACTGGATCAAGAATGTCAACGATTATAACCGGTATTATGTGCTCAATACCTTTGCGGAATACACTTTTCAGAATCTGGGAAAACATCAGCTGATGGCGCTGGTTGGCTATAACCAGGAAATGGGTAACTACCAGTCCTCCACGGCACAGGCCCGGTCGCTGATCACCCCGCAGGTGCCCGACCTGAGCACGACCACCG
This sequence comes from uncultured Dyadobacter sp., assembly GCA_965649915.1. GTDB lineage: Bacteria > Bacteroidota > Bacteroidia > Cytophagales > Spirosomataceae > Dyadobacter. Next base: position 133,054 of record CBFGMV010000007.1, read on the forward strand.
GCACGCAGCAAACACTCGGCGGCCGGTCACAGGTAGCGCTCCGCGGAGTATTCTACCGGTTGGCCTATAATTATGGCGACCGGTATCTGCTCGAATTCAATGGCCGTTATGACGGGACATCCCGGTTTCCCAAAAATGACCGGTTTGGTTTTTTCCCTTCCTTCTCGGCCGGATGGCGGGTTAGTAATGAGAAGTTTATGACCGCAGCCAATGGCTGGCTCGACAATCTCAAGCTGAGAGGCTCTTTCGGAACACTCGGGAACCAGATCATCCAAAACCGCAGTACCGGAGCTCAGATCTACTACCCTTCCGTGTCGACAATGGGTTCCGGACAAGCCCCATACATGCTTGCCGGCGCGTTGATCCCCTATGTGTCGGCGGCTGGCCTCGTGAGCCCGACGCTGACCTGGGAGTCGGTTACATCCAAAAATATCGGCCTCGACCTGACCATTTTAAGAAGCCGGCTGGACATGTCGCTCGACATTTACACGCGCGATACTAAAAAAATGCTGATGAACGTGGCTTATCCGGACATTCTGGGCACGACGGCCCCTCAGGAAAATGCGGCCGACCTGCGTACCAAAGGATGGGAACTCTCGCTGACCTGGCGGGACAAATTCAAAACCGACTGGACCTACGACGTCACCCTTGCCCTTTCCGATGCCAGCGCGACCATCACAAAATTCCGTAATCCTTCGGGCGCATTGCCCAATGAAGGCAACGGGATCTATTACGAAGGTCAAAAACTGGGTGAAATATGGGGATACCAAACCGTGGGGATATTTCAGACAGCGGACGCGGTGGCAGCAGCTCCCAACCAGTCGAGGCTAGGTAACAACTGGCGGGCGGGCGACATTCAATATGCGGATCTGAACGGCGACGGTATCATCAGCTCAGGTAACAACACCCTGGCGAACCCGGGTGACAACAAGATCATAGGCAACTCCTCTCCCCGCTACACCTATGGGATCAATGCAAGCATCGGCTACAAGGGACTGCGCCTCACGGCATTCTTCCAGGGCATCGGAAAGGCGGATTACCTGCCCAATAACGGAAACTGGAACTGGTTTTATCCCTTCAATGCCGGGCACGTCGAAAAGTATTATCTGACCGATACCTGGTCTGAGACCAACCGGGATGCCTATTTTGCGGCCCCGCACATTTCTACCAGTGATAAAAAGAACATTCTGCCGCAATCCAGGTACGTTCAGAATGCCTCCTACCTGCGTGCCAAGAACATCATGCTGAGCTATACATTACCTTACGATCTGACGGGCAGAATCGGAATATCGCGCGCCCAGGTATTTGTGTCGGGGATGAACCTGTTCGAATTCACGAAAATCCGTAAACCCCTCGATCCCGAAACGATCCGGACCCCGACCATCGAGTATCCCATGCAGCGTATCGGCACACTCGGTATCAATATATCCTTTTAAGCAGCCCGAATACAATAGCCGCCCCCATTCATTCCGCGGGGACGCATTGCAGTTAAGCGCATTAATACACAAGTATTCAATTGATTTTAAAATCAGATTTGTATGAAAGATATATTCTTAAAATCCGTAACGGCTGTCATGCTGCTACTCCTGGCGGGCTGTAACGATGAATTTCTCGACCGGACTCCGATCGATAAAATCACCAATGCAACCTATTGGAATACCGAGAACGACCTGGCTGTATACAACAACAGCATTTACAATATTGCCCGCAACGACTGGAAGATTCCGATTATGATGGGCCATACCGAGGGTTTCGACAGTCACTTCGGCAATATCTGGTCGATAGACGAGCTTTCGGACAACATGGCCCCGCGCGAACCCCGGCACAACTTTTTCCAGCAGATCCGCGCAGGGAAATATAATGTACCCTCGAGTCCCGACTGGTTCGGCTACCAGGGATGGGACTTTGTGAGGGCGATCAATGTGGGGCTCGCCAATTACGATCGCGCCAAGGTGAGTCAGGCCGTGAAAGACAAATACATAGCGGAGGCCCGGCTTTTCCGGGGCTGGTTCTACGCCGACAAAGTGCAAAAGTATGGCGATGTTCCCTACGTTGAAAAGGAACTGACGATCGATTCGGAGGAACTTTACGCCGCGCGCACCCCGCGGGCGGAAGCCATGCAGAAAGTACTGGAAGACCTGAATTTTGCCAGTCAGAAACTCCCGAACAGCTGGGGCGACGGCAATGCGCCCGGCAGGATCAACCGCTGGGGGGCACTTCTGGTGAAGGCGAGGGTGTGCCTATATGAAGGAACATTCAACAAATACCACGGAGGCGGTGACTCTAAAATGTGGCTCGAAGAAGCCGCCAAGGCGGCTGCGGAGCTGATGGATACCGGCCCTTACCGCCTTTACAACACCGGCAAGCCACAAAGCGACTACAATGCTTACCACCGTATTTTGGACCTGGCCGGAAATTCCGAGGTGATCTATTGGAGAAAGTACAAAACCGGCGTCATTAACAACCACGTCCAGCAATATTTCAGCTACACCGGGGGCGCGACCAAGAGCGTGGTGGAAGACTATTTATGCACCGACGGGCTGCCGATCACATTATCGCCCCTCTACAAAGGCGATGAAACCATTGAAAGCACATTTGAAAACCGCGACCCGCGTCTGCGCCAGACGATACTCCATCCTGCGGATGCCGCCGCGTACAAATACCACCTGGCCGACGGTCGCGCCTATCCCATGCTGGAAGGCATGCCGGGCGGAGGCTTTAAAACAACTACCGGTTATCATATTATCAAACACTACAATGCCGATGATATGATTGGCAAGGCCTATAATACCGGTGAATCACCGGCTATTACCCTGCGGCTGGGAGAGGCGCTGCTGATTTACGCGGAAGCGACAGCGGAATTGGGGACCATTAACCAGGGAGACCTCGACAAAACGATCAACAAACTCCGCGACCGCGTGGGTATGCCGCACCTGTTGCTGTCCAAGGTGCCGGTGGACCCGCGTTACACCAAAGACGGTGTCTCGCCGATCATCGCGGAAATCAGACGTGAACGGAGGATTGAGCTGTTTATGGAAGGCCAGCGGTACGCCGACCTGATCCGTTGGAAGCAGGGCAAAAAGCTGGAAATACCCTCCATGGGTGTCCGCTGGAATGATGCAGCGAAAAAGCGCTTTGCCGGCACCACCATGAAATCGGCGATAGATCCTGTGTCCGGCAAAGAGTATATTGCCGTGTATAAAGGTACCGACTACGAGATACCCTTATTCGATGAAAAGAAGCATTATCTATGGCCGATCCCTTTGAACACGCTCGCACAGAACCCCAAAATCAAGCAGAATCCGGGTTGGGAGTGACAACATCCGCATGAGTATCATCCGGCCGGTCAAAATGCTGGTCGGATGGTTTTTTTCAAATCAAAATAAGCAATATGAAAAAAGCACTGGTAGTACTGATTACGCTGCAACTATTCACACTGACCCGCCTTCCCGCACAGCCTGCCGCGGACAGCAGTCAGATTCTCAAAACACTTAAACAAGACCATCCGCGGCTCCTGCTCCTGAAAGGTGAAGAAAAGGCCCTTCTGGCGCAAATCCGGAAATACCCCCAGTGGCAAACCGTGCATAAGGCGATCATCGAAGAATGCGATCAGCTGCTTAACACGGCGCCGGTTGAACGTATCAAGATCGGTAAACGCTTGCTCGACAAGTCCCGGGAATGCCTCCGGCGCGTCTTCATGCTTTCCTATGCCTACCGCACGACCAATGAGCAAAAATACCTGGCGAGGGCCGAAAAGGAATTGCTCGCGGTAGCGGCATTTGAGGACTGGAACCCCACCCATTTTCTGGATGTGGCCGAAATGACCATGGCCGTGGCAATCGGCTATGACTGGCTGTTCGCGAAATTGAGCGACCAGACGCGCACCCGCCTGCGCGAAGCGATATTGACAAAAGGCATCAACCCATCCCTGGACAAAAACTACAACTGGTTCCTATCGGCAGAGCACAACTGGAACCAGGTTTGTAATGCGGGGATCACTTTTGGGGCGCTGGCGATCGCCGAGCACGAGCCCGCAATCGCCGGGCAAATCGTGAAACGGGCTGTCGAATCCGTACCCAAGGCCATGCTCCACTCCTACAAACCCGACGGTGCCTACCCCGAAGGTTTTAGCTATTGGGGATACGGAACCAGCTTCAATGTATTACTGATCAGCGCATTGCAAAAGGCGCTGGGTACTGACTTCGGCCTATCCGAATCCGACGGATTTCTAAAAACCGGCGCATTCATGCAGCACCTGGTTGGCCCGACCGGCCTCGCCCACAACTGGGGCGATAGCGGCTTAAAGGAAGGCCTTACTCCTGCCCTTTTCTGGTTCGCAAAAAGAACGCAGGACCCCGCCTTACTATGGGGACAGAAAGCATTGCTGTCGGCATCTGCCCGGACAGAAGTCAAAAACCGCATCCTGCCGGCATTGCTGATCTGGGGAACGCAAACCGAACTATTTGCCGTGCATGCGCCTGCACAAAGATTCTGGGCCGGACAGGGACCTTCTCCCGTTGCGCTGATGAGAACCTCCTGGGAAAAACCCGATGCGGTATTTCTCGGAGTGAAAGCAGGCTCCCCGGCGGTCAACCACGCGCACATGGACGTAGGGTCATTTGTGATGGATGCGCTCGGTGAGCGCTGGGCAATGGATTTTGGGATGCAAGACTACAACTCACTCGAATCGAAGGGCGTGGACCTATGGAACCGGGCACAAAACTCCCAGCGGTGGGAAGTTTTCCGGCTCAATAATTTCGCACACAACGTGATCTCATTTGACGGCCAGTTGACGAACGCGAAAGGCTATGCCCGGATCGACGGGACTACCGGTGAAGGCCCCAACATGATGGCAACAACTGACCTGTCGGAACTGTATCAGGATCAGGCGAAAGCGGTCAGGCGCGGACTGGGGATCATCGACCAGCGGTATGTGGTCGTGCGGGACGAGATCGAATGCGGCCGGAAGGAAACCGTCATGCGCTGGAACATGCTCACCCCAGCCCAGGTCCGGATTGTTGACGGAAAAACCGTGGAGCTTTCGCAGAATGGCAAAAAAATGTTGCTGATTTTCGATACGCAAACTCCGATTACCATCAAAACCTGGCCCACCACACCCCAGCATGATTACGATGCACCCAATCCCGGAACGATATTCGTGGGTTTTGAGGCAAAGTTACCCGCCGATAGCCGACATAGTTTTACCACATACCTATCCGGCTCACCAGATGTAATTCCCATCAAACCATTGGCAGAATGGCCGGTGAAGTCTTTAAAATAAAGCATTAATCAAAACAGCGGCGGCCTGGGTTCTAACCCGGGCCGTCGCTGTTTTGATATTCTTTTCGGTTTCCGCCTTGGCTTAAAACTTAACCCCGATACTCAGCACCGCACGCCGCACCCATAATGGTTCGTAGATCACACTACCCAGATACCCGCGGTTATCCGTGAAATTACTGACATTGAGCCGCGTAAAAAATTGTTTGTATTTGTACCCCACGGAAACGTCCATCGTCCAGAAAGGATCCACTTCTTCGTCTGACAGGTTTTCGCTCGTCGCGAAATATTTCCCCTTCGAGAAAAAGCCGTACCCTACCTCGAAACCTTTCAGCGAGCCGTGGCTGAATGCGTAGTTGGCCCAGATATTGACCGTTGTGCGAGGTGCCCCGCCCAACCGGTTACCCGAGGCAAATGCGGGATCCCTGACAATAGTTGCATTGATGTAAGACGCAGCAATGTTCACATTCAATTCCGGTGTGATCTTTCCGTTCAGGTCTACCTCGATGCCCTTGCTCTGGTGGTGTGCACCCAGGTAAGAGGCAATGCCTGTGCCTTCGTCATAATTAAAATACGCGAACTCCGGCGGACCACTCAGGCCATACACATACCCAAACACATTTTCCTTTTGAATGTCAAATGCCGCCAGGCCTATCCCCAGCCGGTCGGAAAGGAAGCTGGCCTTGGCTCCTACTTCAAACTGGCTCGCATCGGTGGCCGGGATCACCTGCCCCGTCATCCAGTCACGACCATTTTGCTCGTAGGACTGGGAATAGGAGCCATAAACGGACAGCCATTGCCGGGGTTTGATCAACAACCCGATCCGTGGACTGAAAACCTTCTTTTCATCAGCTACATAGCCGTCCGGTGCAGGGAATTGCGCATTGTATCGGGTACCATTGGAAGTGATATTGTACCGAAGCCCAAGCAGGACATGCACTTTGTCCCGCAAGGCGGTGATCTGGTCCTGCGCATAGATACCCAGCCGATCGAGATAGCTGATCTCACCCGGCATTTTGCGATACGAGGTGTTTTTCAGGAGCCCGGTGGCGCTATAAACCGGATTGTAGAGGTTCAGAATCAGATCGGGCTGCGAAACGACCGCATTCGGGAACTGGCGGTTGATCATATAATCTGCCCCAACGACCAGGTTATGAGCAACAGGCCCGGTCTTCACCTGCCCGTTTACAAACAAATTGGACCCCCAACCCTGGGAGAACCAGTTGGTCATCCACGAGGACCGGTTGATATTCCCTGCCGAATCGGGCACATAGGTACGGAAATAAACCCCTTCCACCAGATTTTGGTAGTCGGTAAAATAGGTGGTGTTTTTAAGTCGCCAGCCGGGGGCGAATTGCCAGCTTAATGTGGAATAAACGCTTGATTCGCGATAGCGAAACTGATTCGACGGCTCACCAAGGAAGCGGGTGTAGGGCACCTTTTTAAGTCCCGCGAATGTCCCGTCGGCCGAAAGCATGCCCGGATTGTGCGTACGGTCGTCGGTTTTGAAAACCGCCTCCACGTTCCATTCCAGCGAAGGGGCTATTTTCCATGTCAACGAGGGCGTGAACATGATCGTTTTATTATGTATGAAATCGATGAAACTTTTGGAGGTTTCAAAACTCGTATTGATCCTGTACAGCAGTGTCTTTTTCGCATTCACAGGCCCGCTCAGGTCAAATGAGGGCCGGAAAAGGCCGTATTGCCCGATTTTCATCTCGAAGCGCTTGTAGTCATAGTCCAATGGCTTTTTCGTAACGAAATTCATAACTGCGCCTGGTGAAATATCCCCGTACATAACCGAAGTCGGGCCTTTCAGCACCTCCATTTGCTCGATGTTGTCATTATAGAGGTGGCTGATATTGTCGAGCATCACACCGTCCCGACGGAAGTTGCTGGATGTGTTCATGGCAAACCCCCTCGAATTGAAATCGGCATAGCCACCCGCATAGGTACCGGTGTTGGTAACGCCACTCACGGCCTTGATCGCATCGCGCACATCGATGATCTGCTGCTGCTGCATCAATGTCTGGTCAACGACCTGTACGGAGAGCGGCAGGTCCAGCAAAGGTACATCCGACTGCGTCACGGAAGCCACCTTTCGCTTCTGCCCAAGCACCGTCACTTCCGACAATGCACCGGTAGCCGGCTGCAATGTTATATCCGCAGTCGTTATTTGCTCGCCGCGCACCGTAATTTTTTGTTCCAAAGTTTCAAACCCCACGCCACTCACCACAAGCGTTTGCCTGCCGGCAGGTACATCTTCAATCAGAAACTCTCCCTGTTCGTTGGCGGAAGCGCCCCGGCCGGTTTCCTTCACGCTTACGTTGACAAATGAAGCCGGTTCACCGCTGGCAGTTCTTACTTTCCCGCGGATGCTGCCGGATGCAACAGCCTGCACGGCTACGTCGTTGCCATCATCGTGAATTTCAAATGCGCCTGCGCCCCAACGAGTGAAAAAAGCTGACCTACCGGCGTGGTGGAAGGGTTCACCGTGACATTTCGGGTGATCGCCCGATCGCTGGAACTGTATACGAAATTGAGGCCGGTCTGCTCTCCAACCTGCCTGAAAAGCGATTCGAGTGGCAACGTCGAGGGGCGGATCGTAACATTCTTTTCTGCAACGCGCTGGGCAGCCAGTTCACTGCCACACCACAGCAGGCAGAGGACCAGAAATAAAGGCATGTAAATGACTTTCATTGTTTTGGATTAAATAGAAAAACTGGTTATCGGTAAGTGTGTCGGTAAAACAGATCGGTAGTCCGCTAGCGGACGATGACCGTATTTTTTTGCTGGAAAAATTCATAACCGGTACTGAGCGTGAGCAACCTGAGCACGCGCCCAAGCGGTTGCTTTTCAAATTTGCCATTCATCCGGCGCGAAAGGTCCACGCCGGGAGCAGCCCGGAAAGCAACACCATACGTAAGCCGGATCTCTTCCATTACTTCCGAGAGCGGCGTATCATCGAACCACAACACTTGCCTCGTCCAGGCGGTGGCGCGGCCCGTGTCAGCGGCTGCGATGGTACCCTGCGCCGCGTTGCGGGCATCGTAAAAAAGCTGCTGCCCGGGCGCCAGCATTTGTGCCGGGCCCTTTCCGGTAAGAAAATTAACCTTCCCGTTAATCAACGTCACGTCCACCGAATTGGCCCCGTGAGTCGCCACAAACCGAGTTCCCAGCACCTGGATTCGCGCATTGTCGGTCCTCACGGTAAAAGGATGCCGCGGGTCGTGATAGACTTCGAATAATGCCTTGCCTTTTGACAGCGACAATCCTCGGGAATCGGACCGGAAAGGCTCGGTATAGCTCACCCGACCACCGCCCTGAAGCCACACCACCGTACCGTCCGGAAAACGGAGAACGCTGGTTTGGCCAACGGGGGCCTGGAAAGTAATTTGTTTGAGTGCGGCAACAGCCGGAGCGGCCCGCCACCGGCCATAACCGGCCAACGCCAATGCGGAAATCACAAGCACTGCGGCGGCTGCATGCCAGTAACGAAGTAGTGAGCGCCTCGCACCTGCCCGCGGGGACACTGCCTTCCAGATCTCGTCCCGCAATACCGGATCGCCTGCTCCTATCACGTCGGAAAATGCGCCGGACTGCTCTCCCCCATGCTCCAACCATTGCTCTACGCAGCGAACTTCTTCTGGCGTGCAGCGGCCATGTGCGTAACGGCTCAGCAATTCGGGGGTGATGTTATAGTCCATACAATTCCCTATCGGAGAAATGCGGCCATACCCTAACGGATTTACAAAGTTTTTAAGAAAAAATCAGTCGAGCAGTTTTTCGCGCAGGATGCGCAGCACGCGACTGATGTGAAACTCAACGGTTTTGGGAGAAATGTTGCGTTCGCGGGCGATCTGGTGATAGGTGTATTCCTGCTCGCGGCTGAGCAGGAAAATGCTGCGTGAAGGCTCAGGGATTCCGTCGATGGCCGCCCGAGCGTGGTGTGCGAATTCCTGGTACAATAACAATTCCTCGGGGCTCTCTACCTCGGGTTCGGCCGACGAGATTGCCGCCAAGGGTGCGGTGTTGCGCCAATGCTGCACACACTGGTACCTGGCCGCCTTAGCAAGGTACTTTTCCGCGCCGGCAAGGTCGTCAAAACGTATCCTGCGTTGCCAAAGTGAGGTATAGATATTCTGTGTGAGGTCTTTGGCTACATCTTTATCACCACAATGCCGCAGGCAAAGCTGGTAGACCTTGTTCCAGGTCTGCCGGAACAAGGCCTCAAACTCCGCTGTGTAGGTATCCCGTTCCATTGTCTAGCATTCACTTCATTACCGACCTTACCGGCAGCAAGCCGGTGACCGCGTCGATAACTACCTGAGGGTTTGTGAGCGGGACATAATGCGCGCTGTGCGGGGCTGTGACCTGCCTGCTGCGCGTCGAGAGATTGAGCAAATCGCGTTGCCCATTACGGTGCAGTTCCAGGTATATGGCCGCCAGCGCGGGATCGTCGGCAAGGAAATCGACGCCATCCGGGTAAGCTCCCGTCACGACCACAAGCGGCATATCCCCGAAATGGTTGATCCGCGCAGCCTGGTCGAACATAGGATCGTCCTCAACGGCCTCTTTGAGTACAGTTCCGTACATGCGGTAGAAGTAGTCGCGGATATGCCGGTTCATCCAATGACCAGCGGGCAAATCCGAAATGAACGGTTTGAAGGTATGCACCAGCCGGAGTATGCCGGTTTCTACCGCCATTCCGACAAGCCATTTCGGAGGTACCTGTAAGTATTTTTTCAAATCTTCCGGCGATTTCCTTACCTGATCGGGATGTGAAACATCGACGAAAACTGCGCCGGCTACATCCGCCCTGTTCTGATGGATAAATTTCCGCAGCGTAATGCCTGCCAGCGAATGCCCTACCACTATATACGGCTTGGGACAATGTGTTTTTTCAAGTAACCCAGCCAGCTCCGCCGAAATATTTTCCATGGTTTTCAGCTCGTCGGTACCTTCACTCCATAAAAGGCCGCTACGGTCGTAGGAAATGGTGGTGGTAAATCCAGACAGCGAATCCTGCACCTGTTCCCAAATCTTGTGGTCGCCGCCCAGGCCCGACTGGAATACTACCGTCGGTCCACCCGAGCCTTTTTTCACGAAATGTACAGAGCGCCCGTCGACCGTTACAAATCCATTCGGCCCCGGTCGTTTGCCATCAAAGTAAAATTGAATGCATTGCTCAACGATCAAGCTTGCCAGCAATACTGCTGGCAAGCCTGGAAGAAAATATCCGACGTATTTTTTGAAGCGGGTCATAAATTTAAGCTTGTCGAGGCGTATGGAAAAGCTATTTAAGGCGGCTGATCCTGCTCACTGACTTAATGCTTCCACTGATTTCGACACCTCTTTTCAGCGTGTTTTTCTCCACATCATATTTGGCGACATACCAGCGCGAGTCATTGGTTTTCAGCACGGCGTATACCTCGTTATCATTCTCGGTGTAAGTTTCCATCGTCTTTTGAACCGTGCCCAGTCCGAAGCTGTTCAGGTCTTTCACCACCTTTTTGTTGCGGACATCCACCACAAATGATCCCATGAATGCAAGGCCGTTTTTCAGATAAGTATGGTGATCGGGTCCGGCATAGCCCGAATTCCCAAGCGCGATGTTTCCGAGCTCTTTCAGGTCGAAGGCATAGGTAGGGTCGATCTCCGTCGCTCCTTTCTTGATGCGGAGCAAGCCGTATTGATCCTTATTGTTGATGGTACTGAAATAGTAATCTCCGTTGTCATCCGTGAAACTGGATGAACTGGCGTACCACGCCCCTGAAACGTGGCCGAGGCGCGCGTCCTTCATTACTTTTACATTAGTCAGGCTGGGATAGTCGGCCATGAGCATGTAGGCAGTGTCGATCTTCGTGGCCCAGTCGTAGTGGTAGCCGATCAATACTTTATTGTCACGAATGGTAAAACTACTGGGCGTCAGCGGCATGTCTTCTTTTCTGATTTCTTTACCATCATCATCGTAAAGTTTGAATGCCGGCAGCGGGAATTTGATCGGATTTTTGGATTTCACCGACATCGACGCGGCCGTATCTACCATGAACAGCTTGTTTTCCAAGACATTATCCGCTTTGTTGTAGGTGGTCTGCCAACTGATGAAATTCAGGCCGTTGGCATTGAAGAGCGTCTTCATCATGCCCAGTTCCCACGAACCCGCCTCGGCCACGACATTACCTACCTCCCGGTACTTCCCAGACTGAATTCTCTGCTTGCTGATGATATTGCCGTCCATCGTGAAGTAGAAATTGCCTTTGGAATAAGCACTGTAAATGGTCGCCCAAAACAGGTCGGCATCCGACACAATGCCGGATTTTACCGGACTGAGCAGCGTATCCTTTTCCAGATTGTCCACGGTGAGGGTGTAATAGCTTTCGGTGGCATTCGCATTTCCGGCCGTCACAAAAATAGCGTAGTCCTTGATCTCGGCGGGAGCGACGGCATCGGGCGTGTCTTTACATGCCTGCATTAACGGAAGCCCGCAAATTGCTCCTATCAGGATTCGGGTTACACCTTTGGTAAGAATTGTTTTCATACTGAATTGTTTGAATCTACATTATTGAAAATCTGAACTTTACATAGAATGCCCGGCCCGGCTTCTGCAACCGGAAGTTATCGTAGGCGCGTTCATCTGTGAAGTTTCGGGCTTCGAAGGAGATATTGTACAAATCCTTCTTCCAGCTGTAAGTGAGAACGGCTGTGTGAATGGTTTGGGTAGGGACAAAATTGAGGCTCGACGGGCTGCCAAGTTTCGCCCAGGTGAGGTAAAACCAATGGATGTACTGGTACAGATAACTGGCTTGGAGTCGCGTATTCCTGCCGACGAGGTCGCGCTTCGAAAGTGTAAGATTCGCATTACCATATATCCACGGGCGGTTTGGCAGCTGCTCGTTGTAGGTAAGGCTCACCTGCGAACGGGTCGAATCGGTGTATTTCCAGCTGTCGAGCGCCTTGTCGAGCGTGCCGTTGACCGAAAGGTTGATCAGGTCCTTGTAGCCGTAACGTGCCTCCGCTTCAAAACCATAGAGTTTCACACCGGGTACATTACTGCTTTGCGAATGCACATTGTCGCTCAGTATTTGCGAAATAATATAGTTCTGCGAATTCCGGTAAAAGGCGCCTGCTTCGAAATTAACGAAGTGACTACCAATGAAGTGGTTATAATAAAATCCGGCATTGAAATTATCGCTTCGCTCGGGCCTGAGGTCATAGTTCGATAGCACAAAGCGCCCGTCGCCGAAGAGCGCAGTGGTTTCAGGCAAATTATATCCCCTCTCCATCGATCCTTTAATGCCCAGATCCGGCGTAAGGCGGTAACGCAGCGCCAGCGACGCACTCGGAAAACCATAGAAATCCTGGCGGGAGACGATCTGTCCACCGACAGGCTTGCCCGTATCATCGAATGTCCGCTCGTCGACAGACACCCGCATATCCATTCCGTAGTACTTCGTGGAGAGCACGCTGATCAGCTTCTTATCGAACCACTGGCCTTGCCAGCTCAGGCCAATAATATGTTTGCCGAGCCTTTTGGGTAGCCCGGAGGTTTCGAGCCGCTCCGGATCGGTCTCCATCAGGTCGTATGTCCGCCGCCGCGTCGAGGCGAAAGTGTAGTTCAGGTTCAGACTGTGATTGAATGCCTTGTCCAGGTCGTAGTTGAAGTTGGCCCTTGCGGCATAACTATCGTCGACGATCTTATTGAAAACCTCCTCGGAAGGCTTTCCGCCCGCATTCGGAACCCATTTTCCGCTCCAATCATAGACGTACAAGGCCGTATCCCGGATGTTGTCCCTGCCTCTTGAATAGTTACCGTAAAGATTTGCATACAGCCCGCGGACGAGGAAATTCTCCTTACGATACTTGATGGCCGGCATGATGTACCGGTTCTCCGTCCAGTACCCGCCCCGGACTGCGTTGATCGTGGCGCCGGTCTGGATCTGTTTCATGTTCTGCGAATAGGTAAGGCCTACCGTGAACCAGTCGGCCCATTTCACCTTCTCGAAACCCACCTCGGCCTCTCCCATGGCCGACCAATACCGGTCGTGGAACCGCCGGGCCTTATCTACCGTCACGGCCCGGTAGTCGTTCGTTTCGGGATCCTTGCGGACTTCCCTCAGCAAAACTTCGTACGTCGGGTTACTGTACATCATGTAGTTGTTATCGGAATGGTTGTAATAGGCGCTTGTCCTGAATTTCAACCCGCTTTTTTTGTCACGAATCCCCCCTGAGACAGCCGTTTGCCAAGTATTGAAAGATCCATAACTCTGGCTCACGTCCAGAAACTTGCGGGTACGCTGTTTGGTAATGATGTTTACCGCCCCGCCCATCGCATCCGAGCCCAGGTGCGCCGGCACCACGCCTTTGTACACTTCCACACGGTCGACCAGGTTGACGGGGATGTTGTTGAGTGTCATGGAGCTGCCGTATTGGTCCATCGGCACGTCGTCGATGTAGATCTTGCCTGCCAGCCCGTTGATCCGGAATGAAAAATCGGATCCCATCCCACCCGACTCGCGGATCAACACGCCGGTAGTCCGTTTCAGGACCTGGTTGACATCGGTGGTCATGTTGTTATAGCTCTTGATATCGATCACATTGACGTTAAACCCCGAAGTCCTGATTTCCTCGATTTTCAGCTGGTTCTCCGACTTTCCTGTGACGGCAACCTCGTCCAGTTGCGTGCTGATATCGGTGAGTATGATGTCAAACCGAAGATTTTCGCCCTTACTGACATGCAATGCATGGCTTTGGAATGCAAAACCTACCGCACTGACATCCATTTTAATCTCTCCCGGTTCGGCAATCTTTAACACAAACCGGCCGCCCGGGTCGGATACCACACCCGTTTTCGCGACCTGCACCGACGCTCCGGCCACCGGGTTTCCGAACAGATCTTTCACAGTCCCGGATATGCTTCCCCGCTCTCCGGACTGGGCATGAAGCGTTACCCAGCTGATGAGGTAAACTAAAACGGCCAGGCCGAAACCTGTTCCACGCATGGGCCTATACGAATGAGTGTGAGCATGTTCGGAAGCACACGGTTTTTCACAAAAAGCAAATCGCATTACAATAATATAACCTGTTTCATATTTGATTTCCGGCGGATCTGATTCATTCAGGAGTCTATTCAGAAGTGCGGCAAATATAATTTTTATTTAGATTAATTATTAATAAAATGAAAAAATTTACGATAAAAACCTTGCTGTGGAGGAATATGGGCGCACTGGCACCGATCGCCAATGGCGTACATACAGGGAGCAGATAACCGCCGTCGAAAAGTCAATAATTTGTTACAATTGCTTTTCTAACTTCAAATCATACCGCTCTTGCGGGGAGACAGTCCATGTGGTCAGGAGTTTGACATTCAAAACGTCGCCATCGACTTTTCCGCTGGCATCGAGTTTGTATCGGGCTGGGCCGGTACTTTCGTAATTAAACCTGAATTGATCAGGCTCGCTCACTGCGATGTTGTCAATGGTGTCCCGGTAGGTTTCGGCCGTGCCCGAGTAGATCGTATAAGCGATTTCACTGCTTAAACGCACTGCCTTATCGTCAATCCGCGTGATGGTCCAGCTGTAATCCACCTGGTAATATGAGTTGTACTGGGTGTACTTGTAAACACCGGGGAGGTTTTTGGTGAAATTCTGATCCGGGCGCACACTTTCCTTATCCGAGCACGAGGCCAGAAGCACCAGGAAAACCAGAAAAAGAGAGAGGTAGTTGATCTTAACCATATTTACAATGAAGCGGCTATCTGAAACAGGTTATCAAAATTCCCGACAACAACCCGGTCATTCAACGTGGGGCGTTTGCCTTTTATTTCCGGCAAACGCCTTGATATTGCACTTGTACCGCAGGTGCCTGAGGGCGCACACAGGCAAGATACGAAGTCTTCCTTTTCCGCGGTGCTCAGATTCAGCGAATCAAGTAATATGGAAAGAAACGGACCAACAGGTTAAATTATTCAAACTAGCAGGCAAAAATCCCGGACAGCATTGGATACCATGTCTTTCAGTAGATTACCAGTCTGTTACCATGGGCCTGCATTAGTATCTGATAATCTTAAGCACTTTTCGATCAAAGGTGTACAGCATGTAAGTACCGGCGGGATATTGGTCGAAGTCCAGGACCAGCTGCTCCTCAGAGACTTTCAGATGCTGCATTTCCTTGCCGGCAGCATTCACCAGCCGTAACCGGGTTCCGATGTACGCCGCATCAACCCGGACGGTCACTTTTCCGCTTGTCGGATTCGGATAAGCCATCAATTGTAAGCCTTCCGGTCCCCGAAGGCTTACCGTGCGGCTGTAACTGAAACTGCCGTCATGGTCGATCTGGCGAATCCGGTAATATATGGTGCCGGTTACTGCAACGGGATCGGTGAAGCTGTATCGGGCAATGCCGTCGCCGGTGCCTGCTATGGTCGCCACGCTAAGAAAGTCCTTTGCATTGCTGCTCCTTTCAATCTGGTAGCCAGCCACCTGCACCTGATCCACTTTCCATTCCAGCACAGCCTCGTTGCGATCGTCCAGGCTCGCTGTAAACGAAATCCAGCGAACAGGCAGCGGCGAATCGGTGGTTTTGATAAAAAAGCCGCTGAAACCCGATACATTGAAACTTACCTCCCAGCGGCCATTTTCGGTGTTCCATAAAACATCCGTATCCGCCGGGTCAATCGTCTCTGCCGGGCCCGGGTAACTGGTAGGAACGCCGGAGCCATCGCTGCTGGCACCGCCGCGCTTTTCAACCAACAGCTGGGCAATACCCTGGGAATCACCGGGACCGGTAGGCAGCTTGATCGTGTTGACAGCATTGAATGCATCGAACTCCTGCTGCGTAAAATACAGTTTCACCCGCCCGGTAGCACCGTCTGCCCCGCCTGGTGGCACGATCTGAAAATGCCGTTTGACATATTGCTTGTTTTGTGAGGCATCCAGCCAAACCGTCGCTGTGGTGCTGCCGCTGATGTTTTCCGGCGCACCTGTGGTTGTCACCGTCAAAGCCAGCGCGTTGCAGGCGTCCAGGTAAGTCGTAGCCCCATTAGCACGTTGAGACCTGACAATCGTACCCGCGCTCGAAACGATCCCCGGGTTAGCGGCTACCTGGGTATTTTCGTAAGCACCGACATCGATCCGGTCGCCGAAAATGCGCTGCTGCCCACTCACGTCATAGGCGGGCAAGCCCAGCGCGCCGGCATCCGGCGTGCCTGCATGGATGGCCGGGCCGCAGCTTTTCAGGGTAAAGTCCCCGTACTCCGCATTACCGAAAATCTGCTCAGGCCCGGTTCCGGCTGCATTGATGTTGCCGTTTGCCAGGTCGGTGTTGCCTTCTACGAGCGAATAATGTGCGGTATAAGCCCCGGTTATGGTTCCGAAAACAATCGAGTTGTAGAGTGCCAAAGATCCACCCGAAATGTCCAGAGCGCTACCGCCCGCATTGCCGGCAAGCGTCACATTGGTCAGCGTGAGGTTACCCGATGTGCTGCGGATACCACTACCCTTGGAACTTGCGGAATTGCCCGTCATCACTACATTCATCAGATGCAAACTTGCATTCCGGTGATCGATCGCGCCACCTTGCACGGCGGCGTTTTGTGTAAGGATACAATTGCTGATTTTCAGGCTGCCTGCCATTGCATTGCTGAATATGCCGCCTCCGGTCTGGTCGGACGCCTCGCTGCCGTCGGCCGTACCACCGCTGATCGTCAGTCCGTCAAAGGAAACATCGCCATCGGGGTTGTTCAGTGTTACGACGTGAAAACTGTTGTCATCGGCAAGGGCATCGTTGTTGATATTGCCACTTAGTATCGTTTTGTACAAAGCTATGTTTTTCGTCCCCGGACTGGTACCGCTGAACCCGCCGGACATATGAACATTGCCCCTCGAAATGACAAAGCTCCGCGTCCTGTCGCCGGTCGCCTGCCCGCCCGTGGGGAAGTAGGTCCCTTCGGCTATCAGTACCGAGTCGATCGCGTTACAAGCGTTGACTATTTCCAACGCCTCGGTGAGTGTTTTCAACGGACTGTTCCACGAGAGCCCATTGCCGCCTGTGGGACCATTCGCATTCACATAGAGTTTACTTTGACCTGATGCGGCGACCTGCGCGCAAAAATCAAGCGACGCGCTTTCATAGGCACCCATATCGGCAATGCCGTGCTGTACCCGGGCTGCTCCGGTGATGTCGTTGCTGATTCCGGCCGACAGCGTATTATCACCCTTGTTCACAAACACAGACGGCTCGGTGGCCGTAAGTCCGTCGTCAGCGGTAAACCACAATCCATCAAACCCGGCCGGATTGTCCGGATAACCGAATTTCGGATCAGCGCCGGACAAATTGCCGGCTCCATTCTGCGCGCTTTGTAACAATGAATTGGTAATGCCGGCAGTGGAGGCTGCCCCTGCGCTATGCCATTCGCCGGGCGCATTATCCCAGGAAATACTGTTGCCGATTGTCACGCTGCTGCCATCCTGCCTGGCCGCAACGGAGCCATTCTGTGCGCTGTTACCTGTAAAGGTAGCGTGCAGAACCACTGTTTCGGACGCATTGTCGTATATCGCGCCGCCGCTTTGCGTGGCCTGATTTGCATAAAAAACCGCATTTTCGATTTTAATATTTGAATTAACATTGGCCAATCCACCGCCCTCGGGAGCGCTGTTGTGTGCCAGTACAATGTTCCTGAACGCGGCATGGGTATTGACATTGAGCACCCCTCCGCCCCGGGAAGCCGCGTTGCCGCCCTGTATGACAAAGCCGTCGAGTAAGGCACCATTCTCAACGCCGTCGTTGGCCATCACACTGGCTCCGTTGCCCCGCAGGATCGCATTGTTGCCCAGCGCCAGGTTCCGGTCGGCCGGTGCCTGTTCTGTTCCGGCGAAGCCACCGTATATCCTTACCCCGGTTTTCATGCCCAGAGAAGCTCCTGCTGCCGGGCTATAAGTGCCTTTGGCCACCCATACCGAATCACCCGCCCTGGCGGCTGCCACCCCATCTTCAAATCTGGCGAATGCATGGGCCCAGGATGTGCCGTCCTGCTGCGCATTAAGCTGGGAGGCGTTTACATACCAGCGGGTAATGGAGCGGGTACTTTCGTAGGCACCCATGTCGATAATACCGCCTTCGGTCAGACGATTTACCCGCGGATTGCCCATCAAATCCGTGGAACCTGCTGCCAGGCCCGCATAAAGGGAATTGTTGCCCGAATCGACAGCAGGGGAAGTGGCTGCCGGGCGGTATCCGTCGGTCATCTGCGGATCGACCCTGACTTTGTTGTGATCGGCAGCACTCCCGGTGTTGTAGTCCTGTGTGATACTGTATTTTAAGGTCAGATTCACACTTCCCTCGTTTTCTATATCAGCGCCTGTCGCGGCCGCGTTGTCGAGTTTGCGGTTACCCCAGATAATGCTGTTATGAATTTTCGGTGATGCACCATTATTATAAATGCCGGCCCCTTTCATGCTCCCTAAAAGCGCCACCAGCACGTTACCGGTGATTGTTACATTGGTCAGTACGGGCTCTGAGCCGTCCACGTTGGATATCCCAGCTCCGGAAACCGTAGCTCCGACCACGGGGTTCCCGACGGCGTTGGCACCGATGAGCACATTGGTCAGCAAGGGACTCGAACGAAAGTTAAGAATTCCACCGCCCGTCGTCGTGGCCGAGTTGTTGCGCACAACCAAGTTCCGCAAAGTCGGCGACGCATATACATTGCGAATACCGGCCCCATCGGCATGGCGCCCTTTGGTAATGGTAAAACCATCCAGAACGGCCGTATTATCCAATGCCGTTCCGGGGGCAAAGATGTTCCAGATCACCGGCCTCACGTTTTCACCGTCCAGTACAGAGCCCTGGCCATTGGAAGGATCGGGCATTGTACGCTTGTGCGACAAATCCGTAATGCCATTCGCCGGGTCGAAACCGCCGTAGATCGCGACGCCGTTTTTCATGATAAAACTGTGATCGCCTACCTTGTAATGCCCGATGGAAACAAACACTTTTTGTACGCCGGTAACGTGGATCGCATTGTGCAGGTCGGCGGTGGCATTGTCCCAGTTGTTGCCGCTACCCGTACCCGCGGCTTCCTGTTTTACGTAAATAATACCATTTACAGGCCTGAGGGGCGCATTGAACGTACTCTCGTAAGCCCCTGCATCCACGTTGCCTACAATGCGCTGGCTGCCTGTCAAATCTTTTTCTGTCCCGTTATAGACATTAGCATTGTCGCCGTAGCCGATGGCTGGGCTGGAAGAAAGCAGTTGCAGCCCATCGTCCGCCGTCATGATCTTTCCGTCGGCACCAGCCGGAAAGGAGCTGTTTGTAAAGATGCCCGTGCTGGATGCGGCGGCATAGGTGCCGGAAAGGGAAATATTTCCCGGGTTACCGGCATCATTGATGTTTTCAGGTAAGTTGCCGGCCAACAGCGAGTTGGAAAATCTGATCCTTACCGGTTGGCTGGTCATGAACTCGTCGGCTTCAAATGCGCCTGCGCCGGATTCGGAAGAGGTGTTGCCGGTGGCAGTGGTATGATAAAAATTCTGGTCGTAGTAATCGGCCTTGACCCCTCCCATCCTGACAAACGACGCCGCACCACGGGCTGCTTTATTTCCATAAAATACGCATTGCACAAAGTTACCGACTGCATACGAACCTTCTACTGCCACATACACAGCCCCTCCGTTACCGGTAGCGTGGTTGTTGCGGAACACACAATTGACTACCATCGTGTTTGCGTTACCGGCCGGATATTCGAGCAACCCGGCTCCATTGGAGTTTCCGCCTTCACCATCGGCATTTCCGCCTTCTATGATCAGCCCGTCGAGGCGCGAGTGCCCTGCATTGGCCGTGATTACGTGGTAGACGTTGTCCGAAGCATTGCTCGCAGCGCCTATGTCGCCACTGAGGATGGTCTGGTAAATTCCTGCTTTACGCTGCGCTATGCTGGTTTCATTACCCGCAAAGCCGCCGTAGATTTTCAAATTATAGTTCAGGAAAAAAGTATTTGTCCGGCTACCAGGCGTGGGAGCGCCTGCGCCTGTCCGGTCGGGGCGGTAGATACCCTCTTTAACCCAGATATCCCGCTGCATCTGACCGGTTCCGGCGGCCAGTATCCCCTCGTTCAGGTTGTTTAATGCCGTCCCCCAAGTATGACCATCACCTCCGGCGGGGGCGTCGGCGGCTACGTACACAACCGAATTGGTTTCATAGGCACCCATATCGACGATGTTCTGGCTGATGCGAACGTTATAACCGGAAATATCGTAAGGCTCGCTATTGTGCGCATTATGTCCGCTATTGCGCGACGAGCTTTGCAGGCTGAGGGTCAATGCCGGCAACACCTCGTTGGGGAGCGGCTGGTAAAAAAGCGGGTCGGCATCCAGGTTCTGCCCCTGGTCCGTGACGGCGGACAGCGCCCACGCGCCACTGCCTCCGCTGCCTTGTATGTTACTGTAAGCTGCCTGAAAGCTGCCGGCGTTTTCAATTTCATTGGCTGCGCCGCCTGCCGTGTCAAAATAGAGAATACTGTTCAGCAGGGTCAGCGATCCCTGGCTATGGATGGCCCCACCGCCGGAAACGGCTTCATTATAGGCATAGGTGCAGTTGACGACCTTTACTCCGGCATTGGGCTGGGCATGTAAAGCACCACCTTTGCCTGTGGCCGAATTTTTATGGAACACGCAGTTGACAAACTCCTGCTTCATATTGCCCGACACATGCTGGTTGCTCAGGTACACGGCGCCGCCGTTTCCGGCAGACTTATTTTCTTCAAACAAACAGTTCTGAAAAAACAGATAGTTGAAAAGAGACGAATTCCGATGATCGGTGTAAACCGCCCCACCACTATTGCCATAGTTGTTCAGGAAGACACAGTTTCGGATGGTAGTCCGGTGTGATTCCTGCAATGATCCTTCGGTTTGTCGCAGGACCAGAGCCCCACCGCCAACACCTTCGTTTTCATTGGCATAGCCGTCCCGAACAGTGAAACCTTCCAGCAGTGTGTTGCTGCCTCCGATGGTCACCACATGGTAAATATTGTCGCTCAGGGAAGCGGTCGCTATTTCGCCCGATAGTATCACCGGGTTGGCTTTGGGATTGCGGCTGGCAAACTCGCCTCCGCCATTGGGAAAGCCTCCGTATAGCTTGTCATTGGCGCGCAACGTGAACGAAGCATTGCGATTGCTCTGATGGGGATAGTAGGTGCCTTTGGCCACATATAGTTCCCGCTCACCGGCAGCGCAGCCGTATTGGAGCGCATCCTGCAAGCTGGTGAAGGCATCGGCCCACGACGAGCCGTTGTTGGCACCCGTGGCGGTATGATCCACATACAACCGGGACGTGGGGGTATATACGATATTGAATGTTTTAGTATAATCCGGGCTGCGGTTGCCGTCGCGATCGATGTAATAGTATGAAACGGCCTGGGGCGTGCCCGCGTGGGAGCAGTCGAATGTAGTTGGGGTGAAATGAGTCACCACCGTGCTGCTTTGACAGCCGTCAAACGCTTTCGGAAAATTAGCGGCCGTCAGCGCGTACGGGCCTTGGGTGACATTGATGCGCGAAAGCAGCCCGGAATCCCAAATGTCCGGTGACTGCTCCATGGTGGCAACCGGCTTAAACGGATCCCTGACGGTGATGATGATCGAACCGTTTGTGCTGTTACCTGCGAAATCGGTTACCGTAATGTCAACCGGAACAGACTCGCCTACCATCGAACAATTCAGCTCCGGCCGGCTGAAAGTGACAGACTTGATACCGCCATCGTCGTAGATTCCGTCTTGTTTCCCGATGTAGGCGGCCAGGACGTCCATATTCAATGGCGTCGTGAATGAGTAAAACGGATATTGTTTGCCGTTTCCCAGGTTCACCGTCACTTCACCCACGGCAATAACGGGCGGCACGGCATCCTTGACGGTCCGGTACATGATGTAGCCGCTTTGGGGTGCCGCCGTGGATGTACGCGGACTGATGCTCACATTTTCCAGCCCACTGAAATAGTTATTTGGCCCGGCATCCGCATTAAAAGGGTATTTCTTGGCCCGGGCAAAGCTAAATGCCGAACCCGTTCCTCCGGCTCCACCGGTTGGAATAGTCATGTTTTCGATTCCGCTGAAAGCTTCATTGTATGTTGTCGTGGACGATCCTGCACCGCCTCCGCTGAAACCACTGCCCCCTCTCCCCCCGCTTTGTATCATCATAATGGGTGCAGTAAGCCCAAATCCCGTCACGTTA